>CAZDIJ010000007.1:0-72605 GCA_964505475.1 uncultured Sulfuricella sp. | reverse complement strand
CGCCCCAAATGGTTCCGGCGCGGGGCATGGATACTACTGAAATAGGCTCTAAATCGGCGTACTACCCCTTACTCGGGGAATTTCCGCGCGGTATGCGCGATATTCAACACCTGGATGGCGTCGCCTGCGATCCGAATGAATGCGATGTAGGGTAGCCGATACATGACCGCCTCCCCTGTCCCGGGGATGCGGTCGCTTGCGCGTACCCGTACCCGTACCCGTTCGGGGAAGTCCCGGAGCATTTCAATCTGCGAGACGGTGCGGCGCTCGACGGCTTCCGCGGTTGCTGTCCCGGCTTTCTGGAGGTAATAGGCGAGGATGTTTTCAAAGTCGGAGAGCGCCTCGGTTGTCCAGACGATCCGCATGCCGTCGGTCAGGCGGCCGCCTTGGGAAGCTTGGCCTTGAGGCGGTCGCGGAGTTGCCGCATCGCATCCTCGTGCTCGATAGTGGCGGATTCTCCGCTATCGACGCGGCGTAGGGTGCTGGTGACTTTGTCGAGCACCCAGGCGTCGTATCCAGGCGCATTATCCAGCATCATCTCGGGAAACACCGTGTCGGCGGCATCCTGAATCGAGATCATGATGCCGACAGGCCGGTTGTTCTTGGTAATGACCACCGGTTCGCGTTGCGCGGCGTCGAGGAATTCCCCGAAGTGGTTTTTGGCTTCCCTCGCTGTCATGACTTTCATGGATATACCTTTGAAGGTTACGATTCGTTGTGTCCATTGTGGCTATAATGGACATTTTTTCAAGGCGGCCATGTCGGGAATTGCATCGCCAATTATGCCTCTAAACTATTCTCAGCTATCGCCCCTCCCCCGCGCGCTATGCGCGCAAGGGAGAGCGTGGACGTTTGCTGAGAATAGTTTAGAGGCATGTCGCCAATAGGGGGGCGACCGCAGGTTTCAGACTCGATTGGTCTTCTTTCTCGCGGCCTCACGGTCGATCATTACTTCTATTCGTCCCGGGCTTCGCCGGTCAGCGGCACGAAGGCGACCGCCAGCACGTTATGGAGGCTCGCGCCGCCGTCGGCATGCTTGGTCGCCACCAGCAGGCTTTGCGGCATGAAGGGCAAGCCCACCGGGATCACCAGCCGCGCGCCGGGCTTGAGTTGATCGAGCAGCGGTTGGGGAATATGGGGGGCGGCGGCGGTGACGACGATGCCGTCGTAGGGAGCGTGTTCCGGCCAGCCCTGGTAGCCGTCGCCGCAACGCACTTCGACGTTGGCGAGGCCGAGATCGGCGAAACGCCGCGCCGCCTGGCGCGCCAGGTGCGGGACGATTTCGACGCTGTACACCCGCCGCGCCAGGTGCGCCAGCACCGCGCCCTGGTAGCCGGAGCCGGTGCCCACTTCGAGCACGCTGGCGTTGTCCGGCAGGCCGAGCAGGTCGCTCATCAGGGCGACGATGAAGGGTTGGGAGATGGTCTGGCCGTGGCCGATCGGCAGGGGATGGTTGCCGTAGGCATGCTCCGCCAGTTCGGCGGGGACGAAGGCATGGCGCGGCACGGCGCGGATCGCCGCGAGCACCTTGGCGTCGAGCGTCTCCTTGGCGATGGCGCCGCGCATGTAGCGGGTTTCCCGCAGGATGTCGCCGATCATCCTTTCCCGTTCCAGGAGGCGCTCGTCGTCCACGTCAGTCGGCCTCGCGCTCTAGGGTGCAGCATTGCGAGCCTTCCTCCGCCGCGCCGGATTCCAGCACCTGGCCGGTCACCGGGTTGGGGCGGAAGGTGGTGCAGCCTTTCAGACCGTGCTCGTAGGCGCTTTCGTAGAGCGAGCGGAAGTCCTCGAAGGGGTAGTCGGGCGGCACGTTGATGGTCTTGGAAATCGAATTGTCGACGTGGGCTTGCAGCGCCGCCTGCATCGCCAGGTGGGCGGCGGGGGGGATGGCGGCGGCGCGCGCCAGCGCCGGCGGCAAGGCGGCCTTCGTCCCGCGCAGTTGGCGGAACAGCCGGTAGGCGTAATCCTCCACCCGCGCGGCGCTGACCGTGCCGTCCGCCTTGCGGATGTGGCGGGTGTAGGCGAAATCGTAGATCGGCTCCAGCCCGCTCGACACGTTGTTGGCCAGCAGGCTGACGGTGCCGGTGGGGGCGATGGCGGTGAGATGGCTGTTGCGGATGCCGTACTGGCGGATGGCGTCGCGGATGTCGCTAGGCAGGGCGCGGACGAATTCGCCATCCAGATAGGCGTCGGCGCGGAAAGCCGGGAAAGCGCCTTTTTCCCGCGCCAGTCCGGCCGAGGCGCGGTAGGCGGCATGGCACACGGTTTCCATGATTTTTCCGGCCAGGGCGATGGATTCGGCGCCGCCGTAGACGATGCCGAGCATCGCCAGGGCGTCGCCCAGACCGGTCAAGCCCAGCCCGAGGCGGCGCGAGGCGTGCGCGGTTTCGGCCTGCCGCGGCAGGGGAAAATGCGAAACCTGGTAAACATTGTCGAGCAGGCGGGTGGCGAGCGCCGCGCTGGCGCGGATGGCCTCCATGTCCAGCGCCGCTTCCGGGGTGAAGGGCGCGTGGACGAAGCGGGTCAGGTTGAGCGAGCCGAGATTGCAGGCGCCGTAGGGCGGCAGGGGAATCTCGCCGCAGGGGTTGGTGGCGCTGATGGATTCGCAATAACCCAGATTGTTGAGGCGGTTGACGCGGTCGATGAAGATCACCCCCGGCTCGGCGTAATCGTAGGTCGCGCGCATGATCTTGTCCCACAGTCCGCGCGCCGCCACCCGCCGCGCCACCCGGCAGGGGCGCGGCGTCGCGCCGCCGGACCAGGCGCGCGCCAGGGTTTCTCCGCCGTGGCTTTCGCCGGCGGCGAGCGGGAACACCAGCGGCCATTCGGCATCCTCCCGCACCGCCGCCATGAATGGGTCGCTCACCAGCACCGACAGGTTGAAATGGCGCAGCGCGCCGGGGGCGCGCTTGGCGGCGATGAATTCCTCGATGTCCGGGTGGTCGCAGCGCAGCGTCGCCATCATCGCCCCGCGCCGCGCCCCGGTGGAAAGGATGGTGGCGCACATGGCGTCCCAGATGCGCATGAATGACACCGGGCCGGAAGCGTTCACCCCGACGCCGTGCGCCGGTTCGCCGCTGGGGCGCAGGGTGGAAAAATCGTAGCCCACCCCGCCGCCCTGCTGCATGGTGAGCGCGCCTTCCTTGAGAGCGTCGAAAATCCCGTCGAGGGAATCCTCGACGGCGCCCATCACGAAGCAATTGAACAGCGTCACCCGATGCGCGGTGCCCGCCCCGGCGAGGATGCGCCCGCCGGGCAGGAAGCGGAAATCCGCCAGCAGTTCGTAGAAATGCTGCTCCCAGACCCCGCGCCGCTCGCCTTCCGCCTCTGCCAGGGCGCGCGCCACGCGGCGCCAGGTATCCTCGACGGAATGGTCGTGGATGCCCCGCTCGTCGCGGTAGCGGTACTTGGCCTCCCAGATGCGGCGGGAGACGCTGGCGACGAAGGGTTCCTGGTTGAGGGAAAGACTCATTGCTTCGCTTCCTTGTTTGAACCCAGATAATCCATTAGGCGATGCTTTGCATGCGATTGGTTCCTTCTCCCCGGACGGGCGAAGGAGTCGTCAGGCAATCCGTCTTTTCCAGGCCAATTCTACTCGCTTTCTTTGTGGTCGCCCGGAATGATAATGGCATACTGATTCATGGGGTTATTTACCTTGGCGCGGAAAAGCCTACAATGCAAAGCGAAGGCTGCCGGATAATCACGGGGGGCTGCGGACGACCTATCCGCGCCGGTTCGTAAATATTTATAAACATGCGGTCGAGTTACTTCTTGGGGCGTCTGGAAACGCTCGCCAAGCCGCAACCCGCCGACATGAATACGGAACGCATCCATCATGAGTGAAACAGAAGCGCCCGCGCCATCCACGGTATTGTTCATCGACGACGAAGCGAACATTCTTTCGTCACTGAAGCGGCTGTTCCGCACCGAAGGCTACCGCATCCTGACGGCGGAAAGCGGGGCGGCGGGGCTGGCGTTGCTGGAACAGGAAACGGCCGATGTCGTGGTGTCGGACATGCGCATGCCGGGCATGAGCGGCGCCGAGGTGCTGGAACAGGTGCGCCTGAAGTGGCCGGAGACGGTGCGCATCCTGCTTACCGGCTATGCCGACATCAGCTCCACCATTGCCGCCATCAATCGCGGCGAAATCTACCGCTACATTTCCAAGCCCTGGGACGACAACCAGATTCTGCTGACCGTGCGCGACGCGCTGGAACGCAAGCTGCTGAAGGCCGAGAAGCAGCGCCTCGAAGCGCTGACCTTGCGCCAGAACGAGGAACTGAAGGAACTCAACGCCAGCCTGGAGGAAAAAGTCCGGCAGCGCACCGAGGCGCTGCGCCAGGCCATGGCCTCGCTGGAAACCGCCCACGAAAAGCTCAAGAAGGGATTTTTCACCTCGATCCAGGTTTTCGCCAACCTGATGGAATTGCGCGAAGGCTCGATGGCCGGGCATTCGCGGCGCGTCGCCGAACTGTGCCGCGGCATGGCGAAAAAAATGGGGCTGCCGGCGGCGGAAGTGCAAGACCTGGTGGTCGCCGCGCTGCTGCACGACATCGGCAAGATCGGCCTGCCCGACTACATGCTGGAAAAACCGTTCAGCAATCTGACCAGCGAGGAGCGCGCCGAATACATCAAGCATCCGGCCAAGGGCGCGGCGGCGCTGATGGCGCTCGACCAGTTGGCCAATGCCGCCGCCCTGGTGCGCAGCCACCACGAACGCTACGACGGGCAAGGCTACCCGAACCGCCTGAGCGCCCTGAATATCCCGCTGGGAGCGCGCATCCTGGCGGTGGCGAACGATTTCGACGCGCTCCAGGCCGGGCGCCTGGTGCCCAAGAAACTGGGGCGCTCCGCCGCCCTCACTCTGATCGTCGAGGGGCGCGGCAGCCGTTACGATCCGGCGGTGGTGGACGCCTTCGCCGACCTGGTGAACAAGGCGCCGGAAGTGGAATACAGCGGCCCGGAAGTGCTGGTGACCAGCGCCCAACTGCAACCCGGCATGATCCTGACGCGCGACATCGTGACGCGCGACGGCCTGCTGCTGCTGGCGCGCGATTACGTCCTGGACAATTCGCTGATCGAGCAGATACGCAACTTCGAGCGGTCGGACGGCCATGTCCTGACCATCAACGTCCGTCCCGCCGGATAAGCGGGTATTGGCGCGGCTCCGCGGCATGCGGGCTGCCCGCAATCGTCTTTCGACAAGGGAGGGTGTATGAAAATCGAACAAAGCTACTGGAGCGAGGCCGATGGCTGGAAAAACGAAACATCTTCCTCACTGGACGGCGCGGCCTCGGCGGTCCTGCTGTTCGGCGGCACCGCCGCGCTGCAAGACGGCGCCAGACTCATGGAAGTGCGGGCGCGCTATCCCGGCGCGCCGCTGGTCGGCTGCTCGACCGCGGGCGAAATCTGCGGCGCCCACGTGCGCGACGATTCACTCACGGTCACGGCGATACGGCTCGAACACGGCGAAATCAAGCTGGCCAGCGTCCGCATCGGCGAAGCCGGCGACAGCCTGGGCGCGGGCAAAAGCCTGGCGCAGGCCTTGCCCGCCGACGGACTGGTGCACGTGGTGGTGCTCTCGGACGGCCTCAAGGTCAACGGCACCGAGCTGGCGCGCGGCCTGCGCGACAACCTGCCGGGCAAAGTGACGGTCACCGGAGGCCTGGCGGGCGACGGCACGCGCTTCCAGCACACCCTGGTGTGCGCCGACGGCGCGCCGGAAGAGGGAATGGTCGCGGCGCTGGGTTTCTACGGCGACCGCCTCAAGGTAGGCTACGGCTCGCTGGGCGGCTGGGATTCCTTCGGCGCGGAACGGCTCATCACCCGCTCGCGGGGCAACGTCCTGTACGAACTGGACGGCCATTCCGCGCTTGAACTCTACAAGCAGTACCTGGGCGAGCACGCCGCCGGCCTGCCCTCGTCCGCCCTGCTGTTTCCCCTGGCGCTGCGCAGCGGCGGCAGCGAAGACAGCCTGGTGCGCACAGTGTTGAACGTCAGCGAGGAAGAACAGAGCATGACCTTCGCCGGCGACATGCCGGAAGGCAGCTATGCCCGCCTGATGAAGGCCAATTTCGACCGCCTGGTGGACGGCGCGGCGGGGGCGGCGCGCGCCGGCCACGAAACGCTGGGCGCGGTCGAACCCGAACTGGCGCTGCTGGTCAGTTGCGTCGGGCGCAAGCTGGTGCTCAAGCAGCGCATCGAGGAGGAGGTGGAAAGCGTGCGCGACGTGCTGGGCGGCAACGCGGTGCTGACGGGGTTCTACTCCTATGGCGAAATCTGTCCGCACGGCGCCCTCACCACCTGCGAATTGCACAATCAGACCATGACCATCACCACTTTTTCGGAACGCTGAGCCATGCACAGACTGCTGGAACGCCAGATCAAGCGCTTTTTCGGCGACCCCGCGGCGCTGCCGCCGGAGGTGGCGGCCTTCGCGGCGGCGGTGGACGAAGCCTATGCCGCCGCCGACGCCGACCGCGCGATGATCGAGCGTTCCCTCGAACTGATGTCGAAGGAACTGACCGAGACCAACGACGGCCTGCGCCGGCAACTGGCCGAAAGAGTGGAGGTTGAGCGCGCCCTGCGCCTGAGCGAGGCGAGTTTGTCGCGCGCCCAGCAGATCGGTCGCCTGGGCAACTGGGAATGGGACATTGCCGCGAATAAAATCATCTGGTCGGACGAAATTTACCGGATTTTCGGCATGGATAAGCAGCAGGCGGCGCTCTCCTACGAGATTTTCCTGGGACTCGTCCATCCAGACGACCGGGAGCGGGTAGAGCGCGCGGTGGCGGAAAGCCTGGCCAAGGGAACGAATTATTCGGTGGAGCACCGCATCGTGCTGCCGGATGGCTCGGTCAAGCACCTGCACGAGCGCGGCGAGGTGCAGTCCGGCGAAGACGGGCGGGCGGCGAAAATGTTCGGCACGGCGCACGACATCACCGAGCGCAAGCAAGTGGAGGAACTGCTGCGCAAGGAAAAGGCGGAGCAGCAGGCGCTCATCAAGAAACTGGAGGAAGCCCACAACCAGTTGCTGCAATCCGAGAAGATGGCTTCCATCGGCCAGCTCGCGGCGGGGGTCGCGCACGAAATCAACAACCCCATCGGCTATGTCAATTCCAACCTCGGCACCTTGCGCACCTACATCGAGCAACTGCTGCGGGTGCTGGATGCCTTCCAGCAGGCGGAAAACGCCTGCGACTCCCAGGCGCGCGCGCAAATCAAGGCGCTGATGGAGGAAGTGGAAATGGACTATCTCAAACAGGATATTCTCGACCTGCTCAAGGAATCCGGCGAGGGCATCCAGCGCGTCAAGCAGATCGTCCAGGACCTCAAGGACTTCTCCCATGTGGACGAGGCCGAGTGGCAGCAGGCCGATCTCCACCACGGCCTCGACAGCACGCTCAACGTGGTGCACAACGAAATCAAGTACAAGGCCGACGTGGTCAAGGAATACGGCGACATCCCCCGCGTCGAATGCCTGCCCTCGCAAATCAACCAGGTATTCATGAACATGCTGGTCAACGCCGCCCACGCCATGGAAGACGGCAAGCGCGGCCTCATCAACGTCCGCACCGGCATGGCCGGCGACGAGGTATGGGTGGAATTCGCCGATGACGGCAAGGGCATTTCGCCGGAAAACCTCACGCGCATCTTCGACCCCTTCTTCACCACCAAGCCGGTGGGCAAGGGCACCGGCCTGGGGCTGTCGCTGTCCTACGGCATCGTCGAGAAGCACCGTGGACGCATCGAGGTGAGCAGCGAGGTCGGGAAGGGAACGGTTTTTCGCATCTGGCTGCCGGTCGGCGGGCCGGAGCAACGGGTAAGTTAGGGAGAAACGAATGCAACGCCTGCTACTGGTGGACGATGAGCAAAACGTCTTGAATGCCCTGCGCCGCGAACTGGCCGGCGACTACGCGGTGGAAGCCTTCACTTCCCCGCAGGAAGCGTTGCGGCGCGCCAGTGAAAGCGATTTCGCGCTGGTGGTGTCGGACTACCGCATGCCGGACATGGACGGCGTGACCTTTCTCGAAAACTTCGGGCAGATCCAGCCGGACGCGGTGCGCCTGATTCTCAGCGGCCAGGCCGACATGGAGGCGCTCATCAAGGCCATCAACGTCACCCACATCTACCGCTTCCTCTCCAAGCCGTGGAGCGAGGCCGACCTGAAGGCCAATATCCTCCAGGGGCTGGATTACCGCGAGGCGATCCTGGAAAACCGCCGCTTCGCGGAAGACTACCGCCGCCGTTTCGGCGCGCCGCCGCAAGAGCAGGAACGCAAGCTGTACCGCGTGCTGCTGGTCAGCCCGGATGAGCATGCCGTGACCTCGATGTGGCGCGAGCTGACGCATCGTTCCTCCTACGAAGGGCTGTACGGGGCGATACGCTATGAAATGACCCACCGTCCCGCCTACGGCGGCCACGACTTCCAGTTGGTGGTGGACAGCTCCGCCTCGCCGCTGGAGGCGCTGGAAAGCCTGGAAAACAAGAGCTGCGATCTGGTCATCGCTGATTACGCCATGCCGGAAATGAACGGCGTGGCGTTCTTCGGCACGCTGCGCCAGCGCGGCGTGGACAGCGCCTTCATCCTGGTCGGCGAAAGCCTCGACATGCCGACGCTGAGCAATGCCATCAACCAGGCGCATATCGACAACCTGCTGAAACGCTCGTGGAACGGCTACGAACTGAAGTCCGCGGTGATGCGGGCGCTGCGCTACCGCGACCTGCTGCTGGAAAACCGCGTCCTGGCGGACAGCTTGCGCGAACGGGCGGGCGCGGCGGGAAAGCCGGAATAAGGCAACGCATGGAGCTATCGGGACATGGAAATCAATAAATCCCCTTCCCCGGGCGTCCTGCAACGCCTCCTCTCGCGCCTCACGCTGGGCAAGAAGTTCGCCCTGGCCTTCGCGCTGCTGCTGGTGTTGGCGACGGGGAATCTGCTGGTTTCCGAATATCTGTACAACGGCATCGTCGATGCCTCCGGCATCGTCAATGAAAGCGGCCGGCTGCGCTACATGAGCCAGCGCATCGCCTACCGCGCGGCGCGGTTTGCCCAGGATGAACAGGGGCGGGAAGCGCTGGAGGAAGTGCTCAGGAACTACGAGGAAAAACTGGCGGAAATCGAGCGCCGGGTCGCGGTGCTGCCGGAAGCGATCCTGCGGGAAAACCGCGACATCCCCGGGCTGACGCAAGGATTGCGCCGCGATTGGATACCCTTCCGGCAGGGCGCGGAAACCCTGCTCGGCAAGGAGACTTCCCCGGCGCGGCGGGAAGTGCTGGAACGCCTCTATCGGGGGGCGGACGACATGCTCAAGAACGCCGACAAGCTGGTCAACGCGCTGAGCCATTCCGCCGCGCAGGCGCACTTGCGCATCGACTTTTTCGTCACGACGGTGTTCGTTCTCGAAGTGCTTGTCATCATCGGGTTGTTTATCCTGATTATGTACCGCATCACCCGGCCAATCAGCAACGTCGCGCATTTGTTCACCCGTTTCGCCGCGGGCGAGCACGGCTTGCGTTACCAGTTCGAATCCTTCGACGAAATCGGCGACCTGGTGCGCTCGTTCAATCAGACCACCGAGCGGATGGGCGGCATGATCGCGGAAATGGAGCGCATCACGGCGATCTTCGACGCGACCTCGGACCTGGTCGGCGTCGCCGCGATCGACGGCAAGGCGCTCTACATCAACCGCGCCGGCAGACAAATGCTGGGGATCGGCGGCGACGAGGACGTGACGCTGTCGAACATCGCCGATTTCCACCCCGGCTGGGCGATGGCGTCGATGAAGCAGGTCGCCCTGGCGGTGGCGGCGCGCGACGGCATCTGGCAAGGCGAAAACACCCTGCTGTCGCGGACGGGAGAGGAAATCCCGGTCTCCCAGGTCATCATGGCGCACAGGGACGCCAACGGCGCGGTGGAATACTATTCCACCGTGATCCGCGACATTTCCGAGCGCATCGCCATGGAAGCGCGCCTCACCCAGTCGCGCGATTTCTACCTCAAACTGTTCGACGAGTTCCCCGCCCTGATCTGGCGCGGCGGCACCGATGGCCGGTGCGACTACGTCAACCGCGGCTGGCTGGATTTCACCGGGCGGGCGCGGGACGATGAGCTGGGCGACGGCTGGGCGGCGCAAATCCACCCGGAGGACAGCGAGCAGGCGCTCGATGTCTACCGCTCGGCCTTCGCCGTCCGCCAGCCGTTCGAGATGGAGTTCCGCTTGCGCCGGCGCGACGGCGAGTACCGCTGGATGATCGGACGTGGCGCGCCCTACGCCGACCTCGACGGGAATTTCGCCGGCTATGTCGGCGCCTGCCACGATGTCACCTCGCGCAAGCTGGCGGAGGAGAAACTACACGAGAGCCGGAAGAAACTCGACGAAATCATGCGCTCGCTCGACGACGTGGTGTGGTCGGTGGCGCCGGGGACGCACGAGGTCATCTACCAGAGTCCGGCGGCGGAAAAAGTCTACGGCCATCCCGACCAGGCCTTCCACGACAACCCCAACCTGTGGGCGGAAGTGGTGCACCCCGACGATTACCCGCGGGTGCATTCCTTCCTCGATGAACTGCTGGTCAAGGGCGAGCTGGAAATGGAATACCGCATCGTCCGTCCCGACGGCGAAGTGCGCTGGCTGCACGACCGCGCCCGGGTGGTCTACGGCGCGGACGGCCAGCCGCTGCGCCTCGACGGCATCGCCAGCGACGTGACCGGACGCCGCCAGGCCGAGGACAAACTGCGCAAGCTGTCGCGCGCCATCGAGAACATCGCCAGCTCGGTGGTGATTACCGACCGGGAAGGCGTGATCGAATACGTCAACCCCTTCTTTACCCAGGTGACCGGCTATGCCGCCGAGGAAGTGCTCGGCCAGACCCCGCGCATCCTCAAATCGGGCTTCCACGACCTGGAGGAATACCGGCGCTTGTGGGAAACCATCCTCGACGGGCGCGAATGGCGCGGCGAATTGCTGAACCGCAAGAAGAACGGCGAATTCGTCTGGGAGGCGGAAGTGATTTCGCCGGTGCGCGACGAACAGGGGGGCATCACCCATTTCGTCGCGGTCAAGGAAGACGTTTCCCTGCGCAAGCAGTATGAGGAAAATCTGCGCCTGTGGCAGCGCGCCATCGAGGCCAGCCTGACGCCGATCCTGATTACCGACGCCACCCAGGAAGAGAACCCGCTGGTGTACGTCAACCCGGCCTTCGAGCGGGTCACCGGCTACCGTTCCGAGGAAGTGATCGGGCGCAACTGCCGCTTCCTGCAAGGGACGGAGACGGATCAGCCCAACCTCGACAAGGTGCGCCGCGCCATGCGCGACCGTCACGAAGGACGGGCGGTGCTGCGCAATTACCGCAAGGACGGCACGCTGTTCTGGAACGAACTGTTCATCGCGCCGGTGTACGACGAATACGGCACGCTGCGGAATTTCATCGGGGTGCAGAACGACATCACCGAACAGAAGCGCTACGAGGAACAGTTGGAGCACCAGGCCAGCCACGACGCCCTGACCACCCTGCCCAACCGCAACCTGCTGCGCGACCGGGTCGAACAGGCGATTGCCCACGCGGAGCGCGGCGGCGGCATGGCCGCCGTGATGTTCCTCGATCTCGACCAGTTCAAGTTCATCAACGATAGCCTCGGCCACGACGCCGGCGACCGCCTCCTGGTGGAAGTCGCCGGACGCCTGAGGGACACCGTGCGCCATGGCGACACGGTGGCGCGCCTGGGCGGCGACGAATTCGTCATCGTCCTCGACGGGATCGAGCGCGAGGAGGATGCGGCAAGCATCGCGCGCAAGGTGCTGGACGGCCTGCAACCGAGCTTCATCGAACAGGAGCACGAGCTGTACATCAGCGCCAGCCTGGGCGTCGCGCTTTATCCGAGGGACGGCGGGGATGCGGCGATGCTGCTGAAAAATGCCGATGTCGCCATGTACCGCGCCAAGGACGAGGGGCGCAACAATTTCCAGTTCTTCACCACGGAAATGAATGCCCGCGCCTCGGAACGCCTGGCGCTGGAAAGCGGCCTGCGCCACGCGCTGGAGCGCGGCCAACTGGTGCTGTACTACCAGCCGCAACTCGACCTCCGAAACGGGCGGCTGATCGGCATGGAGGCGCTGCTGCGCTGGCGCCATCCCGAACTGGGGCTGGTGCCGCCCGGCAAGTTCATCCCGCTGGCCGAGGAAACCGGCCTGATCGTGCCGATCGGCGCCTGGGTGCTGCGCCAGGCCTGCAAACAGAACATGGCCTGGCAGAAAGCCGGCCTGCCGCCCCTGACGATGGCGGTGAATCTTTCCGCGCGCCAGTTCCGCAACCGCGACCTGCTCAACCAGGTGCGCGAAGTGCTCGCCGAATCCGGCATGGAGGCGCGTTATCTCGAACTGGAATTGACCGAGAGCATGATTATGCACGACCCCGCGCGGGTCATCGAAATCCTCCGCCAGTTTGCCGGGATGGGAGTGCACCTCTCGGTGGACGACTTCGGCACCGGCTACTCCAGCCTGAGCTACCTCAAGCGCTTCCCCATCGACAAGGTGAAAATCGACCAATCTTTCGTCCACGACATCACCAGCGACCCGGACGACGCCGCCATCGCCAAGACCATCATCTCCATCGCCCACGACATGAAGCTGCGGGTGATCGCGGAAGGCGTGGAAACCGAGGGGCAGGCATCCTTCCTGCGAACGCACCATTGCGACGAGATGCAGGGCTATCTGTTCAGCCGGCCGGTGCCGCCGGAAGAACTCGAGCAGATGCTGCGCGAGGGACGCTCCATGCCCGTGCCGGAAGAAGAGCGCCAAGCGCTGGAGCGCACCCTGCTGCTGGTGGACGACGAGGAAAACATCCTCACCGCCCTCAACCGCCTGCTGCGCCGCGACGGCTACAAAATCCTGCGCGCGGCCAGTGGCCGGGAAGGCCTGGAGCGGCTGGCGGAAAACCGGGTGGGGG
This sequence comes from uncultured Sulfuricella sp., assembly GCA_964505475.1. Taxonomy (GTDB): domain Bacteria; phylum Pseudomonadota; class Gammaproteobacteria; order Burkholderiales; family Sulfuricellaceae; genus JAGXQV01. The sequence goes on along the minus strand of CAZDIJ010000007.1, from coordinate 59,660 downwards.
TGATCCTTTCCGACCAGCGCATGCCGGAAATGAGCGGCGTCGAATTCCTGCGCAAGGCCAAGCAGCTTTACCCGGACACGGTGCGCATCGTGCTTTCCGGCTATACCGAGCTGAAATCGGTCACCGATGCGATCAACGAAGGCGCGGTGTACAAATTCCTGACCAAGCCGTGGGAAGACGAACAGTTGCGCGAGCATGTCCGGGAAGCCTTTGAGCGCTACGAAATGGTGCTGGACAACGAAAGGCTGGCAAGCGCGGTCGTGCAGGCCAACGAAGCATTGAACGGCGCCAAGCGCGAACTGGAGAAAATCGTCAGCCAAAAGACCCTGGAGGCGGAGCATAGCGGCAATATTCTCCAAGTGACCCAGGAAATGCTGGCGCATCTGCCCATGGGGGTGATCGGCGTGGACGATAACGGCATGATCGCCGCCGTCAACTATAAGGCCGGGCAGATTTTCGGCGGCGCCATTTCGCCCGGCATGCCTGTCGCCGATGTCCTGCCGGCGGAAGCGGCGGAATTCATTGCCCAATCCCTGCGCGATGGCGCCGCCGTGCAGCGTGTCTGCCATTTGCCGTCCGGCGGTTCGGCCGAGTTTCTAAGCCATCCGATGGGCGGCGGTTCGGGGTCGCGCGGCGCGGTGGTGCTGGTGATGCCCAGGGAGGCGACATGACGGTCAGGGCGCGTGCGATTCCCCTTTCCCTGGCCGAGCCGGGGATGCGGCTCGCGGATGAGGTGCACGATTCCGGCGGCGCCGGCCTGCTCGCCGCGGGAACCGAACTGACGCCATCCCTGATCGCTTCATTGCAACGCCGCGGCGTGGCGCGTCTGCTGATCGTCGAAGAGGAAATGCTGACGCCGGAGCAACTGGCGCGGCGGCGAGTGGAAGTCACGGAGCAGGTGTATGCCCTGTTCCGCCACTGCGGCGGCAACCCGTTGATGGCCAAGTTGCGCGAGACCTTGCTGGCTTACCGGTTGGGGAATCTGGAATGAGCGAATTGACCCTGGAACAGGTTGCCCAGCGCGTCCGGCAATTGCCCTCGTTGCCGCAGGTCGTCGCCGAAGTGCTGCACAGCTTCGACAACGAGAATATCGACGTAGCGACATTGGTGGCTGAAATCAGTCGCGACCAGGGGTTGGCGGCGCGCGTGCTGCGGGTGGCGAATTCGGCGTTTTACGGCCTGCCCAGCCGCATCGGCTCGATCAACGAAGCGGTGGTGGTGCTGGGGTTCCATAATGTCCGTTCGCTGGTGGTGGCGGCGGGCATCATCAACCAATTCCCTCCGGCGGAAGGCAAGGTGTTCGACCGCACCGAATTCTGGCGCCACGCCATCGGCACCGGCGTATGCGCCAAGGTGCTGGCGGCGCGTCTCGGCAACGACTCCGAGGCGGCATTCACCGCCGGGCTGCTGCACGACATCGGCGTGCTGGTGCTGGATGCCTATTTTCACGAGGATTTCGAGCGGGCGCTGGGGTACTGTCTCGAACAGGAGTGCACGTTCTCGCAAGCCGAAGCCGCCGTGTTGGGTTTGGGGCATGCCGCCATCGGCTTCGAGGTGGCGCGCCAATGGAAGTTCCCACTGCCTATCCAGCAGGCGATACGCGACCATCACCTTCCCGATGATGGCTCCCCCGCCGTCTTGACGGACGAGGTGCATCTTGCCAACGTGCTGTGCCATGTCCTGGAAATCGGCAGGGTCAGCAACAACCTGGCGCCCCAGCTCTCGGAAGGGGCGTGGAGCCGTCTCGGGCTGGATTGGGGCGGCATGCCGGCGATATTCCGCGACATCGAGCGGTTGAACGGCAGCGTAAATTTATTGTTGGCCGAATAAGCCGTTTCCAATATATGCCTATGAATAATTTTCAGACGCCCTCACCCCAACCCTCCCCCGCGCGCTATGCGCGCAAGGGAGGGCGCGGCGACTGAGGATGGTTCGGCATGTAATTAAATTAGGCAACCCCCGGCTCTGCCGGAGGTGATTTAACCATAGGAATGCATGTGAATACGCCGGAACAACGCTTGGAGAGCGTCATCAACGCCATGCTGTCCGCCGCGGAGAATCAGGCGGCGGCGGATTTTCTGCCGGAATCCGGCGGCAACGGCCTGTTCACGCGGCTCGAAAACGCCTTCAACGGCCTGCTGCGCAAAATCCGCGACAGCGAGGCGGTGATGAATGTTTCCATCAGCAACCTGGCGACAGCCAACGTGCGCTTGATTCAATGGAACGAGGCATTGCAGAAGATCGGCGATGCCGACAGCATCCTTCATCATGGCGGCGACCTCCTGGGGTTTTTCCATCAGGTCGTGCGGGACGCCATGGATATGAGCCGCGCCCGCAACGGTGCGCTAGCCACCTTCGATCGCGAGGGGCGGCTGACGCAGTTTATTACCGAAGGCATGGACGAAGAACTGGCCGCCTGGGCAGGACGCCCGGCGGATGGCGGCGGATTGCTGGAATTCGTGCGCAACCAAACGGAACCGGTGCGGGTGGACGATATTGCCGCGCACCCCCTCATCCGCGGCGGCGCCGGCGGGGCGATGCCGGTGAAGACGCTGATCGGCGTGCCGCTCCGTCTGGGCGACAGGGTCATGGGCGCACTCTACCTGGCGGATAAGCAGACCATCACGCTTTTCGGCGAAGAGGACGAGCAAATTCCCGCAGATTGTTTCGATGCGGAAGACGAGATAATGCTGAGCATGTTCGGCGGTTTCATGGCGCGCACGCTGGAGCGCCTGGAACTGATGGCTTTGCTGAAAAAGGAAAAAGCCGAGCAACAGGCATTGATCGGCAAGCTGCACGATGCCCAGAACCAGTTGCTGCAATCCGAGAAAATGGCCTCCATAGGCCAACTGGCGGCGGGGGTGGCGCACGAAATCAACAATCCCATCGGTTACGTCAATTCCAATCTGGGGACGCTGGAAAAATACACCCAGGATCTGTTTGCCATGCTGGACGCCTACGAGCAGGCCGAACCGCTGCTCGCCGCCCATCCCGAAACGGCGCGGCGCATCAAGAGCCTGCGCGAAAAGCTGGATATCGGATTTCTCAAGGAAGATGTCGCCGCCCTGATGAAAGAGTCCGACGAGGGCATTTCGCGGGTCAAGAAAATCGTCCAGGACCTCAAGGACTTTTCCCATGTGGACGAGGCCGAATGGCAGTGGGTGGACCTGCACAAGGGGCTGGAAAGCACCCTCAACGTGGTGTGGAACGAACTCAAGTACAAGACCGAGGTGGTCAAGGAATACGCTACGCTGCCCGAAGTGGAATGCCTGCCGTCGCAGCTCAACCAGGTATTCATGAACCTGCTGGTCAACGCCGCCCATGCCATCGAGGAACACGGCGTCATCACCCTTCGCACCGGCGCGTCGGACGAAGAAGTATGGATAGAAGTTTCCGATACCGGCAAGGGCATCCCGCCGGAAAACCTCAAGCGCATCTTCGAGCCGTTCTTCACCACCAAGCCGGTGGGCATGGGCACCGGGCTGGGCCTGTCGCTATCCTACGGCATCGTGCAGAAGCACCACGGGCGTATCGAAGCTGAGAGCGAAGTGGGCAAGGGCACGACCTTTCGCGTCACCCTGCCGGTGCGGCAGCAGGAGGCGAAAGCCGACCCATAGCCGGGCGCCGGGGGCGTGGGGAATATTGCAAGCGCCGCTATGAAGTTGGACTGACACGCAACAGGCAAAAAGGAATATGCCTATGAATAATTTTCAGGCGCCCTCACCCCAATCCCTCTCCTTTATGCCCTTTAGGGTGCGCCTGCGGGCGAGGGGCTTTTCTCCCTTCTCCCGCAGGCGGGAGAAGGGACGGGGATGAGGGAGCATGGGATGCAAGGCAACATCCTGAATATTGTTCATAGGCATAAAAAGGAAAAACAATGTCCGAAAAAATGAACCACTTGCCATGCATTATCTCCACCCTGGAACGCCTGTTGGCCGGGGAGCTGGACGCACGCACCGGCCTGCCCCCCGGCGGCGATGAGGCCGGACGGCTGGCGCAGACCGTCGATGCTCTGGCGGAAAGCATCCAGGCGCGGCACCGCCATATCGAGCAAATCACCGGACGGGCGCGGCGCATCGACCGGGGGCTGCACACCCTGAGCGCCAGCAACCGGGCGCTGCTGCGCGCGGCCAGCGAAGCCGCGCAATTGCAGGAAGTCTGCCGCCTGAGCGTGGAAGTGGGCGGCTATGTTTTCGCCTGGGCCGGTTATGCTGAAAAGGACGAAGGCAAGACCATCCGTCCTGCGGCGTTTTTCGGCGCGGGACAGGACTATTTCGCCGGATTGCGCCTGACCTGGGAAGACAGCGAATTCGGGCGCGGCCCCGCCGGGGTTGCGGTGCGGGAAGGCTGTCCGGCGGTCTGCCACGATGTCACCGCCGATTCCGCCTTTGCGCCGTGGCGCGAGGCGGCGCTGGCGCACGGCTTCCATTCGGTGATCTGCCTGCCGTTGCGGCTGAGCGGGGAAGTGGCCGGAGTGCTGTGCATCTACGCCGCGGAAAGCGGCGTCTTCGACCGGGACGAGATTGAACTGCTCGGCGAGACGGCGGACGATCTCGCCTTCGCCGTCGAAACCCTGCGCACCCGCGAACGGGAAAAGCAGGCAAGCCGCCGCAACCAACTGATCCTCGCCTCGGCGGGCGAAGGCATTTTCGGCACCGACGCCGACGGCGCCATCACCTTCGTCAATGCCGCCGCGCTGGACATCCTGGGTTACCGGGAAGACGAACTGCTGGGGCGGAATTGCCACGCCATGCTGCATCACAGCAAGGCCGATGGCAGCCCAAATCCGCACGAGGGCTGCCCGATGTACCAGACTCTGACCGCCGGCCTGGTGATTCGCGGCCAGGAGGAAACCTTCTGGCGCAAGGATGGCACACCGTCGCCGGTGGAATTCACCGCCATGCCGATCCGCGACGGCGAGGAAATCACCGGGATGGTCGTCACGCTGACGGACATCCGCGAGCGCAAGCGCTACCTGGCGCAACTGGAGCGCCACTCCAATTACGACGATCTCACCGGCCTGCCCAATCGCAACCTGGCGCGGGATCGCCTCGCCCAGTTGGCGGAACGCCGCCGCCGCGAGGGAAAGGAGGCGCTGGCGCTGATGCTCAACCTGGATCGTTTCAAGGAAATCAACGACGGCCTGGGGCGCGCCGCCGGCGACCAGGCGTTGCGGGAGGCCGCCGCGCGCCTGAAGGCGCTGGAAAGCGGGATGGACACGGCGGCGCGGATCGGCGACGACGAATTCCTGCTGCTCGCCGAAATCGGCGGCGCGGACGAAGCGGCGGATCTTGCCCGGCGCGTCCGCGAGACGTTCGCGGCGCCGCTGTGCATCGGCGGCAAGGAGGTTTTTCTGACCGTCAGCATCGGGCTGGGACTTTTCCCCCGCGACGGCGCAGACGGCGAAACGCTGCTGAAGAACGCCACGGCGGCGATGCACCGCGCCAAGGCGGCGGGCGGCAACGATTTCAGGTTCTACGCCGCCGCGATGAATGACCGCCAGGCGGAGCGGCTGCGCCTGGAAAGCGATCTGTACCGCGCCCTGGAGCGCGGCGAGCTGCTGCTCCATTACCAGCCGCAGCTCAGCCTGCGCAGTGGCGAGATCATCGGCTCGGAGGCGCTGCTGCGCTGGCGGCACCCCGAGCGGGGGCTGGTGTCCCCGGCGGATTTCATCCCGCTGGCGGAGGAAACCGGGCTGATCCTGCCGATCGGCGAATGGGTGCTGCGCGCCGCCTGCGCCCAGAACCAGGCCTGGCAGGAGGCCGGGCTGCCCGCCGTGACTGTGGCGGTGAACCTGTCGGCGCGCCAGTTCAAGGGATGCGACGTGGCGGAACTGGCCGCGCGGGTGCTGGATGAAACCGGTCTCGACCCGGCCTATCTGGAGCTGGAGCTGACCGAGAGCGCGGCGATGGACGACGCGGAAGGCTTCATCCAGACCACGGAAAAACTGAAGGCGCTGAAGCTGGCGCTGTCCATCGACGATTTCGGCACCGGCTATTCCTCCCTGAACTATCTCAAGCGGTTTTCCCTCGACCGTCTCAAGATCGACCAGTCCTTCATCCGCGACATCGCCAGCGATCCCGACGACGCGGCCATCGTCCGCGCCGCCGTGGCATTGGCGCACGGCCTGAAATTGTCGGTTATCGCGGAAGGCGTGGAAACCGAGGCGCAGATGAATTTCCTGCGCCTGCGCGGCTGCGACGAAATGCAGGGCTACTATTTCAGCAAGCCGCTGCCCGCCTCCGAATTCGCGCAACTGCTGGGCGAGCGGCGCAAGCTGGCCTTTGCACCGGAGGCCGAACTGCCCGAGCGCATCCTGCTGCTGGTGGACGACGAGACGGCCATCCTGTCATCGCTGAAACGCCTGCTGCGCCGCGAAGGCTACCGCATCGTCACCGCCGCGAGCGGCGCGGAAGGACTGGAGCGGCTGGCCGAGCACGAGGCGGGGGTGGTGGTTTCGGACGCGCGCATGCCGCAGATGAGCGGCGCGGAATTCCTCGGCAGGGTGCGCGAACTGCATCCCGCCACGGTGCGCATCATGCTCACCGGTTATACCGAACTCAGGGCGGTCACCGAGGCGGTGAACCGGGGCGAGCTGTTCAAATTCCTCGCCAAGCCGTGGGACGACGGCGAACTGCTGGAAACCCTGCGCGAGGCATTCCGCCATTACGAAGCCCGGCGCGCCTGCCGGGAGCTGGAGTTGTGAAAACGGGAGGATAGGCCATGCGCCGCTGGAGCATCGAAAACAAGACGTTCGCCGTCTCCGGCGCCATGCTGGCGCTGCTGCTGGCGCTCGGCGGGCTGACCTGGCGCGCCGCCGGGAACATGATCGAGGCCACGCGCTGGGCCGCCCACGCCCATGAAACCCTGCGCTCGCTGGCCGAAATCGCCGCCCACGTCAGCCAGATCGAAACGCTGCAACGCAATTACCTGATCGCGGGCGGCGACAGCTTCCTGGCGGAACGCGACGCGCATCTCGCCATGCTCGAACGGGACATCGCGCACTTCAAGCGCCAGAGCGTCGGCGAAGCGTCGCTGCGCGCCCAGTGGCAGGAACTCGACCGCCTGGCGGCGAGCCGCGAGGCGGCGCTTCAATACACCATCCGTCTTCATCGCGACAAGGATGCCGCTGGCATGGCGCAGTGCATTCGGGAAGGGCTGTGCAAAGAGACCCGGGAGGCGCTGCGCGTCCATCTCCAGCGCCTGGAAACGGAAGCGCACCGCCTGCTGCGCGAGCGCAGCGCCGCGACGGAGGCGCGCGTCCGCGAGGCGCGGGTCAGCTTCGCGGTGCTGATCGCGCTGGGCGCGCTGTTTTTCCTCCTGCTGTTCCTGCGCATCCGCCGGGAAATGGCCGCGCGGCAGACGACCGCCGTCGCGCTGGCGCAGAACGAGGAATCGTTGCGCCTGGCGACGGCCGGCGCCGGCATCGGCACCTGGCACTGGAATATCGCCAGCGGCGAATTGCGCTACTCCGAGCGCTGCAAGGAAATTTTCGGCCTGCCGCGCGATGTCGTGATGGATTACCAGCGCTTTCTGGCGTCGCTGCATCCCGGAGAACGGCGGCGCATCGACGAGGCGGTCAGGATCGCCCTGGAGGAGCACGGCGAATACGATGTCGAATACCGCGTCGTGTGGCCGGACGGCGGCATCCATTGGGTTGCCGCCAAGGGGCGCGGCTATTACGACGAGGCCGGCAAGGCGGTGCGCATGGAGGGTGTGGTGATCGACATCACCGCGCGCAAGGGCGCGGAAGGGGAATTGCGCGCCGCGGCGCACTTCGAGGCGACCCAGAGCCGGGCGCTGGCGCTGTTCAGTTCGACCTTCGAGCGGCAGCGGATACTCGACGGCCTGCTGGCGCTGCTTGCCGAAAACCACTCCTTTCCGGTATCGGCGCTGTATGTCTACGACGAGTGGCGCGGCCTTTTCAAGTGCGAGGCGAGCCGGGGGCTACCCGGCGGAGCCATCCGGGAATTCGCCCTCGGCGAGGGCTTGCCGGGGCAGGCGGCGCGCGACGGCAAGGCGCTGCTTCTCGACGATCTCGCCGACATGCCGCAAATGGCGGTGCAGACCGGCGTGGCCGATTTCCGCCCGGCGGCGCTGCTAATCCATCCCATCGCCTACCAGGAGCGGCGCTTCGCCGTGCTGGTGCTGGCGGCCAGCCATCCGCCTTCCGCCGCCGAGCGCCAGTTCGTCGAGCGCTTGTGCGGGCAACTCGGCGTGGCGCTGAATAATCTCAGGCAATACGGCGACCTCAAGCTGCTGGCCGGGCAGTTGCGCCAAAGCAGCGAGGAAATCGCCGCCAAGAATGTGCAACTGGAAGACGCCAGCCGCATGAAGTCGGAATTTCTCGCCAACATGTCGCACGAACTGCGCACCCCGCTCAACGCCATCATCGGCTTTTCCGAAGTGCTGCGCGACGGGCTGGTGGGCGAGCTGAACGCCGAACAGCGGGAATACGCCGGGGATATTTACGACAGCGGCGAGCATCTGCTCTCCCTCATCAATGACATTCTCGACCTCTCCAAGGTCGAGGCCGGCAAGATGACGCTGGAACTGGAGCAGCAGGACATCGCCGCGCTGGTGGCGGCGGGCATGCAGGTGGTAAGGGAAAAGGCGCTGGCGCACCGCATCAAGCTGTCCGCCGAGGTGGAGGAAGGGCTGGGGGCGGCGTGGCTGGACGCGCGCAAGTGCAAGCAGATCCTTTACAACCTGCTGTCCAACGCGGTGAAATTCACCCCCGACGGCGGCGCGGTGACGGTCACGGCGCGCAAGGCCGGCGGCGATGCGGTTAAGAACGGGACGTTCGCGCATTATCTCGAACTGGCGGTGCGCGATACCGGCATCGGCATCGCGCCGGAGGCGCAGGACAAGCTGTTCCGCCCCTTCACCCAGATCGACGGCTCGCTGGCGCGCCGCTACGAAGGCACCGGGCTGGGGCTGGTAATGGTGAAAAACCTGGCGGAACTCCACGGCGGCGCGGTGGCGCTGCAAAGCGAGCCGGGCAAGGGATCGGTTTTCACGGTATGGCTGCCGTGGCGCGAGGAAGCCGGAGGCGGCGCGTCCGCGGCGGCATCTTCCCCCGCGCCCGAAGCTGCTCCCGAAGCCGCACCCGTGCCTGCGTCTTCCTCCCGTTTGGCGTTGGTGGTCGAGGACGAGGACATGGCGGCCGATCTGCTGCGCCTGCAACTGGAAGAGACCGGCTTCCGCGTGACCCGCGCCGCCACGGCGGAAGCCGCGCTGGAGCTGGCGATGCGGGAAAAACCCGACGTGATTACGCTGGACATCCTGTTGCCCGGCATGGATGGCTGGGAATTCCTCGAACGCATCAAGGATGCCCCGGAGCTTGCCCGTATCCCGGTGGTGATCGTCTCCATCGTCGCCGACGGAAAGCGCGGCGCTTCCCTGGGGGCGGCGCAGGTGCTGCAAAAGCCCATCCGCCATGAAGACCTGGCCGACGCCATGAAGCAGATCGGCCTGGGCGCGGACGGCAAGAAAAAACGCTCGGTGCTGGTGGTGGACGACGATCCGCAGGCGGTGCAGTTGCTCGGCGCCTATCTTGACAGCGCCGGGTATGAGGTGTTGCGCGCCTATGGCGGACAGGAAGGCATAGACATGGCGAAGCGCCTGAATCCCGGCCTGATTATTCTCGATCTGATGATGCCGGAAGTGAGCGGCTTCGACGTGATCGCCGCGCTCAATGGCGATAGCGGAACGGCGGCGATTCCGGTGCTGATCGTCACCGCCAAGCAGATCACCGCCGAAGACCGGGCGGCGCTCAACGGCCATGTGATGAAGATCATGGAAAAGGCGGAATTCAACCACGGACGCTTTATCCGGGAAGTGAAACGGGCGACCTCGCCCGGCGCAGGAGCCTGACATGGCGCGCGTTCTGGTGATCGAGGACAATCCCGCCAACATGAAGCTGGCGCTGTTGCTGCTGAGGAAGGCGGGCTACGGGACGCTGGCGGCGGCGGATGCGGAGGAAGGCCTGCGTCTGGCGCGGGAACAGCGACCCGGCCTGGTGCTGATGGACATCCAGTTGCCCGGCATGGACGGCTTGCAGGCGACGCGCCTGTTGAAGGCGGACGAAGCCACGCGAAACATCAAGGTCGTCGCGCTGACCGCCTACGCCATGAAGGGCGAACGTGACAATATCCAGGCGGCGGGCTGCGACGGCTATCTCGCCAAGCCGCTCCGCTACCGCGAATTTTACGCCAAGGTGGCGGAAATGCTCGGCGAAAACGCCCCGCCCATAAACCCTGAAGGAGAAAATCCATGACCAAACCGGCAACCATCCTGGTCGTCGATGACGATGCCCGCAACGTGAAACTGCTGGAGACGGTGCTGGGCGCCGAAGGCCATGCCGTCCTCACCGCCGGCGGCGGCGCGGAAGCATTGAGGGTGGCGGCGGCGACACTGCCTGACCTGATCGTGCTCGACATCATGATGCCGGACATGAACGGTTTCGACGTGGCGGAAAGGCTCAAGGAAAATCCCGCGACCCGCGACATTCCCATCCTCATGCTGACCGCGCTGGACGACCGCGAATCGCAGCGCTACGCCCTGCAAATGGGGGCGGCGGATTTTCTCTGCAAGCCGGTGAAGCGGGAAGCGCTGATGGCGCGGGTGGAAAAATTGCTGCCGCGCCAAGAGGGGTGAATTCGATATGACAACATCAACACGGGGAACAATTGTGCAACGTATCATGCTGGTCGATGACGAACCCAATATCTTGAGCGCCCTGCGCCGCCTGTTTGCGGCGCCCTTGCCGGGCGGCGGAAAACTGCTGGTGGAAAGCTACGCTTCGCCGCGCGAGGCGCTGAAGCGGGCGCGCGAGGAAACCGCTTTCGACGCGGTGATTTCCGATTACCGCATGCCGGAAATGAACGGCGTGGATTTCCTCAATGCCTTCCAGGCCATCCAGCCCAACGCGGCGCGCCTGATCCTTTCCGGCTATACCGATCTGGACGCGCTGCTCGGCGCGATCAATCAGGCGCACATCTACCGTTTCATCGCCAAGCCCTGGCACGACGCCGAACTGCGCGCGGCCTTGGAGCAGGCGCTGGCGCATCACCATCTGCTCCTGGAAAACCAGCGCCTGGCGGACGAAGTGCGCGCCCAGCGCGGCGTCATCAGCCGCCAGGAGATGGCGCTGCGCCGCCTGGAGGCCGAATCGCCGGGCATCACCAAGGTCAATTGGGGGCCGAACGGCGAAGTGCTGCTCGACGAAGAGGATGCTTCCTGACCATGGCTGAATACGACGAGGAGCGGCAAAAACTCACCGTCAAGCTGGTCTATTACGGTCCGGCGATGAGCGGCAAGACCACCAATCTGATGCGCCTCCACGATCTGCTGGCGCCTGAGTTGAAGGGCGAGATCATGACCATGGAGACGCAGAACGACCGCACCCTGTTCTTCGATCTGCTGCCGCTGGGGTTTCGCGCGCCGTCCGGGTTGCTGGTCAAGCTCAAGCTGTTTACCGTGCCGGGGCAGGTGGCGCACGACGGCACGCGCAAGGCGGTATTGTCGCGCGCCGACGGCGTGGTGTTCGTCGCCGATTCGCAGAAAAACCAGAGCGTCAACAACGGCGAATCGTTCCAGAACCTGGCCGACAACGTGAAGCGGGTCGGGCTGGATTTCGACGCCCTGCCGCTGGTGGTGCAGTTCAACAAGCGCGACTTGCCGAATATCCTCTCCGAAGAGGAAATCCTGGCGCGCTGGGGCAAGGCGCCCTGGCCGCTGTGCTTTTCCTCGGCGCTGAACGGGGCGGGGGTGATGGAGACCTTCCGCGAACTGCTGTCGCAGGTGTATGGGGCGTTGGAGCGGAACTTCGGGTTGTCGGCGAGGCATGGCCTGGGGCGTGAGCAATTCATCGCCGCCGCGCTGGGCGGGGGAAAGGGATAGCATGGGACATTTCGACCGGGAACGGGGGGTGGCGGAGCTGCTCGGCGGGGTTTCCCCGGAGCGGCTGAAGGTTGTGCTGGCGGCGCTGGCGGGTACGGATTTCCGCCTGCTCGGGATTTCCGGCGAAGTGCTGCTGGGCGCCGCCGAACCTCCGGCGGGCGCGCGGCGCTTGCCGCTGCGCCTGGAACTGGAGGAGGCGGGCTATCTCGAAAGCGCCGCCGCCGAGGAGCCGCTGCGCGCCGCCGTGGTTTTTCTCGAACTGCTGCTGCGCGCCACCGCGCGCTACCGGATGGCTTCCGATCTGCATGCCGAGGCGGTGAATGCCGATTACCAGGCGTTGCAGGCCAAGCATGCCGCCCTGCGGGAATCCGAGTCGCGCTACAAGGCGCTGGCCGCCGAGCTGGAGCAGCGCGTGCAAGAGCAGGTCAAGACCATCGAGGATGCCCAGCGCCAGCTTTACCAGGCCGAGAAGCTGGCCTCGATCGGCCAGTTGGCGGCGGGTGTGGCGCACGAGATCAACAATCCGATGAGTTTCATCCGCAGCAATTTGAGCGCGGCGCGGGAATACGTCGGCAAGCTGAAAAAACTGGCGCCGCGCATCCACACGGGCGATGGCGCGGGCGTGGCGGCGGCGTGGCGGGAAATGGACATGGACTTTGTGCTCGAGGATTTTTCCGCGCTGCTCGACGAGAGCATCGCCGGCGCCGACCGGGTGGCGCGCATCGTCGCCGACCTCAAGGGGTTTTCCAACGTGGACGGGATGGAAGAAGGGATGGTCGATCTCAACGACAATATCCGCGCCGCCGCGAACGTCATCGCGCCGCACTTGCAGGGCAGGATCGAGCTGGCGCTCGATCTGGCGCCCCTGCCGCGCCTGCTGTGCCTGCCCGGCCACCTCAACCAGGTGCTGCTCAATCTGCTGATGAACGCCGTCCAGGCGATTCCCGGCCGGGGAAAAATCACCCTGCGCAGCGACGTGGCGGACGGCGCCATCCGTATCCGCATCGGCGACGACGGCGCCGGCATCGCGGCGGATGCGCTGCCGCGCATTTTCGATCCGTTTTTCACCACGCGCGATGTCGGCGGCGGCACCGGCCTGGGGCTGACCGTCTGCCGTGACATCGTGCGCGCGCACGGCGGCAGGATAGAGGCCGAGAGCGAGTTGGGCAAGGGGTCGCTTTTTACGGTTTATTTGCCTTTGGTTTGAGAGTCATGAGCAATTACGCATCGTTTTTTACCGGGGAGCCGCCGCCCCCCGACGGGGCGGAAGCGCCGGCCAAGGCGGAACGCTACCGGCTGCTGCTGGTGGACGACGAACCCAACGTGCTGAAGGCGTTGCAGCGGGTGTTCCGCCAGGAAAACTACGACATCGCGCCGGCCTTCAACGGCAACGACGCGCTCGAACTGTTGCGCAAGGAAACCTTTCATCTCGTCGTTTCCGACTACATGATGCCCGGCATGAACGGCGGCGAACTGCTGCGCAAGGCCAAGGAACTCCAGCCCGACATGATCCGCATCATGCTCACCGGCCATGCCGACACCGGCGCGGTGATGGCGGCGATCAACGAAGGGGCGGTCTACAAGTTCATCCTCAAGCCGTGGAACGACGACGACCTGCGCGTGACGGTGGCGCTGGCGCTGGAGCAGTTCGACCTGATCCGCCGGAACCGTTCCCTGCAAAAGGAAAACTCAAAGAAAACAAGCGAAATCAATGCGCTGTCCAAGCTGGCGGTGACCAACCGCAGCCAGTTGGCGATCATGCTCAACAAGCGCAACCTGCTCAACGGCCAGCAGGTGCAGGAACTGCACCGTTTGCAACAGACCCAGAAGGAGCCGGTTATCAAGCTGCTGCTGGAACGCGACTGGGTGGACGAGAAAACCTTGCGCGGCATCTTGCGCAAGGAATTCCTCATCGAGGAAGTGGCGCCGGAGGAGTTTCACGTCGATCCCGCCGTCGCCGCGCTGGTGCCGCACAGTTTCTGCCTGCGCCAGTGGGTGGTGCCGCTCAAGCAGGAAGGGCGGCGGCTGCTGCTGGCGATGGCCGATCCGATGGACGCCGGGCTGATCGACGACCTGCGCTTCGTCTCGGGGCTGGAAGTCCAGCCGGTGATGGCCGGCGTGGCGGCGATCAAGGCCAAGATCGCCGAGGTGTACGGCGAGGAGGATGAAACGGCCTTTGAAGACCTGGAAACCCTGGTTTCCACCGTCGATCCCTACGAAGGGATCGAGATCGTCATCGACGACGAGGAAGACGCCAGCCTCGAAGAACTGCTGCGCAGCACCGAGGAGCCGCCCGCCATCCGCCTGGTCAACGCCGTCATCCTCGAGGCCATCCGCCTCGGCGCTTCCGACATCCACATCCACCCGCGCACCAAGAGCGTAGTGGTGCGCCTGCGCATCGACGGCGTGCTCACCGACAAAATCCACATCCCCCACCAGTTGCACGCTTCGCTGGTGTCGCGCCTGAAAGTGATGTCGGAACTCGACATCAGCGAGCGCCGCCGCCCACAGGATGGCCGCATCACGGTCAAGACCCCGGCGCGGGTGGTGGACCTGCGCATTTCCACCCTGCCCACCATCAACGGCGAAAAGGTGGTAATGCGCATCCTCGACCGCAATTCGGCGACCAAAAGCATCGAAGGGCTGGGGTTTTCCGCTCACGACCTGGCCAAGGTGCGCAACATGGTGGACAAGCCGCAGGGCATCATCCTCGCCACCGGCCCCACCGGCAGCGGCAAGACCACCACCCTGTACGGTTTGTTGCAGCACAATGCCACGCCGGCCCGGAACTACGTCACCATCGAAGACCCGGTGGAATACTACATGGACATGGCGGGGCAGGTGCTGGTCAAGGAAAAGATCGGCCTGACTTTCCCGGTGGTGCTGCGCTCCATCCTGCGCCAAGACCCGGATGTCGTCCTGCTCGGCGAAATCCGCGATTTCGAGACCGCCGAGGTCGCCTTCCACGCCGCGCTCACCGGCCACCTGGTGTATTCGACGCTGCATACCAATTCAGCGGTGGCGACCATCGCGCGGCTCTTCGATCTCGGCCTCAAACCCTTCGTGGTGGCGACCGCGCTGGAAGGCATCGTCGCCCAGCGCCTGGTGCGCAAGATTTGCGACGCCTGCCGCGAGGAAGACGCGCCGAAGCCGGAACTGAAGGCGCGCTTCGGCGAGAAGTTCGCCGGCGAAGGGGGACGGTTCTGGCGCGGCAAGGGTTGCCACCAGTGCCACGGCAGCGGCTATCGCGGGCGGATCGGGATTTACGAGGTGCTGATGCCGGACGACGAAATGCGCCACCTCATCGCCAGCGGCGCCAGCATCATGGAACTCACCAACATGGCGCGGCGCCTTAGCGTCTCCAGCCTCTTCGAGGATGCCCGCGCCAAGGTGGAGCAGGGGTTGACCACGCTGGAGGAAGTGCTGCGCGTGCTGGGGCCGCAGTCCTGACGCCGGGCGCTACCGCCCCCGCCGCGCCTCCAGCCACTCCATGGCGGCGTTGATGGCCTGGATTTTTTCCACCTCGCCGCCCCGGTCGGGATGGTGCTCCCTTACCAGTTCCCGGTAGCGGCGCTTGATCTCGGCGGCATCCACCGGGTCGGCGAGTCCTAGCGCGGCGAGGGCTTCGGCGCGCTGGCCGAGGCGGGCGAAGCGCCGCCAGAAGGCATCGAGCATGTCCATGACTTCCTGCCTGCCGGTGTTTTCCAGATGGGAAAGTTCAAGGTAATAGGCGCGCAGCGGGTCGTGAACGGCGGGTAAGTCATCGGAGCCGTCCGGGCAGGAGCGCAGCGCGATCTTCAGGCAATGGATGGCGAGATCGCCTTGCCGCGCGCTCCGCAACTCGTCCCGCAGGCGGTAGAGGTGATGGAACAGGATGAAGTGGCGCTGGAATAGGGACAACTCATCGGCGTAGGCGTCCGCCCCGAAGGCGGGATCGCCGCAGGCGAGCTTGCCCATCAGGTCGTGCTCGGCAAGACCGTCCGGGTGGGCGCGCAGGATGGCGAGCAGGGTTTCGGCAAGGGCGGGTTTCAAGCGGGGCTTTCTCTGCTGATCTGTTGTTCCAAAGTGGTATTCATGACTGTTCAGGATATCACGCCATACCCACAGCCACGCCCGCTATTCCCGCCCTTTCATACCCGACGGCCTAGCGGCCTGGGCACAAGAGGGGAGGGTTAGGGTGAGGATGGTTTTGAACTGCCTCCCCTTTTCCGCCGCCGAGTAGCACAGACAAGCCGGGGGAAGTCGGCGAGCACTGTCTGAGCGCACAGCGCCAAGGTTATGCCGTAGCCAATTGCGCAGCCGCCCGGCTTGGCGAGCAACGCAGGGAACCCCGAAGGGGCGGCGGAACGGGGTCGCTTTCTTTTCTCGCCGCGACCAGTGCGCAGCACTGAGCATCCGGCGGTGACACTCCTTGCGGGTGCGGTTACCTTTCTTGGCGAGACAAGAAAGGTAACCAGCCGCCGGGCTACCCCCGGCTATTCAAACAACTGCGCGCAGCGCACAAAAACTTCACAGTGAACATGCTCCGTTAATTGATGGCTCTCAAAATTATGAGTTTGGGACGGGTACAGATACGGAGGTGGGAGCCGCTTGAACTGGTACAACAACCGAACATTTCTTTGAGACTGCCGCTTGTTGGACAGAGTCATACTCGCCCTTCAGACGAGCATATTCAGCTTCTTGTTGTTTCGTGCCACCAAGTGCAAATAATGCAGGCCAAAATAAAATCATACCAACGCCCATAATGGCTTTGTCATTTGATGCTGCCTCATCTAATCGACCAGCCAGTTGATTGGCCCTGACTTGAATTCGCTGCGTTTCGCTAGCAAGTTGATTACAGTCATATGATTGATATTGGATAGGCGATACATAATTTGCCGCTATGTCTTTAGAGGCAGTGGCGCAGCCAACGAGTACAATAGATACGGAAAGAACTGCGGCGATTGTTTTTTATGCCTATGAACTATTTTCAGCCTATGCAGGCACGCCCTCCCTTGCGCGCGTAGCGTGCGGGGGAGGGTTGGGGAGGGGGCGTTTGCCCGCTTAACCGCCGGTGTTTGCCCCCATCCCAACCTTCCCCCGCAAGCGAGGGAAGGCGTGGCGACTGAGAATGGTTCAGAGGCATGTTGTTTTTTTCATGATGGCTCCCTTGTTAAACCGGAAAAACTCGCAGTTAAAGACGAGTAAAATTTTGGTTGTGGCCTCAATAGGCTAGCCTCTTGCACGTCACAACTTGCCAAAGTGTAGATATGGGGCATTGAGTAGGGAAGTAAAATTGATATTCAATTTGAATACGTTTTTTCAACATGCCTCTAACCTATTCTCAGCTATCGCTCCTTCCCCTGCTCGCGGGGGAAGGCCGGGATGGGGGCAAACGGCGGCGGCCATGCGGGCAAACGCCCCCACCCCAACCCTCCCCCGCGCGCTATGCGCGCAAGGGAGGGCGTGGACGTTTGCTGAGAATAGTTTAGAGGCATGTTTATCAATGTCATTTTGATGATTCTTTAACTGTCTGATTGCCAGCCTTTATTCATCTCCCCCGCAATCCCCTCCGCCTTCTGAAACGGCAACGCATGATCCGCCCCCTGCACGAGATGGCAACGCCAGTCGTCGCGCCCAGCCGCGATGCTGCGGCAAAGTTCATAGACTTCCGGGTGGGAGCGCTCGCCGATGAAGGCATCGACGTCGGCCTGGGCGGCGACGAGGGCGCGGCGGTCGAGGCGTTTGCTGGCTTCGAACACGCATTCGATGGCGCAGGCTAATCCTGCCGGTCGGTGCGACAGGCGGCCGCGGACGATTTCCTCGTTTTTTGAGCCGCGGTTGCGGTTGGGGGCGACGGCGTCGAGGAACAGTTCCAGTCCTGCATCGACATGCTCCAGTTCCGGGCGGCGCAGGCGTTGGGCGGCGTGCAGCATCAGTTCGCGGCTGACCTGGGTTTCGGACTCGCTCATCTTGCCGAACAGCGCCGGTTCTAGCAGGAAGGTGTTGCCCACCGCGGCTGGGCGGGCGGCCTTGAGCAGCATGGCGATCAGGCCGCCGAAGGAGTAGCCGCCGAGGTCGAAGCGGGTCCAGCCGAGGTGATCCAATAGCGCGGCGAGGTCGCCCACCACCTCCTCGGCGGTGAAGTCGCGGTCGCGGCGGTCGGGGTAGTGGGTCTTGCCGGCGCCGCGCAGGTCGGGAATGAGGATTTCGTTCCAGTGGGCGAGGTGGGGCAGGATGCCGCCCCAGGTGAGGCGCCCCGCCACCCCGCCGCCGTGGAGCAGCAGCAGGCAGCGCTGCGGCATGCCTTCGCGGCGGTAGAGGCGGTAATAGACCTCCTGCGTCGGCAGGCGGAGGGTGTCTTTGAGGGTGGGGTCGATCATTGAGGCAACCTATTGCCGTGGATGCGTGGGGTTTCCGGTGGGGGCTTTTCCATGGTTTGCCCTCCCCTCTATCCCCTCCCGCAAGCGGGAGGGGAGGTTATTGCCCCTTCCCCCGCGCGCGGGGGAGGGCTGGGATGGGCGCGCGCTGCGTTCAAGCCTTGGCCAGCGGTATCTTGCCGATCTTCATGCGCCATTCCGTCGGGCCGCTTTCGTGCACCGACGTGCCTTCCACGTCCACCGCCACCGTCACCGGCATGTCCTGCACGGTGAATTCGTAGATCGCTTCCATGCCCAGTTCGGGGAAGGCCAGCACCTTGGAGGCCTTGATCGCCTTGGCGACCAGGTAGGCGGCGCCGCCCACGGCCATCAGGTAGACGGCGCGGTGTTTCTTGATGGCGGCAATGCCGGCGGGGCCGCGTTCGCCCTTGCCGACCATGCCGATCAGGCCGGTTTTTGCCAGCATCATTTCGGTGAATTTATCCATGCGCGTGGCGGTGGTGGGGCCGGCGGGGCCGACCACTTCGTCGCGCACCGGGTCGACCGGGCCGACGTAGTAGATGAAGCGGTCGGTAAAATCGACCGGGAGCTTATCGCCCTTCGCCAGGATGTCGGCGATGCGCTTGTGCGCGGCGTCGCGCCCGGTGAGGAGCTTGCCGGAGAGGAGCAGGTTTTCGCCGGGCTTCCAGGTGGCGATGTCGGCGCGGGTGAGGGTGTCGAGGTTCACCCGCCGTGCGTCGGCGGCGGGCTGCCAGTCGACCTTGGGCCAGGCGTCGAGGCTGGGCGGTACCAGCGTGGCGGGGCCGCTGCCGTCTAGGGTGAAATGGACGTGGCGAGTGGCGGCGCAGTTGGGGATCAGCGCCAGCGGCAGGCTGGCGGCGTGGGTGGGGTAATCGCGGATCTTCACGTCGAGCACGGTGGAAAGGCCGCCCAGCCCCTGCGCGCCTATGCCCAGCGCGTTCACTTTCTCGTAAAGCTCCAGGCGCAGTTCCTCGATGCGGCTGTTCGGGCCGCGCGCCTTGAGTTCGTGGATGTCGAGGGGTTCCATCAGCGCTTCCTTGGCGAGCAGCATGGCCTTTTCCGCCGTGCCGCCGATGCCCAGACCGAGGATGCCCGGCGGGCACCAGCCGGCGCCCATGGTGGGGACGGTCTTGAGCACCCAATCGACGATGGAATCCGAGGGGTTGAGCATGACGAACTTGGATTTGTTCTCCGAACCGCCGCCCTTGGCGGCCAGGGTGATTTCGACCTTGTCGCCGGGGACGATGTCGTAGTGGATCACCGCCGGGGTGTTGTCGCGGGTGTTCCTGCGCGCGCCCGCCGGGTCGGCCAGCACCGAGGCGCGCAGCACGTTGTCCGGATGCCGGTAGGCGCGGCGCACGCCCTCGTCGATCATTTCGGCGAGGCCCATGCCGCCTTCCCAGCGCACCTCCATGCCCACCTTGACGAAGGCCACCACGATGCCGGTATCCTGGCAGATCGGCCGCCGTCCTTCGGCGCACATCCGCGAGTTGCTGAGGATCTGGGCGATGGCATCCTTGGCCGCCGGGGACTGTTCCGCCTCGTAGGCCTTGCCCAGCGCCTGGATGTAGTCGAGCGGGTGGTAGTAGGAAATGTATTGCAGGGCGTCGGCGACGCTGGCGATCAGGTCTTCCTGGCGGATGGTGGTCATGTCGATTTATCTCTGGGTTATCCGCCAAGATGCGGAGTTATTAACCTAATAATGCAGTTCATATTCCCTCACCCCAACCCCTCTCCCGCCCGCGGGCGAGGGGCTTTACTCCCTTCTCCTTTATGCCCTTTAGGGTGCGCAGGCGGGAGAAGTGCCGGGGATGAGGGAGTCCGGGAGGTGCAACATTATCCCTATAGGCATCGCTTACTTGGTCGATTTCGCGGTGGCGAGTGCGGGGCTGATGTCCCGCCGCAAAATTTTACCATTCTTGGTGCGCGGGAAGTCCTTGGCGAAATAGATCACCTTGGGCGCCTTGTAGGCGGCGAGGTGTTCCTTGGCGTAGGCCAGCAAGTCGTCGGGGCTGGCCGCGGCGTCAGGCTGGGGGATGACGTAGGCCACCACCAGCAGCTTGTCCTTGTCGATGGCCTCGCCCACGGCGGCGCAGTCGGCCACGGTGGGGTGGGATTTCATCACCCGCTCGATCTCGTAGGGCGAGACGCGGTAGCCGAAGCTCTTGATGATGTCGTCCTTGCGCCCGAGGAACCAGACGTAGCCGTCGGCGTCGCGGCGCGCGTAGTCGCCGGTGAGGAACCAGCCGTCGCGCTTGAGCTTGGCGGTCTCCTCGGGGAGCTTCCAGTATTCGAGGAACAGGCCGGGGTCGCCGTCCGGCACGCAGATCATGCCTTCCTCGCCGTCCGGGGCTTCCTTCAGGGTTTCCGGGTCGAGCAGCTTGATGTCGTGGCCGGGCTGGGGGAAGCCGGCAGAACCGGGGCGAATGGGGCGGAACTTGCTCTCCGACAGGTAGTAGGAAAATTCGCTCATCCCCACCGCTTCGTAGATGTCCGCCCCGAAGCGCTCGCGCCACAGGCCCAGCACTTCGTCGGAAAGGTGCTCGCCGGCGCTCATGCAGTGGCGCAGGGTGGGCACGTCGGTCGCGGTGGCGGCGGTCTTCTGCAATATCTGGCGGTAGATGGTGGGTACGCCGACGAAGATGGTGGCCTGGTGCTTGGCGATCAGGCGCAGCCAGGCGGCGGCGTCGTTCTTGCCTTCGTGGACGATCACGGTCTTGCCGCGATACAGCGGGTCCATCAGCGCCGAGCCGAGCACGTAGGTCCAGTTGAACTTGCCGGAATGCATGATGCGGTCGCCGTCGGGAGCGAAGTCGAACCAGTAGGTCGAGGCCGGCTCGCGCCCGATCATGGCGCGGTGGGCGTGCAGCACGCCCTTGGGGTAGCCGGTGGTGCCGGAAGTGTAGACCAGGTAAGCCGGTTCGTCGGCGCGGCTGGTGTGCGGCGCCGAGCAGGCGGCGATCTTGGCCAGCGCGGCTTCGAGGTCGAGCACGTTGTACTTGGTTGAGGGAACGATCTCGCCGGGGCCGGAGAGCAGGATGTGCTTCAGGTTGGGCAGGCCCGCCAGCTTGTCGGCCAGGCCCGTCCACATGGCCTTGTCGGTCACCAGCACGGCGGCGCCCGAATCCTGGGCGAGGTACAGCACTTCCTCGGCGGTGAGCAGGGTGGAGGTGGGTACGGCGATGGCGCCGCGCTTCATCGCGCCGAGAAAGGCGGTGGGATAGTCGAGGCTGTTGGGCAGGCGGATCAGCACGCGGTCTTCCAGCTCCACGCCGAGATCGCGCAGCAGTTGGGCGAAGCGGCTGGTGCGCTGGGACAGTTCACCGTAGGTGATGCGGCTTTCCCCCAGCGCGTCGTCCTCGACGATCATCGCCGTGGCGTTTTCCGCCGGCGTGCCGAGATGGGCGTCGGTGCAGGCGACGCCGATGTTGAAATGGGCGGGGACGTTCCAGTTCCAGGTGGGGAAGGGGTCGAAGGGCATGGTCGTCGCTCCGTTGAGTTTATGTTTTACTGCTGAGAAAAATTTTCTATGCACGGTTTTTATGCGCCCTCACCCCACCCCTCTCCCTGCACCCGCAAGGAGTATCCCCGCCGGGTGCCCGCCGCTGCGCGTCGACCACGGCGAGACGGGCGAGGGGCTTGACTCCCTTCTCCTTTATGCCCTTTAGGGCGCGCAGGCGGGAGAAGGGACGGGGATGAGGGAGTAAGGGGTACATGCTGCATTCTGAATGTCGTTCACCGATGTTTTCACAGAATCACTCCATACGGCCAATTTTAGTTCCGGCTCACATTGGCCTGCGGCAAATATGAGCCTACACAGAAACTGGCCGTATTTTTTAAAGAATTACTCCATACGGCCAGTTTTCCCGGATCACCTGCGCCGGCAGCAGTTGCAGCACCGACAGCGCGAACAGGGTGTCTTCATCGCTCAGGGCATGCAGGGCATGGGCGCGCAGCAGGACTTGCAGCGCCTTGCCGAACATCGGCGGGTCGAGCATTTCGCCGTCGAACTTGATCGCCCCGCCGAGCAGGGCGTCGGCTTCCACGGCGGCTTGCAGGATGCGGATATTGCGGCTGACTTCGGTGGGCGAGGGGGTGTAGGCGACCTTGCAGAGGTGGATGTGGCTGGGATGGATCACCTGTTTGCCGGTCAGCCCCAGCGCCGCTTCCTCGCAGGCGTGGCGGAAGACGATGCGCGATTCCTCGTCGCCGTGCAGGTCCAGCCAGCGGCGGATGTCGTGCGGTTCGAGGAAGTTGTCGGGCATGGTGGCTTGGCCGATCAGCACTTCCACGCCGCCGATTACTCCCTTGCCGGCGATGCGCGCCTCGAAAATAATCTGGTTGAGGAAGAACTTGAGTTCCTCGGTCCAGTGCTGCGGGGTGATGTGGATGCCCATCGCCTTGGAGAAGTCGTGGATGCCGAATACCACGTGCTTGACCTTGGGGTACTGCATGATTTCCGGGGCGATCTTGAGCGACTTGGGGTGCTCGATGATCGGCTGGATGTCGATGCGCGGGTTCATCGCGTCGAGCGCCGCCGACAGGTCGCGGATTTCGGCGGCGCCGTAGGCTTCGCCGGCCTTGGCGAGCATCGCCACGTCGATGCAGTCGGCGAGGTCGCGCAGCATCGCCATGTCGAGTTCGTATTCCTCGGTGCGGAAGGGGTTGATGCGCACCGCCACCGCCACGTCCGGGCGAGCCGCCCGCAACGCCGGCAGTTCCTGGCGCAGCAGGTCGCGGCTCATCGCCTTCTGGCGACAGCCGTCTTCCAGGTCGAACAGCAGGGTGTGGGCGTTGGTGCGGTGGGCGTGCTTTTGCATGCGCTGGGCGGCGGTTTCCATGTCTTCGTAGATGCCCAGCGACGGCGCGTACTTCACCGGCGGGTAGTAGAGTTGGATGCCCGGCCAATAGTCGCCGAGCATGGCGGTGGTTGCATTCATCGTCGATATCGGTAAGATGGGTTGGCCGGAAAATTTCCTACTTAAATCGTAAGGTATTTGTAGCACGCTTTTAGGGTAAAATCAACAATTCTTATGTCTTATATAAGACGAATTTATCTGGATTGATCGCGGGACGAACCATATGACGAAAAAAACTTTTCTCGAATTCGATCACGGCATCGGCGCCGTGGATGCGATTTACAACCGGCGCCACTGCCACAGCGCCATCCACGTGATGGTGGAGGGCGGCGCGGCGGCCATCATCGACACCGGCACCAACTACTCGATTCCTTCCTTGTGCCGGATACTCCAGGAAAGGGGCATCGCGCCGGAACAGGTGGCCTACGTCATCGTCACCCACGTCCATCTCGACCATGCCGGCGGCGCTGGGGAAGCCATGCGCTGCTTTCCCAACGCCAAGCTGGTGGCGCACCCGCGCGGGGCGCGCCACATGATCGACCCTTCCAAGCTGGTCGCCGGCACCGTGGCGGTTTACGGCGAGGAAGCCACCAGGGCGATCTACGGCGACATCGTGCCGGTGGAGGCGGCGCGGGTGATCGAGGCCGGCGAGGGCTATATCCTCGATCTCAACGGCAGGCCGCTGCGCTTTCTCGATACGCCCGGCCATGCCCGCCATCACTTCTGCATATATGACGAGCAAAGCGCCAGCATTTTCACCGGCGACACCTTCGGCATTTCCTACCGCGAATTCGACGTGGACGGGCGCCCTTTCATCTTCCCCACCACCACCCCGGTGCAGTTCGAGCCGGAGGCGCTGCACGCCTCGATCGACCGCCTGATGGCGCTCAAGCCGCAAGCCGCCTATCTCACCCACTTCAGCCGGGTCACCGGGCTGGAGAAGTTGGCCGCCGACCTGCACCGCCGCCTTGACGATTTCGTCGCTCTGGCGCGCGGGGTATCCGGCGCGGGGGAAGCGCGGCACCGCGGCTTGATGGCGAAGCTGGAAGATTACTTCATGGCCGAACTCGCCACCCACGGCTGCCGGTTGAGCCGTGAGGAAAGCGTCGCCCTGCTGGCCGCCGATTTCGAGCTGAACGCCCAAGGGATGGAAGTGTGGCTGGATAAGTGATCCTGAAAAACGCAGTTGAACCACAGAGGTACAGAGGAATCTCTGTAGCCGCTGGCGCTGACAGCGGCTTGGCTGGCCGCGCTCGACGCGCGCGGCTACAACTGCGGAATCACCCGGCGGGTGAAAGAAGCTTTGACGCCAACCCGTCGATTTGTCGAATTTCTCTGTGCCTCTGTGGTGGGGGAGTAGGATGATAGTGGATGTCGTCGCCGCCGTTGTCGTCGAGCCGGATGGCCGCTTCCTGCTGGCCGAGAGGCCGGCGGGGAAAGTCTATGCGGGGTACTGGGAGTTCCCCGGCGGCAAGGTCGAGCCGGGGGAGAGCCGCCGCGCCGCGCTGGCGCGCGAACTGCACGAGGAACTGGGGATCGAGGTGGACGAGGCCAGCACTTGGCTGACGCGGATTTACACTTACCCTCACGCCACCGTGCGCCTGAATTTCTTTCGCGTCACGCGCTGGCATGGCGAGCCGCACGGCAAGGAAAACCAGCGCCTCTCCTGGCAGATGATTGATGCGGTGAAGGTTGCTCCGCTGCTGCCGGCCAACGGCACGATCCTGCGCGCCTTGGGGCTGCCCGCCGTCTATGCCGTCAGCCAGGCCGCGGAGTTGGGCGCGCCGCTGTTCCTGGAGCGGCTGGAGGCGGCGTTGGAAAACGGTTTGCGCCTGATCCAGTTGCGCGAGAAGGAAATGTCCGCCGATGGCCTCGAACGCCTTGCCGTCCAAGTCGTGCGGCTTGCCCGCGCGCACGGGGCGCGGGTGCTGGTCAGCGGCGATCTCGGCTTGGCGCGCGCGGCGGAGGCGGACGGGGTGCACCTGACGGCGGCGCAATTGATGGCGCTGAGCGAGCGCCCGGAAATCGAGTGGTGCGCCGCCTCGGCGCACAATGCCGAGGAGTTGGCGCAGGCCGCCGCATTGGGGCTGGATTTCGTCGTATTGTCGCCGGTCAAGCCGACTTTGAGCCACCCCGGTGCGGCGGTGCTGGGATGGGACGGCTTCGCCGAATTGGCGGCCGGCATGCCGATGCCGGTCTATGCGCTGGGCGGAATGCGGGCGGACGATCTGGATCAGGCGCGGCGCGCGGGCGCGCACGGCATCGCGATGCTGCGCGGGGCGTGGTGAGAAAACCTACGCGGAGGTTTGCTCGTCGTCCAGTGGTGCCGTCGTATCCGGGATACGGTAGCTTTCGGTAGCCCACTGGCCGAGGTCGATGAGTTTACAGCGCTCCGAGCAGAAAGGGCGGAAAGGGTTTTCCGGGGTGAACGGCGAGTGTTTGCCGCAGGTGGGGCAGGCGGCGGTCTTTACAGGTTTTACAGCGAGCACAGCATCATTTCGAATTCGACATCCTGTTCGCAGGCGCGGGGTTTTTGCGGGCCGCCCAGGGCGTTGTAGCGGATATTGATGGCGTACTTGTTGGCGCTGATTTCCGGGAAGCAGGGAAGATCATCGGCGAGGCGCACGCGCAGCATCTGCACCACCCGCCCGCTCAGCATCTGCTGGAAGGCGCCGTTCTCGGCGACGTGGCGCACCGCCTTGCCGCTGTCGCGCAGCATGCGCATCACGATGCGGATGCCGTCCTCTATCGGCAGCATCGGCGCCAGCCAGGAATTCAGTTCGGCGCGCCGCGTTCCGGCATCCTGGTTCAGCCAGAAGTAATAGGAGGGAAGGTCGAATTCGCATACGCCGCCGGGGATGTTGGTGCGCTGTTTGATGCTCATCAGCCATTCGTTGTCGCGCATGTGCTGGCCGACCTTGCCCATCATGCCATGCATGCTGGCGACGGTCTGCTCGATTTCCTTCAGGATGGCGTCGAGCGCTTCCACGGAAATCGCCGGATTGTTGCGCAGGGGTTCGAGCATCTGTTTCTGCCGCTCCAGTTCCTGGAGCAGGTCGGATTTGAGATCGGCGCGGCAGGCGACCTCGATGATCTCGAACAGCACCAACAGGGCTGCGTGGTGCTCCAGGCCGTGATCCTGGCCGATGAAGTAGGCGGCGCGGGCGAACAGGTCCTCCAGCCGAAGCAGGGTACGTATCCTTTCGTTGAGGGGATATTCGTAGCTGATCACAGTGTTGTTCGATGGGGAAATGTTGCTAAATTCTATGGATTATACGAAATTTGAAAGAATTTGTGGGGTGAATTAAATATTTTTATCGGTTTGGAAACAGGATTTTTACCAGCGTGCCTTGGCCGTCCGGCGCGCTCCCGAGTTCGATGCGCGCCTCGTGGAGGTGTGCGATTTCGTTGACGATCGCCAGCCCCAGTCCGCTGCCCTCCTCGCCGTGCTGGCCGCGGTAGAAGCGCTCGAACACCTGGCGGCGCTCGGCGGCGGGAATGCCGGGGCCATTGTCTTCCACTTCCAGCGATTTTTCACCGTTGCCGTTTATGCGCAAGGTTACCCGGCTGCCAGGGGGAGAATAGCGGATGGCGTTGTCGATCAGGTTGTCGAGCAGCATTTTCAGCCTGAGTTCGTCGCCCGCGACGGTCACGGCTTCCGCGCCGGCCTCGAAGCCCAGGTCGATGTGCTTTTTGAGTGCGCGCGGCGCCCATTCCCGGGCGGTATCGCGCACCAGCGGATTGAGGTCGAGCGCTTGCGGCGCGGCGCCCTTATCGGCGCCCGGCTCCACCCTGGCCAGCGCCAGCATCTGGTTGACTAGGCGGATGGTGCGCTCGCTGCTGGCGTTGAGTTGGCGCAGGGCGAGCTGCAACTGTTCCGGGTCGTTCTGGTCGAGAGCCAGCCCGATCTGGGTTTTCAGTCCAGCCAGCGGCGTGCGCAACTGGTGCGCCGCGTCGGCGATAAAGCGCTGCTGGGCGTCGAGGGTTTGGCTGAGGCGCTGCATCAAATCGTTGATGGCGTGGATGAGCGGGCCGACTTCTTGCGGCGCCTCCATTTCCTCCACCGGACGCAGGTCGCGGTGGGAGCGGCTGGCGATTTCCCGGCGCAACGGTTCCAGCGGCGCCAGCCCGCGGCCGACGCCGAGCCAGATGATCCAGGCGGCAAGCAGGATCAGCGCCAATTGCGGCATGACCATGCCGGCCAGGATTTCACCCGCCAGGAGATGACGCTTGCCGAGCGTTTCCGCGACCTGCACCAGCACCGGGTGTCCGCTGGCGTCGCCGGGCAGGAGGGTGTAAAGGGAGGCGATGCGCACCGCCTTGCCGTGAACCTGGCCGTCGTGAAACAAGGGAACGCCGGGGGTGCCGCGTGAGGGAGGGGCGGGTAGCGAGGCTTCTCCGGCAACCAGGTTGTTTTTGCGCCCCAGCACCTTGAAGAAAACCTCGTCGTTTTCACCGACCGGCAGCATATTCAGGCCATCGGGGGACAATTTGACGATCGCGTAGTCATTTACCAGCTTGATCTGCTCCGTCAGCGAGCGGGTGGAATCGAGCAACGAGCGGTCATAGGCGAGATTGGCGAAGCTGGCCGCCATGAAGTAGGCGATTACGGCGCCGAGCGACCACAGCAGCAGCAAGGGCACCAGCAGCCATGCCAGCAGCTTGCGGCGCAGGGAAATTCTATGCATCCTCGGGAGCGTCCAGCATATAGCCGAGTCCGCGCACGGTGCGGATGGCGATGCAGTGGCTGTCGAGCTTCTTGCGCAGGCGATGCAGCAAGACTTCGATGGCGTTGCTGCTGGCCTCCTCGTCCCAGGTGTAGAGATGTTCCAGCAACTGTTCCTTGCCGACCACCTTGCCGGCGCGCCGCATCAATACTTCGAGCAGTCCCAGCTCGCGCGGGGAAAGTTCCAGCACTTGCCTGCCTATCATGGCGCAGCGCTGCGCGGTATCGAAGCTCAGCTCGCCGATGCGCAGCTTGCTGCTTCCCATGGTGCCCTGGCCGCGCCGCAGCAGCGCGCGGAGGCGGGCTTCCAATTCGGGCGGGTCGAAGGGTTTGACCATGTAGTCGTCGGCGCCCAGGTCCAACCCCTTTACCCGGTCGCCGAGCGCGTCGCGCGCGGTGAGGATCAACACCGGTACGGTCGATTTGCGCCCGCGCAGCCGGCGCAATACTTCGAGTCCATCCAGCTTCGGCAATCCCAGGTCGAGTATCGCAATGTCGTAATTCTCGCTGGAAAGCGCCCTGTCGGCCTGTTCGCCATTGCCGACGCAATCGGCTGCATAGCCCGCCCGGCGCAGTGACCGGGTGAGTCCGTCGGCGAGTACGGCGTCGTCTTCGGCGATCAGTATGCGCATGCTGCCACGTAAGCGTTTGGTAAGAGGAAGCCGGTAATATTATCCGCACTTGCCACGAATTGATATGTGCGCCCGCCGATTACCTGCGGGCTGGCGACAGGACAGGCGGTCAAGGCTGGCGCGGCGGATATTGCGGACACAACAACCCCCGATTTGGCCTTGATCGTCTCCCGAACGCGCCGGACAGTTTGCAATCCATCTGGATTTTGTTTTCAAATAGTTCGTGAGTGCGCTTGAGGATGGATTTCTTCCCGATACTCTCCCCGAGTGTTTTAGAGGGAGAGCCGGCGCGCCACTTCCGAGTTCCGCCCCTTGAGGAAAGCCGCCAGCCTGGCCGGGTAATCGGACGCCACGGCCTGTTGCACCGAAGGCCGAACCGCCAGGGCGGAACGCCAGGCGGCAATTTTGGGCAGGCCGTCGAATACGCCGAAATCGACGGAACGGTCGTATATCTCGAAATAACGGAAGACCGGCGCGCAGGCGGCATCGACCAGCGAGAAGCCGCGCCCGGCGAAATACGGACCTTCTTCCAAGGCTTTTTCCAGCACGGCGAATTTCGCCTGCAATTCCTTGCGCTTGGCTTCCAGCGCCGGCTCGTCCGGGGCGGTGTTGAATTCCCATAGCGTGCCGAGCAGCGCCGAGGCGAACTCGACCCAGGCGCGGTGCCGGGCGCGCGTCAGAGGATCGGCGGGATGCAGGCGCGGCGCGATGGTCTCGTCGAGATATTCGCAAATCACCGCCGATTCGAAAATCACCTCGCCGTCCACCTGCAACAGCGGCACCTTGCCGAGCGGGGAAATTTCGCGGAACCACCCGGGCGGGTTGGCGAGGTCGATGTCGGTGCGCTCGAACGGCGCCTGCTTTTCCAGCAGGGCGATCGCCACCCGTTGCGCGAACGGGCAGATGGCATGGCCTACCAGGTGAAGTTGCGGCATGGTCGTTTCCTTGTCGAAAAATTGCCAGAAGCGGATTATGCGGCGAGTTCGGCTAGAACCTCCGGCCGTTTCTGGGCGATGGCGATCAGCGTTTTCGCCGCGCCGGATGGCTGGCGGCGTCCCTGTTCCCATTCCTGGAGCGTGCGTACCGAGACGCCCAGCAATGCGGCGAACTGCGATTGTGACAGGCCGGAGTTCACGCGCACCGCTACTACCGGCGAAACCGGCGCAATATCCCCCTTGCCGTCGAGCATTTCACGAACGGATTGTTCCAATTCGGCGGCTATGTCGCGGGAGGATTCCCATGCTTCCAGCTCCGCGTCAGGCAGAGGCTTTTTCGATGTCATCTTTCATTTCCTTGAGTTTATGGCCGGCGATGGAGTCCAGGGTGTTCTTGGCGTACAGGAACAACAGCCAGATTTCTCCATTCGCCAGCTTATTGAAGTAGATCACCCGAATTCCGCCGGATTTTCCCGAGCCGGCACGCGACCAGCGCACCTTGCGCACACCGCCGGAATTTTTGACCACGTCGCCGGCTTCCGGCGTCTGAGAAATGAAAGCGGCGAATTCGCCCCGTTCTTCCTCCGTCCAATAATGAGGCCACAGGCGTTGAAACGTCGGGGTTTCAATGACGGTGAACATGGGGTAAATATACGTCAGTGACGTATCTTGTCAAGTTTCATCCTGAATTCCTTATTTAACCAACTGGTAACACAGGGAAAAATCGGAGAAACATTCGCTTGAAAGAGATTGGCCGCTCACCCGCCGGGTGAGCGGCATTCTTTTCATGCCTCGCTGCAATTCCATCATTTCCCCCGTGTTCCCCGTGGTCGAACTGAGTTTTTTAGGTTCATGGCTGCTTCGTTCGGCGGATTGCCAAGCATTTTCATGGTATTTCAATCTCTTGTTGCCAGATCGAGATATTTTTCGTGCAATTCCCGCACCTGCCGTTCCAGCGCGGACAGGTCGCCGTCGTTGTCGATCACGTCGTCGGCCTGCTCCAGGCGTTGCCGGCGGCTGGCCTGGTTGGCGAGGATGGCGCGCGCCTCGGCCTCGCTCAGGCCGCTGCGCGCCATGGCGCGGGCGATCTGGGTTGCCTCGCTACAGTCGATCGCCAGAATGCGCTGGATCAGGTCGCGGTAGCCGCCGCTTTCGATCAGCAGCGGCACCACCACCAGGGTGTAGGGTGCGCGGCTGGCGGCGGCCTGGGTGGCGGCCTCGCGGCGGATGAGAGGGTGGAGGATGGCTTCGAGCCGCGCCTTGGCCTCCGGGTCGCCGAATATCCGCCGGCGCAGCTTGGCGCGGTCGAGGCCGCCGTCCGGCAGGAGGTATTCCGCGCCGAATTGCCTGGCGATTTCGTCGAGCGCGGGAGCGCCGGGTGCGGTGAGCTGGCGGGCGATTACGTCGGTATCGACCACCGCCGCGCCGAGTTCGGCGAACAGCCGTGCGGCGGCGCTCTTGCCGCTGCCGATGCCGCCGGTGAGGCCGATGGTCAGCATGGAGGGGACGGCGATGCTACAGGCCTAGGTAGGCCGATACGAGGGGTTGTCCCCAGAACAGCGCGACCAGCGCGCCGCCGGCAAGATAGGGACCGAAGGGCATGGGGACGTTGCGGCCGCGCTTGGCCAGCACCATCAGGAAAACGCCGACCACCGCGCCGACCAGCGAGGAGAGCAGGATCACCAGGGGCAGCATGATCCAGCCGAACCAGGCGCCGATGGCGGCGAGCAGCTTGAAGTCGCCGTAGCCCATGCCTTCCTTCTTCACGATCAGCTTGAACAGCCAATACACGCTCCACAGCGAGAGGTAGCCGGCGACGGCGCCGATCACCGCGCTTTTCAGGTCGGTGAAGGCGCCGGCGCTGTTGAATAGCAGTCCCAGCCACAGCAGCGGCAGGGTGATGTCGTCGGGCAGCAGTTGAGTATCGAAGTCGATGAAGGTCAACGCCACCAGCGCCCACACCAGCAGCAGGGCGGCGAATGCGGTCAGGCCGTAGCCGAAGTGCCAGGCGGCGAAGCCGCTGAGGAGACCGGTGATTGCCTCGACCAGCGGATAGCGCTTGCTGATCGGGGTTTTGCAGTTGGAACAGCGCCCGCCTAGCGCCAGCCAGCTCAGCAACGGGATATTTTCCCAGGCGCGGATCAGATGCCCGCAGACGGGGCAGGCGGAGCGCGGGATCACCAGGTTGTAGGGCGCCGCCGCCTGGGGTTCTTCATCCTTGAGGGCGGCGCATTGTTCGGCCCACTCGCGCTCCATCATTTTCGGCAGGCGATGGATGACGACGTTGAGGAAGCTGCCGACGACCAGTCCCAGCACGGCGCAGAATACGATGAAGGTCAACGGAGAATGTTGCAACAAATCAAAAAAATTCATTTTCTGCCTAGGGGATTAGAGATTGGGGGGCGGGGCAAGGGGCTGGAAGCATGAAGTTCCACTACCCCCTAACCTCTAGTCCCCGTTCCTCGATTATTAACGAACCACCTCGCCCATCTTGAAGATCGGCAGGTACATCGCCACCACCAGACCGCCGATGATGACGCCGAGGATCGCCATGATGAGGGGTTCCATCAGGCTGGAAAGCCCTTCCACGGCATCGTCCACTTCCGCTTCGTAGAAGTCGGCGACCTTGCCCAGCATGGCGTCGAGCGCGCCGGATTCCTCGCCGATGGCGACCATTTGCAGCACCATGTTGGGGAACAGTTCGGCATTCTGCATCGCCACCGTGAGACTGGTGCCGGTGCTGACCTCGGACTGGATTTTCCGGGTGGCGTCGAGGTAGATGATGTTGCCGGCGGCTCCGCCCACCGAGTTCAGGGCTTCCACCAGCGGCACGCCGGCGGCGAACATGGTGGAGAGGGTGCGCGTCCAGCGGGCGATGGTGGCTTTTTCGATGACCGGGCCGAAAATCGGCAGGCGCAGCATCAGCCGGTCCATGAAATACTGCATCTGTTTCGAGCGTTTCCATGTGTAGAAGAAGGCATACACCGAGCCGCCGATGCTGCCGAAGATCAAATACCAGTATTGGACGAAAATGTCCGACAGATTCATCACGAACACGGTGGGCGCGGGCAGGTTGGCGCCGAAGCTGGAGAACAGCTCCTTGAACGCCGGCACCACGAACAGCATGATGACGGCGGTGATGACGAAGGCGACCACCAGGATGGAGATCGGATACATCAGCGCCGATTTGATTTTGCCGATGATCGCCTGGGTTTTTTCCTTGTAGGTCGCCAGGCGGTCGAGCACGGTGTCGAGAATGCCCGCCTGCTCGCCGGCGGCGACCAGGTTGATGAACAGGTCGTCGAAATGCAGGGGGAATTTCTTGAATGCCTGGCTCAGGTTGCTGCCGGTCTCGACATCGGTCTTGATGTCCATCAGCAGCCTGGCGACGGAGGGGTTGCTGTGCCCCTTGCCGACGATGTCGAAGGCTTGCAGCAGCGGCACGCCGGCTTTCATCATGGTGGCGAGCTGGCGGGTGAAGAGGGTGATGTCCTTGTCGGTGATTTTCTTGCCCTTGCTGGCGCCGCTCTGCTTCTTCATCTTGATGACGGTGATGCCCTGGCGGCGCAGTTGCGCGTTGGCCACCGCCTGGCTGGCGGCGCGGATGTCACCCTTGGTTTTTCGCCCTTTGCGGTCGCTGCCTTCCCAGGAGAAGATGTATTCCTTGGTGGCGGATTTGTCGGTTGCCATCTGATTTCCCCTATTCGTTGGTCACGGCTTCGATTTCCTCGAGCGAGGTCAATCCCGCCTTGACCTTGCGCAGGCCGGATTGGCGCAAGTCGAGCACGCCTTCGCGGCGCGCTTGGTCGGCGATGTCGTGGGCGGTGCCGTTTTTCATGATGATGCGGCTGATCTCGTCGCTGATCGGCATGACTTGATAGATGCCGACCCGCCCCTTGTAGCCGGTACCCTTGCAGATGTCGCAGCCGACGTGGCCGTAAGGCTGCCAGCCGCCGTCCAGTTCATCTTCCTGAAAGCCGGCGCGCAGCAGGGCTTCGCGCGGGATGTCGAGCGGCTGCTTGCACTTGCACAGCCGCCGGGCGAGGCGCTGGGCGGTGATCAGGATCACCGAGGAGGCGATGTTGAACGGCGCCACCCCCATGTTCATCAAGCGCGTCAGGGTGCCCGGCGCGTCGTTGGTATGCAGGGTGGAGAGCACCATGTGGCCGGTTTGCGCCGCCTTGATGGCGATGTCCGCGGTTTCCAGGTCGCGGATTTCGCCCACCATGATGATGTCCGGGTCCTGGCGCAGGAAGGATTTGAGCGCGGCGGCGAAGGTCAGTCCGGCCTTGTCGTTGACGTTGACCTGGTTGATGCCGGGCAGATTGATTTCCGCCGGATCTTCGGCGGTGGAAATATTGATGCTGGGTTCGTTGAGGATGTTGAGGCAGGTGTACAGCGACACCGTCTTGCCCGAGCCGGTCGGGCCGGTGACCAGCACCATGCCGTAGGGACGGCCGATGGCGTTGAGCAGGTGCTCCTTCTGGTCGGGGTCGTAGCCCAGCGCGTCGATGCCCAGCGTGGCGCTGGAGGGGTCGAGGATGCGCATCACGATTTTTTCGCCGAACAGGGTCGGCAGGGTGCTGACGCGAAAGTCGATGGCGCGGTTCTTGGACAAGACCAGCTTCATGCGGCCATCCTGCGGCACGCGCTTTTCCGAGATGTCGAGCTTGGAAATCACCTTGATGCGCGAGGCGATCTTGTCCTTGATCGCCAGCGGCGGCTGGGCGACCTCGTAGAGCACGCCGTCGACGCGGCAGCGCACCCGGTAATGTTTCTCGTAAGGCTCGAAATGGATGTCGGAGGCGCCGCTGTTGATCGCGTCGAGCAGGATTTTCTGGATATACTTGACCACCGGGGCGTCGTCGATTTCCGAGGCCATGCCTTCGTCTTCCGACGCCGAGGCGGCTGCGGCGGCTTCCTCGTCGGCAAAATCGAGGTCGATTTCCTCGCCGCCGACCGCCTCTTCCAGGGCGGCGGCGCTCGCGGCGTAACGCTTGGCGATCAGCGCGCCGAGCTTGTCGTCTTCCACTACCACCGGTTCCACCGCCAAGCCGGTCTGGAACTTGACTTCATCCAGCACTTGCAGGTTGGCGGGGTCGGACACCGCCACGAATAGCCGGTTGCCGCGCCGGTGCAGCGGCAGGATGTGGCGGCTTTGCATTACCTTGGGATCGACGGCGGCGGGCAGTTGATCGGGATCGACGGCGTTGAGGTCGAGCAGCGGGAAACCGAAGGTGGCGGAGGCGAATTCGGCGAGTTCCAGCGCCCGTATTTTCCCGCTGCCCAGCAAGGCGGCGGTGAAACTCTTGTTTTCGGCGCGCGCCTGATCCTGGATCGCTTCCAGTTCGGCTTCCGGCAGGCGGTTTTGCTGCGCCAGGGCGCAAGCCAGCCCGCTCAACTTGGATGGAAGGATGGTTGCCGACATTCAGGAATGCGAATGGGTGGAAAACACTGCGATAATGCCCTTAGCATGCCGAGTTGTAAAGGCGGCGGCTATCCGGCTGGCGGCGCGGCGGGGAAGATGCGCACCACCTTGACCGCGCGATCCTGGGTTTGCAGTATTTCCAGGGTATGGCCGGCGAGCCGGAAACTGACGCCGGCTTCCGGGATGTCCTCGAAATGTTCCAGGATCAGCCCATTCAGGGTCTTCGGTCCGCTCAAGGGGAAATCCAGCTTCAGCTTGCGGTTGAGATCGCGCAGTTGGCTGGCGCCATCCACCAGCCAACTGCCGTCTTCCTGTTTGCGGTAAAGACTGGATTGGCTGGGGGCGATGGTGGTGAATTCGCCGACGATTTCCTCGAGCAGGTCGTTGAGCGTTACCAGGCCGAGCAACTCGCCGTATTCGTCAACCACCAGGCCGGTGCGGCGCTGGTTTTCCTGGAAATGCTGCATTTGCGCGAGCAGCGAGGTGCTCGCGGGGATGAAGTAAGGGTCGCGCATGACCTCCTCCAGCGCTTCTGTGTCGATCTCGCCGCCGTGGAGGCGGTGCAGCAGTTTGCGCACCGTCACCACGCCGAGGATGTTGTCGATTTTTTCACGGTACACCAGCAGGCGCGAATGGTGGCAAGTGACGATCTGTTCGCGCAGTACCTCCGGGGGCGCGTCGAGATCGACCGCCTCGATCTGGTTGCGCGGCGTCATCACGTCCGCCACGGTGGTTTTTTCCAGGGCGAACAGGTTGGCGAGGATGCTTTGATGCTTGGGCGGGATATAGTGGCCGCCCTCCAATACCAGGGAACGCAGCTCCTCCATGCTGAGCGAGGCGTTTGCGCCCTGCTCCGCCGGCTTGAGGCGCAACAGCCAGAGCAGGGCGCTGACGAACAGGTTGACGAACCAGATGACCGGATAGAACAGCTTGAGCAGCGGGGTCAGGATGAAGCTGAAGGGGATGGCGATGCGTTCGGGATAGGCGGCGCCGAGAATTTTCGGAGTGACCTCGCTGAATACCAGAATCAGGAAAGTCACCGTCACGGTGGCGGCGGTCAGCATCAACTCGCTGCCGCCGAACAGGCGGATGGCGATGACCGTCACCAGGGCGGCGGAAGCGGCATTGAGAAGATTGTTGCCGAGCAGCACCACGCCCAGCAGCTTGTCGGTTTTTTCCAGCAGCGCCATGGCCAGCTTGGCGCCGCGGTGGCCTCGGTTGGCGAGGTGTTTGAGGCGATAGCGGTTGACCGCCATCAGGCTGGTTTCCGCCGCCGAGAAAAAGCCGGAAACGATGAGTAGAAGAGCCAATGCGGCCAATAACCAGCCTAAGGGGATGTCGTCCAAAAAAGTGTCCTGCCAATGATGCGATGGCGCAATTCTTGGAGTTTGAGCCTGGGATGTCAAGCCGTGCCGCCGTTCCGCCGTTGGCAAAACCGGCACGGAAGGCCGTGGCTGCCAAGGTTCCGGCGATGGCTCGCTACGCGAGTTTCACGTTAACCGCCGCGGTGGAGGATGATTTCCAGCACGAACTTGCTGCCGAGATAGGCCAGCGCCAGCATGGCGAAGCCGGACAGACTCCAGACGATGGCGGTGCGGCCGCGCCAGCCGTAAATGTGGCGCCCCCCAAGCAAGGCGGCGTAGATGCACCACGACAGGAGGGCGAAGAGGGTCTTGTGGCTGATCTGCATCGCCTTGCCGAACAGTTCCTCGGAAAACAGGATGCCGCTCAAGATCGCCAGGGTGAGCAGGACGAAACCGGCGCCGATGATGCGGAACAGCAGGTTTTCCATGGTCAGCAGCGGCGGCAGGTTGCGCAACAGCTTCGGCAGCATGTGGTCGTGCAGGCGGTGCTCGGTCAACGCCATCAGCAGGGCGTGCAGCGCGGCGATGGTGAACAGGCTGTAGGCGAGCAGGGAAACCAACAGGTGCGCCTTGAACACAGGCAGTTCGGTGTGCGTCAGGGGATGGGCATCCGGCAGCGCGGCGGCGATCAGCAGGCAGGCGGCGGCGGCGGGCAGGACAAGCATTTGCAGCCCTTCCAGCGGGTAGTGGAAACTCGCCAGCCAGTACACCAGCACGGTCAGCCAGGCGATCGCCAGCACCGCGTTGCCGACCCCGAGATTGAGTCCCGCACCGACGAACAGCGCCTGGAACAGCAGCCAGCCGTGCAAGGCGAGCGGCGGGATGGCCGCCAGGCGCGTCCAGGAGGGCAGTGCCGGGGATTGCGTATTTCCGGTGGGAACGAAGGCACGCCGGAAATACCAGCCCAGCGCGGCATAGAGCAGGGCGACCAGGAGGTAGGAGAGGAAACCGGGCATTGTGGGTTAAACTATCGACTTTTGTTGGCGCCAGTTTACACCAATTATGAGGGGCTAGGGACTAGGGGGTAGAGACTGGAAGGTCTTGTCCGGCGCTTTGCGCCGGGAGGGCTTTCTATCCTCTAGCCCCTGATCCTTAGCCTCTGAACCAAGGAACCCCATGTTCGACAATCTGACCAGCCGCCTCGCCGGCGTGATGAAACAACTGCGCGGCCAGGCGCGCCTGACCGAAACCAACATTCAGGATGCCCTGCGCGAGGTGCGCATGGCGCTGCTGGAAGCCGACGTGGCGCTGCCGGTGGTGAAGGACTTCATCTCTCACGTCAAGGAACGCGCCCTTGGCCAGGAGGTGCTGGCCAGCCTGACGCCGGGGCAGGCGCTGATCGGCGTGGTGCACCAGGAATTGACCGTGCTGATGGGCGAGCACAACGCCGCCCTCAATCTCGCCGCCAAGCCGCCGGCAGTGATCCTGATGGCGGGCTTGCAGGGCGCCGGCAAGACCACCACCTGCGGCAAGCTGGCGAA
This sequence comes from uncultured Sulfuricella sp., assembly GCA_964505475.1. Taxonomy (GTDB): domain Bacteria; phylum Pseudomonadota; class Gammaproteobacteria; order Burkholderiales; family Sulfuricellaceae; genus JAGXQV01. The sequence goes on along the minus strand of CAZDIJ010000007.1, from coordinate 21,951 downwards.
GATTTTGCGCGAGCAGAAGAAAAAAGTCCTGCTGGCGAGCTGCGACGTCTACCGTCCCGCCGCCATGGAGCAATTGAAGGCGCTCGCCAAGCAGCTCGACATCGAGTATTACGACGCCCCCGCCAGCGACGGCGCGGACAAGATCGCCCTGGCCGCGCTGGACTATGCCGACAAGCATTTCCACGACGTGCTGATCGTCGATACCGCCGGCCGTCTGCACATCGACGAGGCGATGATGGACGAGATCAAGCGCCTCCATGCCGCCGTCAAGCCCGTCGAAACCCTGTTCGTGGTCGACGCCATGCAGGGACAGGATGCCGTCAACACCGCGCGCGCCTTCAACGAGGCGCTGCCGCTCACCGGCGTGGTGCTCACCAAGCTGGACGGCGACGCCCGCGGCGGCGCGGCGCTGTCGGTGCGCCACATCACCGGCAAGCCGATCAAGTTCGCCGGCGTCGGCGAAAAGCTCAACGGCCTGGAAGCGTTCCACCCCGAGCGCATGGCCTCGCGCATCCTCGGCATGGGCGACGTGCTGTCGCTGATCGAGGAGGCGCAGCGCGGCGTCGATCAGGAAGAAGCGGTCAAGCTGGCGAAGAAGCTCAAGTCGGGCAAGAGCTTCGACCTGGAGGACTTCAAGGCGCAGATGCAGCAGATGAAGAAGATGGGCGGCCTCTCCGCCCTGATGGACAAGCTGCCGGCGCAGTTGTCGCAGGCCGCCGCCGGCCAGCAGGTCGACGACAAGGCGATCAACCGCGTCGAGGGCATCATCAACTCGATGACCCCCGAGGAACGGCGCAACCCGGCCATCCTCAAGGCCTCGCGCAAGCGCCGCATCGCCGCCGGTTCCGGGGTGCAGGTGCAGGAACTCAACCGTTTGCTCAACCAGTTCGAGCAGATGCAGAAAATGATGAAGATGATGTCCAAAGGCGGCGGCATGGCCAAGATGATGCGCGGCATGAAGGGCATGCTGCCGGGGATGCGTTAGGCGGCGTTGTAAATCAAGGGTGCGTTATTCCTTGCCAGAAAAGGTGAATCTGTCGTAGAATCATCGCCTTTTTAGATTGCGTTTTTAGTTAAGGGTCAAAAACATGGTAGTGATTCGACTTGCTCGTGGCGGCGCCAAGAAGCGCCCGTTCTTCAATGTGGTGGTTACCGATTCCCGCAATCGCCGCGATGGCCGTTTCATCGAGCGCGTGGGTTTCTACAACCCGGTCGCCAACGAAGGCCAGGAATCCGTGCGTCTCAACAATGAGCGTCTGGCTTACTGGCAGGGTCAGGGCGCGCAGTTGAGCGACGCCGTGGCGAAAATCGTCAAGCGTGCCGCCGCCTGATAATCTGGTGGTGATGGGGCGCATCGCCGCCCCGTTCGGCGTGCAGGGCTGGGTCAAGATCCAGCCGTTTACCGAGGAAATCGACGGCCTGGCGGATTTTCCCCGCTGGTGGCTGGGCGACGGCAAAAGCTGGCGCGAGATTGCGGTGGATGTCTGCAATGCCCACGGCGCAACCCTGGTTGCCAAACTGGAAGGCTGCGACGACCGTGATGCCGCCGCTGCCCTCAAGGGCAGCCAGGTCGCGGTGCCGCGCGACGAGTTGCCGGACACGGCACAGAATGAGTATTACTGGTCCGATCTGATCGGGCTGGCGGTAGTGAATTTGCAGGGCGAGGCGCTGGGTACGGTCGGCGGCCTGCTCGAAACCGGCGCCCACGACGTGCTGGTGGTGCAAAACGGCCAGGAACGCCTGATTCCCTTCATCGCCCAGTACGTGATCGAGGTGGATGTCGCCGGCGGCCAGGTGCGCGTGGATTGGGGTGCGGATTACTGATATGAAGGCCGCGCAGCGACACCTTGTCCCCCTCGCCCGCGGGCGGGAGAGGGCAGGGGTGAGGGAGGCGCTTGTGGATTGGTGTTTTCCATGAGCGCCAAGCAATTCGACATCGTTACCCTGTTTCCGCCGATGTTCGATGCGATCACCCGGTATGGGGTGACGAGCAGGGCGCTGGAACGCGGTCTGTACCAATTGCGTTTGTGGAACCCGCGCGATTTCACCACGGATAATTACCGCACCATCGACGACCGCCCTTACGGCGGCGGGCCGGGGATGGTGATGCTGGCGGAGCCGCTGGAAAAAGCGATACACGCGGCGAAAGAGAAGCAGGCCGAGAGCGGCGTGGCATCGCCCAGGGTGATCCACCTGTCGCCGCAAGGCCGCCCGCTCACCCACGCGGTGGTGATGGAGCTGGTGCAACAGCCGGGGCTGGTGCTCCTGGCGAGCCGCTACGAAGGCGTCGACGAGCGCCTGCTGCGGCGCGAAGTGGATGAAGAGATTTCGCTGGGCGATTTTGTGATGTCCGGCGGCGAACTGGCGGCGATGGTGCTGCTCGATTGCCTGGTGCGGCAATTGCCCGGCGCGCTGGGCGATGCCGATTCGGCGGCGCAGGACTCGTTCGTCGATGGTTTGCTGGATTGCCCCCATTACACCCGTCCCGAGGTGTATCGGGGTGAAGGTGTGCCGGATGTCCTGATGTCCGGCCACCATGCCCAGATTGCGAAGTGGCGTTTGAAGCAATCGCTGGGCAGAACCTGGCTGAGGCGGCCGGATTTGTTGGACGCCCGTCAGTTGACAAAAGAGGAATCCGGGCTGCTGGCCGAATTTCGGCTGGAGCAGGAACAGGATGCCAATAACTAACGAAGCAAGGAGTTTCAAATGGATTTGATCGCACAACTGGAGCAGGAAGAAATCGCCCGCCTGGGCAAGACCATCCCCGAGTTCGCCCCCGGCGACACCGTGGTGGTGCAAGTAAAGGTGAAGGAAGGTACGCGCGAGCGTTTGCAGGCTTACGAAGGCGTGGTGATCGCCAAGCGCAACCGCGGCCTCAACTCCTCCTTCATCGTGCGCAAGATTTCCTCGGGCGAGGGCGTCGAGCGGACTTTCCAGACCTATTCGCCGTCCATCGCCAGCATCGAGCTGAAGCGCCGCGGCGACGTGCGCCGCGCCAAGCTCTACTATTTGCGCGAGCGTTCCGGCAAGTCGGCGCGCATCAAGGAAAAGCTGGTGGCGCGCACCAAGCCTGCCGCCGCCCCCGCCGCCGCCGAATAATCCGGCGCGCCGTCCGGCACGAAAAAGCCGCTCCGCAACGGGCGGCTTTTTCTATTTCCACGGCCTGATAGAATGGCGCCATGAAACCCATTTCAATATATGCCTCTGAACTATTTTCAGTAAACGCCGCCCTATCACTCCCCCGCACGCTACGCGGGCAAGGGAGGGGATGCGCGCATTTGCCGGGAATTGTTCGGCGGTGTGTTTCAATATCCGTGCTGCTGTTCGTTGCATTGGCCGGCGCGTCCCGTGCCGACGCTTCCTTCGATCTCGCCGCGCAACTGGCGCGCAGCGGCGCTCCGCAATTGGCGCTTGCCCGCGTCGAGCGCGACCAGCCGGCGCAGGCCGGTTCGCCGCAGTGGTGGCAGTGGGAAGCCTTGCGCCTGTCCCTGCTGGCCGACCTGGGGCGCGACGAGGAGGTGATGCGGCGCCATGCCCGCTTGCCGGGGGAAATTCCGCAGCAGGCGCTGGGCGCCTACCGCCCGCTGGCGTTGGCCGCCTTGCGACGGGACGATCCGCCGCTGGCGCGCCGCTTCCTGGCGAAATGGCTGTGGAGCGCCGAACTGGACGAAGGGCAACTGAAGGATGCGCGCCGCCTGGTGATCGACGGCTATTTGGCGCAGCGAAGGCCGGATGCGGCCTACCTTGCCATGCTGCGTTTCCGCCAGGACTACCCGGCGACCGCTCAGGACGAAACAGCAAGATTCGCCGAACAGTTGCTGCTCGCCGGCGGCCTCGCCGAGGCCGCCAATTGGTTGCCCCGGCTCGACGAGGCGAGTCCGCTCAAGTTGCTGCTGCGCCTGAAAGCACGGACGATCACACCGGATGCGGCGATCGCGGTGGCGTGGGTGGCGCTCGACTCGCCGCCGCCGGAAGCGGCCAAGGGCGCCAGGAAAGCCCTCAAGATGGCGCCGGTTTCTTCAAAACCGGGCGACAGGGAAACTTATGCCTGGTGGTCGGTCATCGCCCAGGCCGCCGCCCTGCGCAAGACTCCGGCGTTGCGGATCGAGGCGCTGGAACATCAACTCAACCTGCCGCGCGCCGCGCGCGCGAGCCTCTTCGGCGCGGATGCCGAGGCGCTGTGGCGGGCTTATGACGAATTGGCATTGGCCGAGGCCAACCGCGTGCAGTTGCTGATCGGCGAGGAAACCGACTGGCTTGATCTCGCCGTCGATGCCGCGCTATCTTCGCCGCTGACGGCGCGCGCCTTGTTCGCTTACCTGGTGCGCCATGCCACGGCTGACGGCATCCGCGCCACGGCGCGCGGGCGGTTGGCGGCGCTGCTGCTGTCCGCCAATCTGGATGCGGCGGCGGTGCGCCTGTTCTCGGGAGATGAGCGGGCGGAGACGGTGCTGCTGGAGCAGTTGCCGCCGGGGGAAGGTAGCCGCCAGAGCGAAATTTACCTCGCCTTCGGCCAAGCGGCGGCGGCGCGTAACGAGCACGGGCGCGCCGCGGAGTATTATCTGCGCTCCGGCGGCTCCGGCGCGCGGCGGCTGGCTGCCGACAGTTTGCTGCGCGCCGGCATGGCGGAAGATGCGCGGCGTCAACTTGGGGAGTTGTTCAAATGACCTATCAAGCGCTATTCTCAGCCCCCTTCGCCGTTCTGGGCATACGCACGGCGCGGGAATGCCTGACCGGGATCGACTTCCTGCCTCCCGGAACGCCGCTCCAGCCGCCGTGTGACGCCTTCACGGCGCGGGTATGTGAGCAGCTTGCCGCCTATCTCGCCGATTCCCGGTTCGCCTTCGATTTGCCTCTGAGCGTGCTGGGCACCCCGTTTCGTCAAAGGGTATGGCAGGCGCTGTGCGCCATCCCGCCCGGCGAACCGCTGACCTACGGCGAACTGGCGCGGCGCCTCGATTCCGCGCCACGCGCGGTGGGGCAGGCATGCGGCGCCAATCCGATCCCCATCGTCATTCCCTGCCATCGCGTGGTGGCGAAGGATGGGCTGGGCGGTTTCATGGGGCACGGCAGCGGCGACCCGCTCGACATCAAGCGCTGGCTGTTGCGTCATGAGCAAGCGGAACGACGATCTGCTTGACGCCTTCTGCGATGCCTTGTGGCTGGAGGACGGCCTGGCGCGCAACACTCTCGGCAGCTATCGCAGCGATTTGCGCCATTTCGCCGACTGGTTGGAGCGGGCGCGCGGCAAGGCCGACCTGCCCGAGGCCGTCCAGGGTGACGTGGAAGCCTATTTGCAGCACCAGTTCCAGGTGGTGAAAACCCGGTCGAGCACCGCCAGCCGCGAACTCTCCAGCCTCAAGCGTTTCTACCGCTACCTGTTGCGCGCCGGCCTGACCGCCGGCGATCCGACCTTGCAGATCGCCGCCCCGAAACAATTGCGTCCCCTGCCGAAAAATCTCAGCGAAACCGACGTTGAACTGTTGCTGGCGATACCGGCGGAAGACTTGTTGGGCTTGCGCGACAAGGCCATGCTGGAAACGCTGTATGCCACCGGCCTGCGGGTCTCGGAACTGGTTGGGCTGAAAACCGCCGAGGTCAGCCTGGACATGGGGGTGGTGCGGGTCATGGGCAAGGGCGGCAAGGAGCGCCTGGTGCCTCTGGGCGAGGAGGCCTGCGGCTGGATCGCTCGCTACCTGGGGGAAGCTCGGCCGCCGCTGCTTGCCGGGCGCGCCAGCGATGCCTTGTTCGTCACCCAGCGCGGCGAGGCGATGACGCGCCAGGCATTCTGGTATTTGCTCAAGCGCCGCGCCAAACAGACCGGGGTGCTCAAGGCGCTGTCGCCGCATACCCTGCGCCATGCCTTCGCCACCCACCTGCTCAACCACGGCGCCGATTTGCGCGTGGTGCAGATGCTGCTCGGCCACGCCGACATTTCCACCACGCAAATCTATACCCACGTGGCGCGCGAGCGCCTCAAACAGCTACACGCGAAGCATCATCCGCGCGGGTGAGTTATGGGGCGGAAGTAGAGAGCGGGGCGGCGCGGCGGTTTTACTCACAACTCTCTATTCTCGACTGTTTATAACCCTCGACGGCTTTTATCACTCGCTCTGCCGCATCTTCGGGCGCTTGCCGATGACGACTTGCAGCTTGGTCTGGGTTCGGTTGCGGACGACTTTTAGCGTGGCGGCCTTGCCGGGCGGCAGGGCGGCGATCTGGCTCAGCATGGTGGCGGAATCGGCGACCGGAGCGCCGTTGATCTCGGCGAGGATGTCGCCGGGCTTGACCCCGGCGCGGTCAGCCGGGCCGCCGTTGAGCACGCCGGCGATGATGACCCCGCCGTCTCTCGGCAGGTTGAACGATTCCGCCAGTTCCGGGGTGATTTCCTGGACTTCCACGCCGATCCAGCCGCGCACCACGCTGCCGTGCTGGATGATCTGCTCCATCACCTGCCGGGCGAGGCTGACCGGGATGGCGAAGCCGATGCCCTGCGAGCCGCCGCTGCGCGAATAGATGGCGCTGTTGACCCCGATCAGGTTGCCGGCGGCGTCCACCAGCGCACCGCCCGAGTTGCCGGGGTTGATGGCGGCATCGGTCTGGATGAAATCCTCGAAGGTGTTGATGCCCAGATGGCTGCGTCCGAGCGCGCTGACGATGCCCGAGGTGACGGTCTGGCCGACGCCGAAGGGGTTGCCGATGGCCAGCGCCACGTCGCCCACCTGGACCTGCTCGGCGTGGCCGAAGGTGATGGCGGGAAGGTCGGGCAGGTCGATCTTGACCACCGCCAGGTCGGTATCCGGGTCGGTGCCGACGATGCGCGCCGCGGTCTTGCGTCCGTCGGCGAGCGCCACCTCGATTTCGTCGGCGGCCTCGACGACATGGTGGTTGGTCAGGATATAGCCCTGGGGGCTGACGATGACCCCGGAACCCAGGCTGGAGGCGCGTTGCGGGCGCGACTCCAGGCGGTCGCCGAAAAACCGGCGGAACAGCGGGTCGTCCATCAGGGGGTGGCGCGGCGCGGCGACTTCCTTGCTGGTGAAGATGTTGACCACCGAGGGCATGGCTTTTTTCACCGCGCCGCTGTACGAGGCGGCCATCGGAATGGCCGTGCCGGGGGGTGTTTCGTGCAGCGTTACCACGGAATTGCCGCGCCACGGCAGCAATTCCGGCTTGAGCACGGAAATGGCGAACAGCGCCGCAAGACTGATGGTGGCGGTTTGTGAGAAGATTAGCCAGAGGCGACGCATGGTTTCGGAGGTGAAAATGTTGTTGAAGGAATTGGAAAATTATACCGGGCAACTGCTGGAAGTCGATCGTTTCCGTGATTATTGTCCGAACGGTTTGCAGGTGGAAGGAAAATCCGAAATCCGCAAGCTGGTGAGCGGCGTCACCGCCAGTCTGGAATTGCTCAAGGCAGCGGTGGCGGCGGGCGCCGACGCGGTGCTGGTGCACCATGGTTGGTTCTGGAAGGGCGAGGATGCGCGCGTTGTCGGCGTCAAGCGCGCCCGCCTGGAATGGCTGCTGCGCCACGGCGTCAGTCTGCTCGCCTATCATTTGCCGCTCGACGCCCATCCGCAGGTGGGCAACAACGCTCGACTGGCGGCGCTGTTGGGGTTCGAGACGGGCGGCTGTTTCGGCGAGCAGGGCATCGCTTTCCATGGAAGGACGATAGAGCCGCAAACGCTGGCGGGGCTGGCGGCATGGGTGGCGGCTTCGCTGGATAGGCCGCCGCTGGTGATCGGGGATGCGGCTCGGCCGATTCGCCGGGTGGCCTGGTGCAGCGGCGGCGGGCAGGATTATTTCGAGGAAGCGGTGCGGCTCGGCGCCGATGCATTCCTCAGCGGCGAGATTTCCGAGCGGCACGTCCATCTGGCGCGCGAAACCGGCGTCGCCTTCATCGCCGCCGGCCACCACGCCACCGAGCGTTACGGCGTTCAGGCGCTGGGCGAGCATCTGGCGGGACGGTTTGGCATCGAACACCATTATATGGAAATCCCCAGTCCGGCCTGAATGGTATCGAAGAACCGCCTAATGGATTGTCCGGGTTTAAAGATGATGCGGACATCCGCTGTTCTTCCCCCGGCAAGCCGGAACGCCTTTGTCGGCGGCACGTATAGAATTTGTTTATGGTGGAATATTAGGATTTTTGGATGAACGGGTTAAATTTCCCTGGGGAATTCGGTACAATCGCGGAGTTTTGTTTTTCAAAATTTCCGTCATTGGGGATATCAGGATATGAGTGAAAAAACAGTGGATCGCAGCAAACGGCGGTTCCTGATCGCAGCCACCTCCGTAGTCGGTGGTGCAGCGGCGGTCGTGGGAGCGGTGCCTTTTGTGCTGAGCATGTTCCCGAGCGAACGTGCCAAGGCAGCCGGTGCGCCGGTCGAGGTGGATATCAGCAAGGTCGAGCCGGGCATGCTGCTCAACGTGGAGTGGCGCGGCAAGCCGGTGTGGGTGGTGAACCGCAGCCCGGAGATGATGGATTTGCTGGTCAAGCACGACGACAAGCTGGCCGATCCGAAGTCGGATGCCAACCAGCAGCCGGATTATTGCAAGAACGAAGGGCGTTCGATCAAGCCGAATATTTCGGTGCTGGTCGGCATCTGTACCCACCTGGGTTGTTCGCCGACCTTCCGCAAGGATGTCGGGGCGCCAGACATGGGCAGCGACTGGCCCGGCGGCTTTTTCTGCCCGTGCCACGGTTCCAAGTTCGACTTGGCCGGCCGCGTCTACAAGGACGTTCCCGCGCCGACCAATCTGGAAGTCCCCCCTCACAAGTATATTAGCGACACTCGCCTGTTGATCGGCGAAGACAGCAAGGGAGCCTGATAAATGAATAGCTTGATTAACCTCCTGGGGTGGGTGGACGACCGTTTCCCGCTGTCCAAGCTGTGGAAGGAACATCTTTCCGAATACTATGCTCCGAAGAATTTCAACTTCTGGTACTTCTTCGGCTCGCTGGCGCTGCTGGTGCTGGTCATCCAAATCGTCACCGGTATTTTCCTGACCATGAACTACAAGCCGGACGCCGAAATGGCCTTCGCCTCGGTCGAATACATCATGCGCGACGTGCCGGGCGGCTGGATCATCCGCTACATGCACTCGACCGGCGCCTCGATGTTCTTCGTGGTGGTCTATCTGCACATGTTCCGCGCTCTGATGTATGGTTCCTACCGTGGTCCGCGCGAACTGCTGTGGATTTTCGGCATGCTCATCTACCTGGCGCTGATGGCCGAAGCCTTCTTCGGCTACCTGCTTCCCTGGGGGCAGATGTCCTACTGGGGCGCCCAGGTGATCGTCAACCTGTTCAACGCGATTCCCGTGATCGGTCCCGATCTGTCGGTATGGATCCGCGGCGACTACGTGATCTCCGACGCCACCCTCAACCGCTTCTTCGCCTTCCACGTGATTGCGATTCCGCTGGTGCTGGTGTTCCTGGTGATCGCCCACATCATCGCCCTGCACGAAGTCGGCTCGAACAACCCCGACGGCATCGAGATCAAGAAGAACAAGGATCCGGTCACACACATTCCGCTGGACGGCATTCCCTTCCATCCGTATTACACGGTGAAGGACATCGTCGGCGTGGTGGTGTTCCTGATGGTGTTCTTCGCCATCGTGTTCTTCGCCCCGGAAATGGGCGGCTACTTCATCGAAGACAACAACTTCATTCCCGCCGATCCGTTCAAGACCCCCGAGCATATCGCCCCGGTGTGGTACTTCACCCCCTTCTACGCGATCCTGCGCGCCGTGCCGTCGTTCGCCGGCACCCAGGTGTGGGGCGTGATCGCCATGGGCGCGGCGGTGGTGGTGCTGTTCTTCCTGCCGTGGCTGGATAAGGGCAAGGTCAAGTCGATCCGCTATCGCGGCCCGATCTTCAAGTATGCCTTGACCGCCTTCATCGTCAGCTTCGTTGGCCTGGGCTGGCTCGGCGTGCAGCCGGCAACCCCGCTGTACACCCTGTTCGCCCAGATTTTGAGCGTGGTTTACTTCGCATTCTTCTTTGCAATGCCGTGGTACACCAAGCTGGATAACGCCAAATGCAAACCGGAACCGGAAAGGGTAACTGGATAATGAATACGCTGAATATCGCTAAAAAAGGTCTGCTCCTGCTGGGCATGCTGGCTTCGGCCGCGGCCTTCGCCTCGGGCGGCGTGCATCTCGACAAGGCTCCGGTCAACCTGGGCGACGACGCCTCGTTGCAGCGCGGCGCCAAGACCTTCGTCAACTATTGTCTGAACTGCCACAGCGCCGCCTACATGCGCTACAACCGCTTGCAGGACATCGGCTTGACCGAAGAGCAGATCAAGGACAACCTGATCCTGACCGGCGCCAAGGTCGGCGACCTGATGAAGGTGGCGCTCGACAAGAAGGATGCCAAGGAATGGTTCGGCGCCAACCCGCCCGATCTTTCCGTGATTTCCCGCTCGCGCGGCGCGGACTGGCTGTATACCTATCTGCGTGGCTTCTACCGTGACGACAGCCGCCCAACCGGCTGGAACAACGTGGCCTTCGACAAGGTCGGCATGCCGCACGTCCTTTACGAACTGCAAGGCGAGCAAGTGCTGAAGCATGAAGGCAAGGACGACCACACCGGCAAGCTGGTGCTGGAAAAGCCGGGCAAGATGACCCCCGCCGAATATGACGCGATGGCGGCCGATCTGGTCAACTACCTGGTGTTCATGGGTGAGCCGGTCAAGGCCAAGCGCCCCATCATCGGCATCTTCGTCCTGCTGATGCTGGGCGCCTTGGGCGTGGTGTCCTATATGTTGAAGAAGGAGTACTGGAAGGACATACACTGACCTTCCGGCAGTAATTGGCAGTACAAAAAGCAAGCTTGACGGGGACGGGCGCATAGCCCGTCCCCGTTTGCCTTCCCGTCATACCGCGAGAAAGCGCCGAAGAGAAAGAGAGTTAGAACCATGATGACCTTATATTCCGGTACCGTCTGTCCATTCAGCCAACGCTGCCGTATCGTGCTGTTCGAAAAAGGGATGGACTTCCAGATCATCGACGTGGACATCCACAACAAGCCAGAAGACCTGGCGGTGATGAATCCCTACAACAAGGTGCCGGTGCTGGTGGAGCGGGATTTGATCCTGCACGAGGCCAACATCATCAACGAATACATTGACGAGCGTTTTCCTCATCCCCAGTTGATGCCGGCCGACCCGGTGATGCGCGGTCGCACTCGCCTGTTCCTGCATCGTTTCGAGCATGAATTGTTCAGCCATGTCGAAGCGATCGAAAGCGGCACCCAGAAAGCCGCCGACAAGGCGCGCGTCACGATCCGCGACAATCTGTCGCAACTGGCGCCGCTGTTCGCCAAGCAGAAATTCATGCTGGGCGAGGAATTCTCCATGCTCGACGTGGCCATCGCGCCGCTGTTGTGGCGTCTCGACCATTACGGCATCGTCCTGCCGAAACAGGCCGCACCGCTGCTGAAATATGGCGAACGGTTGTTTGGGCGTCCAGCTTTCATCGAGGCGATGACGGCATCCGAAAAGGCGATGCGCAAATAACGCCATCCACCATGAGCGACGGTCTGCCCACCAAGCCCTATCTGATCCGCGCCATTTACGAATGGTGCGCCGACAGCGGCTTTACCCCTTACCTCGCGGTGGCGGTGGATCGCCGGGCGCGGGTGCCGATGGAGTTCGTCAAGGACGGCGAAATCGTCCTCAACATCGGTTCCGGCGCGACCCGCAATCTGTTGATGGGGAATGAGATGATCGAGTTTTCCGCGCGCTTCGGCGGGGCATCGCGGCAGATCGAGGTGCCGGTGGCGAACGTGATCGGCATCTACGCCAGGGAAAATGGCCAGGGGTTGTCCTTTCCCAAGGAAGCCCTGGATGATGCCGGGACGGAGGCTCCTCCGCCTTCCGGGGAGCCGCCCGCCCCGCCGCGCGGCAAGCCCCAGCTCAAAGTGGTGAAATAAACGCCCCGGTTGTTGACGCCGTATCCGCGCGAGCGCGGACACGATCTCATTTCCTTTGCCCGCTCGCCGAGCGGCGGCGAATCAGGCTGCGGCCGTGTAGTAAAGTTCCTCGATTTCGCTGTAGCTTTTTTCGCGGAGATGAGCCGTTTCGTTTTTGATGGCCTGGTTGAACTGGTTGTGGTCGATACGTCCGTGACGCAGCGCGCAGGAAAACTCGGACTCGATTTCCCTCAGCAGCCGCCGGATCATGTCTTCTTTTCCCATGATGTTTCTCCTTGGCAATGTAGAGCACCGTGTAAAATATATCGACGCCGCGCATGAAAACTTGATGCTTCCGAATAATGACCCAGCATAACGTGTGCCAGAAGGCCATCCTTATCAGCGGCTGCTCCAGCGGCATCGGCCTGTGCGTCGCCGCAGGCCTGGCCAAGCGCGGCTATCGGGTGTTCGCCACGGCGCGCAAGGCGGAAGACCTGCAAAAATTGCAGGCCATGGGGCTGGAAAGTTTGCCGCTCGACCTGGCCGATTCCGCCTCCATCCACCAGGCCGTGGCGGAAGTGCTGGCGCGCTGCGGCGGTCGCCTCGACGCCCTGTTCAACAACGGCGCCTACGGCCAGCCGGGGGCGGTGGAAGATCTGCGCCGCGAAGTGCTGCGCGAACAGTTCGAGACCAATCTGTTCGGCACGCTGGAACTGACCAACCTGGTGATTCCCGTCATGCGCGCCCAAGGGCATGGCCGCATCGTCATGAACAGCTCGGTGCTGGGCTTCGCCGCCATGCCTTACCGCGGCGCCTACAATGCCAGCAAATTCGCCATCGAGGGCATCACCGACACCTTGCGGCTGGAACTGGCGGGCAGCGGCATCCACGTCAGCCTGATCGAGCCGGGGCCGATCGAGAGCCGCTTCCGCGCCAATGCCTACGAGGCCTACAAGCGCAACATCGACGCCGAGCACAGCGTGCACCGGGAAAAATACCTGGCCATGGAGCGCCGCCTGGAAAAGCCCGGCCCGGCGGCTCCTTTCACTCTTCCGCCGGAAGCGGTACTGGAAAAAGTCATCCACGCCCTGGAGAGCCGTCATCCCAAGGCGCGCTACGCGGTCACCATACCTACCCATCTGTTCGCTTTTTTGAAACGCATCCTGCCGCAGTGCGCCATGGATTGGGTGCTGCTCAAAGCGAGCGGCGGCGGAAAAAGATAATCTGAAAGACCATGGATCAAGCCACCCACAACAAAATCGTTTCCTTCATCTGGGGTATCGCCGACGACGTGCTGCGCGACCTCTTCAAGCGCGGCAAGTATCCCGATGTAATCCTGCCGATGTGCGTGCTGCGGCGCATGGACGCGGTGCTGGAGCCGACCAAGCAAGCGGTGCTCGATACCAAGAAAATGCTCGACGATGCCGGCATCACCGAGCAGCGCGCCGCGCTGTGCAAAGCTGCCGGCCAAGCATTTTACAACACATCGAAATTTACCCTGCGCGACTTGCGCAACCGGGGCAGCCAGCAAGCCTTGCGAGCCGACTTCGAGGCCTATCTCGACGGCTTCTCGCCTAACGTCCAGGAAATCCTGGAGAACTTCAAGTTCCGCAACCAGATACCCACGCTGTCCAAGGCGGACGCGCTGGGCACGCTGATCGAAAAATTCCTTGCCCCAGACATCGACCTCTCGCCCGCCGCCGTGGACAACCATGCCATGGGCACAGTGTTCGAGGAACTGGTGCGCCGTTTCAACGAAGACAACAACGAAGAGGCGGGCGAACACTGGACGCCGCGCGACGCCGTCAAGCTGATGGCTGACCTGATCTTCCTGCCCATCGCCGAGCGCATCGAATCCGGCTCGTATCTGCTCTACGACTGCGCCTGCGGCACCGGCGGCATGCTCACCGTGGCCGAGGAACGCCTGCTGGACATCGCCCACGCACGGAAGAAAAAAGTCGTGCCCCACCTGCACGGACAGGAAATCAACCCCGAAACCTACGCCATCTGCAAGGCCGACATGCTGCTCAAGGGCGAAGGCGAAAACGCCGAGGGCATCGTCGGCGGCGCAGAGTGGAGCACGCTGTCGCACGATGCCTTTCCCGCCAAGGAATTCGACTTCATGCTCGCCAACCCGCCTTACGGCAAGAGTTGGAAAAAAGACCTCGGTGACATGGGCGGCAAGGAAGAAATGCGCGACCCGCGCTTCAAGGTGCGGCACCGGGGCGAAGAACTCTCGCTGGTGACCCGTTCCAGCGACGGGCAGATGCTGTTCCTTGCCAACATGGCGCACAAGATGAACCACGGGACGCCGCTGGGCAGCCGCATTGCCGAGGTGCACAACGGCTCCAGCCTGTTCACCGGCGACGCCGGCCAGGGCGAGAGCAACATCCGCCGCTGGCTGATCGAAAACGACTGGCTCGAAGCCATCGTCGCCCTGCCGCTCAACCTCTTCTACAACACCGGCATCGCCACCTACGTATGGGTGCTTTCCAACCGCAAGCCGGAACACCGCAAGGGCAAGGTGCAGTTGATCGACGCCACCCAGTGGTACCAGCCGCTGCGCAAAAACCTCGGCAAGAAAAACTGCGAACTCGGCGAAGACGACATCGCGCGTATCTGCCGAACCTATCTGGAATTCCAGGAAAGCGAGCAGAGCAAGATATTCGACAATGCCGCCTTCGGCTACTGGAAAGTCACGGTCGAGCGCCCGCTGCGGCTCAAGAGCCAGCTCGCGCTACCCGCCATCGAAACGCTGCGCTTCGCCTCTGGCGACGCCGAAATCCGCGCCGCGCTTTACGACGAATTCGGCGATGCTCTGGTGAACGACTTCCGCGGCATCCAGAAGCAATTGGAACAGCGCCTCAACGAATGGGGCGCGGAAGAAGAGGCCGAGGATGAGGGTGAAGATACGCCCGCAAAGAAAGGCCTGCCGGAGAAGAAGAAAAAGAAACTGCTCGACCCCGCCACCTGGTCGCGCGATGCCGCGCTGGTCGAGACCGCGTCTTTCCTGCGCGATCAGCTCGGCGGTGAGGTGTTCGACGACCACAACCTGTTCCGCGAGCAGGTCGAGGCCGCTCTCAAACAGGCCGGCCGCAAGCTCGGTGCCGCCGACGTCAAGTTAATCTACAAGGCCGTGAGCTGGCGCGACGAAGCCGCCCCGCCGGTGATCGCCAAACTCCACAAGCCCGGCAAGCTGAAAGCCGATCCCCTCCACGGCCTGTTCCCCTCCCCCGCAAGCGGGGGAGGGGCTAGGGGAGAGGGAAAACTCGCCGAATACGAACCCGCCCCCGACCTGCGCGACACCGAACAAGTGCCGTTGCTGGAAATAGGCGGCATAGACGCCTTCATCCGCCGCGAAGTCCTGCCCTACACGCCCGACGCCTGGGTGGACGCAAGCAAGACCAGGATCGGCTACGAAATCAGCTTCACCCGCCACTTCTACAAACCCCAGCCGTTGCGCACCCTGGAAGAAATCCGCGCCGACATCCTGGCGGTGGAGCGGGAAGCGGAAGGGCTGCTCGACGAACTGCTGGGGCTGGGGGGCAAGCCGTGATCGTGTCCGTAGGTCGGGTTAGGCCGTCAGGCCGTAACCCGACAGATGCCGCGAAAATGGGCGAAGCGTCGGGTTGCGCTACGCTAACCCGACCTACGAAGCGGAGAGCGTTGGCATGATCGAGCGGCTCAAGCCTTATCCAGAATACAAGGATTCCGGCTTGCCTTGGCTGGGGCGGGTGCCGGGGCACTGGACGACTGCTCCCGGTTTCGCCGCATTTCGGGAGAAAGAGGTCAAGAACACTGGCTTGCAGGAAAAGCGCGTACTTTCCCTCAGCTATGGTCGCATAGTTACCAAGCCGCTGGAAAAACTTCATGGCTTGGTTCCCGATTCCTTCGAGACTTATCAGATCGTCAATCCGGGTGACATCGTTATTCGTTCCACTGATCTTCAGAACGACAAAACCAGCCTGAGAATCGGCATGGTCAGGGATCGGGGAGTAATTACCTCGGCTTACATCTGCCTGAAAACCACGGAGGCGGTGCTCCCTGAATTTGGTTATCAACTGCTCAACACCTATGACCTGTGCAAGGTGTTCTACGGCATGGGGTCTGGCCTTCGCCAGAATCTGGAGTGGGCGGATTTCAAGCGGATGCCGGTATTCCTTCCACCCCACGACGAACAAACCTCCATCGTCCGTTTCCTCGACCACGCTACCCGGCGGCTGGACAAGGCGATCCGCGCCAAGCGCAAGACCATCGCGCTGCTGAACGAACAGAAGCAGGCCATCATCCACTGCGCCGTCACGCGCGGCCTCGACCACGATGTGCCGCTCAAGGATTCCGGCATCCCCTGGCTGGGGCAGATTCCGGAGCATTGGGAAGTTTGTCGCGTGAAGGATCAGTTCACCTGCTTGAATCCACGCCGCATCCCATTAAGTTCAGTGGAGCGTGGTGGGATGATATCCCGGCAATATGACTACTACGGTGCCTCAGGAATAATCGACAAGGTAGACGATTTTCTGTTCGATGATGACCTTCTTTTGATTGCCGAGGACGGCGCAAATCTCATATTGCGGAATCTGCCTTTGGCAATTATCGCTAGAGGGAAATTTTGGGTTAATAACCACGCTCATATCCTAAAGCCGAAAAGCTGCAAATTGGAATACATGGCAGGCTACATGGAGACGCTAAATTACCAGCCATGGATATCGGGGGCTGCACAACCAAAACTGACAAAGGATCGGTTGATGTCAATTGCGATTGCCGTTGCCCCAGCCACTGAGCAATCAGCAATTGTTCAGCATTGCTCCGAACAGATACTGCCATTAATCTCAACAATAAAAACGACGGAACGCGAAACCACCCTCCTGCGCGAATACCGCACTCGCCTGATCGCCGACGTGGTTACCGGCAAGCTCGACGTGCGCGAGGCCGCCGCGCGCCTGCCGGAGGTGGAGGAAGCGCCCGCAGGCGAGCCGGAATTGGCGGAGCCGGAAGATTCCGCCGATGAACTGGCCGAGGCATGAATGCGATGCCCTTGCCGGTCGTTCCCGATTTGGGTAGGATTGTTCCCGTTATGGGAATGAAGAATGGGATTTCCGCTCTGCCCCTGGCGGCGGCATCGCTGGCCGACGTGTTGTTCACGCCGGTGCAGCAGCGCGTGCTGGGGTTGCTGTTTGGGCAGCCGGGGCGGCGCTTTCAGAGCGGCGAGGTGATCCGTCTGGCCGGGTCCGGTACCGGGGCGGTACACCGGCTGCTGACGCGCCTGGCGCAAACCGGGTTGGTGACGGTGGAGAAGGTGGGCAACCAGAAGTATTACCAGGCCAATCCGGCTTCGCCGGTTTTCGCCGAATTGGCCGGGCTGATCCGCAAGAGCGTCGGCCTGGCCTTACACTTGCAGGAGGCGCTGGCGCCGCTGGCGGAGAAGATCGCGGCGGCCTTCGTCTACGGCTCGGTGGCGCGCGGCGAGGAGCGTGCCGCCAGCGACATCGACTTGCTGGTGATCGCCGAGGAACTGGATTATGCCGCGCTGTATGAAGCTTTGCAGACGGCGGAGGCGCAACTGGCGCGCCCCATCAATCCGACCTTGATGACGCCCGCCGAATGGCGGCGCAAGCGAGGCGAAGCGGACAGTTTCGCCGCGCGCATTGCCGGGCAACCGCGCCTGTTCCTGATCGGAAGCGAGGATGGCGTGGAGGAAACTGCATGACTACCGACCGTACCACCGATTACCTCGTCAGTCTGGTGCGCGAGCTTTGCAAGCTACCCCAGGAAACCGAGTGGGCGGAGTTCAAGGAAAACGACGCCGAACCGCAGCAGATCGGCGAATACCTGTCGGCGTTGGCCAATTCGGCGGCGCTGGCGGGGAAGGCTTTCGCCTACCTGGTGTGGGGCGTCGCCGATGCCGGCCACGCGGTAGTCGGCACCCGTTTTTCTCCCACTACCGCCAAGGTCGGCAACGAGGAACTGGAAAACTGGCTGCTCCGCTCGCTGGCGCCGAAGATTCATTTCCGTTTTTTCGAGGTAACGGTAGACGGGTTGCCGGTGGTGATGCTGGAGGTCGAGCGGGCTTATCGCCAGCCGGTGCAGTTCCAGGGGCAGGAGTTCATTCGCGTGGGTTCCTATAAAAAACGCCTCAAGGATTTCCCCGAGAAAGAGCGCGCCTTGTGGCGGCTGTTCGACAAGGCGCCTTTCGAGGGCAGCATCGCGATGGAGCGCGCGAGCGCGGAGGAGGTGCTTAGACTGCTCGACTACCCAGCCTATTTTGATCTACTGGAGTGTCCCTTGCCGGAAAATCGTAGCGGAATTCTGGCGGCGCTGGAAGATGATAAGCTGATCGTGCCTTGCGAGGCGGGCGGCTGGAATATCGCCAATCTGGGGGCGATTCTGTTTGCCAAGCGGCTGGATGATTTCGTCGTGCTGAAACGCAAAGCGATGCGGGTGATTCAGTACCATGGCAATAGCCGTACCGATGGCGGGAAAGAGCAGGTGTTCGGCAAGGGTTATGCCGCCGGTTTTGAAAGCCTTGTCGGCTATGTAAATGGGCTGTTGCCATCCAATGAGATCATCGGCCAGGCGTTGCGCAAGACTATGCCGATGTTTCCCGAATTGGCAGTGCGCGAACTGGTGGCGAACGCGCTGATTCACCAGGATTTTTTTGTCAGCGGCGCGGGACCGATGGTGGAACTTTTCGATGACCGCATCGAGATCACCAATCCCGGCGAGCCGTTGGTGGATACCCAGCGTTTCGTCGATACGCCGCCGAAATCGCGCAACGACGGCATTGCCTCTTTGATGCGCCGTTTCCGGATTTGCGAGGAGCGCGGCAGCGGTATCGACAAGGTTATTTCCCAGATTGAGTTGTTTCAACTTCCGGCGCCAATCTTTGAGGTGCCGGAGGGGTTTACTCGATCTGTTTTGTTTGCGCACCACCCTCTTTCAGAGATGGACAGGGCTGACCGGGTTCGCGCGTGTTATCTCCACGCCTGCTTGAAGTGGGTTATGCGCGACTACCTGACCAATGGTTCGCTACGGGAGAGGTTCGGCGTCGAAGAAAAGAACAAGGCCGCCGTGTCCCGCTACATCCGGGAAACGGTCGATGCCGGGATGATCAGGCCATTTGATGAGGACGCCTCCCGGAAGCAGATGAAGTACGTGCCATATTGGGCGTGACTTTTAATTGATGGGTAATTGATGAACTGAATGGTTTTATCAGGCGAAAAACATTTTCATCATACAAAACAATAGGCTGTCGAATTAACTTTAATTGATGGGTAATTGATGGGGAGCGCTTGGATGAGCAGCGACACCAGCGAAAAAGGCCTGGAAAGCCTGATCGTGACGGCCATGACGGGCCATGCCTGGCCGGACGCGGCGCTTGCGGATACGGCGGCGCAAACGTCGGCGGCCTATGGCGGCACGGGGTGGCTGAATGGCCGCGCGGAGGATTACAGCCGCGAGTGGTGTGTCGATCTGGCGCAACTGGTGGCCTTTTTGCGCACCACGCAACCTAAGTTGGAGGCCGCGCTGGATTTGGGCGGCGACTCGCCCGTCCGCCGTGCCTTTCTTTCGCGCTTGTTCAACGAGGTGGGCAAGCGCGGGGTGATCGATGTGTTGCGCCATGGCATCAAGCATGGCGCGCACGAGATTGTTCTGTTCTACGCCACGCCCAGCGCCGGCAACGTGAAAGCCGCCGAGTTGCACCAGCTCAATTGCTGTTCCGTGACGCGCCAGTTGCGCTACAGCCGCGACGAGACGATGCGGGCGCTGGATATGGGTATTTTCATCAACGGCCTGCCCATCGCCACCTTCGAACTCAAGAACAGCCTGACCAAGCAGACGGTGGCGGATGCCGTCGAGCAATATCGCCGCGACCGCGACCCGCGCGAGCCGTTGTTCGCCTTTGGGCGCTGCGTGGTGCATTTCGCGGTGGACGATGCCGAGGTGCGGATGTGCACCGAGCTGAAGGGCAAGGCTTCGTGGTTCCTGCCGCTCAACCGGGGCTGGAACGATGGGGCGGGCAATTCGCCCAATCCGCTGGGCCTCAAGACCGATTACCTGTGGAAGGAGTTGCTCACCCCGACGAACCTGACCGACATCCTGGAAAACCATGCGCAGATCGTCGAGGAGGAAAACCCGAAATCCGGGCGTAAGACGCGCAAGCAGGTTTTCCCGCGTTATCACCAGCTCGACGTGGTGCGGGCCTTGCTCGCGGACGTAGCGGAACAGGGCGCGGGCAAGCGTTATCTGATTCAGCATTCGGCGGGTAGCGGTAAGTCGAATTCCATCGCCTGGCTGGCGCATCAACTCATTGGCGTGCAGCGCGACGGCAAGTCGGTGTTCGACACCATCGTCGTGGTGACCGACCGGCGCATCCTCGACAAGCAGATTTCCGAGAACATCAAGCAATTCGCGCAGGTCTCCGCCACCGTAGGGCATGCGGGCAGATCGGGCGATTTGCGCCGTTTCATCGAGAGCGGTAAGAAGATCATCATCACCACGGTGCAGAAGTTTCCGTTCATCCTCGACGAAATCGGTTCCGATCACCGGGGGCGCAGCTTCGCCATCGTCATCGATGAAGCCCATTCCAGCCAGGGCGGCAAGACTTCGGCGGCGATGAGCAGCGCGCTATCGGATGCGGAGACAGAGGAAGACCCGGAAGACAAGGTCAACGAAGCCATCGAGGCGCGCATGCAGGCGCGCAAGATGCTGAGCAATGCGAGTTACTTCGCTTTCACGGCGACGCCGAAGAACAAGACGCTGGAGCTTTTCGGTATGCCCGTGCCCGGCGCGGAGGGGAAAACCGCACACCGTCCTTTCCACAGCTACACGATGAAGCAGGCGATCCAGGAGGGTTTCATTCTGGATGTGCTGAAGCATTACACGCCGGTCGCGAGCTACTATAAGCTGGTCAAGACGGTGGGCGACGACCCGGAGTTCGACACCAAGCGAGCGCAAAAGAAGCTGCGCAAATACGTGGAGAGCCATGACCATGCCATCCGTTTGAAAGCGGAAATAATGGTGGATCATTTCCACGAGCAGGTTATCGCGCTGAACAAGATCGGCGGCGCGGCGCGGGCGATGGTCATCACCAGCGGCATCGAACGGGCGATCCAGTATTTCCATGCCATCCGCGACTATTTGAAGGGACGGAAAAGCCCTTACCAAGCCATCGTGGCTTTCTCCGGCGAATATGAATACGGGAGCCAAAAGGTGACGGAAAGCTCGCTGAACGGATTTCCTTCCAGCGAGATTCCCGACCGCATTCAGGAAGACCCTTACCGCTTCCTCATCTGCGCCGACAAATTCCAGACCGGCTACGACGAGCCGCTGCTGCATACCATGTACGTGGACAAGATGCTGGCCGGGGTGAAGGCTGTGCAGACGCTTTCACGCTTGAACAGGGGACATCCGAAGAAGCATGATACTTTCGTGCTCGACTTCATGAATGACGCGGATACGATCAAGCTGGCCTTTGAACCCTACTACCGGACGACCATTCTTGCGGAAGAGGCCGATCCCAACAAGCTGCACGATCTCAAGGCCGCACTGGATGCCCATCAGATTTATGCCGATGAGCAGGTTGAGTCGTTGGTTGCGCGCTATCTTTCAGGCGAAAACCGTGAAACGCTGGATCCCGTGCTCGATGTTTGCGTGGAGAATTACCGGCAACATCTTGACGAGGACGGACAGGTCGATTTCAAGGGCAAGGCCAAGGTCTTCGTGCGTAGCTATGAATTTTTCGGCTCCATCTTGCTCTATACCAATGCCGAGTGGGAGAAACTCTCGATTTTTCTGAACTTGCTGATACCCAAGTTGCCAGCGCCCAAGGATGAGGATTTGTCCAAGGGCATACTGGAATCCATCGACATGGACAGCTATCGCGCCGAGAAGAAGGCGGCGATGGCAATCCAACTCGCGGATCAGGATGCGGAGATCGGGCCGGTTCCGGTGGAAGGCGGTGGCCATAGGTTGGAACCTATAGTGGACCCCAATTTCCAGACAGCGATTTAAGATGGTAGCCTGCTGTAAAA
>CAZDIJ010000006.1:19283-74365 GCA_964505475.1 uncultured Sulfuricella sp. | reverse complement strand
GCCCCCATCCCGGCCTTCCCCCGCAAGCAGGGGAAGGGGCGATAGCTGAGAATGGTTTAGAGGCATATGATGGATAGCCAACCGATACGAGCGCCTCGCCACCCTCTTCCTCGCCCCCCACAAGCGGTGTGGGAAGCACTGCTTGCCCGGCGAAATTGCCATAATTCCCATGTTCAAGAAATCCGTGTTCATCTGTGTCTATCCGTGGATAAACTGTTTTTTTCAAGATCATCGGTTACAATGCGCTACTTTTTCGCGGAAATTTCAATTTTGGACATCAATTCCGAACAGCGCCGTTATCTGCGCGCCCAGGCACACCATCTCAACCCCGTCGTGATGATCGGCGACGCCGGGTTGAGCGAAGGCGTCGTCAATGAAATCGAACGCAGCCTGGCCAGCCACGAACTCCTCAAGATCAAGGTGCAGAGCGGCGACAAGGCCGCGCGCGAAAGCCTGCTGGCGGACATCTGCGCCCGGCTCGATGCCGCGCCGGTACAGCACATCGGCAAAACCCTGGTGATCTACAAACCCGCCGAAAAGCCCAAACTCGTCCTACCTTGACCCGCCGCGGTTGAGCATCACCAGAAACACCCCGAGCACGCTCTGGATCAGGTAGACCACGCTGGAAATGCCGTGCCACGCGGCGAAGCGGTCCTTGAACACGCTGTGCATGACATCCATCGGCAAGGCCTGCTCCTTGAGCGCCACCATCACCGGGCGGATGCCGAAGTGTCCCGCCGCCGTCAGCGCCAGCATCACCACCAGCAGCCACAAAAAACCCTGCTTGAACGCCGCGCCGCCGAAGCGCACGAAGCGGAACACCGCCAGGTAAATCCCGCATGCCATGCCGAGATAGGCGATCCAGGCGAACATCTTGCCGGCCAGGATGCCCGCCAGCATCCGGTCGTCCGGCAGGGCATCGAACAGCACCGGCGCCGCCAGATAGCCGATCGCCCACATACCGCCAACCCACAGGGTGATGGCGATCTGGGCGATGATGTCGGGGAGTTTGTTCATTTAAGGGCAGGTGCTAGGGATCAGGGGCTAGGGACTAGGAAAATCGGGGCGCGGAGACATCATCAAAAAATTTCATGTCTCTAAACTATTCTCAGCAAACGCCCCCTCCCTTGCGCGCATGGCGCGCGGGGGAGGGTTGGGGTGGGGGCGTTTGCCCGCATGGCCGCCGCCGTTTGCCCCCATCCCGGCCTTCCCCCGCGAGCAGGGGAAGGAGCGATAGCTGAGAATAGTTTAGAGGCATAAAAAATTTTCGGTCTTTCCCGCGTAGCCCCTAGTCCCTGCCCCCTCAAATATACTTCACATCCAGCACTTCGTACTCGCGGATACCGCCCGGCGCCTGGACTTCCGCCACGTCGCCGGCGAACTTGCCGATCAGGGCGCGGGCGATGGGGGAACTGATGGAAATCTTGCCCAGCTTGATGTCCGCCTCGTCGTCGCCGACGATCTGGTAGGTCACCTTGTCGCCGCTTTCCAGGTCTTCCAGCTCCACGGTGGAGCCGAACACGCAGCGGCCGTCGGCATCGAGCAGCTTGGGGTCGATGACCTGGGCGTTGGCGAGCTTGCCCTCGACCTCGGCGATGCGTCCCTCGACGAAGCTCTGGCGCTCCTTGGCGGCATCGTACTCGGCGTTTTCCGAGAGATCGCCGTGCGAGCGCGCCTCGGCGATCGCCGCGATGACGTTGGGGCGCTCGACGGTTTTCAGATTGTGCAGTTCCTGGCGCAGCAGTTCGGCGCCGGGAACGGTCAGGGGTACTTTATTCATAATTCCTGGACTCCCATATGAATGCGCTTACAGGCGCTGGTGCAACCCTTGCAGGTCGTACACTTGCAGCTCCTGAATATGGCTCATGCCGACGCAGGCCGCGCGCGCGCCGGCCAGGGTGGTGTAATAGGTGATCTTGTTTTGCAGGGCGGCGTTGCGCATCACGTAGGAATCGTGCACGCCGCGCTTGCCCTCGACGGTGTTGACGATGAAGCTGATCTCGCCGTTTTTTATCATATCGACAATGTGCGGACGCCCTTCCTGCACCTTGTGCACCGGGGACACTGTCAACCCGGCGGCGCTCAGGGCGGCCGCCGTGCCCTTGGTGGCGCACAACTGGAAGCCCAGGGCGGCCAGGTTGCGGGCGATGTCGACCGCCTTGTCCTTGTCCGCGCCGCGCACGCTGATGAAGGCGCGTCCCGGCGGTTTGGGCAGCTTGACCCCCGCCGCCAACTGCGATTTGACAAAGGCTTCGGCAAAGGTATCGCCGACCCCCATCACTTCGCCGGTGGATTTCATTTCCGGGCTGAGGATGGTATCCACGCCGGGGAACTTGATGAAGGGGAACACCGCTTCCTTCACCGAAAAATACGGCGGCGTCACTTCCAGGGTCACCCCCTGCTCCGCCAGGGTGCGCCCGGCCATGCAGCGCGCGGCGATCTTGGCCAGCGGCAGGCCGACTGCCTTGGAGACGAAGGGTACGGTGCGCGAGGCGCGCGGGTTCACTTCCAGGACGTAGACGGTCTCGCCCTGGATGGCGAACTGGACGTTCATCAGGCCGACCACGTTGAGTCCCTTGGCCATCGCCACGGTCTGGCGGCGCAGCTCGTCCTGCAACGCGGCGGAAAGGCTGTAGGGCGGCAGCGAGCAGGCGGAATCGCCGGAATGCACCCCGGCTTCCTCGATATGCTCCATCACCCCGCCGATCAGCACGTCGGCGCCGTCGCAGATGGCGTCCACATCGACTTCGATGGCGTCGTTGAGGAAGCGGTCGAGCAGCACCGGCGATTCGTTGGAGACCTTCACCGCCTCGCGCATATAGCGCTCCAGGTCGCTTTGCTGGTGGACAATTTCCATCGCACGCCCGCCCAGCACGTAAGAGGGACGCACCACCAGCGGATAGCCGATTTCCTCGGCGAGGCGGATGGCGTCTTCCGGGGTGCGCGCGGTGCGGTTGGGCGGCTGCTTGAGGTTCAGGTCGTGCA
Source organism: uncultured Sulfuricella sp. (assembly GCA_964505475.1). Classification (GTDB taxonomy): domain Bacteria; phylum Pseudomonadota; class Gammaproteobacteria; order Burkholderiales; family Sulfuricellaceae; genus JAGXQV01. Next base: position 71,380 of record CAZDIJ010000006.1, on the reverse strand, counting down.
GCAGCTTCTGGAAGCGCTCGCGGTCTTCGGCGGCGTCGATCATGTCCGGGGTGGTGCCGATGATCGGCACGCCGTTGGCCTCGAGGTCGCGCGCCAGTTTCAACGGCGTCTGGCCGCCATACTGGACGATCACGCCGATGGGCTTCTCGACGTGGACGACTTCCAGCACGTCCTCCAGGGTCAGCGGCTCGAAATACAGACGATCGGAAGTGTCATAGTCGGTCGAGACGGTTTCCGGGTTGCAGTTGACCATGATGGTCTCGTAACCATCCTCGCGCATCGCCAGCGCGGCGTGCACGCAGCAGTAGTCGAATTCGATGCCCTGGCCGATGCGGTTCGGCCCGCCGCCCAGCACCATGATCTTCTTGTTGCCGGTGGGCGCGGCCTCGCACTCTTCCTCATAGGAGGAATACTGGTAGGCGGTGTCGGTGGCAAATTCGGCGGCGCAGGTGTCCACCCGCTTGTACACCGGGCGCACGTTGAGGCTGTGGCGGCAAACGCGCACCACGTGCTGGGTGGTGTTGAGCAGGCGCGCCAGGCGGCGGTCGGAAAAGCCGCGGCGCTTCAACTGGAACATCTCGTCGCGGCTCAACTCGTCCACCCGGCGTCCGGCGACCGCCTGTTCGCGCGCCACCAGATCGGCCAACTGCGCCAGGAACCACGGATCGACATGGGTCAGGCCGTGAATCTCCTCCTGGGTCATGCCGCCGCGCATGGCGTCGGCGATATACCACAGGCGCTCCGGGCCGGGATCGGCCAGCTCGCGTTCGATCACGTCGCGGTCGGCGGTTTTCTCATCCAGCCCGTCGCAGCCGATTTCCAGGCCGCGCAGGGCTTTTTGCAGCGACTCCTGAAAGGTGCGGCCGATGGCCATCACCTCGCCCACCGACTTCATCTGGGTGGTGAGACGGTCGTTGGCCTGGGGGAATTTCTCGAAGGCGAAACGCGGAATCTTGGTGACCACGTAGTCGATGGACGGCTCGAACGAGGCCGGGGTGCGTCCGCCGGTGATGTCGTTCTTCAACTCGTCCAGCGTGTAGCCGACCGCCAGCTTGGCCGCCACCTTGGCGATGGGGAAGCCGGTGGCCTTGGAGGCCAGTGCCGAGGAGCGCGACACGCGCGGATTCATCTCGATCACCACCATGCGCCCATCGTCCGGGTTGATGCCGAACTGCACGTTGGAGCCGCCGGTTTCCACGCCGATTTCGCGCAGCACCGCCAGCGAGGCGTTGCGCATGATCTGGTATTCGCGGTCGGTGAGGGTCTGCGCCGGGGCGACGGTGATCGAGTCGCCGGTATGCACGCCCATGGCGTCGAAGTTTTCGATGGAGCAGATGATGATGCAGTTGTCGTTCTTGTCGCGCACCACCTCCATCTCGAATTCCTTCCAGCCGATCACCGATTCCTCGATCAGCAGTTCCTTGGTCGGCGAGGCGTCCAGGCCGCGCTCGCAGATCGCCAGGAATTCTTCCTTGTTGTAGGCGATGCCGCCGCCCGAACCGCCCATGGTGAAGGACGGGCGGATGATGGTCGGATAGCCGACCATCGCCTGCACCTGCAGGGCTTCTTCCAGGCTGTGGGCGATGGCTGCGCGCGGGCAGGCCAAGCCGATCTTCTCCATCGCCTTCTTGAATTTTTCGCGGTCTTCCGCCTTGTCGATGGCTTCCTTGGTGGCGCCGATCATCTGCACGCCGAATTTTTCCAGCACGCCATGCTTGGCCAGATCGAGCGCGCAGTTGAGCGCGGTCTGCCCGCCCATGGTGGGCAACAGCGCGTCGGGACGTTCCTTCTCGATGATTTTTTCCACCATCTGCCAAGTGATCGGCTCGATGTAGGTCACGTCGGCCATGCCCGGGTCGGTCATGATGGTGGCCGGGTTGGAATTGACCAGGATGACCTTGTAGCCTTCCTCGCGCAGCGCCTTGCAGGCCTGCGCCCCGGAATAGTCGAATTCGCACGCCTGACCGATGACGATGGGGCCGGCGCCGATAATCAGGATGGATTTAATGTCTGTACGTTTTGGCATAGTTCAGGGGCTAGGGGCTAGGGGCTAGGGGCTAGAGAGGCTTTGAGCTTCTTTTGCAATCCGCGTAGCATCCTGCCGGCTTCTGCCGTAATTTCCAAGATATTGATTAAATGGGTTTCCGTAATGTAATTCAGGCGTCGAGAGAGTATCAATTGGGTTTCCAATGGGTTTCCAACTCCGCTAACGATCCCAACGCCATCGAAATAAATCGCAAATACTCTTTGGTCGAATCCCTGGCATGGCCTTCGGCGATATTCGAGGGCGCCGAAACCGCCGACCTTTGATCTGGCTGACCAAGCCAAAACCTTCACTCTTAGGGTAAGCGGCGGTCAGGGAATAAACATCCTCAACCAACCTCATGGACAGTTGCCACACCTTCAAGTCGCGGTAACTGTCCACGGCCATGGTTTTCCTAGCCCCTGGCCCCTAGCCCCTGATCCCTCATCAAGCTGATAAACCGGTCGAACAAATACGCCACGTCGTGCGGCCCCGGGCTGGCTTCCGGGTGCCCCTGGAAGCTGAAGGCCGGCGCGTCGGTGCGGGCGATGCCTTGGTTGCTGCCGTCGAACAGCGACTTGTGGGTCGCCCGCAGATTGGCGGGGAGGGTCGCCTCGTCCACGGCGAAACCATGATTCTGGCTGGTAATCATCACCCGCCCGCTGTCGAGGTCTTGCACCGGATGGTTGGCGCCGTGGTGGCCGAATTTCATCTTGCGCGTCTTGGCGCCGGAGGCCAGCGCCAGCAACTGGTGGCCGAGACAGATGCCGAAAGTCGGAATCCCCTTGCCGAGCACCGCCTTGATCGCCTCGATGGCGTAGCCGCAAGGCTCGGGATCGCCCGGACCGTTGGAAAGGAACACCCCGTCGGGGTTCAGCTTGAAAATCTCTTCCGCCGGCGCCTGCGCCGGCAGCACGGTCACCTTGCAGCCGCGCTCGGCCAGCATGCGCAGGATGTTGCGCTTGACCCCGTAATCGTAGGCGGCCACGTGAAAACGCGGCTCCGGCGCGCCGAAACCTTGCCCCAAGCGCCATTCGCCCTGAGTCCAGGTTTCCGTCTGGGGGCGCGACACCACCTTGGCCAGATCCATCCCGGCCAGACCGGGAAATTCCTGCGCCAGCTTAACGGCGCGCGCCTCGTCGATGCCGACATCCGCCCCCGCCGCCATCAGGCAGCCGCTCTGGGCGCCCTTCTCGCGCAGGATGCGGGTCAAGCGGCGGGTGTCGATGTCGGCGATGGCGACCACCTTGTTGCGCTCAAGATAGGCATCCAGGCTCTCGCTGCTGCGGAAATTGCTGGTCAGCAAGGGAAGGTCGCGGATCACCAAGCCGCCGGCGTGAACCTGGCCGGCTTCCTCGTCCTCGGCATTGGCGCCGGTGTTGCCGATATGCGGATAGGTAAGGGTGACGATCTGGCGGCAATAGGAAGGATCGGTGAGAATTTCTTGGTAGCCGGTCATGGCGGTGTTGAACACCACCTCCCCGACGCTGTGGCCGGGACTACCGATGGAAACGCCGCGAAACACCGTTCCGTCGGCGAGCGCGAGTATGGCGGGCTGGCGGCTGTGCGGCACAAGAACTCCTTAAGCGGTGCGATTTTGAACGGCAGACATGCAAAGCGGGACAGGCTCGCACCCATCCCGCTTTAAACTGTTGGGATTATAGCCTAAACAGGCCTAACCATCAACGCAGCCCCAGCACGTCCTGCATATCGTAGCAGCCCTTGCCCCGCTGCGCGAGGAAGCGCGCGGCGCGCAGCGCGCCGAGGGCGAAGGTGGCGCGGCTGCTGGCCTTGTGGGTGATCTCCACGCGCTCGCCGATGCCGGCGAACAGCACGGTATGGTCGCCGACAATGTCGCCGCCGCGCACCGTGGCGAAGCCGATGGTGGAGGGAGAACGTTCGCCGGTCACGCCCTCGCGCCCGTAGACGGCGCATTCCGCCAGATCGCGGCCAAGCGCGGCGGCGACCACCTCGCCCATGCGCAAGGCGGTGCCGGAAGGCGCATCGACCTTGTGGCGATGGTGCGCCTCGACAATCTCGATGTCATAGCCTTCGTTCAGCACCCGCGCGGCGATGTCGAGCAGCTTGAGGGAAAGATTCACCCCGACGCTCATGTTGGGCGCGAACACCACGCCGATGTCGCGCCCGGCGTCGGCGATGGCCTGTTTCTGCGCGGGCGTGAAGCCGGTGGTGCCGATCACGATGTTGACCCCGAGTTCGCGGCAAATCCCGAGATGCTCGATGGTCGCCTCGGGACGGGTAAAGTCGATCAGCGCGCCGCAGCCTTTCAGCGCCGCCGCGGGATCATCCCCGACCTTCACCCCGGCGGCGCCGCAGAATTCCCCCGCGTCGCGCCCCACCATCGGGCTGCCGGCGCGTTCCAGCGCGGCATGCAGGCGCATGTCCGGCGCCTGGGAAACCGCTTCCAGCAACGCCCGCCCCATCCGTCCGGTGCTGCCCGCAATCGCAATATTCAATGTCGTCATACCTTACAACCCGATCTTGTCCAGCATTTTCCCGAAGAAGCCTTTTTCCTCCGCGGCCGGCGCGGCGCCGCCCGCCGGCCTGGCTTCCGCCGGCACAGGCTGAGCCGCCTCGTTGCCGCTCGCGGCCACCACGTCGCCACTCATCCGCTTCAGCGCATCACCCTCGAAGAACAGCGTCACGGCGCGCTCCTCGGCGGGTTTCCAGCCTTTCTGGAAACGGTAGACGTAATCCCAGCGGTCGGCATGAAACACATCGGCGATCAGCGGCGTCCCCATGATGAAACGCACCTGCGACTTGGTCATGCCGGGCTTCAGCTTGGCCACCATTTCCTGGGTCACCACGTTGCCCTGCTGCACGTCGATCCGATAAGGCGTAATCCGCTCGGTGACCGAGCACGCCGCCAACAGCAAGGCCGCAGACAAGCATAAAATCAATCTGTTAATAACGCGCATCGCATCTTCCCGGCAATCTATCGAATGGCCTGCATTATAGCGTCATACTCCGCCGGCGCGCCATTGCCGCGCCAGGCTGGAAAGTAATTTTAACCCAGAGGTTCTTGCCATTAAGCCAAGTCACTCCAGTAAGCGCTGGCACCAACCGGCTCCTTCTCCCGCCCGCGGAAGAAGGGAGATAAACCCCAAGCCCATTCGGTCGAGATTAGATACACAAGGCCGTTCGCGGTGAGTCCTTCGGCTTCGCCCAGGAGAGCCTGTCGAACCATGAACGTCCCTTCGACAGGCTCAGGGCGAACGGCGCCGCCCCCAATAGACAATCCTCGTTAATTCCCGATATGATGCATCCCATGAGCGATTCCCACGACCTGAAAAACGCCGGGCTAAAGGTCACCCTGCCGCGGCTGAAAATCCTCAACCTGTTCGAGAACAGCGAGGTGCGCCACCTTACCGCCGAGGACGTTTACCGGATGCTGCTGGCCGACAACGAAGACGTCGGCCTCGCCACCGTCTACCGCGTCCTCACCCAGTTCGAGGCCGCCGGCCTGCTGGTGCGCCACCACTTCGAAGGCGACAAATCGGTATTCGAACTCAACCAGGGACATCACCACGACCACCTGGTATGCCTGCAATGCGGGAAAGTGGAAGAATTCTGCGACCCAGACATCGAAAAACGCCAGGAAAAAATCGCCAAGGAACACGGCTTCGCCATCCGCGAACACTCCCTCTACCTGTTCGCCGACTGCACCAAGAAAGACTGCCCGAACAAGGCTTAGCAGCAATCCCTTCCGGTCGCGCCAAGCGGCCCGGCTTCCCCCAGAATTTTCCTGGTCAAAACAAGTAGCAAAAGCCTTTTACATAGTTGGGATGACCCAATAGAATCCACCCAACAGTTTCTTAAAAAACCATTGCGCTTCAGTTAATAACAAGGGATGCATTGCGATGGTGCTTTTTTCGGAAAAATTAGGGTGCCCTAAAATACCAGCCGAAACAATAACAATACGTTACGGCATAGGCTCCGAATTTATACACCTTGAAGGTGCTTTTGCAGGGGCGTTTTAGGGTGTCTATTTAACGTTAGCGATCATGGACTCTGAATCCGATAAGCCAAAACCAAAGCGAGCCGATGGTCAGGTTACTGGCCTTGCCGGGGAGCTGTTTGTTGCCGCAGAGCTTTTGAAACGTGGCCTGCAAACATCGGTCACTTTTGGCAATGCCAAGGCAATTGATCTTCTCGCATACAACCCAACGACAGAGCGGACATTTACTGTTCAAGTTAAATCTGTCAGGAAGAGAAATGCTTTCCCAATCTCTCACGAACGAGTTGAGGCCCACCATATTTACATTTTCGTTATCCTCAACAAACCGGGGATTGCCGTTCAATATTTTGTGGTGCCCGGCACATTGCTTAAACATGAGCCTGATCGTTTCACAAAATGGTTCAAAGACCCTAAGTTCCCAGGCATTCCACCTGCTGCCCTTGAGGAGTTCGAGAACGCCTGGAAATGTTTCGATGAATAAATCGCTAAACCATCATTCCACCGAACCTGCGCGAAAAACCGCGCAGGTTCGGTGGAATTCAGGCGTTAGCGCGCAGGAGCCTTCCCCATGGCCGTAGAGAGTCCATTTGTTGCAATCGCCCACGCTGTCGCGGATGAAATACTCACGCCACCATTTCGGGTTGCGCGAGGTGCGCCGCTGCTCTATGAGATCAGAGTAAGCAATGCCCTCGAAGTAATGAGTCAGGAACAAGTCCGAAAACCGAAGAGAGGCACGTCGGCCTTTCAAACTGATTTATGCGTATTCGAAGACAAGACACCCGACATCGCTATCCCACGTGTTGTGATTGAATTCAAGACTGGAATCACAACACATGACGTGCTGACATACAGCGCCAAGGCAGTGAAACACAAGCAGATTTACCCATATCTTCGCTATGGCGTTCTTGCGTCCAGCGAGAAAAGCATACCCGGCCGCGTATTCACGCACAACGAAGGGCTAGACTTTTTTGCAGCCGTAGCTGAACTTCAAGAGCACGAGTTCAAATCGTTTTTCGCTTCGCTTCTTCAAGCCGAAATCGAGTCATCGAAACGTCTTGAGGCAATCGCCTTTGGCACAGTCAAGACCAGACTGTACCGAACCGAAGTGCAATTCGATAAAAATGCGCGCTAACCCTGCATTCGAGAGGGACTGGCCGATAAGCGTTCTCTTTGCGGCCTGCGGTTATTTGGTTTTCGGGGCTCCAATCACGTTTTGTGGCGGCCAGCCCCTCAATTTGAACGTTGACGCTGTAGAAAAACCTCCACCCCCGCCCCCGCGCGGGCATAATTCCAACAACGGAATCGCCCAGGGAGAACCGCCATGCCGCGCTACAAACCCATCCACAAAGGCTTGAAGCTGCTGCCGGTGGATTTCGACAAGCAAGTCCAGCCTGGCAGTTTCGAGCACGCCCTGTGTCACCTCGTCGATCACGCACTCGACCTCGACGGATTCCACGCCCGCCACAAGAACGACCGTGAAGGCGCTCCCGCCTTCGACCCCGCCGCCCTCCTCAAGATCATCCTGCTCGCCTACAGCCGCGGCATCGTCAGCAGCCGCAAGATCGAAGCCGCTTGCCGGGAAAACGTCCTGTTCATCGCCGTTTCCGGCGACTCCCAACCCCATTTCACCACCCTGGCCGCCTTCGTCTCCGAAATGGGCGATTTGGCCGCCAAGCTCTTTGCCCAAGTCCTGGTGCTATGCGACCGCCAAGGCCTGATCGGACGAGAGATGTTCGCCATTGATGGAGTGAAGCTGCCGAGCAACGCCAGCAAGGCCAAGAGCGGCGCCCGCAAGGACTTCTTGCGCCAAGCCGAGAAGATGGAAACTGCCGCTCGCCAGATGCTGGATCAGCACCGCACCGCCGATGCGGCCCCCCAAGGCGAACGCGAAGCGGCACGGCAAGCGCGCAAGCTCGAAGCGGAACCGGGCTATTCCGCCCGGATGACGCCAAGGGCTGGCGGAGGATCAATATGAGCGGATTGGGGCGGTTGGCGGACTATCAGGAATTTGAGAATTCGAGCGCCGGATGCGTCGAAAAAAATCGGGGCGGATCGAACCAAGGGACTTCGGATTCGGGTTTTTCTACAGCTTCGTTAGGGGTGGGTGTCCGGTGCGCCGCTGGGGTTGCCTAAAAATGGAAATTCCCACTTGGAACCCACGCCCGGCACTTGAAACAAACCCAATAATGGTATATTTTTTATACTATGTTTACCTTTGAATTTGACGAGTCCAAGAGCCAAGCAAATCTTTCCAAGCACGGCATCAACTTTGTTGATGCACAGCTTCTATGGAATGACCCGCGGCTATTAGAAATCCCGGCAAAAACAGAAGATGAACCCCGATATCTGGTGATAGGGCTTATCAATGGAAAACACTGGTCAGCCGTCCTCACTTACAGAGGCGTAAATATCCGACTAATTTCTGTTCGTCGGTCACGAACCGAGGAGGTAGCGCTATATGAAAGCTGAAGCATTTGATAAGCAGTTTGATGAAGGCGAGGGCATTACCGCCTCTCTGGATTTATCCAAAGCGAAGCGAGTTTTGCTGGAACAAAAGCGCGTTAATGTCGATTTTCCTACGTGGATGATTGACTCGTTAGATCGAGAAGCGGGAAAACTTGGCGTTACCCGACAATCCATTATTAAGGTGTGGCTCGCCGAACGTCTCGAAAACACCGCTTCTAACATGCCGTCCCAGCGGGCGCGCCGCTGAACTCCACGAAAACTCAGGGTTCTTTGTTGCCATGTACGGGAAGCAAAATGCCTAACTCTGCATTCGAGAGGGACTGGCCGATAAGCGTTCTCTTTACGGGACGGAGTCAAGAACCCACCGCAACAGTCAATGTTTGGTAGCGATTTTAGCGAGTTCCATGTTGAGCAGAAGCTCGCTGTAAACCTCAACCGGTGATCGGAACCCGAGGGATTTTCTCGGGCGCGCATTCAAGCTCCATGCAATGTCATCCAGTTGCTCTTGCGTGTAGACCGACAGGTCTGCTCCCTTGGGCAAATACTGGCGCAACAGTCCGTTGGTGTTCTCGTTCAAGCCGCGCTGCCACGAGCTGTGGGGGTCACAGAAATAAACCGCCACGCCGGTTTGCTCGGCCAGTTGCGCGTGTTTGCTCATCTCGCGCCCTTGGTCGTAGGTGAAGGTTTTGCGCAGTTCCGGTGGGATCGCGCTGAGCGCCTTGCTGAAGCCGTCCAGGGCCGATTGCGCCGTGCCATCCGGCACTTTCGCCAACACCACCATCAACGTGGTGCGTTCGACCAGCGTGCCGACCGAAGAGCGGTTCGCCGGTGCGCGTCACCTGCATCATGTGATGGTGCGTCAGATGCACCACCGCAGCCTTGATGCGCAGGCCATACTGAACCAGCGCCGCGACGCCATCGGGGAACGCACCCCGGCCGCACAGGCAACGGATTTCCGTCACCCGATGCTCGGTCGCTTCGTGGCGCAAGGGGGAAATGTCGAATACCTGGCGGGCTTCAACCACCTTCCCGCCCGCCAAAGGGCGATGACAGGCATCGCAGTGGGACGGTGGGCGATGGGTCTGGATGTGAGCCGGATGGACGACGCTCTTCAGGTTATGCCCGTCGTGCCCCTTCTGTCCTCCCCTCGGACGAAGGCCGCCCTGGCGTTCAGATTTCGGCTTGGGCCTGTGCAGCCCGTCCGTAGACGGCGGCTTGCTGGAATTGCGGCTGTTCTGCGCCAAACGGCCTTCGAGTTCAGACACCTTCGCGGTCAATGCCGCGACTTGCGCAGTCAGAAATTGCACCTGCGCATACAGTGCCCGGATCAGGTCGTTCTTTTCGGCATGACTGAGCCGGTCAAGGTCGGGAAGTTCATCCATGCCCCTTCGCAAAGCATTTGCCATGCCAAGGGTGCTGAGTAGTTACTTTCTAGGTTTAATTTAACGCCGCCGGAACCGGCAATAGCTGAAGCTCTGCTTCATCCCGCCCGGCGTGGCGTGTGTTTCCCCGCACGACTCCAGCAACTCGAAATCTTCCCCCACTTCTTTGGCCAGGCTTTCCGCGCTGTAGCGCACCACCGGCAGGCCGCTGCACATTTCCGGGCCGTCGGGGGCGAAGGTGGCGACGACCAACTGGCCGCCGGATTGGAGCGCGGCGTGGACGGCGGCGAGATAGGCCTGCCGGTCGGCGGCTTCGGTAAGGAAGTGGAATACGGCGCGGTCGTGCCACAGGGCGTATTTTTCCGGTGGCGCGAAAGTGGTGACATCCTGCGCCAGCCAGCGCACTTCTCCCGCCCGCGCGCCCAGGCGCGCTTGCGCGGCGGCGAGGGCGGCGGCGGAAATATCCAGCACCGCCACTTTCCCGTAGCCTGCATCGAGCAGTTTATCCACCAGCCGCGAAGCGCCGCCGCCGATGTCGATCAGCGATTCGCCGGCGCCGACGCCGCTGTCCCGGATCAAGCGCAGCGACATTTCCGGGTGCGCCTGATACCAGCTCAGTTCGTCCGGCGCTCTGGCAGAATAGATTTTGTCCCAGTGATTTTTTCGATCCATGACCGCCAATGCTCAAGAATACGCTTGAATATGATAACCGAATCCGTGGCGGGAGGGTGACAAAAAACAGGGCTGGCGCGGTCGGGTTCAGTGTCCTAACTGGAACACGATCAGCCCATTGAGGATGTACAGGATGAACAGCCCCATGCCGACCCAGGTGACGCCCAGCATTAGGCGCTGCCGGGGGCGGAAAATCAGCCCGACGATGACCATGGCGCTCATCATCACGGCGGTCAGCGCGGTAATCGCGTGGCTGTTGGAAACTTGCGCCAGCAGGGGGCCGGGCAGGTAGGCGAGGTCGTCGGCGGCAAGGATGACGACGTTGAAGAGGTTGCTGCCCAGCAGGTTGGCGATGGCCATATCGACGGCGCCCATGCGCAAGGCCGACAGCGTCACGGCAGCTTCCGGCGCGGAGGTGACTGCCGCCACCAGCAAGGTGCCGACGAAAGTCTGCCCCCATCCCATCAGTTCGGAAATATCCTTGGCGACGAAAGGCAGCCATGACCCCGTGACGACCACCGCCAGCGCCGCCGCGAGGTAGCCCTTCACCGCCTGGCGCAAGCTGATGCCGGGATAGCGCTCGGCGGCGGCCTCGGCGAATTCGGCCAAGGTGCGCCGCTCGTATTGGAATACCATGCGCACGGCGACCAGATAAAGCAGGACGATGAAGGGCGTGTAAAACCCCACGTGTCCGAGCGCCGGGCTGGCCTCGGCGCGGTCGAGCAGGATGCTGAAGGCGGCGAAGGCCAGCAGCAGCGCTCCCAGCGCCGCCGACAGGATATGCCCCTGGGCGGCCTTGCTGTACAGGCTTTCGCGGCGGTAGAGGGCGTCCAGCGCGACCAGGATCGCCAGGTTGAACACCGCGCTGCCCATCACGTCGCCCACCGCGATGTCGGCGGCATGGGCGGCGGTCACGGCGGAAAGCCCGGTCACCAGTTCCGGCAGGGATGTGGCGGTCGCCAGCAGCATCAGGCCGACCCAGGAAGCCGACATGCCGGTTTTTTCCGCGATGATGTCGCCGTAGCGCGAGAGGTGCCAGCCGGCGAACCCGATGACGGCCAGGCACAACAGCAACTCCGCCCACTGAAGCATGCGATTTCCCCTTGCCCTAGGCGCTCATGGCGCCGTCAGCGGTTATCCTCGTCCACGGCCTTTTTCAGCATCTCGAAAATCCCCGGAATCGCCGAGATGACCCGGTTCCAGTTGGGAATCAGCGGCGTGGTCATGGGATTTTCCATGAACGTCTGGCTGGCCATGCCGATGGCGCGGGTGAAGGCTTCCACCGCCATCGCCTCCTCGTGCCGGTCGAACTTGAGGCCGTTGATGGCGGCATCCGCCTCGTATTTCATGATGGTGTCCTCGGCCTGGCGCAGGTAGGCGACCAGCAGGGACTTGAACAACCCATCCGAGAACACCACGCCTTCCGAAGCCAGGGTGCGGAAGAGCGACTTGCAGATGTCCACCGTCATTTTCATCAAGCCCTTGGCGGCGTCGTCTGCGGAAAGGATTTGATGTTTATGGTCGTAATTGGCGGCGATGTCCACCTGGCAAATCCGCCGCGGCGAAAAGTTGCGGTAGACCTCCGCCAGGGAACCCACCTCCAGCCCCCAGTCCCAGGGTATCCGGTTGACCCGCGCCAGGTCGGTAATCATGCAGAATTCGCCGGCGAGCGGATAGCGAAAGCTGTCGAGGAAGGTGAGGAAGCCGATCTGCCCGACGATCTGCTGGAGGGCGCGCACCAGCGGCGTCACCAGCAGGCGGGTGACGCGCCCGTTCAGCTTGTTCGACACCCGGCTGTAGTAGCCCTTGCAGAACACGTAATCGAGGTTCGGGTTGGCCACCGGGTAGCACAGGCGCGCCAGCAGTTCGCGGCTGTAGGTCACGATGTCGCAATCGTGGAGGGCGATCACGTCCGACTTGCCGCGCGCCAGCACGTAGCCGTAGGCGAGCCAGGCGGAGCGCCCCTTGCCGCGCTCGCCGACGTTGAAGCCGTTGCGGGCGAAGGTCTCGTAGATTTCGAGGATGCGCTTGCCGTCGTTGTGGATGATTTTGACTTCCGCGGGAATCGGCGACATGAATTCGCGCACCCGCTGAAAATCCTTTTCCGTCCCCTTGTCGAGCACCAGCACGATTTCGTTGAGGTATTTGACCTTGGCGAGTTCCTGGACGATGCCCGGCATGGCCGGCCCTTCGAACTCGGAATACAGGGCGGGGAGCGCCAGGGCGATCGGGCGAACTTTGGAAAACTCGCACAACTCGTTTTCCAGGCGATCGAGCGAAGGCTTGCCGATCTGATGCAGCGTGGTGATGATTCCTGACTGGTAAAAATCGGACATGGCGACGCCTCAATCAAAGATGTTCGATTTCGTCCTTCTTCGCGGCGCCGTTTTCTCTTTCGATCATCCGTTTCGCCGCGTCGATGCCGCCCACCCCGAAGGAGATGGCGAGCGCCGCCACGATGCCGCCGAAGATGATGGAAAAGGCGGCGAGCACGATGCCCGGCGCGATCTGGAGCTGTTCCATGGCCATCGCCAGGATCAGCACTGTCAACAGCATGCGCACGGCTTCGGCCAGGAGTTTGGAATAATGGTAGCCGCTGTTCACCGCCGCGATCAGGATGGCGCGGCTGATGAAACCGGCCAGCAGGGAGCCGACGATCAGGATCATCGCCGCGGAAAAAGCCCGCGGCATGTAAGCGAAGAATTGTTCGACCATGTTTTCGATCGCCGGAACCCTGAGTGCGCTCAGCCCGATCATCAGCGTGACGATAATCAGCAGCCAAAAAACGATCGCCCCGAACGTGGCGGAAGGTTTCGCCCACAGGTCGCCCTTGCGCATCAGCGAAGTCATGCCGACCCGGTCCGACCAATTGTCGAAGTCGATGGCGTTCAGCGACTTGACGAGCATGAAGCGGACGAATTTGGCCAGGAACACCCCCAGCGCCATGATGACGATCATCGCCAGCAGGTTAGGCAAAAAAACCTTGAATTTCAGGAAAACCTCTTGCAAGGGCTCGAGTATCAGGTCTAGAAATTCAGTCATGGCTCTCTCCTAATTTGATTATTTCCAATTGGTTACCAAGTAATCCTTGTTGCGTTCAAACTCCATGCAGAGCTTCTCGATTTCCGTTTCCGCTCCTGCCGCGTCGAGATTTTCGGCAGTTCGGACAAACGATGCGGTTTTCCCGATATACAGCGGCGTCAGCGACTTTATCAGGTGCGCCACCGGCATTTTCTTGCGGTGGAAGGCAATCGCGTAATCGTAGATGATCCGCGTCCACAAGCTCAGCGGGAAATCGAATTCCGCGTCGGGCAGCTCGCCCAGCCTTTCCACCTCGCGGAAATCGCCGGCGCCGAGGATGTCCAGCCAAATATCCCGCAGATTGACGAGACCTTCGCGGAACAGCCCGATCATCCTCGCCGTATTGACGTTGACGTGCTCGAGTCCGACCGTGTATTCAAAACCGAAGGCCGGCACCGGCTCGGAGCCGCGAACGGGCATCCACGCTTCGGAGTAGTTCTCCATCAGGTCGAAAAGAGCGCTGACCACCTGGTAAAGCATGCTGCTGAGGTCGGAGCCGGGATCCTTGGCGTCGTGTATCTTGGCGCCGAGGAAGGATTGCGTCACCTTGAAGCCGTTGGCGATCGCCGTCGTGGTCATCCAGATGTCGATGCCGAAGCGCGCCACGTCGGTTTCCCACACATCCTTGGTCAGATAGAAGCGCGCCATCTGGCCGGAAAATCCGAAATCCCCGCCGATCGGCTGCCGCACCCGCTTGCCGTACAACGCGCGGGTGAGCGGATAGACGATGCTGTTGGTGATCGTCCCGTCGAACTTGTGGCGGTGGTAGAGCGGCGCGACGTAATCGAAACCGCCGATCAGCACCGGTTTCACCAGCAACTCGATCCACTCCGGCGTGATGCTCCGAAGGTCCGAATCGACCACCACGCAGGCCTTGGCATCCAGCTCCCGGGCAATCTCGAAAATGGTGCGGAAGGCGCTCCCCTTGCCGGGGATGCCGGTATAGGGGAAGGCGATCTTGGAAATCGGCTCGATGCGGTGATGCAGGAGAATGGCGTCGAAGTCTTCGACGGAAGTCTGCTGCACCACCTCCATGGTGCCGTCGCTGGAACCGCCGTCGGAATTGACGATCACCGCCCGGTAATCGGGAAAATACTTGGCCAGCCCGGCCTGCACCGCGCGCACTACGTGGCCGATGGTGCGCGCGTTGTTGAAGCTCGGAATTCCCACGACAATGTCGGCATGGGCGATTTTACCGATCTGTTCGTGCACATCGGCTCTCAGGGAAACGGTATTCATTGTCCGGCAGGTCCTCCGATTTCACCGCCGCCGCGCATTTCCGCAGTTTCCGGCGGCCTGTCCTATTTTAGCAGAATGAGCTGGACATCCATGACATTGGTTCCCGTCGGCCCCGTCATGAAATGGCTGTGCTCGCCCGTCAACGCATCGAATTTCTGGAAAAAGCCGTAGGAATCATTGTCCTCCAGGTAGCGGGCGGGATCGAGTCCGAGCCGGCGCGCCCGCGCCGCCAGGCCGCCGTCCACGATCGCCCCGGCCGCGTCGTTCGGCCCATCCGTGCCATCCGTGCCGGCCGACAGCAGGGTCGCCCCCTCCCGTCCGTCGATTTCCAGCGCGAAGGCCAGCGCGAGTTCCTGGTTCCGTCCGCCTTGCCCGCTTCCCTTGACGGTCACCGTGGTTTCGCCGCCGGAAAGTAGGCAAAGCGCTTGATCCGCCGGGATGCCCGCCCGCGCCTCAAGGGCGGCGCGCGCCAGGAAGCGCGCCGCCTCGCGCGCCTCTCCCTGAAGCTCGGCGGTCAGCATTTTCGCGGCCAAGCCGCTTTGCCGCGCCTGCGCTTCCGCCGCCGCCAAAGCCTGCTTGATGCCGCCGACGATCAGGTTGCGCGTCCGCCGCATGCTGGGATCGGCCTCCTTCAGGGTTTCCGGCGATAGCCCGGCTATGCCGCGGCGCAAATATTCCGCGACGCGCGGCGGGATTTTTTCCTGCAAGCCGTATTTTTCGATGACCGCCCAGGCATCGCCGAAGGTCGAGCCGTCCGGCGCGGTCGGCCCCGAGGCGATCACGTCGAGGCGGTCGCCGATCACGTCGGAAAGAATCAGCGTCACGACCTGCGCCGGGTATGCGGCCTGCGCCAGCCTGCCGCCCTTGACCGCCGAAAGATGCTTGCGCACCGCGTTCAGTTCGCCGATGGGCGCGCCCGCCTTGAGCAGCAAGGCGGTGGTTTCCTGTTTGTCGAGCAGCGTCACGCCCTCGGCGGGGGCGACCAGCAATGCCGAGGCGCCGCCCGAAAGCAGGCATATCACCAGGGTCTTCTCGTCGCTCCCGCGCACCGTCTCCAGTATCCGGCGCGCGCCTTCCACGCCCGCCTGGTTGGGGATCGGGTGGGAAGCCTCGGCCTGTTCGACGATCTTCAGCCTGGCCGCGTGGCCATCCTTCACCACGATCAGCCCGGCGGAAATCCGCGCGCCGAGCGTCTCCTCGACGGCCAGCGCCATGCGCGCGGCGGCTTTTCCCGCGCCGACGACGACAATGCGCTCGAAATCCTCAAGTCGGTAGGAACTCCCGCCCGCCTCCAGGCAATCCCCATCAAGCTTCAGCGAATTGCACACCGCCCGATAGGGATCAACGGCCGCCAGGGCGGCGCCATAAATTCCGGTCAGTATTTCCGGGGGACTGAGTAAGGTCGTCATTTTTCGCTATTCCCATTCGACAGCAGTTGCAGCACGGTTTCATTCCAGCCCAGCGGGCCGGGACTGCGGGTTTTCGTCAGGCCGGCGATGCCGATGCGCGCGTCGCAACGGCCGTCCTCGTGGCGCACCAGCACCGGCAGGTCCACCGACTGGAGCATCGGCAGGTCGTTGAGACTGTCGCCCAGCCCGATGCTCGTAACGGCGCCGTGCTCGCGCTCGTAGAGCGCCTTGAGGCGGCGCACGGCGCGGCCTTTGTCGTGCCGCCCCATGATGTGGTAAATCCGCCCCTGCGTCCAATTCAGCCCTGCCTCGTCGATTGCCCGCAGGAAGCCTTCATCGGGCGCCCCCTCGAAAACGAAGGGTTCGTCGAAATCGCGCTGCTTGGCCAGGGCGGCGTCCTCGCGCCCCAGCCCGGTCAGCGCGGCGACTTCCCCGGCGCTCATGTCCGTGAAGCCGCGCACCCTTGCCCCGAGCCGTTCGCGGAGCGCGGCGAAGCGGTGCATGATTTCCGCGTGATGGGTGCCGAGCGCGACGAGGCGGTAACCGTCGATGGGTTCCGCCTCCTCGATGGGCGCGGCGAAATACCCCTGGGGAATGAATATCCCGCCGCCGTTTTCGGAAATGAAGGGATGGCCGTTATGCAGGCGTTGGCGGCAAGCCATCAATTCGGCGCGGGTCTTGCTGGAGCAGAGCACCAGCGGTATGCCGCGCGACCGGATCAACTCCAGCGCCGGCAAGGCCGCCTCGAAGGAATAATTCACCGGGTCCAGCAGCGTACCGTCCAGGTCGGTAAAGATGATGATTTTCTGCATCGTCCTCCTTTCCAGCTCGGATTTTCTTGCGCCGGGCGGCGCGAGTTATTTCAGCGATCCCAGATAAGCGGCGAACGCCTCGCGCAAATCCTCGTGTTTCAGTCCGAAAGCCACTTGCGCCATCAGGTAGCCCAGTTTTGAACCGCAATCGTAGCGGGTGCCGTTGAAGCGGTAGGCCAGCAGTTTTTCTTCCAGCAACAGGGCGGCGATGCCGTCGGTCAGTTGCACCTCGCCGCCGGCGCCGGCCGGCGCCTGCTCCAGGTGATGGAAAATGCGCGGCGTCAGGATATAGCGCCCCACCACCGCCAGGGTGGAAGGCGCATCCTCGGGGCTGGGCTTCTCGACGATGCCCCGCACCAGTTCCACATCGGGTTCCAGGTTGCTCGAACTGACGATGCCGTATTGGCCGGTCTGACTGCGCGGAACATCCTGCACCGCCAGCACTGACCCCTGGTAACGCCGGAACACCTCCACCATTTGCGCGACGATGGGCGGATCGCCGTCGATCAGGTCGTCCGCCAGGATCACCGCGAAGGGTTCGTCCTGCACCACCGGCTGCGCGCACAACACGGCGTGTCCCAGGCCGAGCGGCTCGTGCTGGCGGATGTAGATGCAATTCACGTGCTTGGGGATCACTTCCTGCACGGCGCGCAGCAAATCATCCTTGCCACGCGCGGCGAGTTCGGCCTCGACCTCGTAGGCGGTGTCGAAATGGTCTTCGATGGCGCGCTTGTTGCGCCCGGTGATGAACACCATGTCGGTGATGCCGGCCGCCACGGCCTCTTCCACCGCATACTGGATGAGCGGCTTGTCCACTACCGGCATCATCTCCTTGGGACTGGCCTTGGTGGCGGGAAGAAAACGGCTGCCCAGGCCGGCGACGGGAAATACCGCCTTGGTGATTTTTTTCATGATAGCTCCCTACGGTGGCGATGGTTCTTGGGGGATCACTCGTCGATGCTGCTGCGCGGCGCTCGTGCGGCGCCTATCTATTAGGAGAGTTCCTTCCGCCCGAGAAGTTCAATCGCCGATATTGCCATGACGCTCCGGCGCGGCCTGGTTGATCCCTCCCCCGCGCGCAAGCAGGGCAAGGGAGGGTGGGGCGCGCCTACTGAAAACAATTCAGAGGCATCTTACAAATAGCGCAAGTACAGGTAGGCGCTGGATACCGCGATGCTGGCCAGCATCAGCGGAAACGCCAGCAGCATGAAGGGCAGAAAGCGGATCGGCTGCCCGGCGCGCTCGGCGAAGCCGGCCACCACCAGGTTGGCGCTGGCGCCGACCAGGCTGCCGTTGCCGCCCAGGCAGGCGCCGAGCGCCAGCGACCACCACAGGGTTTCGAGATTGTCCGCGCCGAAGGTGGCGCCCATGCTCTGGATAACCGGGATCATGGTGGCGACGAAGGGGATGTTGTCCACTACCGCCGAGGCGACCGCCGACACCCACAGGATGGCGAGCGCCGTCACCGCGAAATCGCCGCCGGTCCATTCGACGATGCGGTCGGCCAGTATGGATAGCGCGCCGGCCTTTTCGACGCCAGCCACCACCACGAATAGACCGACGAAAAAGAATATGGTCACCCATTCCACCTCGGCGAAGGTGTGATGGGTTTCGTGCGACTGGGTTTCGGCGTCCTTGCCGAAGGCGCGCAGCAGCAACAGCAGCGCCGCGCCGAACATGGCGATGGTGCCCGGCTCCTGATGGATGTTGTGCGCCAGGACGAAGCCCAGGATCACCAGCGCGATCACCGAAAGCGATTGCTTCAGCAGGAGCGTGTCGGTGATCGCCTCGCGCTCGTCGAACGCCATCACCTGGGCGCGGTCTTCCGCCGTGGCCTTGAGCTTGCGCCCCCAGATCAGGTAAATCGGCAGCAGGGTGAGCAGGAACACCACCACGGCGACCGGCGCCAGATTGAACAGGAAATCGTTGAAGGTCAGCCCGGTGGCCGAGCCGATCATGATGTTGGGCGGATCGCCGATCAGCGTCGCGGTGCCGCCGACATTCGAGGCGAAGATCACCGAGAACAGGTAGGGATAGGGATTGATGCGCAGGGCATCGGTAATCAGCAGGGTCACCGGAGCGATCAGCAGCACCGTGGTGACGTTGTCGAGCAGGGCGGAAAACACCGCCGTCACCACTGACAGCATCACCAGCAAGCCCCACGGATCGGCCTTGACCGCCTTGGTGGCGACGATCGCCACGTACTGGAACACCCCGCTTTTCTGGGTGATCGCCACCAGCACCATCATCCCTGTAAGCAGGGCGATGGTGTTGAAGTCGATGCCGGAAAACGCCTCGCTCTGGTGCAGCACCCCGGTAAAAACCATCACCCCGGCGCCGAGCAGCGCGACGATGGAGCGATTGATCTTTTCCGTGACGATCACCGCATAGGTCAGCACGAAGACCGTCAGCGAAACCAGCAGCGGACTCAAGCCGAAAATCACCTGGGACGCCCCCATAGAGCTACCGTGCATGGCCGCCCCCCATCTCCTCCGCCAGGTAGCCGAGCAGGGCGCGGCGGCTCAGCATGCCGCGCAGCTTGCCGTCCGCGCCGACCACCGGCAGCGGCGCATGGTGCTGCGTCAACAGCAAGACCGCTTCCAACAGTGGGCAGTTTTCCTCCAGAACCGGCATGGCGGTTTTCGCCACATCCGCCGCCGTCCGGTTTTCCAGTTCGCTCAAATGCGCGGTCAGCAGCCGGGTGGCGTCCCCGGCGAATTTCAGATTCCGCAACCCATGCTCGCCGCGGGCGCTGATGGGAATCAACTCCTGCAAAATGGCGGCGGCGCTGATTACCCCGCAAAAACGCCCTTGGTCATCGCACAGGGGAATGTGGTTGAAGCGCTTTTCCAGCATCAGGCGGAGCGCCTCCATCAGGCTGGTTTCAGGTTTGAGGCAAAATGTCGGCGGATGGTAAGGAATTCGGGCTATTGTCATGTTCGGTAGGCATATGACCGCCACGGCGCTGAATTCGCCGGGGCGGATCAATCAAGGTTAAGGAATCAGAAGTAGTTGCGCAGGTCTTCGGGCGGCAGGGGAGCGTTTTCCTCCAGGTGGCGCTCGCGGGCATTGGCATAGATCGCATGCAGGCGGTCGTCGCGCGTCGGAGAGCGCAAGGGCGTGTGCAGATTGTCTTGCTGGATTTCCTCGGCGAAATGGATCAGGCCGAGACGGATGCGTTCCAGCAGATTGCTTTCGAGACGGTAACCCTGGGTGGACAGGACGTTCTCCAGCTCCTCCAGCTTGTGCTCGGCGACGCAATAAGTCACCACCACGCTGCCGCCGTCAGCGCCCGGCACGGCCTGGACGTGCTCCAGCCCGCTGAGCAGGCTCGCCACCTTGGCGACTTCCTCGGCAGTCAATCCGGCAAAGGAAATCTTACGGGTTTTGGTCAATTCGGGATCGGAATGGGTATTGCTTGCCATGATATTACCCTCCAGTTTCGCGGAAACGGGAGTCCGCCGCCATGAGGCGACGCCCCCTCGAACAAATTTAGCCACGGATAAACACGGATTGACGCTGAACTAAGACATCGGTCTGGCGAAGATTGACCGATCACCCGGCAAGTGCAAGGCGCACACATTGCAAGCCATTGACAATCCGTGATTATCCGTGTCAATCAGTGGCTGAACTATTTTAATAATACAAGAGTGAGCCGCAGCCGTCTATCCCGTCCGGGCGGGCATCCGCCAGAAACCCAACGGCGCGGACGTTCACCCCCCGCGCCCCGCGCGGCGCCCGACAAACGCCATCGCGCCGCTCGCAACAGCAGTGAACGCCAGCAGCAGCGCGGTGGCGCCCAGGCTATTCAGCCAGTGCGGGGCAAACAGCAGCGCCAGCCCCAAACCCAGCATCATGTTGCCCGACACCAGCTTGAGCAGGCGCCCCTCGCTTTCCTGCAATTTGCGGCCGCCCAGCGTCCAGGCAAAAACGATTACGATGACGGCCAGCGGAATCACGTACACCACGTTGTACAGCGCCAGCCACAGGTAGTAGTCGAAAGGCGGCAAGCCGCGCAGGGTGAGGAGGCGCGTGTAGACCATGGGAAAGCCGGCGGTGCACAGCAGCTCGTAGGCGTTGGCGGCGATGGCGAGCGCCGCCGTGCCGGCCAGCGCCGAGGGCCAGCGCGCCGCCGCGGCCAGGTTGCGCATGCGCTGGTAGAGCAGCGGCTTGGCGCTATCGGGGATGGACAGCGAAATACCCGCCTTGAACCGGAAAAAGTCCTTGATGTTGACCAGCGCGACGCCGACGGCAACCAGCCCCGCGACTAGCGTGACGTAGCGCAACTCCTCCATGATAAGGAAGACATTGAGCCAGGCCGCCATGAAGAGGAAGTAGATCAGCCCGGAGAAAAACACGAACACCCCGCCCACCCCCAGCATCCTGGCGCGGCCACGGGCGTGCGCCAGCAGGCTGAGGAGAAACAGCAGGACGAAAAAAGCGCAGGGGTTGAAGGCATCCAGCCCGGCGATGGCCACGGTCAGCAGCGGCAGGGAAAAAGCGCCGGCATCGACGCTTCCCAGGCCGGGCAAGGTAACGGACGGGGACGCCGCGCCCGGAGAAATTCCGGCGCGGCACGCCTGCGCCTGGCGCAGCAATTCGGCGCCGCTCTCCCCGGGCGAGAGAAAGCCGACCGTCATCTCGCCGCACAGGAAAAAGGCCGGCACCGAGCGCGCCTCCCGCCCCAGCGCGGCGGCCATTTCGCGGTATAGCCGGAGATTTTCCGGGTGGCCGGAAATTTCGGCGGAATGCAGCTTGAGCCAGGAATGCCGCGCCGCCAGCGCTTCGACGTAAGGCTTGGCTTCCAGGCAATGGGGGCAGCGCTTCGACCAGAAGAAATAAAGATGGACGGCGGTTTCGCCCTGGGCATCGGTCTCGCGCCACGCCGGCTCGGCGGAATGGGCGGGAAAGGCCAGGGAAAGCAACAGCAAGACAGCGGCGAAAATCCCGTCCCGCGTCATACGCTCTCTCCCAACCCCGGCAGCGCCGCCAGCGCATTGGCGCGGCACGCCGCGGCGACCTCCGCCAGCGGCGCGCGGCGCAGGTCGGCCAGGCATTGAGCGATGCGCGGCAGGTATTCCGGGCTGTTGCGCCCGCCCTTGCCGACGAATTCCGGGGGCATGTCGGGCGCGTCGGTTTCCAGCACGATGCTCTCCAGCGGCAAGGTCGCCGCCAGTTCGCGCAGGCGCAGGGCGCGCGGCCAGGTCATGGCGCCGCCGAAACCCAGCTTGAAGCCCAGCCCGATGAAAGCCTCGGCCTGCTGGCGGCTGCCGTTGAAGGCGTGGGCGATGCCGCCCGGCGCCGGGAAGCGGCGCAGGAACTTCAGCACGGCGTCCTGGGCGCGACGCAGGTGCAGCAGCACCGGCAAATCGTGATCGCGGGCGATCTTGAGCTGTCCGGCGAAATAAAATTCCTGCATGTCCCGATCATAATCGGGAACGAAAAAATCCAGCCCGATCTCGCCGATGGCGACCGGCCGCCGTTCCGCCACGGCGGCGCGCAACGCCTCCAGGTCTGCCGGGCGGGCGCGCCCGACATACAGCGGATGAATGCCCAGCGCCGGCCGGCAGCCAGGATAGCGGCGGCAAATTTCCCGCACCAGCGCAAAATTGGCGCGCTCCACCGCCGGGACGACCATCGTCTCCACCCCGGCGTCCCGCGCGCGGCTCGCCACCGCGTCGCGGTCGGTGGCGAATTCGGCGGCATCGAGATGGCAATGCGTGTCGATATACACGGTCAGCCTTCCGCCGCTTCGGTTTTCATTTCCACGCTGTGCTCCGCTTGGCCAATCGACGACCACGATGATACAGGACAGCGCTTATCCCGGAAAACCCGCCCCGCCAGGCTGTATTCCCATCCGATTATCTGCGAGAATCGCGCCTCATGAGCCGCCCAAACATTGACCCGCACGCCGCGCTCCGCTGGCTGGCGGGAATCGCCGCCACCGCCGCCGCCTATTACCTGGGCGGGCGCCTCGGCCTCTCGATGCCTTACGTCGGCTCGCACATCAGCCTGATCTGGCCGCCCACCGGCATCGCGCTGGCGGCGCTGCTGCGCTGGGGACCCGGCATGTGGCCGGGGGTATGGCTGGGCGCGTTCCTGGTCAACCTGGCGGTCGGCTCGTCTCTTCCGCTGGCCGCCGGCATCGCCTGCGGCAATACCCTGGGGCCGTGGCTGGCGGCCTACCTGCTCAAGCGGCTGGACTTCCGCCACGCATTGCAGCGCCGCCGCGACATGCTGGCCTTCCTGTTCGTCGGCGCCGCCGGCTGCATGGCGATCAACGCCGCCAACGGGGTAATCAACCTCTCGCTGGCCGGCCTGCTTGCCTGGGAAAAGCTCCCCGAAGCCTGGCTGTTCTGGTGGCTGGGCGACGCGATGGGCGCGCTGGTCGCCGGAGTGCCGCTGCTCACCCTATCCTTTGCGTCCATTAAAAAGAAGCTGCGCGGCTGGCGCGGCGCGGAAATCCTCGGCGTCATGGCAACCGCCGTGTTCGCCGCGAATTGGCTGTTCAGCGAGCAGGCGGCGGTTTCCGCCGCCCATCCGCTGCTGTTCGTCCCTTTTCTGCTGCTGGGCTGGCTTTCCCTGCGCGGCGAGATATGGCCTTCCTCATTCACCGCCCTGCTGCTTTCCGGCATCGCCGCCTGGCACACCGCCCAAGGCCACGGCCCGTTCCATCAGGGCGACGCTCACCTGGGGCTGGCGTTCCTGTGGAGCTACATGGCCTCGATGGCGGTCATCACCATCCTGATCGCGGTGGTCGTCGCTGAGCTGAAGGCCAGTGAGGAGCGTTTCCGCCAACTCTTCAAGCGGCACGACGCCATCATGCTGCTGATCGACCCGGCCAGCGGCGACATCGTCGATGCCAATTCCTCCGCCGCGAAATTCTACGGCTATCCCGTCGAGCGGCTGTGCCGCATGCGCATCCAGGACGTCAACGCGCTGCCGCCCGGCGATGTGGAGGCGGAAAGGCTAAAAGCCCTGGGCGAGGAACGCAATTATTTCGTCTTTCCGCACCGCCTGGCGGGCGGCGAACTACGCACCGTGGAAGTGCATTCCTCGCCGGTCGAGGCCGGCGAGGGCAAGCATCTGCTGTTTTCCATCATCCACGACATCACCGAGCGCAAACGCGCCGAGGAAGAATTGAAACGGCTCAACGAAAACCTGGAACGGCGCGTTGCCGATGAGGCGGCGAAAAACCGCGAAAAGGATCACCTGCTCATCCAGCAGTCGCGCCTCGCGGCGATGGGCGAGATGATCGGCAACATCGCCCACCAGTGGCGCCAGCCGATCAACGCCCTCAACCTGCTGCTGGTCAACATCAAGGATGCCTACGATTTCGGCGAACTGACCGAGAAGGAGCTGGAGCGCCAGGTCAAGACCGGTTCCCGCCTGATCCAGCAGATGTCCACCACCATCGACGATTTCCGCAACTTCTTCCGCCCCGGCAAGGAAAAATCCTCATTCAGCCTGGCCGCCAGCCTCGCCGAAATCAAGGGAATCCTCGGCGCCGGCCTGTCCAGCCACAATATCACGCTGGTGGAGGATATTCCCCGCGACATCACCGCGGTCGGCTATCCCAACGAATATGCCCAGGCGCTGCTCAACATCGTCAACAACGCCAAGGAAGCAATCCTGGCGAAACATCCGTCAGGCGGCCTGATCCGCGTGGAAGTCCATGGAGAAAGCGGCATGGCGGCAGTACGGGTGACGGACAACGGCGGCGGCATCCCGGAAGAAGTGCTGCCCAAAATCTTCGACCCCTACTTCACCACCAAAGCCAAGGGCACCGGCATCGGCCTCTACATGACCAAGGCCATCATCGAAACCAACATGGGCGGCCATATCGACGTGCGCAACAGCGGCGACGGCGCCCAATTCACCGTGGCGGTGCCGCTGGGCTGAATCAACCTTTCCTCAATGAACCGCAGAGGCGCAGAGAAAAGCGACAAAGCTTTGTAGCCGCGCGCGTCGAGCGCGGCCAGCCCAAATCGCCGGGACAAGCCGCTGTCAGCGCCAGCGGCTACAGGCATTCATAACGCGATAGGTAAGAGCGTTGTGTTATACCCTCTGCGTCTCTGCGTCTCTGCGGTGAAGTACTTTAGCCAAGCGCGCGCGTCTCAGCCCCTTCTCCGCCTCGATCACCACGAACACCGTCAGACCGAAGGCGACGATGCGCCCCCAATCGGCCAGGGTGATCGGCGCGGTGGCGAATAGGCGGTTCATCGGCGGCGCGTAGGTGAACAGCAATTGCAGGACGATCA
Source organism: uncultured Sulfuricella sp. (assembly GCA_964505475.1). GTDB lineage: Bacteria > Pseudomonadota > Gammaproteobacteria > Burkholderiales > Sulfuricellaceae > JAGXQV01. Next base: position 46,056 of record CAZDIJ010000006.1, on the reverse strand, counting down.
TCAGCGCCACGCCGCCCCACAGCCAGGCATTGGAAAAGAATGGCGCGACGCCCCCGGCGAACGGCGAATCGCGCATGGAACGGCAATTGAACAAGTAAAATAATTCCCCCATGACGAAGACGTTGGCCGCCACGGTGCGCGCCTGCTCGACGGCGGCGCCGGCTTGCAGCGCCGCCGTGAACAGGCCGAAGGCGCCGGCCAGCAGCAGGATGCCGACCAGCAACACCCGCCACGCCAGCGCCTTGGTCAGGATGGGCGCCTCGGGGCGGCGCGGCGGACGGCGCATGACATCGCCGCCGACCGGCTCGAAGGCCAGCATCAGGCCGAGCAGCACCGCGGTGGTCATGTTGATCCAGAGAATTTGCAGCGGAGTGATCGGCAGGGTCACGCCTTGCAGCACCGCCGCAACGATGACGAAGCCCATGCCGAAATTGGTCGGCAGCGTCCAGGCGATGAATTTCACCAGGTTGTCGAACACGCCGCGCCCTTCCTCCACCGCCGCCTCGATGGAAGCGAAATTGTCGTCGGTGAGCAGCATGGCGGCGGCTTCCTTGGCCACCTCGGTGCCGCTACGCCCCATGGCGATGCCGATGTCGGCCTGCTTGAGGGCGGGGGCGTCGTTGACCCCGTCGCCGGTCATCGCCACGATCTGCCCCCCGGCCTGCAAGGCGCGCACCAGGCGCAGTTTCTGTTCCGGCTCGACGCGGGCGAAGACGGCGGCGTGGGATACCGCGTCGCGCAATTCCTCATCGGACAGTGCGGCGATCTCCCGCCCGGTCAGCGGCGGTGCGCCATTCTCCCCCGCCAGGCCGAACTGGGCGGCGAGGGCGGCGGCGGTGACGGCGTGATCGCCGGTAATCATCTTCACCGCGATCCCCGCCGAGCGGCATGCCGCCACCGCCGTCAGGGCTTCCGGGCGCGGCGGGTCGATCATCCCTTGCAGGCCGAGGAAGGTCAGGCCGCCGTCGAGATGGGCGTGTTCGAGCCGCGCGCCGCCGTGCGCCCCATCGTGGAATTGCCCCTTGGCCAGCGCCAGCACGCGCAGCCCGCGCGCCGCCATCGCCAGCGCCTGTCCCTCGATGGTTTCGGCATCGAGCGCCGCGATTTCGCCATCCTGGCCGAGCATGTCGCGGCAGCGTTCGAGGACTTTCTCCAGCGCGCCCTTGACGTAAAGCACCTGGCCGCCGTCCGGCATGCCGTGCAGGGTGGCCATCAGTTGGGTGCGCGATTCGAAAGGCAGTTCGTCGCGGCGCGAGAAGGCGACGCGCAGCCGCGCCGGGTCCAGCCCGCCCTTTTCCGCCGCCACCAGCAACGCCCCCTCGGTGGGGTCGCCGGCCACTTCGCGCCCATCCCCGCCGCCGCTCAACACCGCGTCGTTGCACAGCACCCCCGCCATCAAACAGCCCAGCAGGGCGCCGCGCGGCGCCACCACCATGCCTTCGCGGCTGATCTCGCCCACTGCCGCGTAGCCGCTGCCGCTCACCGCATAGTCCAGCCCGCCGGCATGAATTTCCTGCACCGTCATCTGGTTCTCGGTAAGCGTGCCGGTCTTGTCGGAACAGATCACCGTCGCCCCGCCCAGGGTTTCCACCGCCGGCAGCTTGCGGATGATGGCGCGGCGTTTGGCCATACGCGACACGCCGATGGCCAGGGTGATGGTGATGGCGGCGGGCAGCCCCTCGGGTATCGCCCCCACGGCCAGCGCCACCGCCGCCATGAACATCTCCACCGCCGGTTCGCCGCGCCAGGCGCCGACCGCGAAGGTAAACGCCGCCAGCCCCAAAATCACATACAGCATCACCGCGCTGAAATGTTCCATCTTGCGCGTCAGCGGGGTGGAAAGGTCGGGGGCGGCGGCGATCAGGCGCGAGATGCGCCCGGTTTCGCTGCGGTCGCCGGTCGCCGCGACGATGCCGGCGCCTTGCCCGCCCGTCACCAGCGTGCCGGCGTAGGCCATGTTGGCGCGCTCGGCCAGCACCGCGTCGAGTTCGAGCGGCGCGCTCTGTTTCTGCACCGGCAGCGATTCGCCGGTGAGCGCCGCCTCGTCGATCGCCAGTTCGCGCACGCGGAACAGGCGCAAGTCGGCCGGCACCTTGTCGCCGGGAGCGAGCAGGACGATGTCGCCCGGCACCAGTTCGGCGGCTGGAATAGCACCCTTCACCCCGTCGCGGATCACCGTCGCGCTGCCGGCGGCCATCCGCGCCAGCGCGGCGATGGCGTCCTCCGCCTTGCTCTCCTGTATGTAGCCGATGGCGGCGTTGACCAGCACCACGCCGAAGATCACCCCGGCGTCCACCCATTCGCGCAGGAACAGCGTGACCGTCCCGGAAGCGATCAGGATATAGATCAGCGGCTGGTGGAATTGCAGCAGGAAACGCCGCCAGGCTGGCTTGCCGCGCTTGGGCGACAGCAGATTGGCGCCGAAACGCTCGCGCCGCCGCGCCACCTTGGACGACACCAACCCGTGCGCCAGATCGGTTTTCAGGCGCAACGCGACTTCCTCCGGGGTGCGGTTGTGCCAGGGGCGCTTGGGCGGACGAGACTGCGTCATGATTCAGCCCTCCGTTGTATCCCTGTAGCCGCGTCTGTAGCCGCTGGCGCCGACAGCGGCCTGCCGCGCTCGACGCGCGCGGCTACGGCTACAGACGCGGCAACAAGCAGTTTACGCACCGGCGCCGGCAGCGCCGCACCCAAGGCATCCGGCAGCGCCAGCCACACCGCGCCGGCTTGGCGCGCTTCGGGACGATGGCGTCTCACCTCGGCGCGCAGCGGCTGGATGTGCAGGCGGAAATGGGTGAAGGTGTGGCGGATCGGCGGCAGCGCCGCGAAATCCGTCGCCTCGACGCCGTAGCGCTCCAGCGCCGCCTGCGCCGGGTCGCCATTCAACGACACTTCCGGCAGGCTCCACAAACCGCCCCAAATGCCCGTCGGCGGGCGCTTTTCCAGGAGGATTTCGCCGCCGTCGAGCAGCACCAGCAACGCGATTTCCTTTTCCGGCAAGACGGGGCGCGCCTTGCGCCACGGCAGTTCGGCGGTGCGCCCGTCGCGGCGCGCCACGCAGAGTCCGGCCAGCGGGCATTCGCCGCAGCGCGGCTTGGCGCGGGCGCAGAGGCTCGCCCCCAGATCCATCAGTCCCTGGGTATAGCTTTCGATGCCGTCCTGCGGCAGCAGCCTTTCGGCGAGCGCCCACAGAGCGTTTTCCACCGCCTTGGCGCCGGGATAGCCCTCGACGGCGAAACAGCGCGCCAACACGCGCTTGACGTTGCCGTCGAGGATGGCGCGGCGCTGGCCGAAGGCGAAAACGCTCACGGCGGCGGCGGTGGAGCGGCCAATACCGGGCAGCGCGAGAATTTCCGCGAACCCGCGCGGGAATTGGCCGCCGTACCGCGCCGCCACTTCCCGCGCGGCACGATGCAGGTTGCGCGCCCGCGAGTAGTAGCCCAGCCCGCTCCACAGCGCCAGCACCGCATCCTCCTCCGCCGCCGCCAGCACGGCGATGTCCGGGAAGCGTTCGAGAAAACGCCGGTAATAGGGAATCACCGTCGCCACCTGGGTCTGCTGCAACATGATCTCGGAGAGCCACACCGGATAAGGGGCGCACGCCACCTGCCAGGGCAGGCCGTGGCGACCATGCTGCTTTTGCCAGTCAATCAGAAGTCGGGCGAAGTCCATTCGACTCAATGCCGGTAAATTGTATTCGGACAAATCCGGCCACGCTTGGCTTCCCCCTTTTGCAAAGGGGGGAAGTCGCTTCGTTCGATACATCTAAGCGATGGTGGCTCATGAGCATGCCGTCATTTCCCCGCCGGACGGGCGCTTGCCGCCTCGAAGCGCGTCGCGCCGTTCCACTTGCTGGACAGCTCTCCCTTGCCGGCTTCGTAGAGATTCACCTCCAGCCGCGCATCCGGCCATTCCAGCCAGCCGCCCGCCAGACCAAGGCTGGCCGCGCCGCCGTAGTTGAGGGTCAGCCGGCCGTTCTTCCAGGCGTGATTGGCCGCCAGCGCCGCCCGTTCCGCCCGCGCCGTCTCCAACCCGCCCGCCAGCGCCGGCATGCGTAGCGCCACATCGAAGCCGTCGTCGCCGCGCGCCAATTGAACCACCAGGTTGATATCCTCCGCGGCGAAACCCTCCGGCTGCCGCCGCAGCGTCCCCACCGCCAGGCGCAGGTCGAATTTTTCCGCGCCGCGACGCCCCGTCAGCACCAGCGCCAGGTTGCGCGCTTTCCCCGCCGGCGCGCTTTCCAGCCGCAAGGCGAGATCGCTCAGACCCAACCCCGCGCCGCGGCCTTCCGCATCCACCGCGCCGCCGTCGATGCGCACCGACGCCTGATCCAGATGCAACGGCTCGCCGGCCGCCGCGCCGAAACGCAATTCGGCGCGCTCCAGGCTGATCTCGCCGGCCTCGAATTGCAGCGGCGCGCCTTCCAGGCCGCCGAAAGTCCCGGCGGCGGCAACGTCGGCGCGCAGGCCGCGCAGGACGGCGCCCGTCATCCGTGGAGCAGCGCCGCCCAGCAGGGAAACCCAGGACAGATTGAGGCGCGCCTCGTCGAAGGCGGCGAATTCCGCCGCGCCGCCGCGCCCGCTCAGGGCGCCGCGCCCCAGCACCACGGCGGGACGGGGAAACAGCGCGAGATAAGGCACGCCTTCCAGGCGCAGCACGCGCTGCTCCTTTTCCTGCGCCCAGGCGGCAAGGCTGCGCCCGAAACCGGCGCCGTCGAAGCGCATCCAGGCGACAAGCAGCGCCAGCAGGCATAGCGCCGCAACGGCGGCCAGCAGGGCAAGGATTTTTTTCGACGGGACAAGCATGACTGCTCCGATGATTGTGATTATGGATTATGCCTATTAACCGTTTTCAGGTGATTGCCGGTCTCGGTGTGCTACTCCTTCCCCCGCGAGCGGGGGAAGGCTGGGATGGGGGCGACCGGCGGCGAACAATTCGCCCCCTCCCTTGCACGCTTGGCGCGCGGGGGAGGGGGCGCGTCACCGCCGATAATCACCTGAAAATAATTTCAGAGGCATATTTCCCGATGATAACCGAGCGGAAAACCCAGTCAATCCGGGTTTTTCGGTATGATGGCCGCACCCCCGCATTCGAGAACGCAATTCATGGACTATCCCAGCGGCCTGTGGTTCCTCGCCTTGAGCTGGCTCGGCTATTTCGCCCTGCACTCGCTGCTCGCCTCGCTCGCCGCGAAGCGCCGCATCGCGGCGCGCTGGCCTGCCTTCATGCCCGCCTACCGGCTGGTTTTCAACCTGATCGCGCTGCTGTTGCTGCTGCCGATATTGCTGCTGACCTACTCTCTGCCCGCCCCGGAGCTATGGCGCTGGCAAGGAGCCGCCGCCTGGCTGGCCAACGGCGCGAGCCTGCTCGCCGTGATCGGCGTGGCGCTTTCCTCGCAAGGCTACGACATGGCGGAATTCCTCGGCATCCGCCAGTGGCGGGGGCAGGTGCGCAATGTCGAAGACCAGGAAAATTTCCATCTGTCGGCCTTCCACCGCTACGTGCGCCATCCCTGGTATAGCTGCGCCCTGGTGCTGATCTGGTCGCGCGACATGAACGCCGCCACCCTGCTGTCCAGCGCGATGCTGACACTCTATTTCGTGATCGGCTCGCGCCTGGAGGAAAGAAAACTGCTGGTCTACCACGGCGATGTCTACCGCCGCTACATGGAGCGCGTGCCGGGACTGGTGCCGCTGCCGTGGAAATATCTCACCCGAAGGGATGCCGAGAAGCTCCGTGGCCTGCCTGGAACGGCGGAGTAGCGGACGCCTTGTTGGGCGGCGGAATCGAGAAAGGGCTGAACTCCCGTCCAACCCTTGAATTTGGTGCCGACACCACGAATCGAACGCGGGACCTGATGATTACAAATCAACTGCTCTACCAACTGAGCTATGCCGGCCAGGGTGCGAATTATATTATTTCAAAGGACAATCCGCCACAAAATCGGCATGTTCCCCGGCCGCCGCCGATTTTTCTAAAGAATTGCATATTTCTGCCGTAATCCCATAATGACGGACTGTCTCCGCGCGCACCCAAGGTGAAGTCCAAGATTTGACTGCCTTACTTTGAGTATCAGGGGAAATAAAATGAAAAACTCATTCTGGATTATCCCGATCATCGGCTTGCTGCCCGCCTGCGCCACAACCGCCGCCGACAACGGCGAAAAAGCCGCGCCGGCCGCCACCGCATCCCCCGCCAGGGCGATGCCGCCCATGCCGGCCAGCATGCCCTACAGGGTCGTCAAGCTGACCGCCATCGGCTACGGCAACATGGGGGCTTTCGACGGCTACACGCCCGGCCAGAAGCGCCTGATGGCGATGCGCGCGGCCAAGCTCGATGCTTACCGCGCCCTGGCGGAACAAGTGCATGGGGTGCGGGTGACCGGCAACAGCACGGTGGCGGCGATGGTATCGCAGAGCGACAGCTTCCGCGTGCACGTCGATGCCTACGTGCGCGGCGCCAAGGTCGCCAGCGTCACGCCGATGGCGGAGGGCAACTATGAAACCGTCCTGGAACTGGAGCTGGGCGGTGACTTTTTCGAGTATTTCAAACAGCGCGGCGATTACCCGGCCATGGCCACCCCTCGCCCCGCCGCCATGAATACCCCCTCTATCGGCAAAGCCGGGCCGGGCGGGGCATATTCCGCAAACTTCACTTATTACGGCGAATAGCGTTGGCGTCTAGCGTGACACTCGCGAAGCGAGGCCGCGTCCCGCTTCTCGCCGGATTGGAGAGAGTGGCTGCCGCCAATCCCGGCGGGGATACTCCTTGCGGATGCTCCTTCCGGAAGAGCGCCAGGAGTGAGGGAAACGGCCATGGCGAATCGCCGTTTCATCATCTTGGACAGCGGTTCGCCATGGCCGTTGACCGCTTTTTCCGGCAGGGCTTACTGGCGCTGGCCGCCCTGTTGTTCTCCGTGGCGGCGTTCGCAGCCACGGTGGAAGTGGAAGGCGCGGCGCTGATCGACGGCGACGGACTGGAGCAGGCGCGCCGGCTTGCCGTTCAGGACGCGCTGTACAAAGCGGAAGAGTCGGCGGGAGTGGCGGTGACTTCCGGCACCATTCGCGGCGGCGATGGGAAATTGCGCGAGGATAGCCGCATCCGCCCGGCGGGAAGCGTCGTCAATCCGGTGATCCTCAAGGAATGGCGGGAAGGCGGAACCCTTTACGTGCGCATCCGCGCCGAGGTGGTGGTGCGCGACGATGCCCGCCCCAACCCCTCCTTCCGCAAGAAAATCGCCGTCACCCAGTTCCACGTCGCCCACCCCTTGCAGGTGCAGGACATCGACAACATCTGGAACGGCTACCCGCTTGCCCTGTTGCAGCGCATCGAGGCCAGCGGCCAGTTCCTGCCGGTGCAGACCTCCGGCTGGCCGGCGCTCGGCCGCCTGGCGCTGCCGCTCGACCGCAACCAGAACCGCGAAACCGTGCGTCTGCTGGCCGACCAATCCGGAGCGCAGTTCGTTTTGTCGGGCATCGTCCACGACGCCGGCGCCGACGGCCCCACCAGCGCCGCGATGAAGTTCCTGACCCGCGACGCCGGATCGCGCCGCATCGAGGTGGAAATTTTCCTGCACGACGGAGTGACGGGAGCGCTGATCGCCCATTTCCGCGCCCAGGAAAGCATCGCCGGCAATGACGCCGTCGGACGTGACAAGCCATTCGGCAGCGCCGCCTTTTTCACCAGCCCCTTCGGCCAGGCGGTTTCCCGCCTGCTTGACCGGCAGGCGCATTTCATCGCCGCCGAAGTGGGACGCCTGCCTTTCGTCGCCAAGATCATCCGCATCGAGGGCAACCACCTCTATTTCGACGCGGGTTCCACCTCCGGCCTGGCCGCCGGCGACAAGTTCCTGCTTTACACCCTGGCGCCGTCCGGCGAGGCCTTCGAGCTGTCGAGCAACCGCCTGCTCGGCGTTGCCGAGAAACCGGCGGCGTCGCTGTCGGTGAAACAAGTCCAGCCGCTGTTTTCGGTGGGCGAAAGCGAGGCCAGGAATCAAAAAATTCAGATCGGTGATATGATCCGTTTCGAATCTTCCGCCATGACGAGGGTAAAATGAAACGATTAGCGCCGGTTTTCCTGATAGGGGCATTGTGCCTCCCCCTGCCCGCCCAAGCCGTCTCGAAAAATCCCTACAACAGGAAAAAGGCCAAGGTGACGGCGCCGCTAAAAGTCCCGGCGCTGGCGCAACTCGACGACAAACACAGCGCCAAGCCGAAACGGAGCGGCGACCCCACCTCGACGTGGCAACCGTATTCGTATCCCTGACATTCCTTCCCTACCAGGAGCACCGACATGAAGAAAACCGCACTGTCGCTAGCCTTGGCAATATTCCTGGGAGGCGCGCCCCTGCCGTCCGCCCTGGCCGGCGGCGAGACCGAGCAGCTCAAGGGCATCGTCCTGAACCTGTTGCAGGACAACGACGAATTCGTCCGCAGCCATAACCCCGAGTATTTCAAACCTTTTTCCGAAGGACAAAAACCGCGCGCCACGGTAGTCACCTGCTCGGATTCGCGGGTGCATACCCATGCCCTCGACAAGACCCCGGACGGCGACCTGTTCATGGTGCGCAACATCGGCAATCAGTTGCGCACCGCCGAAGGTTCGGTGGAATACGGCGTCCACCACCTGCACACGCCGCTCCTGATCTTCGTCGGCCATTCGGCCTGCGGCGCGATCAAGGCGGCTTCCGGCGATTATCGCCGGGAATCGCGGCCAATCAAGCGCGAACTCAGCACCATCATGATCCCCAGGGGCGTCGAGAACATGGAGGGGGTCATCCGCAACGTCAACAACCAGGTGGCGGCGGCGCTCAAGAAGTTCAGCCGCGAAGTGCGCGACAACAAGCTCACGGTGGCCGGCGCGGTCTACGACTTCCAGGACGACCTCGGCAAGGGGCAAGGCCGGCTGGTGGTAATCAACGTCAACGGCAACACCAATCCCGACCAAATCAGGCCTTTCACCGGAGTGATGGAAATTCCGTCCAGCACGCCGTCCAGCGCCACGTCCAACGGCGTTCCCGCCGATGGAGGCCGCATGCGGCAGCACCCTTACGCCTACCCGTAACACTGCGGGCTTGCCGGTGTGCTAATATTTTCAGAACTTGCCCGTGAATAATTCGGCGCTACGCTGGCTTGCTTAACGGGCAAGCTCTTATCCCATTTCTTGACTGGAGGCGATATGAAAGCGAACGTAGGCGGAGTCGACAAGATTGTGCGTGTTGTGGCGGGCGTGGCACTGATCGGTTTGGGGCTGGCCGGGGTATTGCCGTTGTGGGTCGGTCTGATCGGCATCGTGCCGCTCGCCACCGGCCTGCTCAACTGGTGCCCGGCATATACGCTGTTCGGGATGAGCACCTGCCCGATGCAGGACGCACCGGAAAACAAGGAATAACTTTTCAAACCACGGGGCGCACGGGGAATATAGCATTTTCCCCGTGCGCCCCGTGGTTATCCAGCCTCTCAAACTACAGCGCTCAACGCCTCCTCGGCGAACTCCAGCCTTACCTTGCCGCTGTCGTCCATGTCCACCGTCACCTTGCCGCCGTTGGCCAGCCTGCCGAACAGCAGTTCGTCGGCCAGCGCCTTGCGGATGGTGTCCTGGATCAGGCGCGCCATGGGGCGCGCGCCCATCGCCGGGTCGAAGCCATGCGTGGCGAGGTAGGCTTTCAGCGCCTCGGTGAAGATGACTTCGACCTTCTTCTCGTGCAGTTGGTCTTCCAGTTGGATGAGGAACTTGTCCACCACGCGCAGGATGGTGTCCTCGGACAGCGGGGCGAAAGAGATGGTGGCGTCGAGCCGGTTGCGGAATTCCGGGGTGAAGAGGCGCTTGATCTCGGCCATTTCGTCGCCCGCCTTGGCCTGCTGGGTAAAACCGATTCCGGTCTTGGTCAGCGCTTCCGCGCCGGCGTTGGTGGTCATGATGATCGCCACGTTGCGGAAATCCGCCTTGCGCCCGTTGTTGTCGGTCAGCGTGCCGTGGTCCATCACTTGCAACAGGATGTTGAAGATGTCGGGATGCGCCTTTTCGATCTCGTCGAGCAGCAGCACCGCATAGGGGTGCTTGGTGATCGCCTCGGTAAGCAGGCCGCCCTGCTCGAAACCGACGTAGCCGGGCGGCGCGCCGATCAGGCGCGAGACGGCGTGGCGCTCCATGTATTCGGACATGTCGAAGCGGATCAGCTCTATCCCCATCACATAGGCCAGTTGCCGCGCCACCTCGGTTTTGCCAACGCCGGTCGGGCCGGAAAAAAGGAACGAGCCGATCGGCTTGGTCGGGCTGCCCAGGCCGCTGCGCGTCATCTTGATCGCCGTCGCCAGCGCTTCGATGGCCTTGTCCTGGCCGAACACCACCGCCTTGAGGTCGCGCTCCAGGGTCTTCAAGGCGTTGCGGTCGTCGCTGGAGATGTTCTTCGGCGGGATGCGCGCGATCTTGGCGATGATCTCCTCGATTTCCTTGTTGGTGATGGTTTTCCTCTGCTTGGACTTGGGCTGGATGCGCTGCGCCGCGCCCGCCTCGTCGATCACGTCGATGGCCTTGTCGGGCAGGTGGCGGTCGTTGATGTAGCGCGCCGACAGCTCGGCGGCGGTGGTCAGCGCCGCGCTGGTGTACTTGACCCCGTGGTGCGCCTCGAAGCGCGATTTCAGGCCGCGCAGGATGGAGATGGTTTCGTCCACCGAAGGCTCGGGCACGTCGATTTTCTGGAAACGCCTTGAGAGCGCGTGATCCTTCTCGAACACGCCGCGGAATTCGTTGTAGGTGGTCGCGCCGATGCAGCGCAACTGGCCGGAACTCAAGGCCGGCTTGAGCAGGTTGGAGGCGTCCAGGGTGCCGCCGGATGCCGCGCCGGCGCCGATCAGGGTATGGATTTCGTCGATGAACAGGATGGCGTGCTGGTTGTCGCCCAACTGTTTCAGCACCGCTTTCAGGCGCTGCTCGAAATCGCCGCGATATTTGGTGCCGGCCAGCAGAGCGCCCATGTCGAGCGCGTAGACGGTGCTGTCGGCCAGCACATCCGGCACCTCGTGCTCGACGATGCGGCGCGCCAGCCCCTCGGCGATGGCGGTCTTGCCGACGCCGGCTTCGCCCACCAGCAGCGGGTTGTTCTTGCGGCGCCGGCAGAGAGTCTGGATCACCCGCTCCAGTTCGCCGTCGCGGCCGATCAGCGGGTCGATCTTACCCGCCGCCGCCTGCACGTTAAGGTTGGAAGTGAAGTTTTCCAGGGCGCTGGCCGGCGCCGCTTCCTGCTCGGACTCCTGCTCGGGTTCGGGGCGCGCGGCATTGCCTTCCGCCACCTTGCTGATGCCGTGGGAAATGTAATTGACGATGTCGAGGCGGGTGATTCCCTGCTGCGTCAGGAAATACACCGCGTGCGAATCCTTTTCGCCGAAGATGGCGACCAGCACGTTGGCGCCGGTCACTTCCTTCTTGCCGGACGACTGCACGTGCAGAATGGCGCGTTGGATCACGCGCTGGAAGCCGAGGGTGGGCTGGGTGTCGACATCGCCCTCGCCGCCGACGACAGGGGTGTGGTTGGCGACGAAGTCGGTCAGGCTGTGGCGCAGTTCGTCCATCTTGGCGGCGCAGGCGCGCAGCACCTTGGCGGCGGTCGGATTGTCCAGCATCGCCAGCAGCAGGTGTTCCACGGTGATGAACTCGTGGCGTTTCTGGCGCGCCTCGATAAACGCCATATGCAAAGATACTTCCAATTCCTGCGCGATCATTTCACTGTTCCTCCAACACGCACTGCAACGGATGCTGATTTTCCAGCGCAAAGGCGGTGACCTGATCCACCTTGGTCTGCGCGACATCCTGGGTATACACCCCGCATACTCCGGCTCCCTCGGTATGTACCTTGAGCATGATCTGGGTCGCCTGTTCGCGGCTTTTGGCGAAAAACCGTTCCAGCACCGTCACCACGAATTCCATCGGCGTGAAATCGTCGTTCAGCAACAGCACCTTGAACAGGGGCGGCGGCCTGGTCCGGGTATGCTGCGCCTCCAGCGTGGCATTTTCAAATTGCTTGCCGCTCATTATCGTATCTAGCGCTTATCCTAACATTCATTGTGACGCCGCCGGCGGATTTTTCAACCCCTCCGCCAACTTGGATTTTAGAACCGAATCCGGCAAATTTCCTGCCCGATTCCGGCTATTGCGGGCGTCCCTTGTCCTTCGCCTTGCTGTCGCGCAACATGGCGCGCAACTGGCGCAGGCGCGCCTCCGCCATCGACATCTGGTAAAAGTCGCCGTCGCCGCTTTTCAGTCCGATGGTCAATTGCTCGACCGCCGCCGGCAGATTACCCAGCCGAAAATAGGACTCCGCCTGCGATTGGTGCGACAGCAGGCGCTTGCCCTGGGCAGCGTAGGCCTGCGCCTGGAGCTTGTAAAGCCGGGCGTCGCCGGGATAGGTGCGCAGTTCGTTGCCGATCAGCTTGAGCGCCTCGGCATTTTGCCGGTTTTGCATCAAGGCGTCGGCATAGCCGTAAATCAACGGGCGGCGGTTGGGAAAGTTGCGCAGCGCGGCGCGATACGCCGCCAGCGCCCCCTCCGCGTTGCCGGCGGCCAGCTTGATCTGCGCCGCCAGGTTTTCGACGATGGCGTTGGCCGGCAGTTCCTTGCGCGCCACGGCCAGTTCGCGTTCCGCCCGTTCGTATTGGCGCGCCCGCAACAGCGCCGCCGCCAGGCCGAAACGCTGGGCGGCCTCGTTGATGTATTTTTTCTCGCGCAGGGTTTCCTCGAAAAAGGCCACCGCCGGCGCCGGCTTGCCGTCCGCCGCGCGCAGCTTGGCGCGCAACAGGTAAAAATCGGGGTTGTCCGGGGTTTGCCGGTAGGGCAAGGCCTCCAGGCGATTCTGGATGTCGGCGATGCGTTCGCTGGTCACCGGATGAGTGCGCAGGTAATCGGGCGCGTTGTTGTCGTAAAGCCGCGTCGCCTTCTGCAAGCGCTCGAAAAACACCTCGGCGGCATGGGGATCGAGACCGGCCTGGGAAAGTATCTGCAAACCGACGCGATCGGCCTCGCGCTCGTGCTCGCGGGTGAAGTTGAGGGTGTTCTGGATCGAGACCGCCTGCGCCGTGGCGATGGCGGCGTTGCTCAACTGCGGGTTGGAGCGCGAAGCCAGGATCGCCACCGCCATCGCCGCCATCGAGGCCAGCATGCTCTGGTTTTCCTTGGCGATCATGCGCGCCAAGTGGCGCTGGGTGACGTGGGCGATTTCGTGTCCCAGCACCGCCGCCAGTTCGGATTCGCTTTGGGCGGTCATTATCAGCCCGGTGTGCACCCCGATGAAGCCGCCCGGCAGGGCGAAGGCATTCACCGAGCTGTCGTTGATGACGAAGAATTCAAAATCCTGGCGATTGTCGGGGCTGGCGGCCACCAGCCGGTAGCCGAGGCCGTTGAGGTATTCGGTCAGCTCGGCGTCGTCGAGCAGGCTGCGGTCGCGGCGGATTTCCGCCATGATGGCTTCGCCCAGACGCCGCTCGGCTTGCGGGGAAAAGTCGGACTGCGAAATCTCGCCCAGGTCGGGCAGGCCGTCGGCCAGCGCCGGAGATATTCCGAGCAGCAAAGTCAGGGCGATTATGCGGCAAAATTTCATGGTGCTATGATAGCCGCTTTTATTGGAAGTTCACCAAGATGAGCGCCGAATTTACCCACTTTGACGCCTCCGGCCAGGCGCACATGGTCGATGTGGCGGACAAGGCCGAAACCCGCCGCGTCGCCCGCGCCGCCGGGTGCATCGCCATGCAGCCCGCCACCCTGCGCCTGATCCTCGAAGGCGACGCCAAGAAGGGCGACGTGCTGGGCGTGGCGCGGCTGGCCGCCATCCAGGCATCGAAGCGGACTTCCGAGCTGATCCCGCTGTGCCATCCGCTGGCCTTGACCCGCGTCGGCGTGGAATTTGAAACCGACGAGGCCGCCGCGGAAATCCGTTGCGTCGTCACCGCCGAAACCGTCGGCCGCACCGGGGTCGAAATGGAGGCGCTCACCGCCGCCAGCGTCGGCCTGCTGACCATTTACGACATGTGCAAGGCGGTGGATCGCGGCATGACCATCAAGCATATCCGCCTGCTCGAAAAGCTCGGCGGCAAGTCCGGCCATTGGCAGGCCGACGAATAGGTTTATCAAAAACCCGTTGATCCACGGATTATCCATGCATGGGTTACAAGGCGCTCGCCACAGACCTGCCCCAAGCCGCCGTCTTAATCGGTGTAAATCCGTGCGCATCCGTGGCTAATTTAAGTTTTTTAACTTTATTTCTTCCATGACCTCCGATCTCTCTCCCAAGAAAAGACTGTTCGAACAATTCGCCCGCGTCGCCAAGGCGCTGGCCAGCGCCAACCGCCTGGAATTGCTGGAGGCGCTGGCGCAGGGCGAGCGCAGCGTGGACGCTCTGTCGCAGGCCGCCGGCCTTTCGGTGGCCAACACCTCCCACCATTTGCAGATCCTCCGCGACGGCGGCCTGGCGCAATCGCGCAAGGAAGGCTTGCAGGTGTTCTACCGTCTCAGCGACGACGCCGTCACCACCGTGCTGGGCGGCATTCGCGGCGTGGCCGAACGCCACTTGGCGGAGGTGGAGCGCATCGTCCGGGAAAATTTTGAATCGCGCGACTCGCTGACCCCGGTGAAACGCGACCAGCTTCTGGAAATGGCGCGCTCCGGCGAGGCGATGGTGATCGACGTGCGCCCCCCCAACGAATTCGAGGCCGGTCACATCCCCGGCGCCGTCAACATCCCGCTCGATACCCTGCCGGAGCATCTGGACAAGCTGCCCAAGGAACAGGAAATCGTCGCCTACTGCCGCGGCCCTTACTGCATGCTGGCCTTCGAGGCGGTGGAACGGCTGCGCCAGTCCGGCTACCAGGCGCGCCGCCTGGAGGATGGCTTTCCCGAGTGGAAGGCCGAACGGCTGCCGGTCGAGTAACTCCGCCCCACTTCCCCTCGCCACACTATTCAAGAAAACTTTTGATTGACATCGGGTGCAAGCTCGCCCATAATCAAATTCAAGAGTTCTTTTGAATATAGTTTTTGTAACCGGGGAGACCGCCATGAAAACCCTGTTCATCCTCAACGACCCGCCCTACGGCACGGAGCGCAGCTACAACGGGTTCCGCCTGGCGCGCGCCCTGTCCAGGCGCGAGGGCAACCAGATCCGCGTCTTCCTGCTGGGCGATGCCGCCCTGTGCGTCAAGGCCGGGCAAAAAGTGCCGGAAGGCTATTACAACATCGAGTTCTTCGCCACCAGCATCCTCAAGCGCGGCGGCGAGATCGGCGTATGCGGCGTATGCATGGAGGCGCGCGCCCTGCGCGACGAGGAGCTGATCTCCGGCGCGCAGCATTCGACCCTGGAGCACTTGGCCGAATGGACGGAATGGGCGGACAAAGTGCTGGTGTTTTAGGACTCATATTTCAAACCACGGGGAACACGGGGAATCTCTTTCAACCTGAAGTTTCCCTTGTTTTCCCAGTGTTCCCCGTGGTTCAAATAAGGAGTTTAGGTTCATTAAAGGAGAGCCATCATGGAAATCGCAGACTTCGTGATACACGTGAAAGCCGAGCTTGCCGTCACGGAACGGGATAGCCTGGCGGCGGAACTCGCCGACCAGGCCGGTGTGGTGTCGGCGCATTTCAGCCCCGGACACGCCCATCTGCTCAACATCGCCTACGACCCCCGGGCAACCAGCTCCGCCGCGCTGCTCAAGCAAGTCGGCAAGCGCGGCGGCGAAGCCTTCAAGGTCGGGCTGTAGCACGGCGGCGGATTCGCCGGGTTTCGCGGCGCAAGCCGCCGGATAGTTTGGATGGACGGATGCGGGTTGCCGCATCCGGTTTTTTTTACGCCATTATTCAAGCGCTCAATTGAACACGGAAACACAAAGGGGGAATCGTACATGATCCTGCTCGCCATTCTTGCCGGCGCAGCCACCGGCATCGTCCTCGGCCTGTTCGGCTCGGGCGGTTCGATCATCGCCATGCCGGCGCTGATGGTATTGCTCGATGTCGAGGCCAAATCGGCCATCGCCATGAGCCTGGGGATCGTCGCCGTCACCGCCACCATTTCCGCCTGGGACAATTGGCGGCGCGGCAACGTCGACCTGAAAATCTCGGCGGTGTTCGGCCTCTTCGGAGTGATCGGCACCTACGGCGGCGCGCGCCTCGGCGTGGTGACGCCGGTGGCGGTGCAGCTCGCCCTGTTCGCGCTGGTGATGTACGCCGCCGCCTGGAAAATGCTCCAGAAGAAAACGGCGCCGGCTACCGCCGCGCGGCTCGCCACGGCAGGCGGCCCGCCCTTGGACGAGGACGAAGCCATTTCGGCGCATCTCGGCCACATCGCCGCGCACGGCATCGGCGTAGGCGTGCTCACCGGGCTGGTGGGCGTCGGCGGCGGCTTCCTGATCGTGCCGGCGCTGGTGCTGCTGTCCGGCATTCCGATGAAAATGGCGGTGGGCACCTCGCTCGCCATCGTCGCCGCCAAATCCTACGCCGGGTTCGCCGGTTACGTCGGCGCGGTGCCGGTCGATTGGGGGCTGATGGCCTCCTTCACCGCCGTCACGGTAATCGGCAGCTTCGCCGGCACCCGCCTGGCGCACCGTTTCTCGCAGGAGGCGCTGAAACGCGCTTTCGGCTTCTTTCTGGTGCTGGTCGCCACTTATTTGCTACTCAAGAGCGTCATGTGAAGGGGGGGAAATGAAAACTCTGGTTGCCGTGGGATTATTACTGCTGCCGTTCAATGTTGCCGCGCAAGACCCGCCAGGCAGCGAGAAAGGCTGGGTGGATACGATACAGGCCATGGTCAGGACAGACCGGGTGGTGTTCAAGAAGGACGCCGTTTCGGGAAAAACCAACGTCGCCCTGATGATCCCCGCGCCGGAAATCCTCACCGAACCGGGAAAGCTCTCGGAAAACGGGCGGAAGGTTCTGGATATGGCCGACACGTATTCCCGGCAAGCCGGGAGAAAACTGCGCGTGCTCCTTCCTGAAGACCAACCGGTCGGAAAATCCGGCGATTGCATGGAACCCGCCGCCGCCGAAAAAAGCGGGTTGGCCGGCGCCTACGTATATATTTTCATCAAGGACTGATTCCGTTCCGGGAGCCACCCCATGCCGTGCCACATTCAAGTCATCTCCCAGCAGCCGCCCGGCGGCCGCTGCACCCTTTACGCCCGCTATGCCGCGGCACTATCATCCTGTACCGGCGGAACGCTGGAGGTCGTTTACACGGACTGCCGCGATGCCCACGGCGCGGGATTTCCCTCCCTGCTGCTGAATGGCGTTGCGCTGCAACCCGGCGACGGCGTGATCCTGTCGCCGCACGATGTCCACGCGGCGCTGGAACGCGCCGGCGTTCCCCTTGCCGCCGCATCCGGCCTGCTGCCGCGCCTGCAAGCCATCGAGGAAAAGTTTTTACTGGAGGCATGAATGAGCGAAAAAACCCCAAGCCTTTCCACCCGCTGCATCCATGCCGGCGAACTGCACGACATCCTCGGTTCGCCGCACACCCCAGTTTATACATCCACCACGTTTAAATTCACTTCCACCGCCGACCTGCTCGACGTGGTGGACGGACGCAAGCCGGGCAGCCTGTACACCCGCTACGGCCTCAACCCCACCATTTTCAGCCTGGAAGCCAAGCTCGCCGCGCTGGAAGGCGCCGAGGCGGCATGGGCGTTCTGCTCCGGCATGGCGGCGGAAGCCGCGCTGTTCCTCGCTCATGGGCGCAAGGGCATCGTCTGTATCGGCGATGCCTATGGCGGCACCATGGAACTCCTGTCCACCCAGTTGCCGGAACTTGGCATCCCCGCCTACTTCCTGCTCGGCAGCGAATTGCACGGCTTGAAAACGTATTTGAAAGCGGGCGCCGGCCTGGTCTTCTTCGAGACGCCGACCAACCCCACCCTGGAAGTGCTGGATATTCGCAAAATCAGCGACGCCGCTCACGAATACGGGGCGCTGGTGGCGGTGGACAACACCTTCGCATCGCCGGTGAACCAGAACCCGCTGGCGCTTGGCGCGGATTTCGTGATCCACAGCGCCACCAAGTATCTCGGCGGCCACAGCGACCTTACCGCCGGCGCCTTGATGGGTTCTAAGCACCTGCTGGCCGCGGTGTGGAACTGGCGCAAGAACCTGGGCACCACCGTTTCCCCGGAAATCGCCGCGCTGCTGATGCGCAGCATCCGCACCCTGGTGGTGCGGGTGGAGCGGCAGAACGCCACGGCGCGAATCGTGGCGGAAGCCCTGGCGCGGCACCCCAGGGTGGCGCGGGTCTATTATCCGGGCTTACCGGACTTTCCCGGCCATGCCGTGGCCAAGGCGCAGATGAACGGCTTCGGCGGCATGCTGACGCTGGAACTCAAAGGTGGTTATGCGGACGCGGTACAGGCGACGGACAGGCTGAAACTATTCGCCATCGCCCCCAGTCTGGGCGGCGTGGAAAGCCTCGCCACCATGCCGGTGACCACCACCCACCACGGTTTGCCGCCGGAAGAACGGGCGCGGCGCGGCATCGGCGACTCCATGATTCGACTCTCGGTCGGACTGGAAGACCCCGCCGACCTGATCGCCGACCTGGAACAAGCGCTGGCGTGACCCCATGGATCGCGGCACGGCTCGGTCGGCCTGGAAGACCCCGCCGACCTGATCGCCGACCTGGAACAAGCGCTGGAGTGACCCCATGGATCGCGGCACGGCGGCGAACTTAATCGAATAAAACCGGGAGTAATGAAAAAATGACTGGAAACGCCCTGCGTTATGCGATCCCCCTTGCCGCGCTCGTCCTGAGCACGATACCGGCACAAGCCGCGGACAACCCCGCCGTCAAGGCGATGGAGGAATATCTGGAGTTCGTCGATTACGGCGGCGGCATCATCCTGCCCGAACAGATTCCCGCCGAGGAATGGAAAAACATCACCGTGATCGACGCCCGCGACGCCGGGCAGTACAAAAAGGAACACATCCCCGGCGCGCTCAATATCGAATGGCGGCAAGCGCTGGCGCGGCGCGCGGAGCTGCCGCGGGACAAAATGGTATTGCTGTATTGCAACACCGGCACGCTATCCTCCCAAGCGGGATTCACGTTGCGCCTGTCGGGAATGGACAACGTGCGCATCCTGCAAGGCGGCCTCACCGGCTGGAAAGCCAAGGGCGGCTTCGACGCCTACCGCCGCGCCACCGGCGCGAAGGAATAGCCATGAACCGGCATGTGCAACTCCTGGCGGCGCTGCTGCTGATCCATGCCCACGCCTGGGGAGGCGAAACCCATCATGCGCGCTCCCCGGAAAACGGCATCGAATCCTGGGAACTGCGCGAGAACGGAGTATTTTTCAGCCTGACCCAAATGCTGCCGGATCAGGCGCGGGCTTTTTTCACGGCGCGCGGTTTCGACCAAGCAGCGGCGGAAGCCTATGCGCAGGCCTGCGTATTCCAGACCGTGTTGCGCAACGAAAGCGCCGCAACCATCGCCACGCATCCCGCAGACTGGCGGGCGCACGCCGGCAAAGAGCGGCTTGCCCCGAAGCTGGACAAGGACTGGCTGCCCGAATGGAAAAAACGCGGCCTGCCGGAATCCGCGCGCATCGCCTTCCGCTGGGCGCAGTTTCCCGCCGGGCAAACCTTCGAACCGGGCGACTGGAATCAGGGCATGACCGCCTTTGCGCTGCCGCGCCGCGCCGGTTTCGACCTTGTGGTGCAATGGCGAGAGAACGGACAGATCAGAAAAAACATCTTGAAAGGAGTGAAGTGTGCCGAGGATCGCTAGGTTTGCAACGCTACTGTGGGCGGCCATGGTGTTTTCCATGGGAACGCTCGCCGCCGAGCCGAAACCGGCGCTGAGCGCCGTCGCCGGCAAACCGCCGGCCAAGGACTTCACGCTGCAAGACCTGGACGGAAAAACCCACCGGCTCGCCGATTTACGGGGAAAAGTGATATTGCTGAATTTCTGGGCGAGCTGGTGCCCGCCCTGCCGCCGCGAATTGCCTTCGCTGGAGCGCCTGTGGCAAAAACTGAAAGACCGGGATTTTCTGGTGCTGGCGGTAAACGTGGGAGAGGACGGCGACGCCGTTTTCG
Source organism: uncultured Sulfuricella sp. (assembly GCA_964505475.1). Lineage (GTDB taxonomy): Bacteria > Pseudomonadota > Gammaproteobacteria > Burkholderiales > Sulfuricellaceae > JAGXQV01. The sequence goes on along the minus strand of CAZDIJ010000006.1, from coordinate 26,001 downwards.
CCTTCACCGGCCAATTGGACACCCCGCCGAGCTTCCCCATCCTGCTCGACAAGGATTCCGCCGTTCTCGATGCCTGGCCGGTCAAGGGGCTGCCGACCACCTTCATCATCGACCGCGGCGGACGGGTGGTCTTCCGCGCCATCGGCGGACGGGAATTCGATCATCCCGCCCTGTCCGGCGAAATCGAGAAACTGCTCTCCAAGAAGCCGTTTTAAAAAATATCATCCCCGCCAACTCAAGCGGGGTTGGCTTTCCCCTTCCCTCGCTCTTGTGCCCAAACCGTTAGGCTGTCGGGTATGCGGGGGAATTTATAAACAGCTTTTAAACAACGATAGGCGGAAGCTCCCCCGGCGCAATGCCCTTCGGAGATTATGCACTGCGCGGGCTGCCCCCTGTTGCGGTTGGTGTGCGGATCATCTAGTGGAGCCGCTCGAGCGAGGCGCGGAGTTTTTCCGCGCCCGCAAGGCCGCGCCGACAGCCAATTGCCCCCAATCGCGCATGGCATCGGGAGATTCGAAGACATCCGGCGGCGCTTCGTAATACTGCATGGCCACCGTCTTGCCGCGCGAGGAATAGGTGAACGGCCGCAGCCCCAACGCCGCGAATGCCTCGCGGGTCGCGGCATCCGCCTTGAAGTACAGGCTGTCGTCGACGATGATCGCGAACATCAGATCGTCCAGGTACACCCCGAACCCGCCGAACATCGCCTTCGCCAGAACCGCGCCGAGGGGCGCCAGTTGCTCGATGACGAAATCGACGAACTCGGTGCGTTTGGCCATGGCGGGAGTCCACAGATTGTAGGGTGCAATCCGCGATAGCGCATTGCACCGGGTGGTGAAGAAAAGGCGACGCCCGGATACGGGGAGTCGTTTACATTCGGCGCAATACCCTACCTTACGCGCTATGTTACATCCGGTGCAATGCGCTTCGCGGATTGCCCTACGACGTTACTCCTTCTCTACTTCCACCTGCGTTTGCACCTGCTGGCGCAAACGAATATGCAGTTCCTTGAGCTGCTTCTCATCCACCGTGTTCGGCGCATTGGTCAGCAGGCACGCGGCGCGCTGGGTCTTGGGGAAGGCGATCACGTCGCGGATGGATTCGGCGCCGGCCATCAGGGTGACCAGGCGGTCGAGGCCGAGCGCCAGGCCGCCGTGGGGCGGGGCGCCGTATTGCAGGGCTTCGAGGAGGAAGCCGAATTTTTCCTGGGCTTCCTCGGCGCTGATGTTGAGGGCGCTGAACACCTTGGACTGGACTTCCTGGCGGTGGATACGCACCGAGCCGCCGCCGATTTCCCAGCCGTTCAGCACGATGTCGTAGGCTTTCGACAGGGCTTTGCCGGGGTCGCTTTCGAGAAGTTCCTCATGCCCGTCGAAGGGGGCGGTGAAGGGGTGATGCAGAGCGTCCCAGCGCTTTTCGTCTTCGTTGTACTCGAACATCGGGAAATCGACCACCCACAGCGGCTTCCATGCCTCGCCGGTGACCAGGCCGCGCTCGTGGCCGATCTTGACGCGCAGGGCGCCGAGGGCTTCGTTGACCACCTTGGCCTTGTCTGCGCCGAAGAAGATCAGGTCGCCGTCGGTGGCGCCGGTGCGCTCGACGATGGCTTTCAGGGCGGCGTCGTGGAGGTTCTTGACGATCGGCGATTGCAGGCCGTCGCGTCCCTTGGCGACATCGTTGACCTTGATGTAGGCCAGTCCCTTGGCGCCGTAGATGCCGGCGAACTGGGTGTAGGCGTCGATTTCACCGCGGGTGATTTCGCCACCCTTGGGGATGCGCAGCGCGGCGACGCGGCCGTTGGCGGCGTTGGCGGGGGCGCTGAATACCTTGAAATCGACATCCTTCATCGCGTCGGTGAGTTCGGTCAGTTCCAGCGTCACGCGCAGGTCGGGCTTGTCCGAACCGTAGCGGTTCATCGCTTCCTTGTAGGTGAGGCGCGGCAGCGGATCGGGCAGTTCGACGTTGAGCACGCCCTTGAACAGCTTACGCAGCATGTCCTCGACCAGGTTGGTAATCGCCACTTCGTCCATGAACGAGGTCTCGATGTCCACCTGGGTGAATTCGGGCTGGCGGTCGGCTCTGAGGTCTTCGTCGCGGAAGCATTTGACGATCTGGAAATAGCGGTCGAAGCCGGACACCATCAGCAGTTGCTTGAACAACTGCGGCGACTGCGGCAGGGCGAAAAAGTGGCCGGGGTGGACGCGCGACGGCACCAGGTAGTCGCGCGCGCCTTCCGGGGTGGAGCGGGTCAGCATCGGCGTTTCGATTTCCATGAAGCCGTGGCCGTCCAGGGCGTCGCGCAGGGTCTTGGCGACGCGGTAGCGCAGTTTCATGTTGTTCTGCATCTGCGGGCGGCGCAGGTCGATGTAGCGGTGCGTCAGGCGCACGTTTTCGCTGAGGTTCTCGTCGTCGAGCTGGAACGGCGGCGTGGCGGAGGCGTTGAGGATTTCGATGGTATGCGCCAGCACCTCGATCTCGCCGGTGGAGAGGTTGGGGTTGACGGTGCCTTCGGGGCGGTCGCGCACCACGCCGGTAATCTTGAGCACGAATTCGTTGCGGATTTTCTCGGCGGTGGCGAAGGTTTCGGCGCGGTCCGGGTCGCATACCACCTGCACCAGCCCTTCGCGGTCGCGCAGGTCGATGAAGATGACGCCGCCGTGGTCGCGGCGGCGATGCGCCCAGCCGCACAGGGTCACGGTTTGTTGCAGATGGTTACGGTTCGGTTCGCCACAGTAATGAGTTCGCATGATTGAATTTCAAAAAATAAAAGGGTTGAAACGGAAAATCTATTTGCAATCGAAGCCCTGTTTTTCCAGGGCGGCGCGAATGTCGGGAAAATACAGGTGGTCGTAGAATTCGGCCACGGCTTGCGACCAGGGCTTGGTGAGGCGGCCTTGCGTCGCCCGCTCCATGAAGGAAGCCAGAATGGGATCGTATTCCTCGATCAGGGGTTGCAGGTCGGGCTGGTATTTCTCGCGGTGGAACACCGCAGCGCGCGGCAGGCGCGGCTTGAGCGCGGTTTGCGAGGCGGGATGGCCGACCACCAGGCCGCAAATGGGAAACACGTAGCGCGGCAAACCCAGCAATTCCACCAAAGCCTGCGGCTGGTTGCGCACCCCGCCGATGGGAACGATGCCCAGCCCCAGCGATTCGGCGGCGGCAATGGCGTTGCCCATGGCCAGGCCGACATCGCAGGCGCCGACGATCAGCGCCTCGACGCTTCCGGTGATGGCCAGTTCATGGCCGCGCATCCGAGCGGCAAGGTGGGCGCGGTGGAAATCGGCGCAGAACAGCAGGAACGCCGGCGCCTGCGCGACCCACGGCTGACCGCCTGACAATTCGGCAATGCGCAGCCGATTGGCTTGATCCTGCACGCAAATAATCGACACCTGCTGGCCGTTGATCGACGAAGGGGCGGATTGCGCGGCATGAACGATGGCGTCGAGCTGCTCGTCCGTCACGGGTTCCGCGGTATAGCTGCGGATCGACCGATGGCTGGTCAGGGTTTTCAGGGTTTCGTTCATGACGGGTAGCGGCTCAATTGCCCGGATAATCGCTGACGCTGGCCGGCATCTTGTCCGACGAGGCCACCACCCCCATGGAGATGATGTATTTCAGGGCATCGTCCACGCTGATGTCGAGTTCGATGGTTTCGCTTTTCTTCACGAAAAAATAAAAACCGTTGACCGGGCTGGGCGTCGTCGGGATGAACACGCCGACGTATTCGCCATCCAGGCGCGAGGCGACGCCGCGCCCCGGAATGGCGGTCTGAAAAGCCAGCGACCAGGCCTGGGGGTGCGGATAATGCACCAGCAGCACCTTGCGGAAAGCTTCGCCGCTGCCGGAAAACAGCGTGTCGCTGACCTGCTTGACGCTGTAATAGATGGATTTCACCACCGGGATGCGCGCCAGCACGCTTTCCCAGAAGCGAATCAGGCGCTGGCCGACGATGTTCGCGGTAAGCACGCCGGTGAGCAGGATCACGCCCAGCGTCAATATCACGCCCAGGCCGGGCAGCGACACGCCGACGCTGTTTTCCGGGCGCAGACTTTCCGGCAGCAGCAACAGGCTCTGATCCATGGTGCCGATCAGCAGGTTGAGCACCCACACCGTGATGCCGAGCGGCACCCAGATCAGCAGCCCGGTGATGAAATAGCGCTTGAACATTTAGCCGGCGCAGCCGCAACCGCCGCCGCATGCCGGCGCGGCCGGCTGGCTTTCCTTGGGCGCGGCGCAGCCGCCCTTGAAATCGGTCTGGTACCAGCCGCTGCCCTTCAGTTGAAAGCCGGCGGCGGTGAGCATCTTGGCATAGGTCTCCTTGCCGCATTCCGGGCAAGCGGTCAGCAGCGGGTCGCTCATCTTCTGCATGTGTTCCTTTTGGGAGCCGCAAGAAGAACAACGATATTCATAAATGGGCATGGCAACCTCCAAAATTTTGAAAACACGGAATTATACTCAAAAATACAAGGGCTAAATGGGGATAATTTTAACAATTGCAAGAGGAAAACGCTCCAGATGCCTTGCCGTCAGGCCGTTTGGGAAGATCGGAGGCTTTTTCAGGCTGCCGGGGAAGGCATGAAAAATGCAAATAACCATAGTCAGTTTGACTATAAATTGCCGTTGAACTGGCGCTGGATTCAGTTAAAGTTGCCGGCAACATGAAAACCAACGCGTTTTACAACCTCTGGCTGCTCAGCATTTTCCAGCGGAAGCACCTCTACATGCTTCAAACCCTAGTTGACTACAGCATCGTCATCGAGGTCGGTTTTCATCAAAAGAACGGCAACGCACTGACTTTAAAGCAATTATTTCTTCTCGACCTGGCGGCGGCCTCCACCGTGCAAAGGCGGCTCAATCGCCTGATCGGCCTCGGAATGATCGACAAGGACACCAACCCCGCCGACAAGCGCATGATCGAATTGAGAATTTCACCCAGCGCTGACCGCCTGCTGGCCAAATACGCCCGCCTGATCGAACAGGCCGAAATCTCGACCGGAAAAATCGACACCATCCCCCCGCTACGAAAAGGAAGACCAGCCGTCATGTTCAACCTGATTTCCATGCCCCCCAGCGAGCGGGTCTGCGGCACCTGCATCCATTGGGAAGGCGCGCGGGCATTCCAGTCCGGCCTGTTCCGCTTTGTCGAGGATAGCGACGGCACGTGCCGGTTGCTGCTCGACAAGGGACACGGTTTCCTGAAAGCGTTGACCCCCTCCACCAAGCAATGCGAGTGCGACGATTGGCAAGCGGCCGACCACCCCAATTAGGCGCCCCGCGGCTCAATCGAAGAAAGTCCGCGCCGCCTCGAAACGCTTGGCGTAATAGCCGGACTTGAGATTGCTGATCTTGATTTTGCCGTTGCTGCTCGGGGCGTGGATGAAACGGTCGTCGCCGAGATAAATGCCGACGTGGGAAAAGGATTTGCCGGTGGTGTTGAAAAACACCAGGTCACCCGGCGCCAGGCGGGTTGCTTCGATTTCCCGGCCGATTTGCGCGAGGCGCGCGGCATTGGGCGGCAACTCGACGCCCAGCGCCTCACGGTAAATGTAGCTCACCATGCCGCTGCAATCCAGGCCGCTTTCCGGGTTCTTGCCGCCAAAGCGGTAATCGACGCCCATCAGCCCCAGCGCGTACATCACCACTTCGCTGGCCGGCTCGCGATTTTGCGAGGGCATGTGCTGCGGCGGCGCGCTGCCGCAACCGGCCAGCAGCGCCGCCAGATACAGCACTCCGCAGCGGGCGAGGTGACGGGAAACCGCAATCATGGAATTCATTCTGGATATGACGGCCATCGTTGACAAAGCTTTAGGAGCATCCCACTATTCGGGCATCCGCCCACGACCAGGAAAACAATCATGCCCCACGCCATTAAAGATCAGGAAATCGCCATGCTGCGCAGCGAAATGGAAATCCTGATGAAAGAACGCCAGACCCTGCTGAAGATCGCCGGAGCCGCCGCCGCCTTCGTCGCCGAACTCGATCCCGACCAGTTGCCGCAGGATACCTACGACGCCGCCGACATGCTCGCCGAGTGCCTCAACGAAGTCTCCGAGGAAACCCTGCGCGACGCGCTGGAAGCCGTCAAGGCGCATATCGTGCCCGAGCAGGGCGCCGCCGCTGCCGGATAATCTGCTATAACTTAAGTCGGATTCTTACAAACAGGAGAGGATGATGACCGATATAGCCCAACTGCTCGGCAACGAAGCCGAATCGCTGCTGACCTACCAATGCAAGGGCATTCCGAAAGACATGCTTCATCTGCCCGGGCCGGATTACGTGGATCGGGTGGTGGCGCAGAAAGACCGCAAGCCCGGCGTGCTGCGTGCGTTGCAGACCATGTACGGCCATGGGCGCATGGCGGGTAGCGGCTACCTCTCCATCCTCCCGGTCGACCAAGGCATCGAGCATTCCGGCGGCGCTTCCTTCGCCCCCAACCCCATCTACTTCGACCCGGAAAACATCGTCAAGCTCGCCATCGAGGGCGGCTGCAACGCAGTGGCCTCGACGCTGGGCGTGCTGGGATCGGTGGCGCGCAAATACGCGCACAAGATTCCCTTCCTGGTGAAGATCAACCACAACGAAATCCTCACCTTCCCGGCGATCTACGACCAGACCCTGTTCGCCAGCGTCGATCAGGCCTTCGACATGGGCGCGGTGGCGGTCGGCGCCACGGTGTATTACGGCTCGCCCGAGTCGCGCCGGCAGATCCAGGAAATCA
>CAZDIJ010000006.1:0-19273 GCA_964505475.1 uncultured Sulfuricella sp. | reverse complement strand
CCACCATCGAGGCCGACATCGTCAAGCAGAAAATGGCCGAGAACAACGGCGGCTACAACGCCATCAAGTTCGGCAAGACCCATCCCAAGGTGTATTCGGAACTGACCAGCGACCACCCCATCGACTTGGTGCGCTACCAGGTCGCCAACTGCTACATGGGGCGCGCCGGGCTAATCAATTCGGGCGGTTCGTCGGGGGAAAACGATCTGGAACAAGCGGTGCGCACCGCCGTCATCAACAAACGCGCCGGCGGCATGGGGTTGATCTCCGGGCGCAAGGCTTTCCAGAAGCCGATGCAGGACGGAGTGACGCTGTTGAATGCCATTCAGGATGTGTATCTGGCGAAGGAAGTGACCGTCGCCTGACGATTGCTGCCCCCACCCCGGCCCTCCCCCGCGCTGCGCGCAAGGGAGGGAGTAGGCCTCCTTCCCTCGCTTGCGGGGGAAGGTTGGGATGGGGGGAATGAATAAATATGCGCAACCCCACCCTGCAACAGCGCGCTCGCACCCTGAGAAACCAAGCAACCGATACCGAACGCCACCTCTGGCGCTTTCTGCGCGACCGGCAAATTGGCGGCCATCGTTTCCGGCGCCAAGTTCCTATTGGTTCCTATATCGCCGATTTCGCCTGCATCGAAACCAAACTGGTCATCGAATTGGATGGTGGGCAGCATCAAGACAGCTCGCAATACGATAGCCATAGAGACCGGCAAATCGAAGAACGAGGATTTCGGGTGTTGCGGTTTTGGGATAACCAGGTGTGGCAGGAGACGGCTGCCGTGCTTGAAACGATACTCGAAGCGTTAAATTCCCCCCATCCCAGCCTTCCCCCGTAGACGGGGGAAGGAGCGCCGTGCTCCCTCCCTTGCGCGTAGCGCGGGGGAGGGTTGGGGAGGGGGCAAGCTAAAACTTCTCGCCCTCGCGCAAATAGCGCCACTGTCCTTCCGGCAGGTCGCCGAGCATGACCTTGCCGATGCGCACCCGCTTCAGACCCAGCACTTTCAGGCCGACCAGTTCGCACATGCGGCGGATCTGGCGTTTCTTGCCTTCCTTGAGAATGAAGCGCAACTGGTCGCGGTTCTGCCAGGACACCTTGGCCGGCTTGAGCGCCGCGCCGTCCAGGCTGAGGCCGCGGTTGAGCAGCGCCAGACCCTTGTCGTCGAGGTGGCCTTCCACGCGCACCAGGTATTCCTTCTCCACTTCCGAATCGGCGCCGATCAGACGCTTGGCGATGCGGCCGTCCTGGGTGAACACCAGCAGGCCTTGCGAGTCGATGTCGAGCCGCCCGGCGGGGGCCAAGCCGCGCAGGTGGCCGGGATGGAAGCGCTGCGTGCGGTCGCCGGGGAAGTGCGATTCCTGGCCGATCAGCGTCACCGCCGCCTTGTAGCCTTTTTCCGGCTGGCCGGAAACGTAACCGACCGGCTTGTTGAGGAGGATGGTGACCTGGAGCGTCTGGATTTCGCGCGCCGCCTTGTCGAGGGTGATGGTCTGGGAAGGGTCTATCCTGGCGCCCAGCACGTTCACCACCTCGCCATCGACCCGCACCCAGCCCCGCTCGATGTAGACGTCCGCTTCGCGGCGCGAACACAGGCCGCGCTCGGACATCAGCTTGGAAAGGCGTATCAATTCAGTCATCGGAACGCTCGCCTGATGAGCCAGGATTTCAGAGTATCCCCAGCAGCTCGACTTCGAACACCAGGGTGGCATTGGGCGGAATCACGCCGCCTGCGCCGCGCGCGCCATAACCCAGCTCCGGCGGGATGGTCAGCTTGCGCACGCCGCCCACCTTCATGCCTTGCACGCCCTCGTCCCAGCCGCGGATTACGCGGCCGCCGCCGAGCGGGAAATCGAAGGGATCATTGCGGTCCTTGCTCGAATCGAACTTGGTTCCGTTGGTCAGCCAGCCGGTGTAGTGCACCGAAACACGCTGTCCGGCGGCGGCGGCAGCGCCTTCGCCCTCGCGGGTGTCTTCATAGATCAGGCCGCTGGAAGTGGTGATTTCAGCCATGGGAGTCTCCTAGCAAAAAACCGGCATTGTGCCAGAAAAAACTCTTCATCCTGAATTCCCCATTTGAACCACGGGGACACCGGGAAAAAGCGGGGAAACATCCGGTTGAAAGAGGTTGGCTGTTCACCCGCCGGGTGAGCGGCATATTCTTCATGCCTCGCCGCCATCCCGTCATCTCCCCGTGTTCCCCGTGGTTGAACTGCGTTTTTTAGCAAATCCGTTCAGTTCGCTTCCCTACGCTTGCGTTCCAGCGAAATGCGCACCAGGTGAATGTGCTCGCGCAAGGTATAGAGCAGGTGGGCGAAGGAAACCGGCACCGGACGCTTGTTGACCCGCTCTTCCATGGCGTCGAGGCGGGCGAGGTAGCCGTCGTAGCGTTCGGGGGCGTAGTCTTCCCTGATTTCGTTTTCCAGCAGCGACAGGTCGCCGTACCAGCGGTAAATCCGCGAGGTGACGCGCCAGGCGTAGACGGACGGGATGGCGCGCAGAATCGGGATCAGCGCCAGCAGCGGCAGAACCATCACCAGCACGCGATCCACCAGGGTGGCCGCCCAGAACGGCAGATAGCGCTGGAGAAAGGGCGGCCCGGATTTGTAATAGCGCTCGGCATCCTTGCCGAGTTCAAAGGTGGGGTCCTTGGGCGCGGGAAATTCACGATGCCGCTGGAACATGCCCGGCTCGCCGTGCACCTCGGAAGCGGCCTGGAGGAGCAAAGCGATCAACGCGGGGTGGATGTCTTCGCGCACCACCAGGTTGGCGGTGGCGGCGACCAGGGTCACATCCCCGGGCGGCGCGTCGCGCACCAGATCCACCGCGCCGCGCGGCAAGGTGATGGCGTGCAGGAAGGGAAAAAGCTTCACGTAGGCGCCGGCCTGGGCGAAATTCATCAGGCGCACGCCATCCATCCCCAGCAGCTTGCGCACCACCGCCGCATCCGCCCCGGCGATGATGAAGGCCGCGTCCGCCTGTCCCAGGCGCAAGGCTTCCGCCGCCGCGTCGCCGGAAAGCGGCAGCAATTTTCCGCCGTCGCCTCCCATCTCGTTGGCCGCCAGGATCTGCATCGCCAGTTTGCGCGTACCGCTCCCTTCCGCGCCGATGGCGAGGCGTTTGCCGCGCAACTGGGCAACCCGGTCGAGCGTGTTCGCATCGCGGTAGAACAGCCACAGGGGTTCGTAGTACATGCTGCCGAGCGACAACAGCCCCTCGCCGTCGGCGGCGCCGGCGCTGCCGCCCTGGATGAAGCCGGCCATGGCCTTGCCGTCCTTCAGGCGTTGCAGGTTTTCCAGCGAACCGGACGAAGTACGCAATTCCAGGGTAATGCCGTGGCGCGCCAGAATTTCCCGGTAGCGTTGGGCATAGCCGTGGTAGGCGCCGCTTTCCGCGCCGCTGGCCATGACGATGGATAGCGGCGGCGCCGGCTGGACGAACAGCGAAGCCGCCCAGAACAGCGCCGCGATCAGCGCGGCGGCGGGCAGCCCGACGGTCAGCAGCTCCTTGCGGGAATAATCGGCGAAGGTTTTTTTCATGGGCGAAAAGCTGGCTGGGAAAAGTCCGCCATCTTGCCCGGCTTCGCCGCCGCCATCAAGCTACCAGCCGGGATGTTCGAAATGGCCGGCGTAATCCCGCAATGCCTTGTTTATCCTGGCCATGCCTTCCTCCCGCGCCGCCGGACGCTTGTCCAGAATGTCCGCGCCGGCGATCAAATCGGCCAACACGAGATGAAACATGGCGTCGGTTTTCTGGTCCAGCTTGCAATTGTTCACCAGGTAGGCGATTTGCCCGTTTACCTGAGCGGCCACCTGGGCGGGGGCGAGCGGCGCGCCCTGCGCGACGGCGGCGCGGATGCGCGCCATGCCCTGGCGCAGGGCGGCATCGGTCGGCCATTTCTTGCCGTTGTCGAGCGCCAGTTCGGCGGGCGCGCCGCCGCCGTGATCGTGGTCATGATCGTGCGCCGCCGCGCCCGCCGTCACGGCGCATAGCGCCATCGCGGCGATCCAGGTGGGCAGGGTTTTCATCGTGCGGGTTTTTTCCATTTTTCCTTGCTCCTTTTCGCTGTCGTTACTCTGGTATCGCTCTTCCCTCGCCCCGTTCCTCGTGCGCCCGTCCCTCGCGGATATGGTAGATGCGCTTGAAGGTGGGGGTGATGGTGTCGTCGTGGGTCACCACGATGATCGCGGTGCGGTACTGTTCGGCGAGCCGGTTGAGCAGGCGCACCACCGCTAGCGAACGGGCGCTGTCGAGCGGCGCGGTGGGCTCGTCGGCGAGGATGATGGGCGGGTTGTTGGCGAGCGCGCGGGCGATGGAAACGCGCTGCGCCTCGCCGCCGGAGAGCTGGGATACCTTGGCTTCGGCGCGATGCGTCATGTCCAGCGCCGCCAGCAGTTCGCGCGCCCGCTTGCGTGCCTCGCCGTTGGGTTTGCCCGCCAGCATCGGCAGCAACGCGATGTTGTCGGTGACATCGAGGAAAGGGATCAAATAGGGCGCCTGGAACATGAAGCCGATGCTGTCGCGGCGCAGTTCGCGCAGGTCGCGGATTTTCCACTCGCCGTCGAAGGTCGTTTTCCCGCCCAGGCTGATGCGCCCCGCCGTCGGGTCGATCACCGCGCCCAGGCATTGCAGCAGGGTGGTCTTGCCCGAGCCGCTGGGGCCGAGCAGCCCCACCACCTCGCCGGGCCAGACTTCCATGTCCACCCCCTTCAGCGCATCGACCGCGGCGGCGCCGCTGCCGTAACGCTTGACCAGCCCTTCCAGCCTGATTGCCGGCTCTTGAGTGTAATCGGCCATCAGCCGCCCCCGATCGCCGAGGCCGGCGACACCTTCATCGCCGCACGGATGCCGAGCAGGCTGGCGAGGGTGCAAATCACCATGGTGATGGCGAAGGCGCGGATGGCGTCTTCCGGCAGCAGCAGCACGTATTTCGGGAAGGCCGGCGCCCAGGCGGTGGCGGCCAGCTTGCCGACGGCGAAGCCGATGATGCCCAGCCCCAGCGCCTGTTGCAGGATCATCCCGCCGACCACCCGGTTTCTGGTGCCGATCAGCTTGAGCACGGCGATTTCCTTGATCTTGCCCAAGGTCATGGTGTAGATGATGAGCGCCACGATGGCCGCGCTGACTACCGCCAGGATCACCAAGAACAGGCCGATCTGCTTGGCCGATGTGGCGATCAGCTTGGCCACCAGTATCTGTTCCATATCGGCGCGGGTGTAGGCGGTGAGGCGTTTCCAGCGCATGATTTCGTCCGCCACCCGGCGCGGATCGCTGCCCGGTGCAACCCGCACCAGCACGGCGTTGACATTGCGGTTGGCGGAGCGGTCGGCCTGGAGCGCATCGAGCAGCCCCGGCACGCCGGGGCGGTTGAACTGCGGATTGGCGGCGAGGCGGTTGCGGTCGTTGACGATGGCCGGGTTGTCCTTGAGGAATTGCGCCTCCTGGGCATCCTTGAGCGGAATGAACACCATCGGGTCGCCGCCCGACGACACCATCCGCCGGGTCAGACCGACCACGGTGTAGTCGTGGCGGCGGATGCGGATGACTTCGCCGAGTTGGAAGCCGCTTTTGACATCGGCCACCGCTTCGTAATGGGAACGGCTCACCGGCCGGCCGGCCACCAGATGGCGCGGCTCGCCCAGACGCCCCGGCTCGAAGCCGGCGATCATCACGCGCACGTCGCCGCCGCCGCGCCGCGCCTGCATGGTAAGGTAGGTGACGCTGCCCACCCCGGCCACCCCAGGCAGCCCGGCGATGGCGCGCCAGGCGTCGTCGTGCAGGGTGGAGGGTTCGGCATAGGGTCCCAGGGTATGCTGCTGCACCACCCAGATGTCGGCGCCGCTGGCGTCGATCAGAGCGTGAGCGTCGTCCACCATGCCGCGGTAGACCCCGGCCATGGTCAGGGTCACGCCGATCAGCAGCCCTAGCCCGAGGCCGGTCAGCAGATAGCGGCCGAGGCCGTGGGAAATATCGCGGTAGGCGAGATTAATCATTTCGGAAGGGCTTTTTCGACCACGGGGAGCACGGGGAAAGATCGGATACGGATACTGCTGAAATAGGCTCAAAACCTGAATTCTCCCCGCGCCCCCCGCGGTCGAATGCTTTTCTCCGCTTCATGATTTGACGGCGACCTTGGCGCCTTCCCGTAGCTCCACCGGGCTGTGGACGATCACCTCGTCGCCGGCGGCCAGCCCGGAAATCACCTGCACCTTGCCATCCTGGGTCTGGGTGCCGGTTTCCAGGGGATGGAAGCGCGCCTTGCCGTCCACGCGCCGCCACACCCCGGTCTGCCCGCCGACCCGCTTGACCGCCGCGGCGGGCAGGATCAGGACATCGGCGACGGGCGGCAGCAGGATGGTGACTTCCGCCAGTTCGCCGAGCGTCAGCCCTTCCGGCAGGCGGTCGAAGCGGATGCTTACCAGCTTTTCCTCGGTGACGCTGTCGCTTTGCGCTTCGATGCGGGCGACGTGGCCGGCGAGTTTGTCTTTCTGGCGCGAGCGCAGCACGATTTCGGCGGGCTGGCCGGGGGCGATGCCCCGCGCCTGCGCCTGGTCGATGCGCGTCTTGAGCCACAGGCTGGCCGGATCGACCAGACGCAGCACCGCCTGGCCGGCCACCACGACCGAACCCGGCTCGGCTTCGCGCGCCACCACCAGCCCGTCGCTCGGACTCGCCAGGCGCAAATTGGCGCGCTGGCGCAGCAGCCCGGCGCGATCCGCGCCGCTGCGCGCGGCATCCTGGCGCGCCGCCTGCAATGCCGCGGCGGCGCCCGCCACCGCGGCATGGGTGACCTCGGCCTCGTTGCGCCGCACCTCCACCGCCTCCTGGCTGACGAAGCCCCTGGCCGCCAGTCCGCGATAGCGCTCGGCATTCGCCGCCGCCAAGCGGTGGCGGCTTTCCGCTTCGCGCAACTGGGTTTCGGCGATCAGGATGCCTTGCCCGGCGCGCTGTTCGGCCAGCGCCGCGCCTTCGAGGCGCTCATCGAGATCGACCGGGTCGATTTCGCCCAGCACCTGCCCGGCGCTCACCCGGTCGCCCTGATCCACGTTTACCCGGCGCACCCGCCCCGCCTGGGTCGGGCCGATGGCGTAGGCATGGCGCGCCTCCACCGTGGCGATGCCGAATACCGAAGGCGCCAGGGAGCCGCGCGCGGCGCTGGCCACCCCGACCTCCTGCGGCGCCAGCGGCCCGTGCTGCGCCACGAACCAGGCAAACCCCAGCAGCGCCACGGCGGCGCCTGCCGGAATCAGGTAACGCTTGAGTGAATTCGTCATCATGCTTTTCCCGGAAAACTCAGATCAACGACCAATCGGTGCGCCACACGGCATTCATATACACCGGGAAAACCTTCTTCGCCTGCCCGGTGAGGGAACGCTTGCCGGAAAAGATCGACGATTGCAGCACCAGCCCCTGGATCATGCCGATGAACAGGGTCGCCGCGCTTTGCTCGTCGAGATCGGCGCGCGCCAGCCCCTGCTCCTTGGCGGCGTGCAGCAAGGCGGCGATTTTCGCCTCGTAGCCGGTGAGGATTTCCTGCACCAGTTGTTTCAGGTGCGGATTTTTGTTGCGCAATTCGTCCGAGAAGATCAGGCGGGGAATCGCCGGATGCTTGGCGATGAAGCCGATATGGGCATGAAACATCTTTTCCAGCGAATCGAGCGGGTGATCGCCCCGGCTGGCGGCCTTTTCCACCCGCGCCATGAGCTGGGCGCGCACCCAACCGATCACCGCCACCCAGATATCGTCCTTGGTGGGAAAGTGCCGGAAAATCGCCCCCTGGGTCAACCCCATGGCATCCGCCATATCCTGCGTCGTCACTGCGTCCACGCCGCGATCCGCCGCCAGGTCGATCGCCACCCGGACAATTTCGTCTTGCCGCTCTCCAGCGCTGAGGCGGCGCTTCGCCGCCACGGACTCCTGTTCCATGAACACCCCATTAAGATAGTTATTGGTCACTATCTTACAACAAGCGTAACGGGTGTCAAGAGAAAACATGAATACCCGCGCCGTTCGCCCGGCACTCCAAACCGCAACCAATGTCATTTCGACGGAAAGACCAGCCCCGCACGATACAGGGCAAACACCCCGACCGCCTCATGCAGCAACAATTCCCGCCGGCGCGGATCGGCGTTCATTCCGAGCGCCAGACGCTGGATCATGCCGACGAAAAGGCTCGCCGCGGTCTGCGGTTCGATGTCGTCCCGGATGAGACCCTGGCGCCTTGCCCGCTCTATCATCCGGCACAGGCGCGATTCGTAGTGCGCGATGACCATTTGGATGCGCCGGCGCAGGCGGTTATCGCCGCCTTGCGATAGCCATCCCAGCAAGCGCCTGGGAACATCGGGGTGCCGCGAAATGAATGAAACCTGGAAATAGAAGGCGTGCTCCAGTTCCAGCAGCGGGTTTCCATCGTACTGTCCGGTGCGCCGCAAGAGGCGCAACAGCTTTCCGCGCACCCGCGAAATAAAACGTTCCCGAGCGCCGCTGCTGCCCGGCTCAGACACGGGAAACTCTTTCTCCGGCGCATCGGCGGGCGTTTCCTGATCGGCGAACAAATATAGGCGCGAGGTTTCCAGCCATTGCTCCAAATAAGCATGCGCAAAGTCGCGCGGGTCGCCAATAGTCATCATTCGGTCTCCTCGATTAATCAACGCGGCGGGTAAAAATATTCGGCAAAGGGCTTGCGGAATTCGCTGTGGCAATTGAAGCAGGCGGTCTGGATTTTCTGGAAGGCATTGATGACGCCCCTGCCATCTCTTTTCGCAGCGGCCTTGCCCATGGTTTCCGCGGCATCATGGGTTTCGCCGTCGTAGGCCTTGAACTTGCCCATGTCGGCGCCCATGAAGCTCATGATGCGTATTTTTTCCGCAGCCGGGGGTTGCGGATGGCTGGCGATGAAACGTGCGGTTTTTTCCACCAACGCCCAATCCTCGCGGGAAATGCCGTCGGCGACGAGCTGCATGTTGCCGCCCAGGTCTTTCATGATCTTTTGCAGAGCGAGCGGCTCGCCTGCTTGCGCGCTGGTTGCGGCGAGCGCCAGGCAAACCGGGGAGACGAACTTGATGAGGATGTTGCGGGGGTTTTTCATATCATCTGATCCTTATTGGCGAGCGATTAAAACCGGTATCCGGCCGGGTCTGTAGTCCGCTGGCGCTGACAGCGACTTGTCACAGCCGCGCTCAGCGCGCGCGGCTACAACGCCCCCCGCTCAATTTTCGGGATGCCCGCCAAGGCGCGGCGTTTTAGCGGTGGCGCCCGCCACCCCTGCCGTGGCCGCCGCCGCGCCCGTTATCCTGGCCTGCGCCCTGGCCGTTGCGCGAACCATAACCCTGACCGTAGCCTCCGCCATCACTCCGGCTGTCCACTTGATTGCGCCCGTCGATGCCGGCGTCGCGCATCAGGCGCCGCTCCGCCGCGCCCAGTCCTTCGACGCGGCTTTGAATCTGCTCGCGGTATCCCGCGAGTTCTTCTTGGCTCATGGATTGCAGGCGCTCCCGGCCGGGCATCGCGGCGCCCTGCGCGGAGTCTGCCACGGCGGCAAACAACGCCAAGGCACAAACAAGCAAAGCAATCCTGGCTAGGTTCATGGCGTTTTTTCCGGGATGGGGTTCCGCTTCGCGGAATCAGCGCCCCCGCCCTCTTCCCCCTCCTTGTCCGCCGCCGTTCCCATAGCGTCCGCCGGAGCCGGAACCATCGCGCGCCATCGTGCCCTGCCCTTGCCCCTGCGCGCCGCCCTGGCCGCGTGACGCCTGCATTTCGCTGCGCTGTTCCGGCGTCATGCCGCCCATTTCGGCTTGCCTCTGGGTACGGTAGGCATCCCGCTCCTGCGGGGTCATCTGCGGTGTTTGTTGCGCATACGCCGTCCCGGCGGCGGCAAGACCCAAAGCCAGCATTGCGTCAATAAGAATTTTTTTGCTATTCATCGTTTGCTCCTGAATGGGTTGATTTAGTCAGGCAATGATCCCGACGACGCCATGATGGCGGCGAGGTGTTGCCCAACGATTTCCATGTCGCGCCGAATTGTTACAGTGTGTAACCGGCTGCCTCGCGCCCATGACTGGGGAATGCGCCATCCTGTATAGTAAAAACATGGAGAAGACACGCATTCTGGTGGTGGACGACGATCCCGACCTGCTCGGGCTGCTGAAACAGTATTTGACGGGCAATGGCTTCGCGGTCGCCGGGGTGGCGGACGGCATGGAAATGACGCGGCATCTTGAGGAAAAGGGCGCGGATTTGCTGCTACTCGACCTGATGTTGCCCGGCGAGGACGGCCTGACGCTGGCGCGCAAGGTGCGCGCTCGCGGCAATAAAATGCCGATCATCATGCTTTCCGCGCGGGGCGAGGACATTGACCGGATCATCGGTCTGGAAGTGGGGGCGGACGATTATCTGTCCAAGCCCTTCAATCCGCGCGAACTTCTGGCGCGGATACGGGCGGTGCTGCGCCGCGGCGGCGGCGACCCGGCCGAGCCGGCCTCCGCGCCCCCCGGAACGGCTTGCTTCGGGCCATTCCGGCTGGATATGAACACCCGCCGCCTGTTGCGCGAAAACCAGGAAGTCCCGCTCACCAACGCGGAATTCAACTTGCTGCACGCCTTCGCCGAACACCCCAATCGCGTGCTGAACCGCGACACCCTGATGGCGCTCATCAAGGGGTACGAACGAGACCCGTTCGACCGCAGCATCGACGTCCGCGTCACCCGCCTGCGGCGCAAGATCGAACTCGACCCTGCCGCGCCGGCTTATATCCGCACGGTATGGGGCGAAGGCTATCTGTTTTCGCCCGAGGGGGGGAAGTGAATCTGGCCTTGCGCCGCCCCGCCTCCCTGTTCGGACGGAGCGCCGTGACGGTCATGCTGGCCTTCGTGCTGTTTCAGGCTTTCACGCTGGCGACGGTGGCCTATTTTGTCCTGATGCCCTTGGCTGAGCGCTCCACGGACGATTTGGCGGAACTGATCGTGCTGTCCGCAAAAACCTGGGTGGAGCTGCCGCCTGAAACACGCCGGGATTTTGAGCTTGAATTGGCGAAAAAACACAGTCTGTGGCTATTCGCGGCAAACGCTCCGCTGCTTCAGACGGCGCATTCGGCGCCCTATCAGCAGTTGCTGGAAGCCGCCCTGTCGAAACGTGCCGGCAAGCCCGTTCCCGTCGTGATGCCGGACTGGAGCGAACCCTGGTTCTGGACGGAAATCGCCGTGGCCGGACAATTTATCCGTATCGGCTTCCCCAGGGAACGAGTCGGCACCCGGCCTTTCCTGGTGCTTTTGCTGGTGCTGGGCGGCGGCACGTTGCTGGCGCTGGTAACGGCTCTGGTGCTGGCGCGCCGCATCACGCTGCCGCTGGCGCAGATGTCCCTGGCCGCGGTGCGCGTGGGCAAGGGGGAAACCCCGGAATTGCTGCCCGAGTCCGGGCCGCAGGAACTGGCCGCGCTGGCGCGCAACTTCAACCTCATGGCCTGCCAGGTGCGCGAACTGCTGGCCAATCGCACCACTTTGCTGGCCGGGGTATCCCATGACTTGCGCACCCCTCTGGCGCGCATGCGCTTGGCGGTAGAAATGCTGCCGGAAACCTCCGACCCGGAGTTGATCGAGCAATTGCTGCACGACCTGGAACAGATGAATCGCCTCATCGGCGCGCTTCTCGACTTGAGCCGGGGGCTGGGGCACGAAGATAGGCAGCGCGTGGACTTGAACCGACTGGCGGCCGAACTGGCGCATGAAATGCAGCGAGGCGGCGCGCCAGTGGAATTCATCCCCGCCTTGCCGTGCGAGGCCGAAGCCCCGCCCCTGGCATTGCGGCGCATCCTCGCCAATCTGCTCGACAATGGCGTCCGTTACGGCGCCGGGAAACCGGTGGAAATCGAATGCGCGCGAACGGACAAAGGGGAAACCCGCATCAGCGTGCTGGATTCCGGCCCCGGCATTCCAACTGACCAGCGCGAGGCCGTGTTCCAGCCCTTCTACCGCATGGAGGCGTCGCGCAACGCCGCGACCGGCGGCAGCGGCCTGGGACTGGCGATTGCCCGCCAGTTGGCGGAAAGCAACGGCTGGAAACTTGAACTGCTGCCCCGCCCAGGGGGCGGCACGGAAGCGCGGCTGACGATAACTCCCCGGTAAATCCGGGATGCCGTTCGCGCCAAAGTCGCGCCGTGGGGCGAAGGCCGCCCGGCAAGCCGGCGTGGCGACAAGCCCGGCGCGTTTGTGGTATCTTCTCGATTCAAATCGGCTGTGGCGGGAATGCAACAAGTGAAGAAACAATGGCCTTATTTTCTGCTGGTCTTCCTCTTTCCAATTATCGGAATCGCTTGGTGGTGGGGGGCTTTTTCCGAGGCGCGGGTCGAGGCCGGCCAGATGCGCGGCCCTTACCATTATGCCTATCTCTCCCAGAAGGGCGCCTTGTCCAAGCTGCCCGAAGCCCAGCAGACCGCCCTGCGCGAATTGCAGAAACAGGGGGTCGCCAGCGGAGCGCCGATCACCGTGCTGCTGACCGACCCGCGCACCACGGCGCGCAAGGAGCAGATGGCGCAGGTGGGCTACCTGGTGGACGCTTCCGCCAGAGTCGCCGAACCGCTCAAGCTGGCCGACATCCCGGCGCGCCGCGTCATCGTCGCGCAAATCCACGCCCACCCGACGGTGGCGCCCGGCAAGGCCTACGCGGCATTGCTCGACTATCTCGACAGCCAGGGCAAGGCGCTCAAGCTGCCGACCGTGGAAACCTACCGGGACAGCGATTTGTCGGTAGAAATGGAACTTTGATCTGAGGCGCCCATGAGTCTGTTCTCGCTAATCGCTGCCCTGTTGCTGGAACATTTCCGTCCGCTGTCGAATCGCAGCCCGGTTTTCGTCGGCTATACCCGCTACGCGCATTACCTCGAACGCCACTTGAACGCCGGGCAAATCCTCCATGGCGTGATCGCCTGGAGCCTGGCGGTGCTGTTGCCGGCGGCCGTGGCCGGCGCGCTGTATGCCGTGCTGTGCCAGGTCAACCTCGTTCTGTCCTGGATCTTCGCCGGCGCCGTTCTCTATCTGACCGCCGGGCTGCGTTATTTCAGCGCGCCCGCCGAAAGCCTGGCCGCCGCCCTGCGCGAGGACGACCCGGCCACTGCCCGCAGACAGTTCGCCCAGTGGAGCGGCCGCAGCACCAGCGAATGGGACAGCGCGACGCTGGCGCGGGTCGGCATCGAACATACCCTGGCGTTGGCGCACAAGCATTTGTTCGGCGTCATCGTCTGGTTCCTCCTGCTCGGCCCGGCGGGGGCGGTGTTTTACCGCCTGGCGCAGGTCGTCGGACAGAAATGGGGCGGCCTGGACGAGTACGAGTTCGGCCAGTTCGGCGATTTCGCGGCGCAGGTGTTCGAATGGGTGGATTGGCTGCCGTTGCGCCTGACCGCCTTGAGTTTCGCCATCGTCGGCGATTTCGAGGACGCGGTGTATTGCTGGCGCACCCAAGCCGAAGGCTGGGGACAGCACGGCATGGGCATCGTCCTCGCCAGCGGCGCGGGAGCGCTCGGCGTCCGCCTCGGCGAGCCGGTGCCGGTCGGCGGAGAAGTCGAATTCCGCGCCGAACTGGGACTCGGCGACGACGCCGACGCCGACTACCTGCAAAGCGCCGTCAGCCTGATCTGGCGCGCCGCCGTGCTGTGGCTGGCGTTGATAACCCTATTCACCCTCGCCGCCTGGACCGCCTGATTTAAGAGCAGTTATTGGTTTTGAGTGCTGAGTTGTGGAATGCGCTTCGCGCCCGATCCAATAACGACGCGCTTTGCGTGGCGACCTCAACTCAACACTCAACATTCAAAACTGTTTCTTGTCTTCCGTCATGAGCAAAACCCTGATCGACTTCATCCGCCACGGCGAGCCGGTGGGCGGCCGCCGCTACCGCGGCAAGACCGACGACCCCCTCAGCGAAAAAGGCTGGGCGCAGATGCGGCAGGCGGTAGAGGCACGGTGTCCGTGGACGCGCATCGTCTCCTCCCCGTTGCGGCGTTGCGCCGAATTCGCCCGCGAACTGAGCGAGCGGCGGCAAATACCCGTCGCCATCGACGAACGCCTGGCGGAACTGGGGTACGGCGCCTGGGAGGGCAAGACCTCCGCCGAAATCGAAGCCGCCGATCACGGCGCGATACGGCGCTACCGGCGCGACCCGGTGCATTGCCGGCCTGCCGGGGCGGAAGACCTGGAGGCCTTCACCACCCGCTTCGGCGCGGCCTGGAACGACCTGCTGACGGACTGTGCCGGGCAACACGCGCTGGTGGTGGCGCACGCCGGGATTATCCGCATGGCGCTGGCGCACGTTCTCGACATCCCGCCCGGCAGCATGTTCCGCATCGAGGTCGCCAATGCCGCCATTACCCGTTTCAAGATCGAAGGACAGGGCAACGATGCGCTCGCCTCGCTGGTTTTTCACGACGGCAGGCTGTAAGGGGCTTTTTCTTCTGGCCGCGCTGGCGCTGCCCGGCGCCGCGGCCGCCGCCGAGGCGCGCGCCATCGACGACCGCGGCAAGGAAATCGTCCTGGCCGCCACGGCGAAGCGCATCGTCACCCTCGCCCCCAGCCTCGCCGAATTGGTATTCGCCGCCGGCGCCGGGAACAAGCTGGCCGGCGTCAGCGCCTGGAGCGATTACCCCGCCGCCGCGAAAACCCTGCCGCAAGTCGGCGGCTACGGCAAGATCGACCTGGAGCGCCTGCTGCGCCTGCGCCCCGACCTGGTTATCGGCTGGCGCGGCGGCAACGCGCCGGGCGATCTGGCGCGCCTGGAAAAACTCGGCATTCCGCTATACGTCAGCGAGGCGCAACATCTCTCCGACATTCCGCGCCAGATCGAAGCCATCGGCAGGCTGGCGGGAACCTCGGCGCAAGCGCGGCTGACGGCTGCCGCCTTCCGCCGCGAGTTGGGCGAACTCGAACGGCGCCATGCCGGCGCCCGCCCGGTCGGGGTGTTTTTCCAGATTTGGCACCGGCCGCTGATTACCGTCAACGGCAGCCACCTGATCGACGAAGTGATCCGTCTGTGCGGCGGCGTCAACCCTTATGCCGCCCTGCCCGCCCAGACTCCCACGATCACCCTGGAAAGCCTGTTGGCCGCCGATCCCGCGGTAATCGCCGGCGGAAACGACATCGAATACTGGCGGCGCTACCCGCAGCTCGCGGCGGTGCGCCACGGCCGCCTGGCTACCATCGACCCCGATCTCATGAACCGTGCAACGCCGCGCCTGCTGGAAGGGGCGCGGCAACTGTGCGCGGCCTTGGAACAGGCCAGATAAGCCTGAAAAACTCAGCCAGACCACAGAGGCGCAGAGATCATAGAGTAGAAACAAGTGGTTATGGAATCAGCTCCATTCTCCTGGAAGGTGTGCGGGAGAGTTGCCGCAACATGGTGAATTTCCGAATTTCTCCGTGTCTCTGTGCCTCTGTGGTGAAGAATTTAGGATAAACGACATGACGAAAAAACCGCCGTCCGGCGCCGAACCCTGCCCCTGCGAATCCGGCCATCCCTATACAGCCTGCTGCGCGCCCTTCCTTGCCGGGGAGGAGCCGGCGCCGACGGCGGAAGCGCTGATGCGCTCGCGCTACAGCGCCTACACCCGGCGCGATGCCGCCTATCTGCTGCGCACCTGGCATTCCTCCACCCGCCCCGCCGCGCTCGATCTGGAGCAAGACACAGGGCTACGCTGGCTGGGATTGAAAATAACGAAGTGTTCGGCGGGAGGGATAAACGACAAAAGCGGCACTGTGGAATTCGCCGCCCGCTACAAGACCGGCGGCAAGGCCGGGCGCATGCGCGAAATCAGCCGCTTCGTCCGGGAACAAGGAGAGTGGTATTACCTGGACGGGGAAGTATCCTGAATGTCTACAGGCTGGCCAGTTCCGGCGAGATGAAGCGGAACGGGTCGATTTTCCATTTTTCCGGGGACTCGTGTCCCACCACCTTGTCCATCTTCTCGCGCGGGCGAGAAATATCCACGTCCTCCGGCTGCATGAAACAGTTGTGCCTGAGGTCGTAGACGATGCGCACCACTGGCTGGGTGAGGCTCTTGGTCTGGCGGATGACGATGGCCAGCTTGTTGCTCTCCAGCTTCGCCAGGGTGCCGACCGGGTAGATGCCGATGGTCTTGATGAATTGCTGCACCAGTTCCTGGTGGAACTGCTTGCCCGCCCCGGCGAAGAGCTGGCGGATCACCAGGCAGGGGTCGGCGGCGGCGCCGTAGGCGCGGATCGAGATGCAGGCATCGTACACATCGACGATGGAGGCCATCTGGCCGAACAGGGAAATGCCGTGGTCTTTCAGCCTGTTGGGATAGCCGGTGCCGTCGAGCCGCTCGTGATGCTCCATCACCACCGCCAGCGCCTTTTCGGGAAAACCGTCGGCATGCTTGACGAACTCGCCGCCCCACGAGGGATGCTGGCGGACGATGGCCAGTTCCTCCGCCGTCAGCTTCCCCGGCTTGTCGAGGATGGCGGCGGGAATACGGATTTTTCCGATGTCGTGAAACAAGCCGCCCAGCCCCAGATCGAGCAGGGCGGACTGATCCATTTCGAGAGTCTGGCCGAAAGCCATCATCAGCGCGCAATGGCTGACCGAATGTTCCAGCGCGTAGCCGCCTTTTTTCTTCTTGCGGCATACGGTGACGATGGCGTCCTTGTTGTCGCTGACCGACTTGTGGATTTCCTCGAGCAGCGGCCGGAACGGCGCGATCTCGATCTTCTTGCCGGCGCGCAGATTGGCGATGGCGTTTTCCAGTTCGGCGCGGGCTTTCGTCAGCAGCATCCTGGCGTCGTATAGCTCGTCCGCCAGCGATTGGGGACCCTGGGCGCTTTGCGCGTTCCTCAGGCGCGCCAGTTCGGCGATAGCCTGATTCGCTTTCTTGCGCTCCTCGTCCTCGTCGAAATGATCCAGCCCCCGTTCCGGGTTGATGTACAGTTCCTGCACGCCCAGCGCGGCGAGCCGGTCGATCTCGTTGCGGCTGATGACCAGGAAATTGCGGGTTTCCCCGATCAGGTCGCGTTCCTTCAGGCTGCAATTGACCTCATCGACATACATGCCGGGAATCAGGTCTCTGATCTTGATTAGCTTTTTCGTCATTGAAAATTCTTATCCCAAAAGCATAACGGCTCGATTATACCGGCAAACGTCAATGTCGCTATCCCCTCCGGCGCCTGGCGCGGGCTGTCGCTTGTGCGACGCATTGTCGCAAAGCGGACAACGCATTCCGCTCCGCCACAAACCGTATTGCATTGTTTATAAAGCAATATACGCACTGGCACGCGGGTTGCATAATCCCTTGCAACTAAGATTGCGGGAGGCGCGCCATGGTAACCATCAACGACACGACGTTGCGCGACGGCGAACAAACCGCCGGGGTGGCTTTCTCGCCGGAGGAAAAACTGGCGATCGCCGAAGCGCTGGCCAATGCCGGGGTGCCGGAGCTGGAAATCGGCATCCCGGCGATGGGCGCGGCGGAGCGCGAGACCATCCGCGCCGTGGCGGCGCTGCGCCTGCCGGCGCGGCTGATGGTGTGGGGGCGGATGTGTGACGCGGATTTGCAGGCGGCGGCGCAATGCGGCGCGGATATCGTCAACCTGTCGATCCCGGTTTCCGACATCCAGATCCGCCACAAACTCGGGCAAGAGCGCGGTTGGGTGTTGCAAACCATCCGCAAGTTGGTGCCCGCCGCGCTGGACAAGGGCATGGCGGTATGCGTCGGCGGCGAGGACGCCTCGCGCGCCGACGCCGACTTCCTGATGCGCGTGGTCGAGACGGCGGAGGAGGCCGGGGCGCGGCGCTTCCGCTTCGCCGATACGCTGGGCGTGCTCGATCCCTTCGCCACTTACGAAAAATTGCGCGACCTGCGCAGCATCAGCGACCTGGAAATCGAGATGCACGCCCACGACGATCTCGGCCTGGCGACCGCCAATACCCTGGCGGCGATCCGCGCCGGGGCGAGCCACGTCAACACCACCGTCAACGGCCTGGGTGAACGCGCCGGCAATGCGCCGCTGGAAGAAGCGGTGATGGCGCTGCACCATCTCTACGGACTGGAATGCGGCATCGACGCGCGGCGCTTCCCCGAAATCTCACGGCTGGTCGCCGCCGCCTCGGGGCGTCCGGTGGCGGCCAACAAGAGCATCGTCGGCGGCGCGGTGTTCACCCACGAAGCCGGCATCCACGTCGATGGGTTAATCAAGCATCCCGCCAACTACCAGGGCTTCGACCCGCGCGAGGTGGGACGCCTTCACAGCCTGGTGCTTGGCAAGCATTCCGGGTGCAGCGCGGTCATCAACGCCTACGCCGAACTCGGCATCCTGCTCGACAAGCTGCGCGCCCGCACCATCCTCGGCCACATCCGCCAGTTCGCCGAGGCGGCCAAGCGCCCGCCGGGCGCGGACGAACTGAAGCGCTTCTACCTCGCCTCGGCGAACGAACAACCGTTATGAAAGGGCATCCCATGAACATGCTGGCACATATATTGAAACCGCTTTCCTCGGTGGAGGAATTCCTCGATCACTTCGCCATCGCCTACGATCCGGCGGTACTCCGCGTCAGCCGCCTGCACATCATGCAGCGTTTCCACCAGTACCTGCGCCTAGAGCAGGGGCTGGCGGACATGGATGAGGCGGAACTGCGCGTCGTTTGCCGCACGCTGCTGACCCGCGCCTACCAGGACTTCGTCCATTCCACCCCGCTCAAGGAGCGGGTGTTCAAGGTGCTGCGCAACGCCGAAGGCATCCAGACGATTTCCCTGGCGGGGCTGCGCGCGAATTTGTGATGTTTGAGAAAAACGATTGAACCGCAGAGGACGCGGAGGACGCAGAGGAATTCAAAATCTCAGGCAATTTGAAGCACCGCGTGAGTACATTGCAACAATCCATCTATCCTTTGTTTTTCCTCGGCGTCCTCCGCGTCCTCTGCGGTGAACCAAGTTTTTAACGTGACGTGGATTATTTACCCGCCGCCCGGCATGACGCATCCGGCGCAATATGATATGTTTGCCCCCTTTCGCAATTTCTGTATTTGATGGATATGTCTCAGGAAAAAAACGACTCGGCTATTCCCTACACCGAATTCCAGCGCTTGCCGGAAGCGGAATGCGAGCAGCGCATAAATGCCGCCAAGGCCAAGCTGGGCAAGCGCCTGGCGCTGCTGTGCCACCACTACCAGCGCGCCGACGTGTACCGCCACGCCGATTTCACCGGCGATTCGCTGAAATTATCCCGCCAGGCCGCCAATTCCGAGGCCGATTACATCGTCTTCTGCGGCGTGCATTTCATGGCCGAGG
>CAZDIJ010000005.1:0-76310 GCA_964505475.1 uncultured Sulfuricella sp. | reverse complement strand
TGCGCCTGCCCGGCTTCTTCGAGAACCTCGGCCACGGCAACGTCATCAACACCGCCGGCGGCGGCTCCTACGGCCACATCGACAGCCCGGCCGCCGGCGCCAAGTCGCTGCGCCAGGCCTACGAGTGCTGGAAGGCCGGCGCCGACCCGATCGAGTGGGCCAAGGAGCACAAGGAATTCGCCCGCGCCTTCGAATCCTTCCCCTTCGACGCCGACAAGATTTACCCCGGCTGGCGCGAAAAGCTGGGCGTGCACAAGTAAGCAAACGTCCAGACACGCCAAATCCCGAGGCCGCATGGCGGCCTTGGCGGCTGAGAAAGGCGCCCACGGCAACGTGGGCGCCTTTTTCTTTCATGCCTCTGAGATTTTTTCAGTAAATCGCTGCCCCATCCCAGCCTTCCCCCGTAAACGAGAGAAGGTGACGCCGGAAGCAACTGAAAATGGTTCACCCTAAGAGCCTATTTCAGTAGTATCCATACCCCGCGTTGCGTCCAGAAAGTGATGGATGCTAGGAGCGAGGAGCGCCAATGGTCGTTCCATTGGCGCGACGAGCGACAACGCAGACGCGCTTTCTGGACGCAACCCGGAGGGCCGGAGCCATTTGGGGCGCATTGCGTTGTTGCTCGCGGCTTGTTTGGAATGACCAAACGGCGCCGTTCGCGCCTAGCACTGCGCCCCAAATGGTTCCGGCGCGGGGCATGGATACTACTGAAATAGGCTCTAAATCCCTCACCACAGGGGCACGGAGAAATTCGGAAATTCATCATGTTGCGCCCCCACGCACACCCGGAGCCGATTTCATAACCATTTGTTTCCATTCTGCGCCTCTGTGGTTAACCCGGATTATCCATTAGGCGGCTCTTCGAGCCTGTGCGAGCGCTGGCGGAGAGTTTGCGGTCATTTCCGCCCTAATGGATAATCCGGGTTAAATTGAGGTTCACAGGTATGTTTTCTTTTGCGGATATGCCTCTAAACTATTCTCAGCTATCGCCCCTTCCACTGCTTGCGGGGGAAGGCCGGGATGGGGGCAAACAGCGGCGGCCATGCGGGCAAACGCCCCCACCCCAACCCTCCCCCGCGCGCTATGCGCGCAAGGGAGGGCGTGGACGTTTGCTGAGAATAGTTTAGAGGCATGTTTGCGGAAGGGAGATGGAATATAGATGATCGTCCGGCCTGACTTGCATCCCGCGTAAATGTGCTACGCTGGTAATAATCCTAGAAAAAGCCGTTCAGCCACGGATTGACACGGATAATCACGGATTATCAATGGCCAGCAAAGCGCACGCCCTGCATCCGCCGGGTGATCGGTAAATCTTTGCCAGACCGGTGTCTTATCTGTGTCAATCCGTGGCTAACCGAGTTTTTTGGGATAATTGATCAGGGCAAACCCGTCCGAAAGGCGGGGACGCAAAGCCGCCGGTCTAATGGGTCGCAAGCCCGATGACAGCGGGGCCGCCAAGAGCGCAGGGATTTCAGGAAACACCCAATCGCCGCCATGGAAGCGCGCCCTCGATCCCGGAACCGCGTCGTATCCTGAAGGGGGCAGCCATGGCGAATCAAGCCGAAAACGTCGAAGTCGCCGCCGACTTCGTTTCCGATATTCTCAAGACCATCACCATCCCTCCTTGCCCGGCCATTGTGGCGGCGTTGCTGGAAGAGTCGCGCCGCCCCGAAGTCGATTTCCACAAGATCGTCCGGCTCATCAGCGGCGACCTGAGCCTGGCGGCGTCGATGATGAAGACCGCCAATTCGCCATTCTTCGCCTTGCGCAACAAGGTTCAGACCGTCCAGCACGCCGCCGCGGTGCTCGGCCTCAAGAACATCATCAACATCGTCAATGGGTTGACCCTGCAACGCAGCCTGTCGCCCAAGGGGGTAAGCATGGAGCGTTTCTGGGAACGCTCCAACTACCATGCGATGGTTTCGTCCCGCCTGGCGCGGCACGTTCCCGGCCTCAACCGGGAGGACGCCTACACCTTCGGCCTCTTTCATGATTGCGGCATTCCCATCCTGATGCAGCGTTTCCCCGGCTACAAGGATACGCTGGCGCTGGCCAACCATTCAGCGCGGCCGATGTGGGAGCTGGAAAACGAGCGCCACGGCACCGACCACGTGGCGATCGGCGCGATGCTGGCGCACAATTGGCAATTGCCGCCGTTCATCGTCCAGGCGATCCGTTTTCATCACAACATCGAAATCCTGAATGACACCTCGCCGGACATCGCCGACGAGGTGCGCAGCTTGGCCGCCATCTCGCTGCTCGCCGACCATTTGATCGCCCTTTTTCTCGGCGCGCCGGACGAGGCGGAATGGACGGCGCATGGTTCAAGCGCCCTGGATTACCTGAATATCGGTACTGAGGAATTCGAAGAGCTGCGCGGCGAAATCAACGAGGAACTCGGCGCCGCGCAAAACGACCGCGGCTGACCGGTGTCAGGGAGACGCGCGCCGGTATTTTCCGGCCAAATCCGCATCCATGGTCGCCAAGTGGGTGCGGAACCAGTCCGGCACGCCCTCCGCCAGGTAAGCGCGGACAAAAGGAAAACGGCCTTTCTCGGCACGGGCGCGCATCTGTCCCAACTCCGCCAGCACCCGCCGGTGTTCCGCCTCGTGTTCCGCGCGCGATCCCAGCGCGCATGCCGCCATCATTTCCGACTCGTGCTCGAAGTGGGCGCGGGCATGGCCGAGCAATTCGTCGAGGATGGGCAGCAGCCCGGCGTCCGGCGCGTTTTGCGCGCGAACCAGCAGCGTCACGAATTCGCGGTGGGTATCGTCCATCTCGGGGAGATTGAGGGAATGGCGGGCATCGTTCCAAGCAAATTCGGATTTCATGGGCTTTTCATTTTCTGGATAATTTCGCGTGAAGGGCATACAGCAAGGCAAAGACAATCGGCCGGACGACATCCGCATAAAGCGGCGCGCCGGCATTTCCCGGCGCGTAGTTGTGATTGTGCATCATATCCGCCACATGCCCATAGGCGGCGCCGACAGTGAAGACGGAAACCCCTATGATCGTCGCCAGCCAGAATCTTCCCCGCAACCAGAAGCACAGGATGCCGAGCGTGCCGAAGGCCAGGTTGGCCACCGCCACTTCAAATTGGAACGGGCTGCCCGGCGGCCAACCGATATATTCGGCCACCTGGTCGGGAATGAAGGCATGCCCGAGGAACGCATACAGCCCTGAAACCCCCATATTGAAAACCAGCCCGTAGGCCATGACGGTTTCCAGGAGGGACTTCGCATCCCTGGCTTGCCTGCTGAAGTAGATATGAAGCCCCGCCGCCAGCAATCCCAACAATGGCAGGATGATGTAGTGCAAGGGGAAGCTCCTTTCCGCCATTGATCGGCAATGGGTCGACGGGCTTATTATCCCAGATAATTGGGCATTTTTCACGGCGCGCACAAGCTGGGGCAGGCACGGCCATGCCGCAAATTGATAAATGATTGCTTATCCTTCCGATAAATAACCATGACTATTATTTATGGAAAACCTGCGTATCATGAGAGTTGAATGACCACGGAAACGCATTGAGGAAAACGCCATGACGACGAACATCGAGCAATACAAGATTCAGCAGGAGCCTTTCTACCAGGCGCAGGGCAAGGAAGTGCAGCTTTATCAGTCGGCCTACGCCGCGCGCCTGCCGGTGATGATTAAGGGGCCGACCGGCTGCGGCAAGTCGCGCTTCGTCGAATACATGGCGTGGAAACTCGGCAAGCCCTTGATTACGGTGGCCTGCAACGAGGATATGACGGCTTCCGACCTGGTGGGACGCTACCTCCTCGACGCCAACGGCACGCGCTGGCTCGATGGACCGCTGACCGTCGCGGCGCGCATCGGGGCGATCTGCTACCTGGACGAAATCGTCGAAGCGCGCCAGGACACCACCGTGGTGATCCATCCGCTCACCGACCACCGCCGCACCCTGCCGCTCGACAAGAAAGGCGAACTGCTCGCCGCCCATCCCGATTTCCAGTTGGTGATTTCCTACAACCCCGGCTACCAGAGCCTGATGAAGGACTTGAAGCAATCCACCAAGCAGCGCTTCACCGCTTTCGATTTCGATTATCCCGAAGCCGAGTTGGAAGCCGGCATCGTCGCCCAGGAAACCGGGCTGGCTCAGGAAACCGCCGCCAAACTGGTGAAGATCGCCGCCGCCGCCCGCAATCTCAAGGGGCACGGGCTGGACGAGGGCATCTCGACGCGCCTGCTGGTTTACGCCGCCACCCTCATCAAGGGCGGCGTGGAGCCGCGTGACGCCTGCCGCATGGCGCTGGTGCGTCCGATCACCGACGACGCCGACATCCGCGCCACCCTCGATCACGCCATCGACGCGGTATTCGCCTGATTTATTTATGTAGGGCAATCCCCGCAGGGCATTGCGCCGAATGCCTAACACCGGCACCTATATCGAACATCGCCTTGATTTCACCACCCGGTGCAATGCGCTACGCGGATTGCACCCTATGGACTACCTGACCCTGTGGGTAACGACATGACGACCACCGAACCCGAATACCAGCACCCCCTGATGAAAGGCTATTGGGCGCAGCTCGATTGCCGCTTCGAGCAGGTCGAGGAGGTGTTCGAGGACTGCATGGCCGGAGCCTTGGCCGTCCTGAGCCGGAAAGGACTCGGCGAATACCTCGATAGCGCCCGCTTTCTCGGCAAGATGGGGCAGGGCGTCGAGCCTATCCTGATTTTCATGGAGGAATGGCCGGCGGCCGCCGCGGCGCTTGGCGAACCGGCGCTGCCGGCCATCATGGACGCCGTGCGGAGGATGTGGAAATCGCCCAACGGCAAGGCCATCGCCCCTTTCCTGCAATCCCTGGGAGCGGTGGCGCGGCGCCTGCACAGCCGCGAGCAGATGGAGGACTACCTGTCGCTTTCCCTCGATTTGATGGCGCGCACCACCGGTTCGATCCACGGCTTTCACCAGACCATTCCCAGTCCCAGCCTGCCCGCGTTCTTCCAGCAGGCGCCGTTCCTGGTCGGCCAGCTTGCCCTGGCCGGGCTGAAGAGCTGGGTGGAATATGGCATCCGCAATTACGGCCACCATCCGATCCGCCAGGAAGAGTACTTCGCCCTGAAATCGCCGGACAGCCGCGCGGTATTGCAACGCGAACGCCACGGCACGCTGTTTGCCGATGTCGAACGCAAGCTGGACTTGTACCTGCGCGCGTTGTGGCAGGATAGCGACCATCTGGTGCCCTATTCCACCGCCTTCGACGAACTGCGCAAGCCGATTCCCTACTACGACAAGCTGGGAATGCGGGTGCCGGACGTTTTTGACGACTTTATCCTCCCCTCTCCCGTCGCGCCAGGTGCGCTGCGCAGCAGCGGGCAGGACGGGAAAGAGGGCAAACAGCTTGCCGCGCAAGAAACCGTTATTTCCGGCTTGGATCGCTATCGCGCCGTGCTGGCGCACATGGTCGGCCACCGCCGCTGGAGCGAAGCCCAGATCGCCGACAACTGGAGTCCCTTTCAGCGCATGGCGGTGGAGTTTTTCGAGGATGCCCGCGTCGAGAACCTGCTGATGCGCGAATATCCCGGCCTGCGCCGGATTTTCCTGGCGCTCCACCCTCTTCCCGCGGAAGATGCCTGCGACCCGGAAACCGCCTCCTGCCTGCGCCACCGCCTGGCGATGCTGTCGCGCGCCCTGCTCGACCCGGAGGGGCACCCCTACCGCGACCCGGCGTTGTGCGAATTCACCCGGCGCTTCCACGAAATCCTCGCCGCCGGCGAATCGAGCACCGCGGAAATCGCCGGCCTGGCGCTCGACTACGTCACGCGGACGCGGTGCCAGAGCGACCAGTACGCCAACATCCACTTCGACGACACCGTCATCGACTACCGCGACGACAACCGCCAGATGTGGAAATTCATCGAGGAAGGCGACGAGGAACAGGCCTTCGACGCTGAACGCAAGATCGAACTGAAGGACGAAATCCAGGGGCTGCCGCCGCGCCATTACCCGGAATGGGATTACGGCAGCCTCACCTACCGCCCGGACTGGACGAGCGTTTACGAAGCCTTGCATCCGAGCGGCAATGCCGCCGCCATCGACCGGCTGCTGCAAAAAAACGCCGACCTGGCGAAACGCCTGAAACGCCTGCTCGACATGCTCAAACCGCAAGACAAGGTGCGCATCCGCTACCAGGAAGAAGGCAGCGAACTCGACCTGGATGTCGCCATCCGCTCCCTGACCGATTTCAGGAGCGGCGCCACCCCCGACCCGCGCATCAACATGAGCCACCGCACCAACGGACGCGACATCGCGGTGATGCTGCTGCTCGACCTCTCGGAATCGCTCAACGAAAAAGCCGCCGGCAGCGGCCAGACCATTCTTGAACTCAGCCAGGAGGCGGTATCCCTGCTGGCCTGGGCGATCGACAAATTGGGCGACCCCTTCGCCATCGCCGGATTCCACTCCAACACCCGCCACGATGTACGCTACCAGCACATCAAGGGCTACAGCGAAACCTGGAACGACGACGTGAAGGCACGCCTTGCGGCGATGGAAGCCGGCTACTCGACGCGCATGGGCGCGGCGATGCGCCACGCCGCCCATTACCTGGAAGCGCGCCAGGCCGACAAGAAACTCATGCTGATTCTCACCGACGGCCAACCTTCCGACGTGGACAGCCCCGACGAACGCCTGCTGATCGAGGACGCCCGCCAGGCGGTAAAAGAACTCGACCGGCAGAATATCTACACTTACTGCATCAACCTCGATCCCAAGGCCGACGAATACGTCAGCGACATCTTCGGCAAGCAATACACCGTGATCGACAACATCCAGCGGCTGCCGGAACGGCTGCCGGAAGTATTCCTGGCGCTGACAAAATAGCCGCGCATTTTATATAACATTTTTCACAACAAAAATCATCCATTGCTTTGAATTTTTCATTTATACATAATGAGTTAACTTAATTTACAAGTTAACATTTTTCATAACATTAACGATCAACTCTTGCGAGTCGAAACTTTCCGCTCCGGCATTTTTGTTTTCCAAACCGGAGTAAACATCGCCGCCGCGCAGCCCTTGATCGACCGTATCGAGGATGCGCACAAACGCTTCGCCGGCATCCCCATCCTGCCCGACATCGCCACCCAGCTCGAACGGGAAGTGCTGGCTTCCAGCGTGTTCGGCACCAACACCATCGAGGGCGGCACCCTGACGGAAGATGAAACGGCCGCAGTCCTCGATTCGCCGGGACATGCCGCCGATGAAAAAGATATTCGCGTGCTCAACATCCGCCGCGCTTATGAAATCGCGGAAAACTTCGCCGCCAAGTGTCTTGCCAGCCCCGTGCTTTGCGGTAAATCCGGGTTCGCCGCGCGAATCGAGGAAATCATGCTCAAGGATTTGCACGAGGCGATCACGAACGGGCTCGCCCACCCGCACAACGACCCCCGCGAATACCGCAACAACCGCAACAACCGCAACAACCGCAAGGATCAGCGCACCCAAGTGGGGGACGAAGCGCACGGCGGCGTCTACATTCCACCGAAATGCCGCGAAGACATCGAACTGCTGATGGGAAAATTCCTGGAATGGCTCAATTCGGAGCCTGTCCTCGACCTGCCGCCGCTGATCCGCGCGCCGCTGGCGCACTATTATTTCGAGCGCATCCATCCCTTCTGGGACGGCAATGGGCGGGTCGGCCGAGTTTTGGAATCCCTTATCATGAAGTGCGCCGGCTACAAATATGCGCCGTTCGCCCTGTCGAAATACTACCTGGAAAATATCGACGCCTATTTCAATGCCTTCAACCAGGCGCGCAAGGAAGAAGTGAAAAAGTCGCCCTACCCTAACCAGGAGTTCGTCGAACTTTTCCTCAAAGGGATGCTCGACGCACTCAACCGCCTGCACGACCGGGTGAACCGTTTGATTGGACTGGTGCTTTTCCGCAACCAGATACGCTTCATGCTCGAAGAAAAGCAGCTCAACAGCCGCCAGTACACCATCCTCGCCAACCTGCTGATGCAGGGCAACGAGCACGCCTTGTCCGAGGTCAAGAAACAACCCTGGTTCATTGCGCTCTATCTCAAGCGCACCGCCATGACCCAAAGCCGCGACCTGCGCGGCTTGGCCGACAAGGGTTTGATGGAAATCGGCAAGGACGGCAAGCTGCGGCTATGCCTTCCATGAACCTAGATTCCTTATTTGGACCACGGGGAACACTTGGAAAAAACGGGGAAACATCAAGTTGAAAGAAATTCGCTGTTCGCCCGCCGGGTGAGCGGCATTTTCTTCATGCTTCGCTGTAATTCCATCATTTCCCCGTGCTCCCCGTGGTTGAACTGCGTTGATTAAGAGCCTATTTCAGTAGTATCCATGCCCCGATGAAAAGCGCCAGTCATACCTACGCGGGATACATTGACCGCTCCTCATAGATCGCCGATCATTGCCGCATCCCATAACAAGCGTGTGCGACATGACCAAGTACATCGGCATTCTTACTTCCGGCGGCGACAGCCCCGGCCTCAACGCGGCGATCCGCGGCGTCGGCAAGGCGGCGCTGAACCATTACGGCATGCAGATCATCGGCTTCCGCGACGGCTTTCGCGGGCTGATGGAAAAGCGCACCATGCCGCTCGACGGCAACACCCTGTCCGGCATTCTCACCCGCGGCGGCACCATCCTCGGCACCAGCCGCGACAAGCCGCACCGCATGCCGGTCGGCGGCAAGCTGCGCGACATGACCGAGGTGATCGCCGGCAACTACCACGACCACCACCTCGACGCCCTGGTATGCCTGGGCGGCGGCGGCACCCAGAAGAACGCCCTGCGCCTGATGGAAAAGGGACTCAACATCATCACACTGCCCAAGACCATCGACAACGATGTCGCCCTCACCGACGCCACCTTCGGCTTCGACACAGCGCTGGGCATCGCCACCGACGCCATCGACCGCCTGCACAGCACGGCGCACAGCCATCACCGCATCATCGTGGTGGAGATCATGGGGCACCGCGCCGGCTGGCTGGCCTTGGGCGCGGGCATCGCCGGCGGCGCCGACGTGATCCTGATCCCGGAAATCCCCTATCAGGTGGAAAGCGTGGCGGAAGCCATCCGCGAGCGCAGCCGCCGCGGCAAGCCGTTCAGCATCGTGGCGGTGGCCGAGGGGGCGATTTCCCGAGAGGAACACCAAGCCTTGCAGGCGGCGGAAAAGAAGAAAAACGCGGGCAAGAAAAAGGGCGGCAAGAAGACCGAACCCGAGGACGACTCGGAAAGCCAGTACGCCGACCGCACCATCAAGCTGGCCAAGCAGCTCGAACTGCTCACCGGGCTGGAATCGCGCGTCACCATCCTCGGCCACTTGCAGCGCGGCGGCATCCCTTCCGCCGCCGACCGCCTGCTGGCGACCCGCCTGGGCACGGCGTGCGCCGCCCTGATCGACCAGGAACGCTATGGCGTGATGGTGGCGGCCAAGGGCGACGGCACCCAGCCGGTCGATCTGGAGGCGGTCGCCGGCAAGGTCAAGAGCGTGCCGCCCGACCACCCCTGGGTGCTCAGCGCGCGCCACGTCGGCACCAACATGGGCGATTAGGAAAGGCGAGGGGAAAGGCGGGCGGCGCTGGCCTTTTCCCCCCGGCTTGCTAGTATTGAATCTGGAAACCACATTCATCCGCGAACCGGCACGGATTAACGCCGCGTAAGGCAGTGGCGATCCGTGGCTAAACGGTTTTGATAGATTTAAAGAATCTCCCCGGAGAAGCCATGCCAACCGGATTTTTCCGATGAACGACGCGCCCCTGCCGCACAACGGCGCTTCCCTGGTCGCCCGCAACGCGGCAGTGGCGGCGCTGGCGTGGACGCTCGCGGTGGCCGGCTCGCTGGCCTGGAACATCGCCTTACAGCGCGAGAAAACCTTCGATTTGGCGAAAAACGAGGCCACCGCCAACATCAACAAGGATTTCGCCTTCCGCCAGTGGGCGACCTCACACGGCGGCGTCTACGTGCCGGTCAACCCCGCCAGCAATACTTATCCCAACCCCTACCTGAATGTTCCCGAGCGCGACATCCAGACCCCATCGGGACGCCCCCTGACGCTGATGAACCCGGCCTACATGGTGCGCCAGATGCAGCAGAACCATAACGGGCTGTACGGGGTGAAGGGGCGCATCACCAGCCTCAAGCCGCTCAATCCCGACAATGCGCCGGACGAATGGGAAGCACAGGTGCTGCAATCGTTCGATCGGGGCGCGCGGGAGGCGGCCGAGCTGACCACCCTCAACGGCGTACCCTATCTGCGCGTCATGCGCGCCTTCATCACGGAAAAAGGCTGCCTCAAGTGCCATGCCCACCAGGGCTACAAGGTCGGCGACGTGCGCGGCGGCGTGGGCGCTTACGTCCTGATGGCGCCTTATCTCGCCAACGAACGCGCCGGCATCGCCGCTCTCAACGTCACCCATGGCGGCATCTGGCTGCTGGGCATGGCGGGCATCGCCTTCGTGGCGCGGCGCGGCGCGAAGCGCGCCACGGAGCGCAACGCCTACACCCAGGCGCTGCGGGAAAGCGAGGAACGCATCCGCATGCTGCTCGACTCCACCGCGGAAGGCATCTACGGCGTCGACCGCGAGGCGCGTTGCACCTTCTGCAACCGCGCCGCCCTGAAAATGCTGGGCTATGGGTCGGAAGCCGAGGTGCTCGGCAAGAACATGCACCAACTGGCGCACCATTCCCAGGCCGATGGCAGCCCGCTGCCCATGGAAGAGTGCACCCTGCTGGCGACCCTGCGCGACGGCAACGATGTCTTCGCCGAGGATCAACTGCTATGGCGCGCCGACGGCGCCAGCTTTCCCGCCGACATGGCTTCCTTCCCGGCGCGGCGCGGCGCGGCGATCGACGGCGCAGTGGTTTCCTTCCACGACATCAGCGAGCGCAAGCAAGCGCAACAGGCGCTTGCGCAAAAAACCGAGGACCTGGCGCGCTCCAACGCCGAACTGGAACAATTCGCCTATGTCGCCTCGCACGACTTGCAGGAGCCGTTGCGCATGGTGTCGAGCTACACCCAGTTGCTGGCGCGGCGCTACCAGGGCAAGCTCGACCAGGATGCCGACGAATTCATCGCCTACGCGGTGGACGGCGCAAGCCGCATGCAGCGCCTCATCAACGACCTGCTGGCCTTTTCCCGCGTCGGCACGCGCGGCAAGCCGTTCGAGGAGACCGATTGCAACGCGGTGCTCAAGGACGTGCTGGACAACCTGCAACTCTCCATTGCGGAAAGCGGCGCCGTCGTCACCAGCGACGAACTGCCGACCCTGATGGCGGACGCCACGCAATTGACCCAGTTGTTTCAGAACCTGCTTTCCAACGCCATCAAGTTCCACGGCGAGCAGCCTCCGCAGATTCATGTCGGCGTCCGCCGCCAGGATGGGGTATGGATTTTTTCGGTGCGCGACAACGGCATCGGCATCGCGCCGGAGTTTTTCGAGCGGATTTTCGTGATTTTCCAGCGCCTCCATTCCCGCGACGAATATTCCGGCACCGGCATCGGCCTGGCGGTGTGCAAGCGCATCGTCGAGCGCCACGGCGGGCGTATCTGGCTGGAATCCGAACCGGGGAAGGGGGCGACCTTCAGCTTCACGCTTCCGGCGGATGGCCGCCGGGCGGCGGCATAGCGATGTCCCGTTTTTGCGGCGCGAATGATGATGATATAGTCGGCGCGATACAAGCGCGCATGGAGCGGGAAATCGCATGAAATCTCCGGTGAACGCCATCGACATCCTGCTGGTGGAAGACAACCCCGGCGACGTGCGCCTCACCGAGGAAGCGCTCAAGGAAAGCCGTCTGGCGGTCAACCTGCGCACCGCCGGCGACGGCGTCGAGGCGCTGGCGATGCTGCGCCGCGAGGGCGAATACGCCGCCCTGCCGCAGCCCGGCCTGATCCTGCTCGACCTCAACATGCCGCGCATGGACGGACGCGAATTGCTGCGCCAGATCAAATCCGACGACCGGCTCAAACATATTCCGGTGGTGGTGCTGACCA
The DNA here is from genome assembly GCA_964505475.1 of uncultured Sulfuricella sp. Lineage (GTDB taxonomy): Bacteria > Pseudomonadota > Gammaproteobacteria > Burkholderiales > Sulfuricellaceae > JAGXQV01. The sequence goes on along the minus strand of CAZDIJ010000005.1, from coordinate 64,311 downwards.
CCTCGGCGGCGGAGAGGGACATCGTCCAGGCTTATGGTCTCCATGCCAACTGCTATATCACCAAACCGGTGGAACTCGAGGGATTCATGAAAATCGTCCAGTCGATCGAAAGTTTCTGGCTGACGGTGGTCAAACTGCCGGACGGCCTGGTCAAATGAGCCGCCACGACGTTTCCGTCCTGCTGGTCGAAGACAACCCCGGCGATGCGCGCCTGATCCGGGAAGCGCTCGGCGAGGTCGAGCAGCCGCGATTCCGCCTGGAATGGACGAAAACCCTGGGCGAGGCGCTGGAAACCCTGGCGCAGCGGAAATTCGCGGTAATCCTGCTGGATTTGTCGCTGCCCGACAGCCAGGGCATGCATACCGTGCAGAGCATCGAACAGGCGGCGCCGGATGTCCCGGTGGTGGTGCTTACCGGCCTGGACGACGAGGCGCTGGCGATCGAGGCGGTGCGTTCCGGCGCCCAGGATTACCTGGTCAAGAGCGACGCCACCCCCCATCTGTTGACCCGGGTGGCGCGCTATGCCATCGAACGCCATCGCATCGGCCGCTCGCTCCACGAAAACGAGGCGCGTCTTTCGGCGCTGTTCGAGCATATGGGCAGCGGTGTGGCGGTTTACCGCCCCTCGGCGGACGGCCAGGATTTCGTGTTCAGCGCCTTCAACCGGGCGGCGGAAAATATCGAGCGCATCGGGCGCGACCAGGTCATCGGCAAGGCCTTGACGGAGGTTTTCCCCGGCGCCGCGGATTTCGGCGTCCTCGACGTGTTCCGCCGCGTCTGGCGAAGCGGCGAGGCGGAACATTTTCCGCTGACTTTTTACCAGGACGGGCGCATTTCCGGCTGGCGCGAGAATTACGTCTACAAACTGCCGAGCGGCGAAATCGTGGCGATTTACGACGATGTCAGCGAACGCCGGCAAAGCGAGGAAAATCTGCGCCTCGCCGCCAAGGTGTTCGAGAGCAGCGCCGAAGGCATCGTCATTACCGATAGCGCGGGGAATATCCTCAAGGTCAACGACGCCTTTTCCCGGATCACCGGCTACAGCCCCTCCGAAATACTGGGCGAAACCCCGCGCCTGCTCAAGTCCGGGCGGCACGACAAGGATTTTTACCGCAAGATGTGGACTTCCCTGCTGGAAACCGGCCACTGGCAGGGGGAAATCTGGAACAAACGCAAAAACGGCGAAATCTACCCGGAATGGATGAGCATCGGCAACGTGAAGAACGACAAGGGGGAAACCACCCACTTCGTCGGCACCTTTACCGACATCACCCAGCGCAAGGCGGCCGAGGAGCGCATCAACTATCTCGCCCATCACGACGCCCTGACCGGCCTGCCCAACCGGACGCTGTTGCATGACCGCACCACGCAAGCCCTGGCGGCCTGCCAGTATCAGCACAACAAATCGGCCTTGCTGCTGATCGACCTCGACCGTTTCAAGAACATCAACGAATCGCTCAACCACGATTTCGGCGACCGTCTGCTAAAGCTGGTGGCGGAACGCCTGGGCGGCTGCATCCGCGCGCTCGATACGCTGGCGCGCAGCGGCGGCGACGAATTCGTGGTGCTGATGGCCGAGGTGCACAACCTCAACGAAATCACGGCCATGGCGAAAAACATCCTGGCCGCCATGAACCAGCCTTTCCAGCTCGAGGGGCAGGAAATCATCATCACCAGCAGCATCGGCATCAGCGTCTATCCCGACGACGGCGACAATACCCCGACCCTGCTGAAGAACGCCGACGTGGCGATGTACCGCGCCAAGGAACTGGGGCGCAACAACTGCCAGTTCTATACCCAGGATATGAACGTGCGCACCTTCGAAACGCTGGTGCTGGAAAACAGTCTGCGCCATGCCCTGGCGCTCCGCCAATTCGAACTACATTACCAGCCCCAGGTAGGCATCGCCGGCGGCGCCATCGTCGGCGTCGAAGCGTTGATCCGCCTGCGCCATCCCGAGCTGGGCATGGTTTCACCGGCCAATTTCATTCCCATCGGCGAGGAAACCGGGCTGATCGTGCCGATCGGCGAATGGGTGATCCAGCAGGCCTGCCTCCAGGCCAAGGCTTGGCACGAACAAGGGCACGGCGGCCTGTGCGTGGCGGTCAACCTGTCGGCGCGCCAATTCCGCCAGCCCGGACTGGTGGCGGCGGTGGAGCAGGCGCTCGCCGCCAGCGGCCTGCCCCCCGGCTGCCTGGAACTGGAGCTGACGGAAAGCATCCTGATGCAGGATACCGAGGAAACGCTGGCGACCCTGCATCAATTCAAGGTCATGGGCGTGCAACTGTCGATCGACGATTTCGGCACCGGTTTCTCCTCGCTCGGCTACCTCAAGCGTTTCAACCTCGACAAGTTGAAGATCGACCAGTCCTTCGTCCGCGACATCACCAGCGACCCCAACGACCTGGCGATCGCCCGAGCGGTGATCGCCCTCGGCCACAGCCTCAACCTCAAGGTCATCGCCGAAGGGGTGGAAACCGCCGAGCAGTTGGCGCTGCTCCGGGAAAACGGCTGCGACGAAATGCAGGGCTATTATTTCAGCCGCCCGCTGCCCGCCGGCGAAATTTCGCGGTTCTTGCAGGAACGCCGGGAGCAAGACGCCTGATGGCGGCCGCCCGGCGGAAACCCAATCTGCTGCCATGGCGCCTGGTGGCGCTGTTCCTGCTGCTCGCCGCCGGCATCGGCGCGGCCGGTTACGGTTATCTGCGCAACCAACTGGCGCACGCCTTCCAGGAAAAAAACCATGTACTCGCCGCCATCGCCGCTCTGAAAGCGCGCCAGATCGCGGACTGGCGCGAGGAACGCATGGCCGAGGCGGAGTCGATCCGCACCACCTCCTTCATCGTCGAGTATGCCCGCCGCTGGCTGGCCGGCGGCGCCAAGAACGCGGCGGAACGGCAAGCCTTGCTGGACTGGATGAAAGCGCCGCGCCACGCGCGCCATTACCGCTGCGTTTACCTGTTCGATCCGTCGGGAAAAATGCGTCTCGCCTCGACCGAGGATGCCGATCTCCCCTGCGAATACTCCCGGCCGGCGGTACGGGAGGCGGTGCGCAGCCAGCGCGTCCAGTTTCTCGATTTTCACGCCGCGAATCCCGCGGAGCGGGTGCACCTTAGCCTGTTCGTCCCCTTGCTGGCCGAGGCCGGCGGGCAAAAGACCGTCATCGGCGTGCTGGCGTTTGAAATCGACCCGCGCCACTTTCTTTATCCGCTGATCCAGACCTGGCCTACCCCCAGCGCCACCGCGGAAAGCCTGCTGGTGCGCCGCGACGGCGACAGCGTGCTGTTCCTGAACGAGTTGCGCCACAACCCGGCGGTTGCCTTGTCGCTGCGCCAGCCGCTCGGCGAAACCGATCTGCCCGCCGTCAGGGCGGCGCTCGGCGCGGAGGGGGCGTTCGAGGGCAAAGATTACCGGGGCGTCGAGGTGCTCTCGGTATTGCGCCGCATTCCCGATTCGCCCTGGGTTCTGGTCGCCAAGATCGACCGCGCCGAAGTAGCGGCGCCCTTGCGCGAGCGCATGGTGCTGGTCGCTTCGCTCTGCGCCCTGCTGGTCGGGCTGACCGCCGTCGCCGCCATCCTGTTGTGGCGCCAGCAGCAAATGCGTTTCGACCTGGCGCGCCACGAATTCGAGGAAGATGTCCTGCACCAGGCCAATCTCGAACTGGAAACGCGGGTGGCGGAACGCACCCGCGAACTCCAGGTGGAAATCGCCCAGCATCGCCTCACGGAAAAAGCGCTCAACGAGAGCCTGGAAGAATTGTCGCGCTCCAACGCCGACCTGGCGCAATTCGCCTACATCGCCTCGCACGACCTGCAAGAACCGCTGCGCATGGTGGCGAGCTTCGTGCAACTGCTGGAGCGGCGCTACAACAGCCAGTTGGATCAGGAAGCGCACGAATTCATCGGCTATGCGGTGGAAGGCGTCACCCGCATGCAGCACCTCATCAACGACCAACTCACCTATGCGCTGGTCGGCATCGACAACAGCCAGTTCGAAACGACCGACGCCAACCAGGTGCTGGCGGAAGTCCTGGCCAACCTCAGGCCGCTGATCGAGGAACACCGCGCCGAAATCACCCAGGACATACTGCCCGCCGTGCCGGTGATTCATTCGCAATTCGGCCAACTGCTGCAAAACCTGATCGGCAACGCCATCAAGTTCCACGGAGCCGACACGCCGCGCGTCCACATTACCGCCCGGCGCAACGGCAACGAGTGGATCTTTTCGGTCGGCGACAACGGCATCGGCATCGCGCCGGAATATTTCGAGAAAATTTTCCTGATCTTCAAGCGCCTGCACAGCCGCGAAAAATACCCCGGCACCGGCATCGGCCTGGCGATCTGCAAACGCATCGTCGAGCGACACCGCGGGCGCATCTGGGTAGAATCGGAACCCGGCAAGGGATCGACGTTCTATTTCACTATACCGACAACATTGGAGGGGCAACAGCCAACGATGCCATGAGCCACGATCAACTCATACACGCCGTGGATATCCTGCTGGTCGAGGACAATCCCGGCGACGTGCGGCTTACCCGCGAAGCCATGAAGGAGGCGCGGATAGCGGTCAACCTGTACGTCGCCGGCGACGGCCTGGAAGCCATGAAAATGCTGCGCCAGGAAGCGCCCTACGGCAGCCAGCCGCTTCCCGATCTGGTGCTGCTCGACCTCAACATGCCCCGGATGGACGGCCGCGAAGTGCTGCGCCAGATCAAATCCGACGGCAATCTCAAACACATCCCGGTGGTGATCCTGACCACCTCGGCGGCGGAAGCCGACATCGCGCAAGCCTACGGCATGCACGCCAACTGCTACATCACCAAGCCGGTGGAACTGGAGGAATTCATGGAGATCGTCAAGTCGATCGAGGGATTCTGGCTGACCGTGGTGAAACTTCCGGGGAACCCCGGCCAATGATCGACAGCGAGGATATCCACGTCCTGCTGGTGGAAGACAATCCCGGCGACCAGCGCCTGATCCGCGAAGCCCTGGCCGAGACGAACCATGCCAACATCAGGCTGGAACCCGTGGACTGCCTGCAAGCCGCGCAAGCCGCCCTGGCGAAGCAGGGCTACGACCTCATCCTGCTGGACCTGGCGCTGCCCGACAGCGCCGGGCTGGAAACCCTGGACAAAGCCGGAGAAGCCGCGCCGGATACGCCGATCGTCATCCTGACCGGCCTGGACGACGTCAACACCGGCATCCAGGCGGTGCGCGCCGGCGCCCAGGACTACCTGGTAAAGGGCGAACTCACCGGCCATCTGCTGGTGCGCGCCATCCACTACGCCATCGAACGGCAGCGCATGAGGGAAGCGTTGCGCATCCTGTCGCTGATCGACGAGTTGACCGGACTCTACAACCGGCGCGGCTTCATGACCCTGGCGGAACACCAGATGCGCCTGTCGCGGCGCAAGCAAAGCGCTTTTTACCTGATCTTCGCCGACCTCGACGGCATGAAAATCATCAACGACACCCATGGCCACAAGGAAGGCGACCAGGCGCTGATCCAGACCGCGCACCTGCTCAAGCAAACCTTCCGCGGCTCGGACATCATCGCCCGCATGGGCGGCGACGAATTCGCCATCTTCGCCATCGAACCGGTCGCCAGCAGCTCCGAGCAGATCGCCAGACGCTTCCAGGACAACATCGCCGCCTACAACGCCAAAAAAACCAAGCCCTACAGCCTCTCGATCAGCATCGGCGTGGTCGAATGCCCCCCCGACTCGCCCCTCGCGCTCGAAGACCTGCTGGCGCAGGCCGACGCCCTGATGTACCGGAACAAGGCGGAACGGAAGGGTGCTAGAGGCCAGTAGCCAGTCAACATCAAACGGCAGAGGGGGCGGGCTTACCCGCGAAAAATCGCTACATCAGGGCGAATTAACCCCAAAAAATCCATTAGGGGTAAATTCAGGCATTCCCCCTTAACCCTCCCCCGCGCGCTATGCGCGCAAGGGAGGGGGCGGCTGTTTGCTGAGAATAGTTTAGAGGCATGTATGACTAACTACTAACCCCTAAACCAGGCCTGCCAGCAGCCGGGTTCCCAAAGCCAGCAGCAAAACCGCGAAAATCTTTTTCAGCTTGGCCACCGGCAGACGATGCGCCAGTTTCGCGCCGAGCGGGGCGGTCAGGATGCTCGCCGCCGCCAATCCGGCCAGTGCCGGCAAATACACGAATCCCCAGGAATATTCCGGCAGATTTTGCGCCACCAGGCCGTTCAGCAGATAGCCTAGCGCGCCGGCGGCGGCGATGGGAAAGCCGATCGCCGCGGAAGTGCCGATCGCCTGGTGCAGCTTGATGTTGCACCAGGTCATGAACGGCACCGACAGAGTCCCGCCGCCGATGCCGACCAGGCTCGACACCCCGCCGATCACCCCGCCCGCCGCGAACAACCCGGCCGCGCCGGGCAACCGGCGCGACGGTTTGGGTTTGATATCGAGCAGCATCTGGGCGGCCACGTAATAAATGAACACGACAAAGAAAATCTTGAGGAAGACGCTCGAAAGCTGCGCCGCCACCAGCGTCCCAAGCAGCGTCCCGGCGACGATGCCGGGCGCGATGCCGCGCACCACCGGCCAGACCACCGCGCCGTGGAGATGGTGGGCGCGCAAGCTGGAAATCGAGGTGAACAGGATGCTGGCGAGCGAGGTGCCGAGCGCCAGGTGCATGATGTGCTCGGAAGGGAAATGCCCAGCGGCGAAAATCAGCGCCAGCGCCGGCACGATCACCAGGCCGCCGCCCACCCCCAGCAGGCCGGCGAGAAAGCCGGCAAAAATGCCGACGGCGAGATAAAGCAGCCAGAATTCCACGGGCTAGAGAATGCCCAGGATGAATTCCCACTCGTGCGGATCGAGCGGAGTGATCGACAGGCGGTTGCCCGTTTGCAGGATGCGCATGCGCTCCAGTTCGGGATAAGTGCGCAGCTCCTTGATGCTCGCCAGCCGGGTCTTGCGCACCAGCTTCACGTCCACGTTGAACCAGCGCGGCACCTCGGGTGTGGCCTTGGGGTCGAAATACTTGCTCTTGGGATCGAACTGGGTCTGGTCGGGGTAAGCCAGCTTGCTCACCTCGGCAAGGCCAACGATGCCCGGTTCGGCGCAATTGGAATGGTAGAAGAACACCTTATCCCCGACCCGCATCTGGTCGCGCATGAAATTGCGCGCCTGGTAGTTGCGCACGCCGTACCAGGCGACGGATTGGCCGGGCAGGGTGGCGAGATCGTCGACGCTGCAATCGGACGGTTCGGATTTCATCAGCCAGTAGCGCATATCAGTACCCATACCAGGATTTTTCGGTGACCGCCGCATCAAGCGGTATGTCCCACGGCTCGCGCGGCACCCGCGCGACTTTCTGGCATTCGTAGCCGACGCCGACCAGCAGCGGCTTGCGCCATGCCTTGCGGCGCGCCAGGTAGGCCAGGCTGGCGTCGTAAAAGCCGCCGCCCATGCCGAGTCGGTAGCCTTCGGCGTCGAAGCCGACCAGCGGCAGGAACAGCAAATCGAGCTGCCAGGCGCGCACCGGACGCGGCGACCAGTGTTCGGCTATGCCGAAGCGGTTGGTGTACCAGCGCGGCAACGCGGTCAGGCGGCTGAAACCGAGGCGATGCTGGAAACGCGGCGGCACCACCGGGATGTAGCAGTGCTTGCCCAGCCAGGAAGCCTGGTTGAGCAAGGGCAGCAAATTCATCTCCTCGCCCGTCGCCAGGTAAAAACCGATGCGGCGATGGCGCAGCAGCACGCCGCTGCGCGCCACCTGCCTACGCAGACTTTCCGCCGCGCGGCGTTGCCGCCACGGCGGGATGGCGCGGCGCGCCTGGCGCAACGTGCCGCGAAGTTCGCGCTTGTTCATGGGGTGTTCAAAAGAAAAAGAATGGGCGCCAAAATTAAGCCCCCCGCAAATGCCGCCAGGCCAGCATCTTGAACCTAAGGTTCAAGTTGGCCGCAACCCGGAGCGCATCAGGCTCGTCCGCGAAGGACATGCACAACAGCACTCTATTGGCCGCAGCCGGTTAGCAAGTATTGGTTCAAAGAATATATGGCCTAAACGAACACCGCAGGGGACAACTCTGGAACGCTTGCCGGAAACCCCGGCATGCGCGGGGGACTTCCCGGACTAAAACAGTTTGTCCTGCTCGGACAATGCTTGCTCGATTTGAGCCTGCATGGAACCCATTCTACGCTTAAACTCCCCGATGTCAAAACCGCCGGGGAGGCGCGCGGAAAGGAGTTCATGGGCGATATTCAACGCCGCCATGATGGCGATGCGCTCGACCCCGATGATCTTGCCTGTTTCGCGGATGTCGTTCATTTTCCGGTCGAGATAGGCCACCGCATCGAGCAGCGCCTGTTCTTCCCCTTCCGGGCAGGCGACGCGGAACTCGCGCCCCATGATGCTGACATCCAGGCTCCGGCTCATTCCGCTTCCTCGGGGATTTGCTCCAGCAACTGTTCGAGACGGCTTTTTGCCGAGCCGATTTTCTCGGTAAGCTGGTGATTGTCGTTCTGCACCCCGGCCATCTCCTGGCGCAATTGGAGATTTTCCGCGCGCAGACGCTGGCACAATTGGACAAGTTGGGAAACCCTGTCTTCGAGGGCTTTCAGTTCGGCTTCCATGGGCGCACTATAATTGTGAAAACCTTGTTAAGTCAAGATGTAAGAAAATTTTTTGAAAGTTGTTTGGGGATTTGGAAGCAACGGCTTTCCCGGCGAGCGGATTCACTATCCGGCGCGCCATTTCCGTGGTGGTTCCGGGTCGCCTTTTGCGCCATTCTTTGCTATCGTTCGCGCCATGCTGACCGATGCCATCGACTTATCCGCCCTGCGCCGCGTGCTGGTGGTCAAGCTGCGCCACCACGGCGACGTGCTGCTTACCTCGCCGGTATTCAGCGTGCTCAAGAACCACGCCCCGCACCTGGAAATCGACGCCCTGGTCTACCGCGATACCGCGGACATGCTCACCCTTCACCCGGCCATCGCCCAGATCCACGCCATCGACCGCGACTGGAAACGCCTCGGCGCCTTGTCCCAGGGACGCGCCGAATGGGCGTTGCTGTCCGCCCTGCGCGAGCGGCGCTACGATCTGGTCATCCACCTCACCGAACATAACCGCGGCGCCTGGCTCACCCGGCTGCTCGGCGCGCGCTACGGCGTGGCGGAAAAACTGCGCGGCAAGGGAGGATTCTGGCGCGGCAGCTTTAGCCATTTCTATAATTTTCCCGGCAGCCGCTGGCGCCACCGGGTCGAACTCAACCTCGACGCGCTACGCCGCATCGGCCTCCAACCGGAGACCGGGGAGCGCCGCCTGACCCTGGCGCCCGGCGCGGAAGCGGAGGATTTCGTCGAGCGAGAGCTGGAGCGCCACGGCCTGCGCGGACAACCGTTCATCCACCTGCATCCGACCTCGCGCTGGCTGTTCAAGTGCTGGCCGGAGCGGAACATGGCCGCGCTGATCGACGCCCTGCAGGAGCAAGGGCACCGCGTGGTGCTGAGCGCCGCGCCGGATACCGCGGAAATGGCGATGCTGCGGCGCATCATCACATCCCTGAACATGCCGGCGGTGGATATGTCCGGCAAGCTCTCCCTCAAGCAGTTGGCCGCGCTCACCGGCAAGGCGCGGCTGTTCGTCGGCGTCGATTCCGCGCCGATGCACATCGCCGCCGCCATGGGGACGCCGACAGTAGCGCTGTTCGGCCCCAGCGGCGACCAGGAATGGGGGCCTTGGATGGCTCCCCACCGCATCGTCACGTCCAACCATAGCTGCCGCCCCTGCGGCAACGACGGCTGTGGCGGCGGCAAGGTCAGCGACTGCCTGACCGCGATTCCCGTCGAACAGGTGCTCGACGCCATCCGCGGCCTGCTCGCCGAAACATGAAGCCGCTCCGCATCGCCCTGATACGCCAGCGCTACACCGCTTACGGCGGCGCCGAACGCTTCGTCGAACGCGCCATGAGCGCCTTGAGCGCCCAGGGCGCGCAACTCACCATCGTCACCCGCAAGTGGCCGGGGCATGCCGACCGCCGGGCATTGATCTGCAACCCCTTCCATCTCGGCAACCTGTGGCGCGACTGGAGCTTCGCCCGTTGTGTGTGCCGCGCCCTGCGAGACCACAACTTCGACCTGGTGCAATCCCACGAACGCATCGCCTGTTGCGACATCTACCGCGCCGGAGACGGGGTGCACCGCGTCTGGCTGGAACAGCGCCGCCGCACCCTGGGAATCGCCGGCCAACTGGGATTGGCGCTCAACCCCTACCACCGCTATGTGCTGGCGGCGGAAAAAAAACTGTTCGCCAGCCCCCGCCTCAAGGCAGTGATTTGCAACTCGCGCATGGTCAAGGAAGAAATCCGCCGGCATTTCGGACTGCCGGAAGAAAAACTGCGGGTAATTTACAGCGGCGTGGACACGGAAGCCTTCCATCCGCGCCTGAAAGCGCGGCACCGGCAAACCCTGCGCGCGCAATACGCCATCCCCGACAATGCGCCGCTGTTCCTCTTCGTCGGTTCCGGCTTCGCGCGCAAGGGGCTGGCGGCTTTGTTGCAGGCATTCGCCACGCTGCCGCCCAAAGCCTATTTGCTGGTGGTGGGCAAGGATCGCAAGGAGGCCGCGTTCCATGCCGCCGCCGCCCGCCTCGGCATAGCCGGGCGAGTCCGTTTCGCCGGCGCGCAACAGGATGTCAAACCGTTCTACGGCGCGGCGGACATGTTCGTCCTGCCGACGCTCTATGATCCTTTTCCCAACGTCGCACTGGAGGCCTCTGCCTGCGGCCTGCCGCTGATTACCAGCCGGAAAAGCGGCGCGGCGGAGCTGATCGAGGAAGGCAGGAACGGCCATGTCTGCGATGCCCTGGATATCGACGCTCTGGCCGCCGCCATGACGCGCCTGCTCGACCCGGACACGGCCACGGCGATGGGCGCGGCGGCGCGCGCGGCGGTGGAGCCGTTCGGCCTGGAAAAGATGGGGGCGGCGCTGCTCAGCCTGTATAATGAGCTTCTTTTCCCCGAAGCTTGAAAATGTTCAACAAACGCCAGCTTAAAGCCCTCCTGCGCACCCGCTCCTCGGCTTTCGCCCGCAACCTCCGCCCCGGCCATGTCCAAGGCGACGTGGAACACATCACCTGGCGCGGCCGCCAAGTCTATTACCGCGCCGGCAGCGGCGACGCCAGCATCCTCAACGATGTCCTGCTGCGCACCCGCGGCGAATATTGGGTGCCGCAAGAAGTCGCGCCGGAGGTGATTCTCGACATCGGCGCCAATATCGGGGCGGCCACCCTGTATTTCTCCCAGCGCTTCCCCCAGGCGAAAATCTATGCGTTCGAGCCGGTGCCGGACAACTTCGCCCTGCTGGAAAAAAATATCGCCGGCTTGCCCAACGTCACCGCCTTGCCGGTCGCCTTGGGCAGCCAGGACGGCATACTGGAAATCGCCCTGGCGCATGATCGCAACTTCGGCAGTTTCTCCTTCTTTTCCGAACAGGCGCAAGGCGCCAGCAAATTCCCGGTGCAGATCAAGGCCGCCGCGCCCTACCTCGCCGAGTTGGGGGTCGCCCGCGCCGACCTGATAAAGATCGACACCGAGGGCGCGGAATACGACATCCTCACCGCCTTGAACCCGGATATGCTGAAATCGGCGCGCTGGATCATCGGCGAACTGCATGGCATCCGCGATTTCGAGACGCTGGCCTACCTGTCGCCGTGGTTCGATATTGGCATGAAAAAGCCGGTGACCAAGAACCTCTACATGTTCAACGCCAAAAACAAGGGGTTGGCACTTGCGCGCTGATTCCACGGCTCCCATGCCGCCGTCCGCGGAAATTACCGGCAGACAGCTTTATCGACGCTTGCTGCGCTACGTCGTGCCTTATTGGCGCATTTTCCTGGTTTCCATCGTCAGCATGGCGCTGGTGGCCGCCAGCGAACCGGCCTTCCCGGCGCTGCTCAAACCCCTGCTCGACGGCAGCTTCGTCAAAAAGGACCCGGAGATGATGCGGCTGATGCCGCTGCTGCTGGTGGGGTTGTTCGTGCTGCGCGGCATCGCCACCTTCACCAGTTCCTACGCCATCAGCTGGGTGGCCAACCGGGTGGTGATGGATCTGCGCTGCCTGATGTTCGGCAAGCTGGTGGCGCTGCCCACCCGCTATTACGACGACAATTCCTCCGGCACTCTGATGTCCAAGGTCACCTATGACGTCAGCCAAGTCACGGACGCCGCCACCAGCACGGTGACCGTATTGGTGCGCGACTCCCTGACGATCTTCGGCTTGCTCGCCTGGCTGCTGTATCTCAACTGGCAACTTACCCTGGTCGCGCTGGTCGTGGTGCCTGCCATCGCCTTCGTCATCCGCCGCTTCAGCATACGCCTGCGCAAGATGAGCCGCGGCTCGCAACAGGCAATGGGACATATTTCCCACGTGCTGGAAGAAACCATCGAGTGCCACAAGGTAGTCAAGGTATTCGGCGGGCAGGAATACGAAATGCGCCGCTTCGCCGACGCCGCCAACCAGTTGCGCCGTTTCAACCTCAAACAGGCGATCGCCGCCTCGGCCACCGTGCCTCTGGTGCAAATCCTCGCCGCCATCGCGCTGTCCGTCATCATCTATATCGCCACCCTGCAATCGGCCACCAGCGAAACCACGGTGGGTGGATTCGTCTCCTTCATCACCGCCATGCTGATGCTGCTGGCGCCGCTGAAGCGCCTCACCGGCGTCAGCGAAAGCCTGCAACGCGGCTTGGCGGCGGCGGAAAGCCTGTTCCGCCTGATCGACGAAAAGGCGGAAGCCGACAGCGGCACGATTTCGCTGCCGCGCGCCCAAGGCGCGCTGGAATTCCGCGACCTCTATTTTTCCTACGGAGATACCGTGGGCGGAAGCGAGGCGGCGGGATCGCCGCCCCATCCGCAAAAAATGGCCTTGAACGGTATTTCGCTGACCGTCCGGCCGGGCGAAACCATCGCCCTGGTGGGACAATCCGGCGGCGGCAAGACCACCCTGGCGAACCTGATCCCGCGTTTCTATACGCCCACCGCCGGGCAAATCCTGCTCGACGGCCACGATACCCAGACGATCAGGCTTGCCGATCTGCGCGCCAATATCGCCCTGGTCAGCCAGGACGTGGCGCTGTTCAACGACAGCATCGCCGCCAATATCGCCTATGGCCGGCAAACCGGCTCCAGCGAGGCGGAAATCATCGCGGCGGCGCAGGCCGCCCATGCGCTGGAGTTCATCCGCGAAATGCCGGAAGGGCTGAATACCGAGATCGGCGAAAATGGCGTGCGCCTCTCCGGCGGCCAGCGCCAGCGCCTGGCGATCGCCCGGGCGATCCTGAAGAACGCCCCGATCCTGATCCTCGACGAGGCCACCTCGGCGCTCGACACCGAATCCGAGCGCCACGTCCAGGCCGCCCTGGAAACCCTGATGAAAGGGCGCACTACCCTCGTCATCGCGCACCGTCTCTCCACCATCGAGAAGGCCGACCGCATCGTGGTGCTGCAAAAGGGGCAGATCGCCGAAATCGGCAACCACCGCGAGCTGCTGGAAAAAAACGGCATCTACGCCAATCTCCACCGTATCCAGTTCAGCCAGGAAAGACCGTTGCAACCATGAGAACCCATTTGCCCATCCTTTCCACCGGACAACAGCCATGCAGGCCATCAACATCCACTCCTTGCCATCATCAATCCGCCCCGCTACACTTGTACCATTTACAGAACATATGCAGCCATGCGTGTAGTCAATTTCTCCGAAGCCCGGAACAGCTTGAAGCAGGTTATCGACCAAGTGGTCGAGGATGCCGATTTCACCGTCATTTCCCGACGCGACGCACCGGATGCGGTGGTCATGTCGCTCGACACCTTCAACAGCATGATGGAAACCGCACATCTGCTGAGGTCGCCCGCCAATGCCCAGCATCTGGCCCAGTCCATCGCCCAGTACCGCGAGGGCAAGGCGGAAGCGCGGAACCTGGACGATGCCTAGCCGGCTCGTCTGGACGCAGGCGGCTTGGGACGACTATCTCTACTGGCAGGAACAGGATAGGAAAACACTCAAACGTATCAACGCACTCGTCAAGGACGCCCTGCGCAACCCGTTTTCCGGGATAGGCAAACCGGAGCCGTTACGCGAAAATCTCAGCGGATTCTGGTCAAGACGCATCGACGACACCAACCGGCTAGTCTATGCCGTTGATGGCGATGACCTGGCAGTGATTGCCTGTCGCTATCATTACTGAGCAGAAAATTCAGGCAGAAGTAGCGATGTCCCCCAATTGCCCCCTAGCCAACGCCAACCAATCAAATCAAACTAAATGAATCCCTTATCCATACTCCACACCGAAGCTTCCCTGGGCTGGGGCGGCCAGGAAATCCGCATCCTCACCGAAGCGGCGGGCATGATGAAGCGCGGCCACCAGGTCACCCTGCTGTGCCCGCCGGAAGCGCGCATCTTCCAGGAAGCCGGGCTGCGCGGCGTGCCCGTCGAGGCCCTGGACATCGGACGCAAGAACCTCGCCGGACTCGCCGCCATGCGCCGCTGGCTGAAGCGGTATCGCACCGATGTCATCAACACCCACAGCTCGACCGACACCTGGCTGACGGCGCTGGCCTGCGCCCTGCTCGCCGACGCGCCGCCGCTGGTGCGCACCCGCCACATCTCGGCGCCGGTGCCCGACAATCTCGCCACGCGCTGGCTATACCAACGCGCCACTCGCCACATCGTCACCACCGGCGAAAAATTACGCCAGCAATTGATCGAACAAAACCGCTACGACCCCGCCACCCTGACTTCCGTCCCCACCGGCATCGACACTACCCATTTCGCCCCCGGCGAACGCGCGGCGGCGCGGCGCGGCCTGGGGCTGGCGGAAGACGGCATGGTAGTCGGCATCGTCGCCACCTTGCGCAGTTGGAAAGGCCACACCTATTTGCTCGACGCCTTCGCCGCGCTGCCCGACCGAGCCGCGCGCCTGCTGATCGTCGGCGACGGCCCCCAGCGCGAGGCGCTGCAAGCGCGCATCGCCGAACTGGGGCTGTCCGACCGGATCACCATGCCCGGCAACCAGCGCGACGTGCTGCCCTGGTTGCAGTCCATGGATGTCTTCGCGTTGCCCTCCTACGCCAACGAAGGCGTCCCCCAGGCGCTGCTGCAAGCCATGCTGTGCGGCCTGCCGGTGGTCAGCACCCCGGTCGGCAGCATCACCGAAGTGGTCGAAGACCAGCGCACCGGCCTGATCGTCGAGCCGCGCCAGGCCGCGCCGCTACGCGATGCGCTGGAGCGCCTGCTGAACGACGCCGATCTGCGCCGCAACCTGGGCGATAGCGCTCTCGCCCAGGGACGCGCCCGCTTCGGCCTGGACACCATGCTCGATAAAATGGAAGCCGTTTTCGCGGACGCTGCCGGACATCGTGTTTGATGTGAAACTTTCCCCTCTTCTCGCCAGATCGAGCAGATTTTCGGAATTGTCGGCGATCCGCTCCCCCCTTTTTGCCAAGGGAGGAATCCTTGGCGCCACACGGTCTTTCTTCCGTGAGTCGGCTTGTGTAGAGAGCCGCGCCTATTCCCGCCTGGCGACCATCGCCCTCGCCCTGCGCAATACCATCGCCACCATTGGGCGGCGCACCGCCCCCGCCGCGCCGCGCCGCATCCTGATCGCCCACCACCTGCTGCTGGGCGATACCCTGATGCTCACCCCGCTGCTGGCCAAGCTGCGCGAGCGCCATCCCGCAGCCGACATCGTCATGGCGACCCCCAAGGCCATCGCGCCGCTCTACGCGAAACGCCCCTATGGCGTCCGCGCCCTCCCTTTCGATCCGCGCGACCCGGCCACCCTCGCCGCGCTACGCGCCGCCGGCGGCTACGATCTGGCCATCGTGCCGGGCGACAACCGCTTCGCCTGGCTGGCGCGCGCCGCCGGCGCCGGGTGGGTGGTCGCCTTCGCCGGAGACCGCCCGGCCAGCAAGAACTGGGCGGTGGACGAACGGATTCCCTACCCGGACGCCCCCGCCGCCTGGGGCGACATGGTCGCCGGCCTGGTCGCCGGGCAGGCGCCGCGCCCTTACCGGACGAGCGACTGGCCGGCGCCGGAATGCGCTCCGTTCGAGCGGCCGGCCCCCCCCTATTGCGTGCTCCACGTCGGCGCCAGCTCACCGCTCAAGGCCTGGCCCGCCGCCAACTGGCGCGCCTTGGCGGAATCCCTGGCGCAACGCGGATTAAACGTGGCGTGGAGCGGGGGACCCGGCGAAGAGCGGCTGGTGGCGGAAATCGACCCGCAAGGACGCTATCCGAGCTACGCCGCCAAACTCGACCTGGCGCAGATGTGGCATCTGCTCGCCGGGGCGAGCCTGCTGGCATGCCCGGACACCGGAGTCGCCCATCTCGGCCGCCTGACCGGCACGCCCACCGTCACCCTGTTCGGCCCCGGCTCGGCGGTGATCTGCGGCGCAGGCGATTTCTGGCGCGACGCCCCTTACGCGGCGGTCAGCGTCGAGCCATTCCCTTGCCGCGACCAGCGACGCTTGTTCAGGCGTGAAATTCCTTGGGTAAGGCGTTGCGGGCGCAGTACGCGGGAATGCGCCACCCCTCGCTGCATGCAGGCCATCGGCTTGGCGGCGGTCATCGGCGCGGTGGATCGGCTGCCAGTCCAGGAATGCGCGGAGAAATGAACAAAACCTGCTACCAGATAAACTTGCAGCAAGGCTGCGGCGGCGGGGAAATCTATACCCGGTTTTTTAGTCATGCCTTGCGGCGGCTTGGCTGGCAAGTGACGCTTTTTGTCCACAAGAACGCCGCTTTCTGGCGGAAACTCGATATGCCTGGCGTCACGTTCATCCCGGTCGATGACCATGACCAGATCCATGATTGCCTTCCGGCCGAACGTTCCCTGTTCATCACCCATTCTCCCGCAATCGGTCGGCTGGCCGATACGCTCGCCAGCCGGCACTTCCTCGCCGGCTTCGCCCACATGCCGTTGTACCGGCGGAATCCGCGGCCATTCAGCCCCTACCGCCTGATATTCGCCGTTTCCGGCCACGTCATCGCCAGCCTGCATGCTGCGGGCATCGAGGCCGTCCATGCCGAACCGCTCTACGGCGTGGCCGATCTGGAGCGGAGCGATGAACCCCTCGCCCCGCTCCGGGCAAACACGGTCTACGATTGGGACAAGCGCAAGTTCCGCGATCGCCTGCTGAGCCACCTTCACCCGCCGTATTTCGCCCTCAAACCCAAGCCGGTCTTCGCCAAGAAAGCCGGGGTGACGCTGGGCATCGTCTCGCGCCTCACCCCGATCAAGCAATTTCCCCTGCTGTTCAGCCTGCTCGCCCCTGCCATCCGCCGCTTTCCCCAGGTCAACCTGGAAATCTTCGGCAGCGGCGGCTACGCTTCGGTGCGCGACCTCCGCCACAGCCTCGCCCCCATCGCCGGGCAAGTACGCTGGTGGGGGCACCAGCGGGATGTCAAGGCGGTCTATCCGCAGCTCGATTTTCTGCTTACCGGCCTGCCGGAAAAGGAAGCGCTCGGCCTCAACGTCATCGAGGCGCAGGCCTGCGGCACTCCGGTGCTGGCGGTAAACGCCCCGCCATTCACTGAAACGGTGTCGGAAGGCGAAAGCGGCTATTTCTACGCCGACCCGCGCCGCGATCAGGGGCGCGATTTTGCCCGGCTACTCGACGAATTGGTGAAGGCGGAGGGGCAATACCCCGATCCGCGCCAAGCAACGGCGCATCTCGAACAATTTTCCCTCGCGCGCTTCACGCAACGGGTGGAGCGGGCGCTGGCCGCCGCCACGCGCCTCATGGAAGACGGATCATGCAGGTGATCTTCAATTTCCAGAAAGGGTTTGCGGCGCTCGAAGAAGGGCTGCAAGCATGCGGCTGCGCCGTGCTCGCCAACCGCTGGGAGCCGAGCGAGGCCGAGCTGGCGCAAACCGCCGCCTGCATCGTCAATTTTTATGAGGGCGTACGCCAGCCGTGGCGCGCCTGGCGCCTCAAGCGCCGCCTGCAACGGCACGGCATCCCGCTGCTCGGCATCGCCCGCGACGCCCCCTGGCACATGGGTATCCGCGCGCGGCGCCTGTGGCTATTCAGTTGGCTGCGGCCGCTGGACATTTATGCCAGCCACACCCTACAGCCGGACCGGGTTTTCGCGCCGGAAAAAATCTATCTCGCCAACGCGGCATGGGTACGCCATTACCATCTCCACGGCATGACCCTGGAAGCCATGCGCCAGCCGGAGTTTTACCGCTACGACGTCTCCTTCGTCGGCAACCTCGACGGCCAGCGCTACCGCGAACACCGCGAGCGCGCCGGGTTCTTCGCCGAACTGGAGCGGCGCCTGGGCGAAGTGGGAATTTCCTGCCTATTCCGCAATGCCCATGGGTTGACGCCGGGCGAACAGATCGACATCATCCAACGCAGCCGCATCAACCTCAATGTCCACGCCGCCGCAGACCACGGCGGGGAGCGTAGCTGGGGGTTGCCGGAGCGCTGCTACGGGGTGCCGGCGTGCGGCGGCTTCCTGCTCTCCGACCCGCGCCACCATGCCTGCGACGACTTCGATCTCGCCACGGAATGGGCGGAATTCCGCGACCTCGACGACTGCGTCGCCCGCATCCGCCATTACCTCGCCCACCCCTTTGAAGCGCGCGCCGTCGCCGAGGCCGCCCACCGCCGCGTGATGCGCGACCATACCTACGAGCGGCGAGCGGCAAGCCTGCTGGCGGCGATTGCCCGATGGAAGGAAGAATATGGAAAATAAAGCCGCGCCACTCTGGCCGTTGTTGCCCGCCGCGCTGTTCCTGCTGGTGCTGCCGCTCAACCACACCATCGCGCTGCGCCTGCTGTGCCTGTTCCTCGCCGCCGCCGTTGCCTTGCGCCATTACCTCAAGGAAGGCGCGCCAGTTTTTCCGCTGAAACTGCCTCTCGCCCTGTGGGCGGGGCTGGCGGTGGCATCGCTGGCCTGGTCGTTCGACCCGCTGTTTACCTTCAACGAGATCAAGACCGAGATTGGCTACGGCATGCTGGCGCTGTTCGCCTTCTACGTGCTCACCCGGGGCGAGCGGGAATGGCGGCTGTGGCTCGCCTGCCTGGCGGCGGGTTTTTTGGCGACGGCGCTGGCGGCGCTGTGGGACAACCGCGCCGCCCTGGGCAATTTCGCCGCTTATGAATGGGGCAGCGTGCACGGCTTTGTCGCCTACAGCACCTATCTCGTTCTGGTGGCGCCTTTCCTGCTGGCGCTGTGGCTGGCCGCGCCGCCGCGCGCTTTCCCGCGTAATATGGTTTGGCTGTTGGCGCCGCTGTTCCTGTTCGTCGGCTACGCCACCCTCAATCGCATGTTCTGGCTGTCGCTCGGCGCTATCCTGCTGCTTTTCGCCCTGCTGTGGCGGCGCGACGCCGCGACGCCGCGGCGCAGCGGATGGCTGGCGGCCGGCGCCGCCCTTGCCCTGGTGGCGCTGCTGTTCGTGGCGGTCGCCAAGCAACGGCCGATGGACCCGCTCGCCGCGCCGACCACGGACGGCGCCACCGCCAGCCATGTCGTCGGCACTTTCGCCAACAGCGAGCGCTTCCGCATCTGGCGTTTCTGGATCGAGCGTATCGCCGAAAAGCCGCTGACCGGGGTCGGCTTCGGGCGCGACCTGCCGCATATCGTCTATGTCGATCTCAAGCCCGAGGAATGGTTCGGACTGATGTTCGCCCACGCCCACAACCTGTTTCTCGATTATCTCCTGCAACTGGGCATAGGCGGCTTGGCCGTGCTGCTCCTGCTGCTCGGCGCGCTGCTGCGCGCCTTCTGGCGCATCCGCGGCCTTCCCGCGCCGCAGGCCGGCGTCGTTGGCCTGTGCGGCATCGCCCTGGTGGCGGCGCTGGTCAGCAAGAATTTCACCGACGATCTGTTCTGGCGCAGCGACTCCCTGCTGTTCTGGGCGCTGGCGGGCATGACGCTGGGTTATGGCAGGCGTCTGGAAAACCGAACATGAGCACCGCCCACCCCAGCTTCCTGGTGATCCGCCGCGACAACATCGGCGACCTGGTCTGCACCACTCCGCTGATCCGCGCCCTGCGCGAGCATTTCCCCGCCGCGCGCCTCTGCGCGCTGGTCAATAATTACAATCGCCCCGTGCTGGAAGGCAACCCGGACATCGACGAGATTTTCGCCTACACCAAGGCCAAGCATAGGCCGGCGGGACAAAGCCTGGTCGGGGTTTACCGCGACCGCCTGCGCACCCTGCTGCGCCTGCGCACCATGCGCTTCGACCACGCCATTCTCGCCGCGCCCGGCTTTCAGCCCCGCTCGCTAACGCTGGCCAAGCTGGCGGCGCCGCACCACATTATCGGTTTCACGGAGGCCGGGGAACGCGCCAGCCGCTCCATCGACCTCGGCGTGCCTTATGCGCCGAACGCCACCCTGCATGAAGCCGAGGACGTATTCCGCCTGCTGGGTGTCCTGGGCATCGCCGGAACGCCGCCGCCGGCGCGAGTCGTCCCCACGGCTGGCCATCGACCTTTGCCATCCCCGCCGCCCGGAGCGTTGCGCATCGGCATCCATGTCAGCGCCCGCAAACCGAGTCAGCGCTGGCCCGAGGCACGTTTTATCGAATTGATGCGCCGCCTGCACCGCGAAAGCGGCGGCGGCTTCCTGCTGTTCTGGGCGCCGGGCGACGAAACCAATCCTCTCCATCCCGGCGACGACGCCAAGGCGCGACGCATCGCCGATGCCTTGCCAGATGTTCCGTTGCTGCCCTACCCGACCCGGCGTCTGGAAGATCTGATTGCCGGGCTGGCGGCGTGCGACGCGGTGATTTGCAGCGACGGCGGCGCCATGCACCTGGCGGCGGGGTTGGGCAAGCCGATCCTGTGCTTTTTTGGCCAGTCCGACGCCACCCGCTGGCGTCCCTGGAGCGTGCCGCATATCGTCCTGCAACCGGAAAGCCGCGAGGTGGAAGACGTGACGGTGGAAGAGGCGCAGGCGGCCTTCGCCCGGCTATTGCGGGTCGGCGGTCGCGCATCGGAACCGTTATAACCCTAAATCCCTTATCTTGACCACGGGGAACACGGGGAAAATATCCCGTTGAAAAAGATGGGCTGTCCGCCTGCCGGGTGAGAGGAATTTTCTTCATGCCTCGCTGCAATTCCGGCATTTCCCTGTGTTCCCCGTGGTTGAGCTGCATTTTTTAGGTTAATACGCCCCGTCCTTCCCCAACACAACCCTAACCGTTTTCATAAGTATCACGATGTCGTACCACAGCGACCAGTTTCTAACGTACCACGCATCCAGATTCGCCCGGTCGAGAAACGTCGTTTCGCTGCGGCCGCTGATTTGCCATAGCCCGGTAATTCCCGGCCGCGCCTGCATGTACAACGGCAAACTGTCATCGTAATACTCCAGCTCCCGCGCCAGGAGGGGGCGCGGACCGACCAGGCTCATGTCGCCCTTCAGCACGTTCCACAATTGGGGCAATTCATCCAGGCTGGCCTGCCTGATCCAGCCGCCGACGCGCAACAGGCGCGGGTCGTTTTTCAGCTTGAAATTATTTTCGACATATTCGGCATGTAATTCGGGGCGCAGCGTTTTCCAGCTTTCCAGCATGGCATCGGCGTCGTTCACCATGCTGCGAAACTTGTAAAATCTGAACGGCACGCCGTTGCGGCCGATCCGCTGCTGGCTATAAATAAACGGCCCGCCGTCCTCGCGCCATATTCTCCAGGCGATAATGGCCAGCAATGGAAATAGCAACACCAGCAACACGCTCGCCGCGGCAATATCGACGCACCGCTTGACCACCCTGGGGCCGCGCCGCGCCAGATTGTTGCGCACCCGCAGCATCAGCACTTCGTGGCTGAAGAAGTGGGTCATTTCCATGCCCAGCAGCGGCAGGCCGCGAATGCTCGGAATCACGTTGAGGTCGGCATAGCCGATGCTCAGGCGCTGAATCAGCCATTGCTGCTCCTGCAAGCTATCGAGCGCCACGACGACATGGGGCATGCCCCGGCTTTCCAGGCAAGCGATGACATCCTCGCCGAGCGCGCCGACCGGCGCGGGATAAACGGACGAAGAAGACACCGACTCCCCCGGCGACGCCAGGAACGCTTCCACCTCGAACCCCATGAGTGGTTCGCTGCACAGCGCCGCATAGGCTTCCAGGGCATTGTTCCCGGCACCGATAATCACCGTGGGGCGCCGCCAGCGCCCCATGTGCAGCAGGATGCGTTTGACCAGCACCCTTACCACCGGAACCAGCGCGATAGCCAGCAGCCAGGTGGTCATGAGCCACAAGCGCGAAAACTGCCATTTGCCAAGGAATACCAGCGCCACGTCGATCGCCGCCACCAGCACGAGGATGCGCAGGGTTTCACGCAGCTCGTCCCAGAACGGCTTGCGCCGCGAATAATGTCCGACGCTCCAGAACCAGGCCACCGCCACGGCAAGGGATAAGGCGAACAGCGCCAAGCGGATCTGCCCACGCGCATCCCACCAGCCGAAGAACGCCTCGGCGAAAGTGTGGTCGTAGGCCCAGTTCGCCGTGCGCCCGAGAATGAAGGCGGTCAGCAGGGCGGCAACATCGCCTGCGATCAGGACGGCCTTGTTCAATAAGGCGTTGTCGATGCGGGGATTCAATTTGATTTCCAATATCCGGCCTGCATGCTCAGACGGCGCTTCAGCCACAACGGCCAGCGGCGCTCCAGGGTTCCCAGCTTGTAGCCGGCGAATTTAACCAAAGTGCGCGTCAGCGCCGCCGGAATCATGAATGGGCGTTCACGCGCCAGATAGCGCAGTTCCGAACGCACGAAACGCATGCCTTCCCCACCCGGCTGGCCGAACGCTTTCCGTATCCACGGCTCGCGTCCGTGGAACACTCCGGTATCGAAGTAACGCTGGAATTCCTGCGCCACGCTGTAGTCGTGCGAGTGAAACACTTGCGCTTCCGCGCAATAGGCGACTTTCCAGCCATTCAGCAACATTCTGGCGGCGACGTAAGTATCTTCGCTGAGAATCACATCGCCGGGGAAGCCCCCCGCCTCGAGCAGCGCCGAACGGCGGTAAGCGGCAAAAGAATTGGAGATAAAGGCCGTCTTGATACCCAGCCGTGGCGCATCCGCCACGACCTTTACCTCGCTGCGCGCGGGATAGTTGAAAAGGCGGGCATGCGCGCCGATCGCTCCGGCGCCGGGGTGCGGCAGTTGGCGTCCGTAGGCCGCTCCCACCCGTTCATCGGCGAAGCAGGCGAGCAGCCTTTCCAGGGCGTCGGGCGCCGCCAGCACCGCATCTTGCGTCATGAACACCAGAATCTCCGCTTCCGCCAGCATTTCCACGCCCAGTTGACGAGTGGCGCCGTGGTTGAACTGTTCAACCGGAATGGCATGTGCAAGAAAACCGGCCTGGCGCGCCAATTCCACGCCGCCATCGCTGGAAGACGAGTCGATAACCAGTGCCTGCATGGGCTTGACCGTCTGCATGGCAAACGCTTCCAAGCAGCGCCGCCACGTTTCTCCGCCATTGCGCAAGGGGATCAGCAGGCCGAATGTATCCACCTACAGCGCCACCATCATGCCAAGGTTGCGCAGCACGCCATTCATGAACACTCCCGATCTGCATACCAGCCAGCGCCGCATGAAATACCCCTTCCCGGACAGGCCGGCATAGGTTTCCAGAAGCTCGCGCTGCGCCGGGTCGAAAGATGCCGCATGGCATTCCAGCAGCGCGCCCGCCTGGCGCTGAGTTCTCCGCAAGGAAGCATTCATGGGCGCCACGCCTGTTTTCATATGGTATAGCACTTGCGCCATGCCGTAGCGCTTCGCCCCGATATCGTTGCCGCCATGTTGGCGATACAGCATCGTCGCGCGCTTGACGTAACCAATCTCGCCGAATGCCGCTGCCAGCAGCGCCAGCCACCAATCATGCATGATTGCCTGCGGCGGCATATTGGCCGCCAATACCGCCAGCATCCGATTGGCCATCGCGGTGCAGCCGGTCACATTGTTTTGCACCAACAGGCGGTTCAGGCTTTTAATTTTGGGATTTAGCCCCTGATAATGCCAAAATGACGGGGGGAGCAAATTCAGATCGCCATCCGTGACGGATAGGTTGGTATGCACCAGGATCGGCGTTTCCGTGCCGAAGCGCGCTTCCATATCATGCATCTTGGTCAACGTCGCGGCAATCTTGTCCGGCTGCCAGACATCGTCCTGGTCGCAAAACATCGTGTATTCGCTTTCCGCGGCAAAACGCTCCATCAGATAGGAAAAGTTCATGGCGGCGCCGAGCCGCATATCGTCTGCCGGCAGCAGTCGCACCCGCTCATCCAAAACGGTGTAACGTCGGATGATTTCCACTGTATCGTCGGTCGATCCGTCGTCACGTATCCACAAGCGCCACTCGGCAAAAGACTGGGCGCGCAGGCTATCCAGTTGCGCCTCAATAAATTTCCCACCGTTGTAGGTTGCCATCAGGATGGTCAAATACGGCATGTTGGCAGCGGCCTCAGAATGACAGGTCGACCGGGGCTTTTCTGGCGCAAATCAGGAATTGGCGTTCAAAAAAGGATTTAAACAGGCCTAGCGTCAGCAAATTGGCAATCCAGCCTTTCGACCCCCAATCCACCCCGGTTGCACGCACGGTTTCCACCTTCAACCCCGAACTCTCCATCAATGCTATCGCGGACTCGCGCACAAAGAAACGTAAATGGGTTTTATCCAGGATTCCTGAGTCCCGGTACTGCCATTTCCCTTGAAACAACAAAGGAAAAACCAGGCGGCAATGGCGCACGTTGGGAATGCTAGCAATCAAGACTCCGCCCGGTTTTAATGCCTTGTCCAATTTTTGCACCACGCGCCATGGATCGACCAAATGTTCCAGGATATCCAGACACAGGATGACATCCAGGGAACCCTCTTCGAACGGCAATTCGATGACTTCGATATTTCCTTCGATAAGCCGGTCTACCTTGCCTCGCGCCATAGCGGCGGCGCTGCTGACGAGTTCTATGCCGCCAGCCCAGTCGCATCTACCGTTTTGCTTGAGGTAGCCCAAGGTGTCGCCTGCGCCGCAGCCAACTTCCAGCACTCGCCCTATTTTTTCCGGCAAAAAGGGAAATATCTCGCGGCGAACCTGGCTAAAATATTCAATGTTATTATCAAAATACGCTTTATCGGCTGGCTCTAAATTCATACCCCCCCCTTAATCTTGCCCCACCAGCCGTTGAATTGCCGTTCGACAAATTGCCTTTCTTCCGATCTCAAAATCAACAACCAACTAAATATAACAAAGGCGCACAGCAGCGCCATGGAAACCCAACCGCGCATTGCGGCATCCGGCGGTGCGGCAGCAACAGCGAACGCAGGCAAGGTAACCAGCAGCACCATCAGCATGGAATAGGTTTTTCTGGCCGCACCCGGAAAAATCCGCATCATGAAAATAAACAAAAACAGCATATCCACACCGGCGCGCAACATCCATGCGATGGCCACGCCCTCGATCCCCATCCGTGAACTCAGCAGCCACAGCAATGGCAGATACAATGGCAATTCGACCAGATGCAGCTTGGCGGTAACGTCCGGCCTTCCGACCGCCTGGATCAGCGCATAGGGGACATGCGCCAAGCTGTTCAAGAACAGCCCGACGGCAAGATATTGCAATACCCTGCTGCTGTTTTCGGCAAATTCACCGCCCAGCCACACCCCCAATCCCTCGCGCGAAAACGCCACGATGAGAAGGACAATTGGAAACAGCAGCAGATAAACCGCCTTGACGCCACCGACATACAGCTCGTTGGTGCGCATAGATTGCGCCGCGAAACTTGTGGCAAAGGCGGGAAAAAGAACCGCGGTCAACGCGGACGGGATCACCAGGAGTTTTGACACGACCTCATAAGGGGTCGTATAAAACGCCACGGCAGCCGTGGAAAGAATTGCGCCGATCAAGAAGCGATCCAAATATTGCATGAACGGCCCCACGACATTCGTCACGGTCAGCCAACCGCCGAAGCGGAACAATGGAGCGAGATACTCCCGCCGAAACGCAATCCCATGCCGCAATGCCGGCACGACTTGCGCACAATAATAGAAATGTGCCAACCAAGCGACGACGCGCCCCAGCGCCAACACGGCAACGATCGCCACCAAGCTGTTGGTGAATGGCAAAACCAGCAGTGGCCCGACAAAAGTAAAAATACCCATCGGAATGCGTAGCGCATTTACCAAGCCAAAGCGCTGATAGGCTTCCAGGACGCCGCGCAACCCTGCCGTCACAATAACCGCGGGCAGCGAAAGCGCCAATAGGTAAAAAGCGCTCAAGGTTTCTGCGCGCAATACCGTCGGAATTTTCAGAATGGAGTAAATCAGCCAGGATGATAGCGCCACCCCGGCGATTCCACCGGCGACCGCCAGCAACAGCATGATAGACAGCGCTGTCCAGATCATGGGGGGAATATCGCCGGTCTGCCCATTTCCAAGCTGGTCCGCCACAGCCTGGGTCAACGCGCGCCCGATACCGAAATCAAACAGGCTAAAATAGCCGATCACCACCCATGCCAATGCCAGCACGCCGAAACGGTCGATACCGAGTGCTCCGACCAATATCGGCATGGCGAAAATTGCGGCGATAAACGGCGCGCCCATGCCAAGAAGGTTCAGCAACGAATGTCTTGCGATAGTCTTGGTACTATGATCCGGGAGTGGGGCTGTTTGCGTATTGCTCATGCGTCAGTTGGAAATGGGATTGCATTTTTAAATATGCCTATGAATAATTTTCAGGCGCCCTCACCCCAACCCCTCTCCTTTATGCCCTTTAGGGTGCGCCTGCGGGCGAGGGGCTTTTCTCCCTTCTCCCGCAGGCGGGAGAAGGGACGGGGATGAGGGAGCATGGGATGCAAGGCAACATCCTGAGTATTGTTCATAGGCATGTTTTTAAATGTTGTGCTCCACGCCATGCACGAATTCGTACTTAGATAATGGCGCAACATGCCTACCACCAAATCTGCGCACCGCAAGCAGAACGCAATCTGGCGGATGGCGCCAGTTGCGGTCATCAGCCATTGCTTGGCCTTAAAAGTTGCCTGGAGCGAGAGAGCAATCGTCTAATCTTAGCTAACAGCTTTGTATATATGGGAACGACCGATTGCCCCGCCAGCTTGATAGGCTCTTTTTCCCAGACCGAAAAATATTCAAAGCTATTTTCCCACCCACCAGACTCAAAGCGTTTCACGGCTTGAATTCCCAAAACATCAAAGGAGCTATGCAAGAAAGCCTCAAACGTCGCCGAATCCCATACATGAGCGTGTTCGCGGCGATTTCTTACCGACTCAACCGCTTGGCGAAGCCGTTCTTCGCCTTGCTGGACAAGCTCAGGATGGACGCCTCGCAAAAAATCGAGGTAATGCTCGTCGGTTACTTGACTGATTCCCTGTCGGTATTCTTCGAGAAGGTGCCCGAAAGAAGTTAGGTCACGGGTTTTGTCGAAGGTAAAATTCTTATCTGGCGCGGAAATAACCACCACGCCCTGCGGCTTCACCACGCGAAACAATTCGGCCACTACTTTAATCGGGTTGGCCACATGTTCGATCACATGGTTGATAACAATAAAGTCATAGCTGCCATCCGTAAAAGCACTTAAACCATCCTTGTCCAAATCGACGATATGCTGCACTGGCACCAGATCATCAAGTTTAAGTTCGGGAAAGAATTTTACCGCTTCCTCACGTGTCACAGCATCGCAATAACTCACGACACATCTCTGCGGAAGCAACGCAGGTTGGTGGAGAGCGCCAATTTCCAGGCCACTACCATCGAGCAGCCGATAACCGAACTCCCGGTGGAACAAAGACATCTCACTCCTCCTTAGATACGCGTGGCGGCCAAGCCAATGAAAAATCCTCCCTGTCTAAGGCAAGATTAGGATTGTATGCGGGATCATTGGCCAACAACTCCCCCCACCTTTGTTTCATAAACTCGACTTCGCGATTGAAGCGAGCTTGTTTCTCAGGCGTATCCTCATAACCACGCGTCACAGATTCATAATGATAAAGTTCGGCATAAGGCGTCCACAGGTTGCGGTAACGAAGTTTTCGAAGCCTCAAGCACAAATCCACGTCATTAAATGCCACGCTTAGATTTTCATCAAAGCCACCCACTTCAAGAAATACATCTTTCCGTAGAACCATACAAGCAGCAGTTACCGCTGAAAAGTTTTGAATCAATACCGCCCGCCTAAAATATCCCGCAGCCCCCAAAGGAAGCCGCTTATGAGCATGACCAGCCACCCCGCCCACCAAAATTACCCCCCCATGCTGCAACGTATTGTTGGGATACCATAACCGCGCGCCCACCGCACCAATATCGGGACGAAGCGCATGGCTAACCATCTCATTGAGCCAACCTCCATTAATCACTTCCACGTCGTTGTTAAGCAACCCGATTACGCTTCCCCGCGCATGCATTACAGCGCTGTTATTCAACGCCGCATAATTAAACGGGCGGTCATCCCTCAGCACAGTCACTTTTCCCGACTGCCCCAAGTCTTTCAAATACGATAGCGTAGCCGGATCATCACTGCCGTTATCGATAACCAAAATCTCATAAGGAGAGTAGTGGGTCTTGTCGTTGATGCTCTGAATGCAGCGATGCAATAAATTCAAGCCGTTGCGTGTAGGGATAATCAGGCTTACCAAGGGCGCTGGATCAGGCAGCGGATAGCGCACCCGGTACATTCCTGCGACATCATCGGCCTCCATTACTTCCGCATGAATTCCTCGACGCAGCAAATGCTCACGGATCGCCCGTTGTGCCGCGAGCACTGAATAAGGTTTCTCACTTACCCCCCACATTGCTGTGCTACCGGGGATAACACGCCAATGATAGAGCAATCTTGGAATATGGCGGATTTGCTCCGGCTTCAAGCACTCGATTACGCGCAGAGCCAAATCGTAATCTTGAGAGCCTTCCAGGCCAACCCTAAAACCGCCGATTACCCTTACTGTTTCAGCATGGTAAATGCCGAGATGGGAGATATAGTTTTGCGACAAGAACAGATCGGGATTCCAATCGGGTTTAAAATAGGGATCGCTCCGTTGACCTAAACTATCAATTTTATCCTCATCCGAATAAATCAACATTGCATCTGGATGGCGAATAATCTCCCGAGCCACCCAATACAGAGCATGAGGTGATAATTCATCATCGTGATCCAGAAGCGCAATAAATTCGCCTGTCGCACTCCCCAATGCACTATTGGAAGCCGCAGAAATATGCCCATTTTCACTTCGATAGACCACCTTGATACGCGAGTCGCGTTGCTGGTACTCGCCCAAGACCACCTTAACATGGGGTAAATTGGAAGCATCATCCGCAATGCAAAGCTCCCAGTCTGGATACACCTGCTCCTGAACGGATTCGATAGCACGCCGTAACCATTTTTCCGGGGGGTTGTATACCGGCATAATTATCGAAATAACTGGCCGCCTGCTAAAGTGCTCAATTTCCTTTTTCAGTAGCTGGCAATCGGTTTGGCTAAGCTCGTCAAACTGCCGAACCCATTCTTGATAAGTCGCGCTGTCATTCCCGACTGGATTGTTACGGAAAAATTGCAAACCTCGACTTCTTATGCCCTTAAGTCCCTCGCACATCACAATCGAGAAAATCTTTCTAATGACTCGAGATAAGCCCCCATAGCGCTCAACCAAATCCTGCAACCTACGCCAATGCGACCTCGCATTCCTAATTTTCGAACCTAACCAACGAACGGGCCGCGTAATTTTCCAACTATTCGAAGAGATAATCTCCCGAAGCAGTTTTTCTTTTTCCTTAAGTTGATGGTCTGATTTTATTAACCCAATTTCCAATTCAGTGCGGATTCCATGGAATTCAGCATGGTCTTTTTCTAACTTCGACTTAGCATCCTCCAGTTCGGCCAGTTTAAACCGTGCCTCCTCCAGATCTGCCTCGGCTTGCTCCAATTTAGACCGAGTATCCTTCACCCAGTCGATTTCCAGGCTTGGGTAAGCCTGTATGACAAATTGATAGCACCACCCATCATCGTTTTGTTTCAGAAAATCTTGGAATTCTTTGGGCAAACTCAGCCAGAAACCGGCAAGCTCACTGTGCTCTGCGCCGAGCAATACTTGCTGCCACCGCTTTGGGATAAAGCCGGTAGCCAGAAACATTTCTTCAAGATCATGGCGCGCAAAAAACCGCAGATGGGTGCGATCAAGCAAACCTTTATCCTGGTATGGGAAACGACCATCCAACAAGCTGGCAATAACCGCGTTATGGGCAACGTTCGGAAAGGAAGCCACCAAATACCCATCTGGTTTAAGCAATGGCTTTAACTTCTTCAGGCACGCCCACGGATCGACCAAATGTTCCAGCACGTCTGCCGCGACAATCACATTGAATTTCTCGTCACCAAGCACCGCAACCAGATCCAACTCATCCAAACTGCCAATTATCAACTTCTCGCAATACGGGCGCGCCATCTCGGCGCTAACGGGATCCACTTCCACTCCGACGACGGTGCAGCGGTTATATTCCTTGAGCGCGTAGGTCATTGACCCTACGGCGGTGCCGAGTTCCAGCACATGCTTGCCGCAGCCCACCATGCGCAGTACCGCGGACGCAGTGGCGAACTCATCGTTCGGATCAATCTGGTATCTGTAGCGAGCGCTTCCTTCTGACATTGCGTATATCTTTCTTTGATTAAGGGGAGAGAATCCGTTATTACGCGCCCCGCTTCAGGACACCGCGCGGATTAAAGGTCAGCATGAATTTCCCTTTGGAAAGATCAATCTCGTAGGCGTAACTATTCATTACTGTTTTTGCCTTTCACTTATATGCCTATGAATAATTTTCAGGCACCCTCACCCCAACCCCTCTCCCGCCTGCGGGCGAGGGGCATTTCTCCCTTCTCCCGCAAGCGGGAGAAGGGACGGGGATGAGGGAGCATGGGATGCAAGGCAACATCCTGAATATGTTCATAGGCATGTTCACTTATGCTCGTCCCAGCTAACGACTGGCCAATAACGCAAAACTTGGGCCATTGGGATGATTGGGATCATCGAAACCGACCTCTACGTTACTAAAGCCAAAATAATTAATACATCTCAAAATGTCGTCGCGACTCATCCAATAACTATAGCGCGCGCTTCCTCCGCAAAAACCACCCCACCTCAGCGCATCCAGATATTCGTAACGGTAAAGCACATGCTTGAATCCTTGGTATTCTGCGGCTTCTTCGCCGGGAAACTTCTTGGTCAGCGTGGAATGCTTGCGGATTACATCCGAATCGTAATAGTGCGTCCAGAAAAAAATGTGTCTGGTGCATCGGCTTGCCAACAAAGCAATCAACTCCGCTGGGTTCACCATGTGATAAAGCACACCGCTGGCAATACACAAATCAAATTTGCGTTCCCTATCCCGTAAGTACGAAACGAAATCACCGCAAAGAAATTTCACCTTTGACAACCCAAGCAACTCCTTTGCAATCAAACACTTAAGAAACGCATGGGTATTCGATTCAACGGAAACGACTTGCGCCGCACCTGCTTTTTCGAGCATATAGGAATGCCCCGCCTCCAAAGGCCCCAACTCAAGCACTTGTAAGCCTTGACATCCCCCAGCTTTTTCCAGCATCCAGGCGATCCTGGGATCATCGAATAGAAGGGCGGCGCCAGCATTCAATGTATCCAAAGGAGGGGGGAGCCTGGATGACCATTCCCCACGGAAAACATCCAAGGCATTTTGTGGGGAAGGGGTGGAGGTGACATATTGCTCATTAATTTCAAAAGTAGACATTGCCTTCTTCCTTCATCCAATCATAAAATACATATGTTGAGGGGGACAATCAGCCTTCTAAGGTTTCACCAGCAATTAAGACAACAGCGGTTTTCAAAATGAACCGGCCACCGTTCCTAATTCCAATAGATGCTTGCCGCTTCCAGCCATGCGCAACAATCTTGACGCAGTAGCATGCTCGTCGTTGGAATCAATCTGATATTTGAAACGTGCACTTTCTTCTGGCATGGCGGCTATCTTCAACTTGGGTTAATACTGAACAATTATGTAATCAATCCCATGTAGCCGCATCAACCATGAACATTCCCGTGAGAATCCAATCCTGTGAAAAGCCGGCAAATCAGTTTCGTAGGTGAATGTATCGAATTTAGTACATGACAATGTCTTTGTTACGGCTTTGGTAACAATATCTGGCTGACTGTCAGCAGCAACCGGCTGCGCGCATTTTCCCAGAGACTAACCTGGCGCTTGCGAAACACCCCGACAGTATCGCCCCAAGCAGCGCTTTCCTCGTCAGCATCGAACTCCCAATCGGTATGTACTTCCAATAAATCAAGGTTAGCGTACTTCGCCAAGGCAGTATAACCATCTGGGTAAAATCGCCAACAATCCACCGGGTAACGGTGTTCTGGCCCCCGAGACGGCGCAATCAGAAATATCATGCCGCCCGGTTTTAAGACTCGCACCTGTTCCAGCCAAGCAACCCAGAAAAACTCGACGTGTTCAAAAGCTTGGCCGGACACGATCAAATCAACGCTATCGCTCGGCAGGGGTAGACGATAAGCCGATTCCAACACAACATCAACATTCGGGCCGGCAGCAAGATCTACGCCACGATACTGCCAGCTCGGTTTGTCAAACAGACAGCGATAGCTACCATTGACATCATAGCTACCGATGTCGAATACCGTCCCCCCCTTGGCCGAATCGAGATAGCGACCAACCAGTTTTTCCATATTTCTGAAAGAACTCAAATGCATTTCTTTGCCACCCCTCAATTCATTGCACCCGGCTTCCACAACGAGCCAAGCGCAGCCCATTGCCACCATTGCCAAGGAAAGGCAGCCACGTCCCGCTCTAGAAGA
Source organism: uncultured Sulfuricella sp. (assembly GCA_964505475.1). Lineage (GTDB taxonomy): Bacteria > Pseudomonadota > Gammaproteobacteria > Burkholderiales > Sulfuricellaceae > JAGXQV01. The sequence goes on along the minus strand of CAZDIJ010000005.1, from coordinate 31,471 downwards.
CATACTGCTTGGGTCAAGCCGGCAATAGGCTCTTCCGGTAGGGGTTGAATATTGATTTCCACACCCCGACCACGCTCGATGGCGGCGGCGTACACCATGTGCGCGCCAGTTTTTGCCGCAATGCGCACGATGCCCTCGGGCAGTGATAGTGTGCCGCCAAGAAATGGAAAATTGTACCGGGTGGTACTACTGGTTTCGGTACCATCGAGAGCGATCAATATCACCTCACCTGCTTTCAGAGCGCGGTATATCTTACGCCGGTCGTCGCCAGTGGTAATCCAAGTGCCACGCGAAAACAACTGTGTATTGTGCAACTTGGTAGCGATATACCAACGATCCATGGGATCGTAATGGGGATGACGTTCATCGACAACGGTAGTGAGCATACCAAACTCCTGGCCAGCGAATTTGAGACCCGGACCAAGCATGAAAAAGCGACCATAATGACTGATCACGAGGATCACCCCCGCCCCGGCAGCCTTGGCGGTAACGAGATGTTCGATGCCACAGACTCGGATCAAGTCACGGGTGTTGTGCGGCGTGAAGGCGGGCATACGGAAGCAGTCGAGCATATCTTTGGCCATCATCTGGAAATAATGAACGAGCAGCGCCTCAAGGTGTTCCGGCTCTTGCTCCAGATGGGGATGGATGGTCATCAGACTATGCGTCACCGCAGCACGGGAAGGATGCCGGGATGCATCGCACCTGCCGATGTGAGTGGCGACCCAGTAGCCAAACGCTGGCGGCAACAGCGCCAAGGCGGGAAACAGCACCCGATAGCGCAGCCATTTGACGATGTAGGCGCGCCCGTCCGTCATCTGGGATATTCCCAGCGGTGCGGCAACGATACCACACCCATTTCCAAGCCGTCCTGGGTAACATTGAGTTGCGCCACCATGTTGGCATATTCGTAGAAATGCACAGCGTTCTCGCACATCAAGAAAGCATAAACCCAGTAGCTGCCCTTGAGTAACGGGATGCGCTCAAATACCGCGCTCACCTTACCGCGTCCGTTGGGCAAGCGCATCACGACCAAGCCGTCGTTGCGGGTACCAGCGCTGGCAATGGGATTGTTGGCTAGATCGGTAAACATCACCGCCACACTAGGCGTGGGCATGGCAGGATCGGAAGTGAATTCGACCATTACCGCCACCGTAGTCTTACCGCTTACCACATGAAGTTCACGCCCTTCCACATCGTCCGCAGCCACCGTTACCTGGATAATGGCCGCCGTGCCTGGCGCAGCGGCCATCGCACCATCACCCACCTCACTCCGCGCTTCGTTGCGCTGGCCGTTGACGAAAGCGTTGTAAGCCACGATGGCCTGGGCCGGCTCGCCGATCACCTTCAGCTCACCTTGATTAAGCCACAAAGCGCGGTTGCAAATCGCCTCAATCTGATACATCGAATGGGAGCAAAACAGAATAGCTTTACCGGCCTCTTTTAGCGCCATGATGCGGTCGAACGAGCGCCGCGAAAATTCGCCATCACCCACCGACAGCGCTTCGTCGATCACCAGAATATCGGGATCGACGCTGATGGCGACGGAAAAAGCCAGCCGCACGTACATGCCGCTGGAATAGGTCTTGACCGGCTGATCGATGAAATCGCGAATGCCGGAGAATTCGACGATATCCTCGTAACGCGCCGTGATTTCCTCTTGGCTCAGCCCCATGATGGCGGCGCTCATGAACACGTTTTCCCTCCCCGTGAATTCGGGGTTGAAACCAGCGCCCAATTCCAGAAGCGCCGCAATGCGACCATTCACTTTTACTTCGCCGTGAGTAGGCGTAAGCGTCCCGCACACCAATTGCAGCAAGGTGGATTTGCCCGAACCATTACGCCCGATGATGCCGACCACCTCGCCCGGCATGACATCGAAACTGACATCGCGCAACGCCCAGAACTCGCGGTAATACCGGCGTTTACCGCGCCACAGGAATTGCTTCAGGCGATCCTTGGGGTTGGTGTATAGCTGATAGCATTTCCCCAGACCTTGGACACGGATAGCGGGCTCAGAGAACATCGGCAAATCCCTTACGTGTTTTCGCAAACCAGAAAAGCCCCGCCCACGCAGCCGCCATGGCGATAACCGAATAAGCCGCCAGCCCGCCCCAGTCCGGCAGCGTACCCCAGATCACCACATCACGCGCCTGTTCGATGATGAAGGTAAGCGGATTGAGGAACAGGTAACCGCGCACCGATTCCGGCAAGGCGGAGGCTGGGTAGAAGATCGGACTCATGAACATCAATATGGTCATGACCATGTTGATGAATTGTCCGACATCCCGGACGAACACGCCGACCGATGCAAGCAGCCAGGATAGCCCCATGATGAGCAACAGCAAGGGAAGCACGACGATCGGCAACAGCAAGACCGTCCAATGAATGGCAGAGCCGATAGCGCCCAGGAACAGCAGCAATACCGCCAGACTGATGCCAGCATGGAAAAGCGCGGAACCCAGCGTCACCCAAGGCAGTATTTCCAGCGGGAATATGACCTTCTTGACGTAGTTGACGTTGGCCAGGATCAACCCCGGCGCTCGTGAAACGCATTCCGAAAAGAGGTTGAAGACGATCAGGCCGGCGAACAGCACCAAGGCGAACTCGTACTTGTCCTCGCCGCCTTTGCCCCAGCGCGCCTGAAAAACAATGCTGAAGACGAAGGTATACACCGCCAGCATCAACACCGGATTGACGAACGACCACAGCAGCCCTAGCAACGACCCGCGGTAACGGCCGACAATCTCGCGCCTGACCATTTGCAGCACCAGTTGGCGGTGCCGCCAGAAGCTGGAGAAGACGGTTCCGATACCGTTCGAACGACTCGACATGACTCTGGACTCAGTTCCCCAAAGACATCGTCGTGGTAATAACATCTCCGACGATTTTTCCAGAGGCGTTTCCCACCAGGGCGATACGCCATGTATAGGCGCCGTTGGGAAAGGCGGTCAAGGGAATGGCGCCGAAAATCCCGCCGCTGCCGAAAAGCGTACCCGCGGCAGTGGTGGCGGCGGAATAGCCCAATGCGATGGGTACGTAGCCGGATTCCGCCACCGCCGTCCAGCGCCCGTCGGGATGCAGCGCAAATTCGCCGAGCGGCGTCGCCACCGCCACGTAAATATCCACCGCGCCGCCGGTGGGCGGAAGCGTGTAATTGACCGGCAGCGATTCCAGGGAGCTGAACTGCTGCTTGCTCAATACCAGATGCGGCACCAGACTATTGCCGGCTTTGCCGGCATTGAGGTTGCCGAAGGGATAAGTCCCGCCGCTGATGGCGTCGGCATTGTCGCGAAGGTATTGGGCGAATCCGCTCACCGGCAATACCGGGTTGATCGCCAACATGTTGGCAATAGTCGCCGCCACGATCGGCGCGGCAAATGATGTGCCGCTTCCATCGCCGTAACTGCCGCCCAAAACGGTGGAATAAATATTGACGCCGGGCGCCGCCACGGAAATTTCCGGGCCGGAATTGGAGAAAGAGGCCAGCTTGACGGACTGGTCGGTCGCCGCAACGCCGATCACGCCCGACATATTGGCCGGAAACGCCACCGGGCTGGCTTCGTTTCCCGCCGCCGCAACCATGATGACGCCGCGGCTCAGCGCGGACAGAATGGCATCCTGCACGGTCTGGGTTTGCTGATCGACGGTCAGGCTGAGATTGATGACCCTGGCGCCGCGACTCACCGCATAGTCAATGGCGGTGGCCAGGCGATCCGAGGTGAAGGTTCCTTCTCCGCCGGGGTTGATCTTGATGGGAAGAATTTGCGCCTGCGGGGCTAGGCCGGACACACCAATACCGTTATTCTGGCCGGCTGCAATAATTCCGGCCACTTTCGTCCCATGGCCAAGCACATCTTGCGGAATGGCGTTGCCGTCGCCAAAGTTATAGCCGTTGGAAAGCAAGTTGGCGACGAGGTCGGGATGGGTCAAATCCACGCCGGTATCGATGACCGCGACGATCACCCCGTTGCCCCGCCCCAGCGCCCACATCGTCCGGTCGCCCACCGCCGGCAGCCACCATTGGCTGGCGTAGGAGGGATCACTGGGCGGCAACGGCACGGTTTCCTCGAAACGCCCCAGATAGTTCGGCTCGGCATAGAGCACGTTGGGGTCTTTTTTTATCCGGGCGATCTTTTCGTGAAGGCTGTCCCATTTGCCCTTGCCCGCCGCCCGGAAGCGCCCCCCATCGTGGCGCAGCACCTCGGTCTGCCGATTCACCCGGCGCAATACCTGGCCATGTTCGGCAAAACGGTTGGAGGACTTGTACTTGACGATGATTTCATCGGGCACGCGCACCGCTTCGCCAGCCCGGAGCGGCGATGACGCAATGGCCGCCGCCACGACAAGAGCGGCCACGAAAAGGAATCGGGGAATAAGACGGCTCACCACTTGCGCGCCTCCGTCACTTGGCGAAAGGATTGGGCGGCGGCGCGGACAGCGTGCCGGCGGCCTTTGCCTGCGCCGCGGCTTCGATCGCCTCCAACAGAGTCCGCCCCTGTATCGGCGCCGCGCTGGCGGCAGCTTGCTGGGATGCTGCGGATGGCGAAGCCGGCTGCTGTTGCGCCGCCGGCGGTGGAACTTGCCCATCCGAAGGCGCCGGAACCGGCGCCGGGGCAGCCGCCGGCGCTGCTTCGGCGACCGCGATCGGCTCTATCCCCGGCACCATCGTGGGCACCGGCACCGGCAACACGACGGGAACCTGGAATGCCGGAGCCACGGCGCTTGGCGGTGGACGATCCTTTTTCGCGGCGAAGGGCATCGGGTAGCGTGCGCCGCCGCCCTCGAACACAATATTCTTTTCCGAAATTTCCACCAGCGTGTAGGGACCCAGGGCTTGCCCCACCGCCAACATGACGAACGGACGGGCGCCCGGAACGGGAGCGACCTTGAATGCCGGCCCCAGCTTGACGATGGCCTTCTTATAATCTCCCACCGCCATCACGCCGTACACCTCGACATCGCCCGGAGCGAGCGCCGGAACCGCGGGATCGGCAGGCTTTATCTTATCCGACCAAGGCTGGCGGTTCGGATCGAAAACATTCTTTTCGTAAATCTCCGAGTAATCGGCCTTGCCCGCCACAGCGCCGCCCTTGGCGGCGCTATCCGCAACCGCCCCATACCCGAACGCTGGCAAGCAAAGCAGGGCGCCTAACGCCACCCCAAGCATGCTGCTGGAATTATTTACGACATGAGACATCATCTATGTAAGCTACCGGAAACTATGCGGGCTAATACCAACGGTTTTCTGTTTTGGCCGGAATCTCGGCCGAGTTTTTTTCAAAAGGGTTCGGATGGGCGCCGCCTGGATGTTTTTTTGCATACTCCGCCGCTTCGACCAGGCTGTCGAATACCTTTTCGCCGGCTTCCTTGCTGCCCACCATGGATTTGATGCCATCCTGCCATTTCATCGCCTGTCTCCAGAATCATTGCAAGGTAAAAATCTTGTCATAGCGCGCCGCCGCCACCATGGCATCGAAGCTGCCGCCATAACCGGCATATACCTCGGTACCCGTGGGCAACCCGCTCGCGTCGATGCCATTCAGCACCTTCAAGGTCACCATGGCCGGCGCCGTAACCGTCAGCAAGGGCGGAGGAGCCGCGCCGCCCTGCCACGCCCCCCAGCCGGACGGCGACTTGTAATACCAGCCAGCGCCGACGCGCGCCAGGATATACAACGATTGCCCCCCCTCCTCCGGGATAATTGCATCGGCCTGCAACGTCAAAGCCCGTTTCGTGCCGCTCGCCTGCCCGGCAAGGCTGAAAGAGGAGAACGATCCATTCCCGTTCAAGGAAAAAGCTTGGGTGACTACCGAATTGGGTCCATCGTCTTGCCCATTATAGCGGCTTGAGGCATTCCAAGCCATCAGCCGAACCGTGTGCGCCGCCCCCGGCGCCAACGAAACCGCCTGTTCGGCGCCGGAAACGGCCGCCCCATCGTCGAAAGACCACCAATATTGGGCAACATCCTGCCCCGATGCCATATTGACGGCTTTAAACACATACTGCCCGGCGGAAACCCGCCCCACTATCGCCACATCCGGCACCGACGGAACAAGGTAATCGGACAGTTGCTCAAAACCCCGTTCCGCCTTCAACTGCCCATCCTGGTAGAACCTGACTTGCCAGCGACCGGGCAATACCGATGCCGAATAATTCCCCCATGGCAACTCATACCAGAAGTAACCGCTCCGATAAACACTGTCCGATGACTCGCTTTTCCATAGCGTGCCATCCGGGGAAACCCATTCGACCCTGAAGACGCTCCCTTGTTTCAGACCATCGTAGAACACATAAAAATACAGCCTGGAAGTAGTTGCGCCCACTTTTTGCAGCGAAGACTGCGGTGCCGCCGTTACCTTGGATGTGCTCAGAAAGATCGTTGCGGACTCATCGCTGGCCAATTGCAGCTGCGGGCTGCCGGCGGATGTCGCGGTTGCGACCCCCGATGAACCGTAGAGCGCGACGCAGGCATTGATATCGTCACTCCGGGGAGCAAGTTGAAAATCGACCGGATGGTAGGGATTGGCGAACATGACCGAATCCGGCTGGTCGGAATGATCCAGCCCCAACGCATGGCCGAATTCATGCACGGCGATGCCTTCCAGGGTGGCCACGTCGCTTATGTCGCCGATATTCAGGCGGATGTCGGCCTCGGTAATCGTCTGGCCGCTCCAGTTGACGCCCGTTTCGCCCGACGCGGAAAAACCGCTTTGCCAGCCGATGACATTGACCCCATCCTCCACATAGGTCTGGGCGGAGGTTTTGCCCATGTACCGCAATTCGATTTGGCAACCGTTCCGCCATGCGGCGGCGGCGCGTTGCAGCGCGCCTATCGCTTCCGCCTCGCCGATGGCGTCCGGCTGGCCGGCGGAATTGTAATACCACGGCATAACCTTGTTTGGCCAACGTAGCGCCTTGTCAAATACGACATATTCGAATTTGCCGGCATTGGGCGATGCCCAGGTTGCCGGCACGGCCAGCATCCATCCGGCGGAAATTGCAATGACGAATCGAATCCAAGTAGGCGGCATATCTGGCGTTCGCTAAGAACAACATGCCTGTGAACTGTTTTCAGTAAACGCGCTTACTCCCTCCCTTGCGCGCAAGGCGCGCGGGGGAGGGTTGGGGAGGGGGCGAATTGTTCGCCGCCGGTCGCCCCCATCCCAGCCTTCCCCCGCCCGCAGGGGAAGGAGTAGCGCACCGAGACCGGCAATCACCTGAAAACGGTTAATAGGCATAAAGAACAATATTGCTCAATTTTCCAGTGGTGCTACGATTGAGGGGGACAGGCTAAAAATTAGGACGAGGCCGATTCTAGCACGGCAAAATAAAAACATTCCGCAGGAGAGCATGATGAATATCTTATGGAAATATCTAGTGATATTGTTTTTGGCAATGGCGTCGTCCCACCCGGCATGGGCGGCACAAACCGTCACCGGCAATCTCTCCGGTACGTTCAGCGGCAGCGCAACGGATGGTTCAGCCAACTATTCCGGCAATGTGGAAGGTAGCTGGAGCGCCAGCGGAACTTTCGACGCAAACGGAAATTTCGTCGAATCCGTAAGTGGATCAGGTACTTTTGGCGGCATCGGCGTTTCCGGTTCGTGGCAGGTCACTGGATACAACAGCGCCACGAAAACCATATCCGTGGCCTGGAGCGCCCCCGGAAGCCGGGGACCCTCGAAAGGCACCAGCGACGGCTCGGTCAACCTCGTGGTGGACACCGCGACCGGGATTGCCAGCGGCGCCTTTCAAGGACAAATCTATACGGCTGACGGGACAAAGAACATTTCCGGCACATGGACGGTAAGATTTCAGGGCTTGGCCAACTTGGTCGTCACCGGAAAAATCCAGGGAACTTTCAGCGGCAGCGCTTCCTATGTCGGCAACGTCAGCGGCAGCGCCACCGGCGACTGGGTCGTCCGCTTCATGCCTGACGGGAGCGTTTCCGGTACGGCCAGCGGCACATATGATGGCGGCAACATTGCCGTGTCCGGCTATGGCAGCGTATGCATCTGCGGCACCTGGATCGCCACGATCAGCCGTGGCGGCGACGGCAAGTACCGCATGGAGGGATCATGGACCCACCCGGTGGTTTCCGGCACACTCGACGGCAACGGCGGCGGCCCCATCGTCTGGTATATCAACACCGATGTGACCCCGATCCAGGCAAATGGAAACTTCTCCGGCTCGACCGTGTTCACCATTCCCATGACCGCGCCGCTGCCGCCGCTTTCGATCGCGGTATCCACTTCCGGCAACTGGGAGGCGACCCTGCCCCTCAACCCCTAGCCGCTTTATTCACGCCGGCCGCCTGAGCGGTCGGCGTGATAAGCTAGCCCCATGAACACCGTCACCATTCCCGAAGCGGTCAAAATCGCCGTCCGCCACCACCAGGCCGGCCAATTGGACATGGCTGGAGCCATTTATCGGCAGATACTCCAGCAGCAGCCCGGCCATCCCGACGCCCTGCATCTGCTCGGCGCCATTTACCTGCAAAACGGTAACCATGCGGCGGCGGCGGAACTGATCGGCAAGGCCATCGCCGTAGCGCCAAATTCCCCCGACTTCCATGCCAATTATGGCGAAGCGCTGCGCTCTCTGGGAAGGGACGAAGAAGCGATCGCAGCCTGCGGCAAGGCGATCGCGCTCAATCCCCATCAGGTTTCCGCCTACAACAATCTGGGGCTCGCCCTGAAGGATGCCGGACGGCTTGATGAAGCCATCGATGCCTTGCGTCAGGCCGTGACGCTCAAGCCCGACCACCACCAGGCGCACAACAACCTGGCCACCGCCCTGATGGACTTGGGCGATGCAGCAGCGGCCATTGATTCTTACCGCAAGGCCATCGCTTTCAACCCCGCCGTGGCCGAAATGCACTATAACCTCGGCGTCGCGCTGAGGACATCGAACCGCCCGGAGGAAGCCGTCGCCGCGCTGCGCGAGGCGGTCAGACTGAAACCGAATTTCCGCGATGCTTTCCTGGCCTTGGTGGAATTGCTGGAAATACAGGCGCGGCAAGACACGGCCTTGGGCGTGCCGGAAGAAACAATGCCGGACAGCCCACGGCAAGACCTGCCGCTTGTTTCGATCATCATTTGCAGCATCGACCCCGCCAAGTTCGCGCGGGTCGCTAAAAATTTCTCGCGCCTGCTGGCGGGGCAGCCTTTCGAAATCATCGCCATCCACGATGCCCGTTCCCTGGCCGAAGGCTACAACCGCGGCATCGACCAAAGCAGCGGCTCGATCCTGATTTTCTGCCACGACGACATCGAAATTCTCGCCCCGGATTTCGGCGTGCGCCTGCGACGGTGCCTGGAAAACCACGACATCGTCGGTGTCGCCGGCACCACCCGCCTGATCGGCGAATCCTGGACCCAGGCCGGCTGGCCCCACCTGCACGGCCAGGTAGCGCATTTCGACCCACAGCGGCAAAGCTACAAGGTCTGCGTCTATGGCGTTCCCGCACCCACCGTGCCGGGCGTCCAGGCGCTGGACGGGTTGTTTTTCGCCGTTCGGCGGAAGGTCGCCGATGCCCTCCGCTTCGACGAAGCCAATTTCGACGGCTTCCACTTCTATGACCTGGATTTCACTTATTCCGCCCATCTCACTGGCTTTCGGCTGGCGGTATGCAACGAATTCACCATCGTTCACCATTCTTCGGGCAATTACGGCGAAGCATGGGAACGCTATGCCGAATGCTTTCTGGAAAAATACCGGGGCAGGCTGCCCCTCGCATTGCCCGGCGAAGGCGGCTACCCCATCGCCAGGCTGAAAACGGAAAATCAGGTGCGCTCGCTCCACGGCCTGCTCCAACGCCTGGGGTTGTCCGCCGGCACGGCCTCCACGGCGCCGGAAACCACCATCGCCGAGGCTTTGCAAAGCGCCTTCCGCCATTACCAAGCCAACCGCCTCCAGCTCGCCGGCGCCGTTTGCCGTCAGGTGCTGCAACATGAACCGGATCAGAGCGACGCCCTTAACCTGCTCGGCATCATGGCCTACCGGGCGCAGCATCTCGGCACGGCCGAGGAAATGCTGCACCGTGCCGCCACCGCCAAGCCGGGCGACGCGGTGCTGCTCGGCAACCTCGGCAGCGTCCTGAGAGCATTGGGCAGACTGGATGAAGCCGCCGTCACGCTTAGACAGGCCTTGACGCTACAACCGGGTTATCCCGAAGCCCTTGCCAGCCTGGGCTTCACCCTCGACGAAATGGGTAAAGGCGAGGAAGCAAGCGCCTGCTTTGAACACGTCCTGGCGGCCGATCCCCATCATGCAGGCGTTCTCGATGCCCTGGCGCGCCTGCGGAAGGCGGCGGGAAGGGAAGAAGACGCGGAACAATATCGAAAACGGATCAAAGCGCTGGCTGGAGACGGCGATGCCTACCGCAAATGGGTAAAAAAATACGATACCGTCGGTCACCATGGCCGTGAAATCCTGAAAAATCGGGTGGCTGCGCTGGCGCGGAAACCGCTGATCTCGGTACTGATGCCTGCCTGGAATACCCCAGAAGATTATTTACGGCGCGCCATCGAATCGGTCATCGCCCAAGCCTACCCTCACTGGGAGCTGTGTATCGCCGACGATGCCTCCAGCGCAATGCATGTCCGCGCCGTGCTGGAAGAATATTGCCGCCGCGACAGCCGGATCAAGGTTGCCTACCGCACAGAGAACGGCCATATTTCGGCGGCATCCAACAGCGCCTTGGAACTGGCGAGCGGGGAATACCTCGCCCTGCTCGACCACGACGACGAGCTGCCCGCCAACGCCCTGTACTGCGTCGCGCTTGAAGTCTCCCGCCACCCGGAGGCGGCGTTGATCTACTCGGACGAGGACAAGCTCGATGCCCAAGGCCGCCGTTGCGACCCGTACTTCAAGCCGGACTGGAATCCCGACCTGTTCCTGTCGCAAAACATGGTCAGCCACCTCGGCGTCTACCGCACCGAAGTAGTGCGCCGGATCGGCGGTTTCCGCGAAGGCCTAGAAGGCTCCCAGGATTACGATCTGGCGCTGCGGGTGATGGAGCAAATCCGCCCCGGCCAGGTCCGCCATATCCCGAAAGTGCTCTACCATTGGCGCATGACCCCCGGCAGCACCTCCCTGAGCGGCAACGAAAAGCCCTATGCCTTCCATGCCGCGGTACGCGCATTGAACGAGCATTTGCTGCGCAATGGCGGTAAAGGCGAAGCCACGGATGCGGGCGAAGCGGCCGGCATGTACCGCGTGCGCCGCGCCATCCCCGCAGCCCCGCCGCTGGTGACGCTGATCGTCCCCACCCGCAACGGCCTGGAATTGTTGCGCACTTGCGTCCAGAGCATCGTCGCCAACACCCGCTATCCTTCCTACGAAATCCTGATCGTGGACAACGGCAGCGACGACCCGGCCACCCTGGCCTATCTCGGCGAGCTGGAGAAAACCGGCCAGGCGCGGGTGCTGCGCGACGAACGGCCGTTCAATTTCGCCGCCCTCAACAACCGTGCGGTCGAGGAAGCGCGTGGCGACATCGTCGGCCTGCTCAACAACGACATCGAAGCAATCGGCGCGGATTGGCTGGAGGAAATGGTCAGCCATGCCCTGCGCCCGGAAATCGGCGCAGTGGGCGCGCGGCTGTGGTTCCCCAACGACACCTTGCAGCACGGCGGTGTAATCCTGGTCGGCGGGGTGGCCGATCACGCCCATCGCGGCCTGCGCCGCGGCAATTCCGGCTATGGAGGGCGTGCCGCGCTGCTCCAGAATTTCTCCGCCGTCACCGCCGCCTGCCTAGTGTTGCGCAAGGAACTCTATCTCGCGGCAGGCGGCATGGACGAACGCCTGGCCATCGCCTTCAACGACGTGGATTTCTGTTTGCGGCTGAACGAAATGGGTTATCGCAACCTGTGGACGCCTTACGCCGAACTGTACCACCACGAATCGGCCTCCCGCGGCCATGAGGACACCCCGGCGAAGCGCGCCCGCTTCGCGCATGAAGTCGAGTTGATGCAGGAGCGCTGGGGCGATCTGTTGCGCAACGACCCCGCCTATAATCCCAACCTCACCCTGGAAAGCGTCGATTTCGCCCTAGCCTGGCCGCCCAGAGTGCAGGCGCTGTGTCAGGATAAACGCCGGGACTGACCATGAACCCGCCAACCCAGACGCTTTCCCAAGCCATGCAGACCGCGTTGCGCCACCACCAGGCGGGGCAATTACAGCAGGCGGAGACGCTCTATCGGCAAATTCTCCAGCTCCAGCCCAACCACCCCGACGCCTTGCATCTGCTCGGCGTCATCGCTCATCAGGTCGGACAGCATGAAGCCGCAGCGGACCTGATCGGCAAAGCCATCAAACTCGCCCCGCAATCCGCCGAATATCCCGCCAACCTGGGGGAAGCGCTGCGCGCCCAAGGGCGGCTGGATGAAGCGGCAACCGCCTACCGCAAGGCAATCCGCCTCAATCCGCAATTCGCCGCCGCCTACAACAACCTCGGCATCGTCCTCCGCCAGCGGGGCAAGAACGCCGAATCCATCACCGCCTACCGCCGCGCCATCGCGGTGAAGCCCGATTACCCCCAAGCCCATAACAATCTCGCCATTGCCCTCAAGGATCAGGGCGACACTGCCGGCGCCATCGAACATTACCGCCACGCCATCGCCCTCGCCCCCGCCAGCGCGGAAGCCCACAACAACCTGGGCGTGGCGCTGAAAGAACAAGGCCTGGTCGAGCAGGCGCTGGCTTGCTTCCAGCAGGCCATCGCGCTGAAGGCCGATTTCGCCGAGGCTTACGAGGGGCTGGGGAGCACCCTCCGGGCAAAAGGACAACTCACCGACGCCATCGACGCCTACCGCGTAGCGATCCGCCTCAACCCGCATTTCGCGCAAGCCTGCAACAACCTCGGCGTCGTCCTCAAGGACGCTGGCCGCAGCGCCGAGGCCATCGCCGCTTATCAACAGGCGCTCGCCCTCGACCCGGAACTCGCCGAAGCGCACAACAACCTGGGGATCGTCCTGAAGGAACAGGGACTGCTGGAACAGGCGATCAGCCACCTACGCCGCGCCCTCGCGCTCCGCCCCGGTTATGCGGAGGCCTGCAACAATCTCGGGCTGGCGTTGGAAATTCAGGGGCGGGTGGAAGAGGCGGTCGCCGCCTATCGCCAGGCGCTGGTTTTCGATCCCCGTTTGTCGCGGGCGCACAGCAACGTGCTGTTTGCCCTGAACTACCTGCCCAAGCACGACCCCCGGAAAATTTTCGAAGAGCATTTATGCTGGGCGAAAACCTACGCCGAAAAGCTCCACCCTATCGGGGAAGCCGCAAATAATCGGACACCCGGCCGCCTGCGCATCGGCTATGTTTCGCCGGACTTCAGGACGCACCCGGTCGCCTATTTCGTCGAAGCGGTATTGGCACGCCACGATGCGGAACAATTCGAGGTCACCGGCTATTCCGATGTCACGGCGCCAGATGCCGTCACGGCGCGGCTGCGCGGCCTGACCCACCGCTGGCGCGACATCCACGGCCTGACGGATGAGCAGGTCGGCGCGCTGGTGCGCCAAGACGGTATCGACATCCTCGTCGATCTCGCCGGGCATACCGAACGCAACCGGCTATTGCTGTTCGCCCGCCGCCCGGCGCCGGTTCAGGCAAGCTGGATCGGCTATTTCAACACCACCGGTCTTGCGGCGATGGATTATTTCATCAGCGATGCGACCGGCTCGCCGCCGGGGCAGGAAAAGTTGTTCGCAGAAAAACTCATCCGCCTGCCCCACAGCCGTTTCTGCTACCGTCCGCCGGATTATGCGCCCGAGGTTGCCGCTCCGCCCTCCATGGCGAACGGCCGCATCACCTTCGGCAGCTTCAACAACTTGGCCAAGCTCAACGACGACGTGGTCGCCCTGTGGGCGGAAATCCTGGCCGCGCTGCCCAGTAGCCGCCTGCTCCTCAAGTCCCTTGCCCTGGGCGACCACAACACGCGCGAGCGCTACCTGACGCTGTTTGCATCGCACGGCATCCAGCCCGAACGGATTTCCCTTTCGGGACACAGCCCTCACGCCGAAATGCTGGCGGAATATGGCAAAATCGACATCGCCCTCGATCCTTTCCCCTTCACCGGCGGGCTGACCACCTGTGAAGCCCTGTGGATGGGCGTACCGGTCGTCACCTTGGCAGGGGAGACACTGGTCGCCCGGCAATCCGCCAGCCTGTTGAGCAATCTCGGCAAAAGCGAATGGATAGCCGAGTCGCCGCAGCGGTATATCGAAATCGCGCTGAGTTTGGCCGATGCTCCGGCCAAACTGCTTGAATTGCGCCGCAGCCTGCGTACCCGGATGGCGGCCTCGCCGGTATGCGATGCCGACGCCTTCACCCGCGGCCTGGAAGCCGCCTATCGGCAAATGGGATCGAACAACGGTTCCATAGGCCAGGGGATGCGGGAAACCCAGTCGAGTTTATTGAAAAACGAGGCGGAATAAACCATGAGCAACAGCACATTGACAGGACTTCTTACCGGCGTGCTTCTCTTTTTCGTCACGTTGGCCGCGCCGGCTGCGGACGGCCTCAACCCCTTCGCGGCCGTATCGCAACCAACCGCCGTCATGAAGCAAAATAGCTTTGCCGCGAGCAATTTCTCCATCGCCGGCTCCGTGACCGGCACGCCGGCCAGCCTCACGGTCAAGGCCACCATCCAGGTGGCTACCGCGGATGAGGGGGTAAACGGTTCCATTTACGCGATGGCGCGTATCGCCGGCCTATGGTTCTTCAAGGGCGCGGCGGGGAGCTGGGTGATGTGGAGCGGCGGCGCCTTCCCCCCTCCCTATTTCCAGGGGAAGCTCGGCAGCCACACCGTGGATATTGTCCAAAACATGGATCTGAGCGCCTTCCCGGACGCCGAATTCTATGTAGGCTACGGACTGAACGAAACGGACATGGTAACCAACAAGAAATACCAGACCGTCAATGCCAAACCCGCCTCACTTCTCGGCGTTTGGCAGATGACCTCCGTCTCCGGGACATTCTTCGATAACGTACCCCAATCCCTGCTTTTCGATGCCGACGGCAACATGGGGCATTTCGGCGCCTGCGCCTTCAGCGCCACCTACAAGGTAAGCGGCAACCTGCTCGCCATCGTCGTGACCGCGAACGACGGAAGCACATACTGCGGCCACGACGATACACCTGGCACGGCCCATGACTTCACTTTTACCCTTTCCGGCGATACCCTCACCCTGACCGCGAACGATCCGGTGAAATCGACGGCGACCTTCCAGAAGTCGTTTTCCACTACCCCGGTGGGCGCCTGGAACCTGCTTTACAGCACGGACTTCGACATGTTCCCGCTGGGCAACACCTTTACCCTGGATGCCAACGGGAAAATGAAAATCAACGATGCGCCATGTTCCTTTGAAGCGGCATCAACCTTTGGCGACACCGCCAGCATCCTGCGCACCTGGACTATCACCGTGGTCAGCAACAATGGCCAGTGCGGACCGGAAAACGCACCGGGAAGCATCATGTCCGGCGAATTCATCGTCATGGGAAACATACTTTACATCTGGACCGACGGCGCCTTGGCGGTTTTTCAGCGGATCGGGTAGCCACATATAACTACCCTTAATTTTCCGGGAAAAGTCAGACTTACTTTTTTTCCGTCATGAAATTGCAAGAGTGTGTAAGCGCCTCATCTTCCATGGTATTAGGCTCGATTTTTTGCGGGACAAGAGCTAGTTCCTTAGGCTGGAAAATATTACCACCTGCCAAGTTGATGCTATGCACTTTATTGCCCCCTAGATAATAGTTGTTGTTTAACGCCACGAACAAATGCTCTTTACACTGAAATGCAAAGCGGCGTTCCATGCGATCGTATTTTATTTTTAGGAATGGAAAGGTTTGCTGTTCAACAAAATCATAGCGTAATGCAACATTAATCACGTCACCTTCACGCTGGAGCGCCTTGGCATTAAGGAGTAGTACATATTTTCCATGAACAGCGGAAATCTGCTTCCAGTTTCCATCATCCACCGCCTGCGCTGGGAAAGAGGAGGGCAAAATTGCAATCGACAATATCAGCAATATTTTTTTCATTTCATCTCCTGTCGGCAAGTTGGAATAATCAAGTTGGCACTCAGCTTCCCAATGAACACAAAGCTTCGGCAAGAATGCCGAATTCGTCATCAAGCGAGTAATGGTGATTGCCGATGAAGAAGCCGTTCTTGTCAATATCGTCGGCATTCTTGAGTTCACCATACTCCACTGGCCCAAACCACCTTACCACATCATTTTTCACAAAATTTCCGGCGACGATAGGGCGCACCTCCACACCGTGCTCACGCATTCGGTCGATGACCTGCTTGCGGGTATAGGGCGCCCCCGGATTCACCACCAGACTGAACCCAAACCAACTGCTGAGGCCGCTTTCCTTCTGAATGCGTAAATGGGGAAATTTCGCCATCAGCGCCTGGAACTTTGCGGCGTTATCCCGCCGCACCTTCACCAAGTTAGGGATTTTCTTCAACTGTTCGAGGCCGATAGCGCCGCTCATTTCGAGGGGGCGGACATTGTAGCCGGGTAGAATAAAGCGAAAGGATTCCTCGAAATCATCGTCACTTTTTTTGCAGATACGATTTGATTTAGGCAGGTTGCGCGTCCAGCCGTGGGCGCGCAAACTAAGCAAGATGTGATAAAGCTCCTCGTCGTCTGTAACGATCATGCCACCTTCCATCGTCGAGATATGGTGGCTGAAGAATGAACTGTAACTCCCCATCAAGCCGAAAGTGCCGGCCTGTTTTCCCTCAAAAGTCGCCCCCATTGACTCGCAGTTATCCTCAAGAAGGACAATATCGCGCCCGCCGATAATCTCGCGGATGCGCGAAAAATCATTGGGATTACCAAGCAAATTGACCACCATGACGGCACGGGTGTGGTCGCCAATAGCCGTTGCAAGTTGTTCAAGGTCGTAATTGAGGGTATCCCGGTCTATATCGACGAACTTAATCTTCAGCCCATATTGGTAGGCCGGGTAATAGGTCGTGCTCCACGATACGGCAGGCATGATGATCTCATCGCCGCGTTGGAGCGGTGACTGTTTACGGTAAAACAGGGCGGCCACCATCAGCAAATTGGCCGATGATCCGGAGTTGACCATTACACAATGCTTCGTGCCAAACTGGGCAGCAAACTGCCGCTCGAATTCGGCAACATGAGCACCCATGGTAAACATCCCCGATGCCACCACCTTGTTGATCGCCGCATATTCGGCTTCGTCCCAGGTGGTACTGGCAAGTGAATAACGCTTCATGATCGGATGTTTCCCTTGTTTGTATGTTCGAGATAATAACGGTAGGTCAGCTTAACCCCGTCGCACAGACTGGTGCCTGCTTTCCAGCCCCAGGCATTTGCCTTGTCGGTAGCAACCAGCTTCTGTTTCATACCCACCGGTTTGCTGAGATCGTGTTCGAACCCTCCCGTGTAGCCAACCACTTCAGCCACCGCCCGGTAGTATTCGTTAATTGTAAGATCAGCCCCAATACCGACATTCATCACTTCCGGCATGCTATCGAAATGGCGCAGGGCACGAGCCATGCAGCCAGCCAAGTCGCCGGCATACATGAATTCACGGCGTGCTTCACCGTCCCCCCATATAATTACTTTATCCTGGCCGCGCAACCTCGCCAAATGCACTTTATCAATGATAGCCGGAATTAGGTGGGAACTGGCCGGATCGAACTTGTCATAAGACCCGTAAATGTTACAAGGTATCAGCGTCTTATATTGGTTCTGCGGCTCTTCACGGCAAACATACTGGCATAGCCGCATAACCGACACCTTGGCGAGTGCATAGCCTTCGTTGGTGGGTTCCAGTTCGCCTTGCAGGATCATTTCCTCGCACAGCGGATTAGGGGCATTGCGCGGATACATGCATGAACTACCAAGATTGAGTAGTTTGGTGACCCCCGCCGCGCGAGAAGCTAGCACCAAGTTCCGTCCCATATCCCAGTTTTCCGTGAGGAAACGCACCGGTTCACGCATGTTAGCGTGGATGCCGCCAACTCGCCCGGCGGCATGAACAACCACATCGGGACGGTGGCGCTCCAGATAATGGGCAACGCTCGCTGCATCGAGCAAGTCGAGTTCCGAACTACGCGGTGCAAACACTTCATGTTCGGCCATGTCGGGGTGTTCGAGGAAATTCCTCCCTACCATCCCGCCGCCGCCGGTCAACAATATCCGCATGCTACGTCAACCGTTGCGATTGGGTGTCTGGTAGCCCTCGGAGCGGCACAGTTGATCCATACGGGCAATTTTCAGGTCTTCCTCGGCCATTTCTTTGACCAGCACTTCAAAGGGAGTCTTGGCAGTCCAGCCCAGCAGGTTTTTCGCCTTGCCCGGGTCGCCGAGGAGGGTTTCCACCTCTGTGGGGCGAAAATAACGTGGATCAACACGCACGATGGTCTGTCCGACCTGGAGATTATCGTTAACCTCGGCAAGATTATCGATCACGCCTACTTGCTCTACCCCCTCACCTTCCCAACGCACCGAGAAACCATATTCCTTAGATACCGATTCGACAAACTGGCGCACGCTGTACTGCACACCGGTTGCGATGACGAAATCGTCGGGCTTGTCTTGTTGCAACATCAGCCACTGCGCCTCCACGTAATCGCGGGCATGCCCCCAGTCGCGCTTGGCGTCGAGATTGCCGAGATACAGGCAATCCTGCATTCCCAGCTTGATACGAGCCAGGGCACGGGTGATCTTGCGAGTCACAAAAGTTTCGCCGCGTATCGGCGATTCGTGGTTGAACAGGATACCATTGCAGGCATACATGTCGTAAGCCTCGCGGTAATTGACGGTGATCCAGTAAGCATACAATTTTGCGGCCGCATAGGGCGAGCGCGGATAGAACGGGGTGGTTTCCCGCTGTGGGGTTTCCTGTACCTTGCCGTAAAGTTCGGAAGTTGAAGCCTGGTAAAAACGGGTTTTCTTCTCTAGCCCCAGGATGCGAATCGCCTCAAGCACGCGCAAGGTGCCCAGTGCATCGGAATTGGCGGTGTATTCCGGTTCCTCGAACGACACCGCAACGTGGCTTTGTGCCGCCAAATTGTAGATTTCGTCGGGCTGCACCATCTGGATAATACGTACCAGACT
This sequence comes from uncultured Sulfuricella sp., assembly GCA_964505475.1. Classification (GTDB taxonomy): domain Bacteria; phylum Pseudomonadota; class Gammaproteobacteria; order Burkholderiales; family Sulfuricellaceae; genus JAGXQV01. The sequence goes on along the minus strand of CAZDIJ010000005.1, from coordinate 12,358 downwards.
ACTGGAATCGGTCATATCGCCGTGGTGCAGAATGAATTTCGGATTCTTGACATGTGGATCCTGGAACAAATGATCGATCCGGTCGGTATTGAACAACGAGGTGCGACGTTTAATACCGTGAACTTCATAGTCTTTGTTCAGAAGAAATTCTGCTAAATAAGCACCGTCTTGTCCGGTCACACCGGTAATAATCGCTTTTTTCACTTACTTGTCCTTAAACATCCATAAAATAGTCAATTCTTGGCTTGCAGCCAAGCACGCCCGCGCAATGACTCCAATCCGGCTATGGCATCGGGAAAATCCGGCTGAATTTGCAAAGCCTGCTCGTAACGAGCAATTGCCTCAACCATTCTGCCCTGCGCATGATAGACTCGCCCCAAATTGCCGTAATACACGGCGGCATTAGGTTGCACGGTAATGGCTTTCAGGATTAACCGCTCGGCCTCATCGCGGATACCACGCTGGTGGTTGACAACTCCCATCAGATGCAGGGCGTCGGCATTCTCCGGATAATGAGCCAATATCTGCATATAAACTTGCTCCGCCAGTGCCAGTTGGCCGCTCTGATGAGAGCGTATCCCAAACTGCAACGCCTCGCCAACGCCAACCTTCAATACATCCGGTACAGAAGACGATAGCGCCGGCACCTGCATTTCCTCAGAAATGAGTTTGGCAGTCTTATCGGTCACCTGGCTATCCCCTTCAGCCCGGCTCGCCTGGGCAGGCTTTACATGTTTCTTCTCGACCTTTTCGGGACGCGCGGGAAAATCGGCAAATACGTCCTTGACCCGCTGCGACTTAAAGATAAATCGCAACCCCAGTGCATCCAACGTGAAAAATAGTATTTGCTCGACGGAAATATGCCATTCAGGTTTTATCAAGCCAAAACCAATTGCAATTACCACATGGAGGAGAATCGACGAAGCTAACAACCAGCGCCCATTCTTCCATATCCAGCGTGGGATCACCCCGGAATTTGGAATTCGGAACCCTATATTGGACAGCAACACTAAACTGGGAATCCCGCACAGCAAATAAGCCCAGTGTGTTTCGTTGGTGAACTCATCAAGCATGCCCGGCGAATGGGCAATCGACAGGCCTAGCCACAGAATGGCATGGCGCAGGGAATAGATAAACCAGAACCACATCCATCCGGAAACCCGCAGCGAACCTTGTTGATTGTAATCATCGAAGCCGTAGATATTCATACTAAGGAGTCATCAATCCTGTTTTCCCACACACAATATTCCCGCCACATCTGCCGGTAAGCCGCTTCCAGGTTGCGGGTAAAACGCTCGGCATCCATCAGAGGGGAATTCCTCAGCCGTCCTCTCATGGCGGCGCGTAATTCTACCAGCCTATCCGGGTTTCCCGCCAAATTTGCCGCCAACTCCAGATAGGAAGCGGGGGTTGGGGCAATCAACTCAGACATTCCGGCATTTTCCAGCAAACTGATTCCAACCCGGCCTCCCGAACGCCGGCCTGCCAAGGTAACCACGGGAACCCCCATCCACAAGGCTTCGCAGGTTGTCGTTACACCATTGCAAGGAAACGGGTCAAGACCGATATCGATTTCGCCGTAGCGGGCAAAATGCCCGAGATCGTTGGGGTCACGCCCTGCCAGGATAAGCCGCGCACTTTCCACCCCCAAATTTCCGAATGCCTCCCTAAGCCGTGCCTGCTGCATAGGCGAATCAAATGCCGCTGCCTTGAGCAACAAACGTGAGTTCGGAACGGCATTGAGTAGAGCCGCCCATTTTTCCTGGGTTTCCAAGGTCAGCTTGGCTAAATTGTTGAACGACCCGAACGTCACATAGCCGTTGTGCTGACAAGGCGGCATCACAACTTCGGGGCAATCCTGCGGAGGGAGGTAGGAAACAAAACAGCCATGCAACCGGTACAGGCGCTCGCTGTTGTATGCCTCACTAATGCCTTCCGGATCGGTAAAGGCGTCCACCAACCGGTAATCCATCGCATCCAGCCCGGTGGTGCCGTTATACCCCAGCCATCCCACTTGGAGCGGCGCAGGCTTGCGGGCGAATGCGGGAAGACGATTGCCTGCGGTATGCCCTGAAAGGTCAACAAGTATGTCAATGCCATCGAGACGGATGCGTTCGGCTAGTTCGTCGTCGCTCATCCCCTTGCACACTGTCCAGTGGTCAGCATACGCGGCCAGCCGCTTACTCACCTTATCATGTTGCAGATGATTGTAATAGGCGTGGATTTCGAACTGTGCCTTGTCGTGATGAGTAAATACCGACTCGACGAAAAACGCCACCGAATGGCGGCGGAAATCCGGTGAAACGTAGCCGATTCGCAACCGTCGCTCCGGCTCACGCGAATTCGGCCAATCGTGCTGGGGCACCGGAAAGTGCGAGGCATAACGCCGATGCTCCGCATACAGTTCTTCCTCGCTGATGAACTCGGCATGTTGTGCGGAGAGCAGAAGGTTACTATGAGCGTCAGTGTAGCCTGGATCGAGTTCCAGCGCATGTCGGTAGGCCGCGAGCGCCCCTGCCAGATCGCCAATATCCTTGTGCAGATTACCGAGGTTGTTGTAAGTCTCTGCCATGCCTGGACGAATCCGCAATGCCTGTTCCAAACTGACCTGCGCTTCGTCGAAACGATTGCGTTCATGCAAGAGACACCCTAGGTTGCTGTAGGCTTCGGCAAAATCGGCGCGACATGCAATGGCCTCGCGATAACACTCGATTGCCTCGTCGAGGCGTCCACTTTCCTTGAACACTACCCCCAAATTATTCCAGGCTTCTGGGTAATCGGGACGTATCGCCAATGCTTGGCGCAGGCACCCGATAGCCTCATCGATGCGTGCCATTTCTTTAAGCAAGGAACTGAGATTCAGGCAAGCCTCGACAAGATCAGGCTTAAGCATCAATGCCTGGCGCCAGCATTGCAGTGCCTCCTCGCGATGGTTTTGTTCCCGCAACGCTCTCCCCAGATTGAGCCATCCATCGGCAAAATCAGGGGAGAGCACGACAGCGCGGCGATAACAACCCACTGCATCGTCTAAACACTTTTGATCGTAACGAACATTGCCCAGGTTGTTCCATGCCACCGAATAATCCGGCTTGAGCGCCAATGCCGCCTCGAAACAGACTTGAGCTTCCTCCAGCTTCTCCTGTTCGAACAAGATGCTTCCGAGATTAAGCTGTGCTTCTGGATAGGCGGGACGTAGCGCCAGCGCCCGGCGATAAACGGCAGCAGCCTTGTCCTGCCGGCCTTCGGCTTTTAGCGAATTGCCCAGGTTGTAACAAGCTTCCGGATAATCGGGACGTAGCGCCAGCGCCTGACGATAGCATTCGCTCGCCTGCGCAGCATCACCTCCGTCGAGCAAAACCGTGCCGAGATTGCTAAGGGCTTCCGGGTAAGCAGGGCGCAGCGCCAGGGCATTCCGGTAACATTCCTGCGCCACCGCGAGTTCGCCCTGCTCCTTGAAGACATTGCCGAGATTATTGTAGGCCTCGGGAAAACTCGGACGTAACGCCAACGCCCTACGCAACGCAACGGCAGCCTCGGCGTAACGACGTGTTAGCCGGCAGGCTTCACCGTAATTATTGAGAAAATCCGGACTGTCAGGATGACTCTGGAGCGCCTTGCCGATCTGTTCTATTGCAGCTTCTGGCCGCCCCACCTGGAGCGCCAGCACCCCGAGCAGATGCAGGGCATCCGGATGACTCGGCTCAACTTGGAGAATTTGCCGGTAAAGGATTTCCGCTTGCTGCAATTGTCCGGCATTGTGGTGCTGGATAGCAATCTGCAAGGCTTGCGCCGGGGTCAAAGCAGTCTGAGTCAAAACATGCCCCTATGCCCGGCTGGCATGCTCTTCGGCTTTTCGTGCCAATTCGCCCGCCATACGCTCAACCACGTCTCCCCAATCACCCTGCTTCGCTTGGCGGAACTGGCGTAGACTCGGATACCAGGGGGAATCTTCGCGCTCCAACATCCAACGCCATTCACTCTCATAGCGATTGAGTAGCCACACCGGCTTGCCCAACGCCCCGGCGAGATGTGCCATGGCGGTATCAACGCTGATCACCAGATCAAGATGCTGGACAAGCGCAGCAGTATCGAGAAAATCCGCGCATTCATCCATCCAATCGACAATCGGCCAGTTAATGGCCGCCAATTGCTGCGCCGCTTCGCCTTTTTGCAGGCTGTAGAAAGCCACCCCCGGTACCTGCACGAGTGGTGCAAACTGTTCCAGATTCATGCTGCGCTTGGCGTCGTAGCGCAACGCCTTGCCACCAGCCCACACTAAACCGACCTTTAGCCAAGCCTCACCGGCAAAACGGGCCGCCCAGCGTTGCACCATTGCATCAGGCACATCTAGGTAAGGGAATACCGCAGGAATAGTTTCCAGCCTGGTAGAGAAAAAATACGGCAGGCTAAGCATCGGGCAATGGCTGTCGATGCCTTCCAGGCTAGGCGTAACATCCCGGCCGATGACCTGCTCCACACAGGACTGCGCTTGAAACAGGCGCACCAGTGAGGGCTCGCAATACACTTTGAGGCGTCCCACTCCGCGCCTGGCAAGTAGCGGCAGGTAACGCATCACCATCAGGCTATCACCCTGCCCCTGTTCGGTCCACACCAGCAGGGTGCGCCCCTGCAAATCCTCACCCAGCCAGCGCGACACACCGGAAAGCCAGGACAGTATGGCGTTACCCAAGGCGAAATCTTCCTTATCGCCACCACTAAAACGCTGTTCATAACAGGCCAGGCCTTCAGCATAGTTTCCGGCCAACAACAATTCCAAGGAAAGATTCCATTGCGCCGCCGGGAAGTCCGGTTTGAGACGGAGTGCTTCTCGGTAGGCTTCAATTGCTGCACTATGCCGCCCTTGCTCCTTGTAAACATTGCCGAGGTTGTTGTACACCCCACCATGGCCGGATTCCATTTCCAAGGCGCGCTGATAACAGGCGATGGCCTGCTCGAGTTGGCCGGTTTCCTTGTATACGTTGCCCAGATTCAATTGAGCATCGGCGTAGTTGGCTTTGGCGTTCAGTGCATTAGAGAAACACTGAGCGGCGTCCTGATATTCTTTTCGGCGCAGCAAGAGAACCCCCAAATTATTGTGGGCTTCGGCATAGCTGGCGCGCTTCGCCAGTGCCTGCTGGTAGACCGCTATCGCCTCGTCGAATCGATCCATCTCCTGAAAGACGTTGCCCAAGTTGCACCAGGCTTCGGGGTAATCAGGCTTGAGCGAAAGCGCCTTCTGGTAGCAGGCAATAGCTTGCTCAAAATTGCCATCGTCCTTAAACAAATTACCCAAGTTGTTGTACGACTCAGCGTAATCCGGCTGGATTTCCAAAGCCTTGCGGTAGTGCGCCTCGGCCTCCTGGCGCTGCCCCAGAGACTTACAAGTATTCCCCAGATTGTTATATACCTCGGGAAATCCCGGCAACAACGCCAGCGCCTGCCGATAGGCTTGTGTTGCTTCATCGAAGCGCCCCAGGGCACGGTATGCCTCGCCGAGGTTGTTGTAGCCATAGGGATTCTGCGGGAAAAGCCGTATCGATTTTCCGATCAACTCAATGGCAGCCTCGGGATGGCCCGCTTGATTGGCTATTACCCCGAGCAGTTGCAGAGCATCTGGATGATTCGGCTCGACAACAAGCACCTGACGGTATATGGATTCAGCCTGCGCCAGCTCACCGGCCTGATGGTGGCGCAAGGCGAGCTTGATGGCGTCGGGAAGTGAAACGGATTGGCTGGTACTTTCCATGTCTACCATTGTCGGGCCGGGACAAGCCCCGTAAAATCGCTAATTATCAATGAATTCCTATCCCCACACAAATCGGTTCCCGACACATCCCAATGCCTGACCAACCTCAAACCGTCACCCTCGCCCAAGCACTGGATATCGGCCTGCAACATCAGCAAGCTGGCGATTTGCGCAAGGCCGAGGAAACCTATCGGCAGATACTCCAAGTCGATCCCAACCACGCCGACGCCCTGCAACTACTCGGCACCATCGCTTTCCAGACCGGGCATTTCAATGCCGCCATTGACCTCATCAGCCGCGCCATCCAGGCATCACCTGACCACGCACCGTTCTGGTACAACCTGGGAGTAATCCACAAGGAAATGGGGGCATCCGAAAGAGCTGGCGAATGCTACCGCCGGGCACTCGAAATCGACCCGACCCACATTGATGCCCACAACAATCTTGGCAGCCTGTACCAAGCCAGCGGCAAACCAGCCGACGCTCTTAGCCACTTTGAAGCGGCACTCAGTCTGCGCCCGGACGACACCAACATCCTCAACAATCTAGGTGTACTCCATTATGAGCAAAACCACTTGGACGCCGCCATCGCTTGTTATGAAAATGCCCTCTCCCTCAACCCAGCGCGCGCCGACATCCTGAACAATTATGGCCTTGCGCTGATGGAAAAGGGGCAGGCACAAGCGGCTGCCGACGTCTACCGGCGTGCCTTGCAACTTGACCCGGCACTGGTGGAAACCTACAACAATCTCGGTTATGCGTTGCGCGTGCTGGGCTTCCCCGAACAAGCGGTCGCTCATTATCAACAAGCCGTTACCTTGCATCCGAACCATGCCGAGGCGTGGAACAACCTGGGTGCCGCACTATTCGCCCTGGAACGTCTCGACGAAGCTGTTACCGCATATCAGCGGGCACTCGCCATCCTCCCCGATTTCGCAATAGCGCTCAATAATCTTGGGCTGATCCTGCAACAGCGCAACCAAATCGACGAAGGGATTGCCACGCACCTACGCGCCCTGGAAATCCAACCCAATCTGGCTGAAGCACATAGCAATCTGTCTCTGGCCTATACCCGGCAGAACAAACGCCGGGAAGCCTTGGCCAATTGCCGTCGGGCGCTGGAAATTAATCGCACCCCGGAGTTCCTAAATAATCTCGGCACCCTCCTGAAGGACGAGGGAGACTATGGACAAGCGGAAAGCTGTTATCGGGAAGCGATGGAACTCAAGCCGGATTACGTCGAGGCCCATTTCAACCTAGCGCTGATCCACCTGGTGCACGGCGATTTCCGCCAGGGCTGGAAAGAATACGAATGGCGTTATCACCCCGGACGCAACGTCAACGACCGGGTGAAACCCCCTGCGCTACACCAGCCGATGTGGCAAGGCGAAGCTCTGACGGGAAAGACCTTGTTAATTTATCCTGAACAAGGATTCGGCGACGTCGTACAGTTCTGCCGTTATGCTGAAAAGCTCAAGCAAGCCGGCGCCATCATATGGTTGGCCGCACCGCCGGAGCTCGATACCCTGTTACGCACCTTGCCCTGGGTTGACCGGGTATTGAGCCGCAATCAGGATATCCTCGAAGCCGAGTTCGACTACTGGGCGTTCGTGATGAGTTTGCCAAAATATCTGATGGCATCGCTCGACGACATTCCCACAAATATCCCCTACCTGTTCGCCAATCCACAGAAAGCCGCCACGTGGCGCGAACACCTCGACACAATGAGTAGTGCGCGACGCAAAATCGGCCTGGTATGGGCCGGACGCCCGACCCATAACAAGGATTTGAGCCGCTCCATGCGACTTGCGGACTTCGCACCATTGGCGACGTTGCACGACACTTGTTTCATTAGTCTGCAAAAAGGTGAGCGCAGCACGGAAGCCGCACCGGCTGGTATGGAGCTATTGCGCTTGGGAGATGAACTAAAGGATTTTTCCGACACGGCAGCGCTAATCGACGCACTGGACTTGCTGATTTGCGTCGATACCTCGGTGGCACATCTCGCCGGCGCGCTGGGCAAACCAGCATGGGTACTACTGCCCTACGTGCCCGACTGGCGCTGGCTACTGGAGCGCGAGGATACGCCGTGGTACCCCACTCTGCACCTGTTCCGCCAGCCGGCCAGCGGTGACTGGGCAAGCGTTATCGGGAAGGTGGCTGGAGAGTTGGCTACCCTTTAAGCGGAGTCAAGCAGCGCCAACCTGCCGCCCATACATATCCTCCAGCCGCACGATGTCGTCTTCTTCGAGGTATTCGCCGCTTTGCACCTCGATAATGACACAATCGATCACCCCTGGATTCGACAAACGATGGGCAATGCCAGCAGGGATATAGGTCGATTCGTTGGTTCGGATCAGTTTTTCTTCTTCGCCATTGACCACCTTGGCTGTCCCCGAGACCACCACCCAATGTTCGCTGCGGTGATGATGGAGTTGCAAGGACAGCGACGCCCCCGGCTTGACCATGATGCGTTTTATCTTGAAATGGCTCCCCTGTTCGAGTTGCGTGTAAGTGCCCCACGGACGATGGACGGTCCGGTGCAACTGATAGGCGGGATGCGCCAGTCCCTTGAGATGCTGGACAACCAGTTTGACATCCTGGCTTCGCTCGCGCTTGGCGATCAGCAGTGCGTCGGGGGTATCGACAATGATCAACCCATCCACCCCGACCGCCGCGACCAACCGCTCATCGCTCTGGATGTAACAATTGCTGGTATCAATCAACACCGTTTCGGCCTGGAGCTGATTACCTTTGGCATCAGCAGCGGTCAATTGGCTGAGTGCTCCCCACGATCCAATGTCGCTCCAGCCGAATGAGGCCGTTACTACCGCCGCCTTGTCGGTATTCTCCATCACTGCATAGTCGATGGATATCTCGGGAATTTTTGCCAAAGTAGCGGGATCGAGCGAAAGCGGCTCCTGCCGGTCGGTGGCCGCCCAGCACTCATGGCAGCCCTGATAAACCACCGGCGCATGTTGGCGGATTTCCTCAATCAGCGCACCGACCTTGAAGCAGAACATCCCGGAATTCCAGAAATAACCACCCTTCTCGAGATAGCCGCTAGCTGTCTCGACATCGGGCTTTTCGACGAAGCGACTCACTTGGAAATCATTGCCGCCCAGCTTAGAACCGGCTTCGATGTAACCATAGCCGGTTTCCGGATGGGTCGGGTGGACCCCAAATGTCACGAGATAACCTTGCTTCGCCAACCGGTAAGCTGCATCGACGGCATCCTGAAATAACGGCAGGTCTTCCAGCAAATGATCGGCTGGCAATACCAGCATGATCGCCTCGCTGCCGTGGGTCGCCTCGAGAGCGATGGCCGCCAGACAAATTGCTGGTGCGGTATTGCGCCCAAAAGGCTCCAGCAAATAACGCCGGGGCAGGCTATCTACCCCCTTCACGGCAGCATATTGGTCACGGGTCTGAAAGTAATAATCCCGATTGGTAATCGTCCAGATTTCCTGAGCACCATGCAACCCGGCGGCCCGCTGCAGAGTTTTCTGGAGCAGGCTTTGCCCATCGGCCAAGCGAATGAAGGGTTTAGGGTGAGCCTCGCGCGAAACCGGCCAGAGCCGGGTGCCGGCGCCGCCGGACAGGATTACCGGGATCAACATTTGATTGCTTCCTCAACAACGCGGAGCCGGTTTGCACTTTACCGGAAAGCTCTCCGCTATATATTTCGACGATGGGAATTATACGACACCACCGCGACATACCGGATGGCACAGCGTGATTAACGCCTATCCATTTCCCGCTGCCATGCCAGCGTCTTCGCCAAACCTTGTTCCAGAGAAGTATGCGCGTGCCAACCCAGGAATTCCTGGGCACGTGTGGTATCCAGAACATTGACCGGCACGTCGAAGCTGCGGCCTGCCAGATAATTTCTTTGTGGCGGCAGCCCGATCAGAGCATCAATAGCGTCGAGCAATTCGTTGAGACTCCTTCCCGTTCCCGCACCGACATTGAAAAGTCGCGGCTCTCCTTGATGGTGAAGCGCCTTGACAAAGGCTTCCGTAACGTCACCGACATAGATGAAATCCCGCACCACGTTACCATCACCCCAGATTTCTATGGGCTTATGCTCCAGGCTTCGCGCCAGAAAAGCCGCCACAGCGCCCTGCTGACCGGGGCGCTGTTCTTCCCCATAGGGATTGGAAATGCGCAAAATACAATAATCCAAACCATAAAGCTCATAATACAGCCGCAGGTATTTTTCTATCGCCAGCTTGCCGATCCCATAAGCGCAACTGGGATCGGTGGGATGGGTTTCCTTAATCGGAACTTCGAGCGGTGTGCCATAAACCGTGCCACCGGACGAGGCAAACAACACCTTCTTCACCCCCGCCTGCCTCGCCGCATCCAACATTCGCAACGTCCCAACCACGTTAGTTTCCAAATCGTAAATCGGGTTGAGATTGGAGGACTTAGGCAAGGTTGTGGAAACCAAGTGAAAAACCGCGTCACACCCCATCATGGCATTGCTTACGTCGTCAATGTTGCAGAAGTCGCCCTCGATCCACTCGAATGCAGGGCAAACACTGTCGCGCAGACGCAACACCGTCGCGGCACGATCGAATACCCTAACCTCGTGACCATTGGCATGAAGCCCCTTGGCCAAATTAAGGCCAAGAAATCCGCCGCCACCGAATATCAGGCATTTCATTTCGAAACCTTCACTACTGTGCGCATCAGGAATTCCTCAACTTGGCAAAGCACCAACTCTTGAACTTGGTCGGCACTAAATAAAGTGACAGGAAGTGGGCCAGGTTGTAGAAGCGATCCGCGAGCCCCATGCGATAGGGCGAAAAATCAGCATACTTGCGCCGCACCGCGATGGTCTGCTTTTCCATCTTGCGAGTTCCGCCGGTGGTCATGGAAGTTCTCCTGACAATACGGTAACGCAGCACTGTGGCATCGAGATTAGCAAAACGGGATTTCATCCCGAGGCGGAAATACAATTCGTAATCGTCAGCGGGAGCATAGCGATGGTCATAATACCCGGCCGCATCAAGCGAGGCACGGCGTATCATAACGGCAGGATGGCAGAAAGGGCTATACCAGAATATCTTCTCACGAATGGCCGGATCGGTACGATTATATTGGCGCCGCCCAAAAATATTCCCGTCCTCGTCGATGATGTCAATGTCGCCGCCGACGATTCCTACATCGGGATGCTCGTCGAGAAGTTGCACCTGTTTTTCTAAGCGGTCGGGAGTGGAGATGTCATCGTGATCCATCCTAGCGACATATTCCCCTTTTGACATGGCAATCCCCTTATTCAGGGTTGCTGTCAGATTGAGGTTGCTGTCGTTCTTCACTGCGACTACACGCCCGTCTTTTCTGGCAAACGCCTCGATAATATGCCAGGAAGCATCTCGGGAGCAGTCGTCGATCACGATCAGCTCGAAGTCAGAGAATGTTTGCGACAAGATGCTTTCAATGGACAGAGCAAGAAAGCGCTCGGCATTGTAAACCGGAAGCAAGACGGAAACTTTGGGATTATTCATCGATAGATAACTATGTACTTTGCGCTCAGTAAGCCACATCCCCGTTTATTTGACAAGAAAACCGCCAGTTTCGAAAAAATCAGGCGATGCTCCATTATAATGTCCGCCTCTATTCTGGCCCAACCTCTCGTTACGAAGTCACCGCACATTTCATGAAAGTCATTTCGATTGCTCCCGGACACAACGCAACTCTTGCCTATTTCGACAACGGGCGTTGCCTTTCCGTGCTCCATGAAGAAAAATTCAGCAACATCAAGAATCACGTCGGGTTTCCTGAATGCGCCTTGGCTTATCTGCTGGAACGACATCCCGCAAATGAAATCGACAAGTTCGTCTTTACCACCAACCAGCAATTCACCCTGAACGTTCCCGGGGCATCCACCGACAAGCTCGCTGGACAGGTAGAAAGTGCGAGTCAAGGTCCATTGCGCAGAATATTCAACTGGCTAGAATATAAAACCGGTTTCAAACCAGTTTTTTCGGGTATCCGCAACACCATTCTGAACCGCTTTGTTTCACCGAAAGCTTGGGAAAAGACCATCCAGTGGCTGGAGAGCACTTACCGCATTCCAAGAGACAAAATTGTATCTATTGACCATCACTTGTGCCACGCACTCACGCCGGTATTTTTTTTCGGCCTGTCGCAGGACAATGAAAAATCCTTGCTAATTACCGTCGATGGCGCCGGTGACAATGCCTCGTCGAAAATTTTCGTCTTCGATCCGGTTGGCAGTTACCAGCAAATCGCCTGTACCGACTTCGATTCCTCGATTGGCTTGGTTTACGCCGAAGCCACCAAATTCCTAGGGATGAAAGTCAACGAGCACGAATACAAGGTGATGGGACTTGCCGCCTATGTTTCGGAAGAAAAATATTACGGCACCGCATATCGCAAGCTGAGGTCGATGATCTGGCTCGACCGCGACAAGCTGGAATTCCGCTCGAAATTCAACACCAACGTATCCAGCCTGTTCTATCGCGACAACTTCCCCTATGTGCGCTTCGACAACATCGCCGCAGCCACCCAGAAACTCACCGAGGAGTTTATAGTGGACCCCAATTTCCAGACAGCGATTTAAGATGGTAGTCTGCTGTAAAA
>CAZDIJ010000004.1:0-88429 GCA_964505475.1 uncultured Sulfuricella sp. | reverse complement strand
ACCTGCATTCCCTGGTGCGCTGGATCGGCATCTGCGACGGCAACATGCAGGAAGGCTCGTTCCGCTGCGACGCCAACGTCTCGGTGCGCCCGAAAGGCTCAGACAAGCTCGGCACGCGCTGCGAAATCAAGAACCTCAATTCCTTCAAGTTCCTCGAAAAGGCCATCGACTACGAAGTACAGCGCCAGATCGACATCATCGAAAGCGGCGGCCGCATCGTCCAGGAAACCCGCCTCTACGATCCCGACCGCGACGAGACACGCTCGATGCGCTCCAAAGAGGAGGCCAACGATTACCGCTATTTCCCCGATCCCGATTTGCTGCCGCTGGTGGTGGACGAGGGTTTCATCGAGGCGGCGCGCGCCACCCTGCCCGAACTGCCGCAGGCCAAGCGCGAACGCTTCATGGGGGAACATGGCCTGCCGGCCTACGATGCCGGGGTGCTGACCGCCTCGCGCGAGTTGAGCGATTATTTCGAGAATACCGTGAAAGCCTTGGGCGGCGAACCTAAACTGGCCGCCAACTGGGTAATGGGCGACCTTTCCGCCACCCTCAACCGCGATGGCAAGGACATCGCCGACTGCCCGCTTTCCAGCGGTCAGTTCGCCGGGCTGCTGAAGCGCATCCAGGACGGCACCATCTCCGGCAAGGCCGCCAAGGAAGTGTTCGCCGCGATGTGGGCGGGCGAGGGCGACGCCGATGCCGTCATCGAAGCCAAGGGATTGAAACAGGTATCCGACAGCGGGGCGATCGAGAAGATCATCGACGAGGTGCTGGCCGCCAACCCCAACATGGTGGCGGAATTCAAATCGGGTAAGGAAAAAGCCTTCAACGCGCTGGTCGGCCAGACCATGAAGGCCAGCAAGGGCAAGGCCAATCCGGCCCAGGTGAACGAGATACTGAAACAGAAATTGGCGGGCTGATCCGCCGCTTTTCCCCACGGGTTCCGCCGCACCTCCGCGACGGAACCCGCCCCACTACCTGACTACCTCGAAGAAGCGCACCAACTCGCGCAGATTTTCGGCGGTTTTGGCCAGTTCCTCGGTAGCGCGCCACGCCTGCTGCGCCGCTTCGGTGTTGTTCTCGATCAGCGAGGAAATCTGTTCCATGTTGCGCGCCACCTCGTCGGTCGCCACCGACTGCTGCTTGGCGGCGGCGGCGATATGCTGCGACATGTCGGTGACACGGTCGCTGGTCGCGGTGATTTCCTTGAGGCTGCTGCCGCTCGCCTTGAGCAGGCCGATGCCGTCCTCGACTTCCTGCACCGCCTGATCCATCGACTGCACCGCGGTGCGGGTGGCGTTCTGGATGTCATGCACCGTCTGCGAAATATCGGCGGTGCTGTTGGTGGTGCGCTCGGCGAGCTTGCGCACTTCGTCGGCGACCACGGCGAAGCCGCGTCCCTGCTCGCCGGCGCGCGCCGCCTCGATTGCCGCGTTGAGCGCGAGCAGGTTGGTCTGGTCGGCGATGTCCTTGATGGTCTGGGTGATTTCGCCGATGCGCTGGATCGCCTGGTTGAGATCGGTGATGGTGCTGCTCGACGATTGCACCGCCTCCACCACGCGCGACGTGGCATCCATGCTTTTCGCCATCTGGCTGGTGCTGTTGCTGACGATGGCTTGCGAACCGACCGCGGCGCTGGCGGTCTGCTCGGCGCTGTCGGCCACTTCGGACACCGACTGGCTGACCTCCTCCATCGCCGCGCTGACCTGCATCACCTTGTCGCGCTGCTCGTCGGAATGCTCGACCACCTCGAACATCTGCGAATTGAGTTGCTGGCAGCGCACCTCGATGCCGTTGGTGGCCAGGGTGATTTCGTCGAGCATGACCTTCAGGTGCACCTGCATCCCGGCCAGGGAGTTGAGCAGCGTTCCCGCCTCGTCGCGCCCGGAAATGTCGATTTCGTTGGTCAGCTTGCCCTCGGCGATGCGGTCGAAATGGCCGATCGCCATCTGGATCGGCCGCACGATGGAACGCACCAGGAGCATCCCCAGCACCGCCACCACCAGCAGACCCGCCAGCGTGCCGCCGATGCCGAGCAGCCGGATTTGCTCGAAGCGCTGCTGGGATTCCTCGTAATCCTTTTCCCCGCTCCGGGACAGGTAAGCCTGGAGATCGTCGGCGCGAGCGGAAAGCTCCTTGAATTGCGGGTTGATCTTTTGCAGCAGCAATTCGCTGGCCTTGCCGTAGTCCCCCGCCTTGAGCGCCTCGCGCGCCAGCGAGACGCCTTCGGCGGAATAGGTGTCGCGCGCCGCGAAGAAGGCCTCCATCAGCGCCCGCTCTTCCCCGCCGATCCGGTGTTTCTGATATTCCGCGCGCAGGCTCTCGATCTGCTCGCGGTTCTTGAGGGTGGCTTCGATGTGAAGGGAAACGGGATGGTCGTGCAGCTTCGAATGGGGATTTTCCGGGTTGTGCTGGATGCCCAACATGATCTGGGCACGGTTGTCGCCCAGCAGATGCACCATTTTCGCAATGGCGAGCGAGGGCTTGAGGTGCTCCTGATAGGCTTCGTTGAGCGCATTGTTGGTCAGGAACAGCCCGCCCAGCCCGACGGCCGCGCCGCCCGCCAGCATCACCGCCATGAAGGCCATGATAAGCACCAGCCGCGCCCGGATCGACAGGCTTTTCAGCAGCCCGCCGCCGGTCTTGATCGGCGCCTTGGTTTCATTGAGTTTCTGGTACAGCGCCTCGGCTTCGCTCACCTGCTGGCGCGTCGGCGCCGAGCGCACCGACATGTAGCCGACGATGGCGCCGTCCTTGCGCACCGGCACGACGAAGGCGTCCACCCAGTAATGGTCGCCGCTCTTGCTGCGGTTCTTGACGACCCCGCGCCACGGACGCCCTTCCTTGACCGTATCCCACAGCCAGGCGAAAGCCTGCGGCGGCATGTCGGGATGGCGCACGATGTTGTGGTTCTTGCCGATCAGCTCCCCGCGGGAATAGCCGCTAAGCTCGACGAAGGCGTCGCTGGCGTAGGTGGTGATGCCCTTGAGATCGGTCTTGGAAACCAGGATTTTGCCCTGGGGAAAGGGAATTTCCCGCTGGGTGACCGGCATGTTGATTTTCATTGCTGTTTATTCCTCGAAAACAATCTGAAATGGTTTTACGCCGCGCCAGCGCAATGGCCGTTCTAACGCGGTAAATTTTCTCGGCGTGGAAAAACGATGAAGGGAAGGATGGAGCGGAAAGCCAGTTTGCCCGGCAGGGCTGGAGATGGAAATCTTCGGCAACATGTTCATCACGAAATTGACGGCTGCTCACCGGGGCGCCGATGCGCCCCACCTTACCCGGCAATTCCGCAGCCATGGGGGAAACCCCGGTAGACTGGAACTTTGCGCCCCCGCCTTTCGGACGGGGTGGCCTTTATTCAGGAATAGTTATTACGAGGCGGATTGTAGCCGCTACCTGACAATTGTCAACCGGCATCGGCGGCCTACTTTTTCAGCGTCAATTCGCGGAAACGCTGCTTGTCCCCGTCGAAACGGGCGCGTATCGCTTCCATGTCCTTCTGCTTCTGCTGGACGCTCTCGCGCAAGCGCTGGATTTCCCGCTCGGCTTCGGCGATGTCGTCGCGCAAATCGGCGGGCGGCGGCTTGCCGGATTGGGTCACGGCGTTGGCCTGGCGGCGGAATTTAGCCAGGCGTTCCTCGACTTGCTTGATGCGCAGTTCGGCGCTCTTGGCCTGGACGGCGGCCTGCTGCAAATTGCGCTCGCGCGCCAGGTCGATTTCCTTTTCGCTGGTATAGGTATTGAGCAGCGCCCGATCGCGCCGCTGCTGCTCCATTTCCCGCTGCTGGGCTTCCTCCTGGCGGGTCTTCTCGTCTTCCAGCGCCTTGCGTTCCTCCGCCGTGGCGGCGCGCTCGATTTTCTTCACCACGATGCCCTGCGCGCTGATTTCGGTGCTGCCCTGGTTCAGATATTGCGGCGGAATGGTGTCGCCGTAATGGGTCACGCCGCGCTCGTCCACCCATTTCTTGATGGTGCCAGCGCCGGCCGGTAGGCTGGCTAGAGCCAACAACATAATGGCCATGGCGAACCGCGGTTTTGTCGCCTGTTGCGATTCACCGCGGCCATCTCCCTCTCTCCTAACTCTCTCCCAGAGGGAAAGAGGGAAACTGTCTCGCTTTGCAAGCATTTTTTTAATAGCTGTCAGCAAACGCATGGTCATTCTCCCGAAATTCCGTATTGTTCCCGGTAGCGTAAAACCGCCTGCAAATTCCCGGCCATTTCCGGCTGGCTTTGCAGGTAGGCGACGATGTCCGCCAAGGTGGCGATGCCGGTCACCGGCAGGCCGTAATGGCGGGTCACTTCCTGAACCGCGGAGAGTTCGCCGCTGCCGCGTTCCTGGCGGTCGAGCGCGATCATCACCCCGCACGGCGTGGCGCCGTTGGCCTGGATCAGCGCCACCGACTCGCGCACCGAGGTGCCCGCCGAAATCACGTCATCGACGATCAGCACCCGCCCCGACAAGGCCGCCCCGACGATGGTGCCGCCCTCGCCGTGATCCTTGGCTTCCTTGCGGTTGAAGGCGAACGGCGCGTTGCGCCCGGCTTCCGCCAGGGCGATCGCCACCGCCGCCACCAGCGGGATGCCCTTGTAGGCCGGGCCAAAAAGGATGTCGAACTCGATCCCGGCGGAAAGGATCGCTTTCGCGTAAAATTGGCCGAGCTGGCGCAAGGACGCGCCATCGCTGAACAGGCCGGTATTGAAGAAATACGGGCTGAGACGCCCCGCCTTGGTCTTGAATTCGCCGAAACACAACACCTGGCTGGCGATGGCGAAACGAATGAAATCCTGCTTGAAGTCTGACATCCCGGAATCCGACCCGAAAAATAACCTATGCGCATTATAACGCTGAATCTCAACGGCATCCGCTCCGCCGCCAACAAGGGCTTTTTTGACTGGCTGCCGGAGCAGCATGCCGACATCGTCTGCCTCCAGGAGCTAAAAGCCCAGGCCGCCGACCTGACGCCGGCCATGACCGCGCCGCAAGGCTGGCGCGGCTATTTTCATTACGCCGGGAAAAAGGGCTACAGCGGCGTCGGCATTTATGCCCGGCGCGAACCGGACAAGGTGATCGAGGGGCTGGGCATCGCCGCCATCGACGCCGAGGGACGCTATATCGAAGCACGGTTCGGCAAGCTGAGCATGGTTTCGGTCTACCTGCCCTCCGGTTCCAGCGGCGAGGAACGGCAGGCGGCCAAGTTCCGCTTCATGGAATGCTTCCAGCCCCACCTGCGCGAGCTGATGGCCAGCGGACGGGAGGTCGTGCTATGCGGCGACTGGAACATCGCCCACCGGGAAATCGACCTGAAAAACTGGCAAGGCAACCGCAAGAATTCCGGTTTCCTCCCCGAGGAACGCGACTGGCTCAGCAGAGTCTTCGACGAAACCGGCTGGATTGACGTGTATCGCCGCCTCCACCCGGACGCCGGCGGGGAAGCCTACACCTGGTGGTCGAACCGCGGCCAGGCCTGGGCCAAGAACGTCGGCTGGCGCATCGACTACCAGATCGCCACCCCAAGCATCGCCGCGACCGCCGAACGCGCCGCCGTCTGGAAAGATAGCCGCTTTTCCGACCACGCGCCGCTGACCATCGACTACGACTGGCCGTTCTGAAGCGGCAAGCCGTTCCCGCCACCCCTTTTCGTCGTGCGCAAGTTGGAAAGGATCAAACAACCCGATGCCACACCCCTCGAAATCGCGGGTATTGCGCGTAACCAATACCAGCCGGTGGAGCTGGGCGGTTGCGGCAATCAGCATATCGGCCTGGGTACGCACCTGCCCACGGCAAGTTAGTCCGCCTCGCAGCTCTCCGGCGCGGCGGGCAATTTCGTCGGTGATCGGCAATACCGTGGAGCCTGCCAGGAAATTCTCGAACCACGCCAAGATTCGCGGGTTGGGATGCCACGTCAGGCCGTAATAAATTCCTCCACCGTCACCACGCTCAACGTGGCCGAACCGACCATTTCGGCCCAGCGCAACACGGCTGGAACGGGTTCGCGCCAGGCTTGAAAAGCCCGGAACGTGTCGGCATCCACCAGCACCGCCACCTCACGCCCCCGGTTGCAAATCAACTGCGGCTCGCTCGCCGCGTGGCGCACCACGTCGGACAAATTCTGCTTGGCTTCGGCAATATTCCAGTGCATTTCAGCCCCCAACAAGGATATATATCTTGTCCATAACAAGATACGACCACACCCCCACACCAAACCAATCCCGCCGGCTATAACGGAACATTCTTAACCGGCGCCATGGGGCGCACGGCGCATACTTTCTCATCCCTCCCCCCCCACGGCGCCACCTTCAGCAGCAGCAGCATGCCCGGCAGAGCCAGCACGGTGCACAGCAGATAGAAGCCGAACCAGCCCATCCCCTCGACCAGATAACCGGTGGCGGCGTTGGCGAAGGTGCGCGGCACCGCCGCCAGGCTGGTGAAGAGGGCGAACTGGGTGGCGGTGTAAAGCGGATGGGTGGCGCGGGCGATGAAGGCGACGAAGGCGGTGGTGCCCAGCCCCACCCCGAGCGCCTCGAAGCTAATCACGGCGGCGAGCAGCACCGGATCGTAGCCGGCGCGCGCCTGCCAGGCGAAACCCAGAATCGACACCACCTGCACCACGCCGAACAGCCACAGCGCGCGGTTGACGCCCAGGCGGATCATCCACAGCCCGCCCAGCAGCCCGCCGATCACGCTCGGCCACAATCCGGCGTGCTTGGCGATCAGGCCGATTTCCGACTTGGAAAACCCCATGTCGAGGTAGAAGGGGGTGGCCAGCGCGGTGGCCATGCTGTCGCCGAGCTTGTAGAAGAAGATGAAGGCGAGGATCAGCAAGGCCGGACGCCAGCCCTCGCGCGTGACGAATTCGTGGAACGGCTCGACCACCGCCTGTCCCAGGGTTTTCGGCGCCGCCTTGGCCAACTCGGGTTCGCTCACGCGCAAGGTCATGGCAACGCCGGGCAGCATGAACAGGGCGGTAATCAGGAACACGCTGCTCCACGGCAAATGATCGGCCAGGATCAGCGACAGCGAGCCGGGCACCAGGCCGGCGATGCGGTAGGCGTTGACGTGGATGGCGTTGCCCAGCCCCAGTTCCACATCAAGCAGGATTTCGCGGCGGTAGGCGTCGATCACCACGTCTTGGGTGGCGGAGAAAAGCGCCACCGCCGCCGCCAGATAGGCGATCGTCCACAAATCCAGCTTGGGCTCCAGCCAGCCGAACAGCGGCAGCGACAACAGCAGCGCGATCTGCGTCGCCAGCATCCAGCCACGGCGCCGCCCCAGCAGCGGCCACACGTAACGGTCGAGCAGCGGCGCCCAGAGGAATTTCCAGGTGTAGGGCAATTGGATCAGGGCGAACAGGCCGATGGATTTGAGATCGACCTGCTCGGAACGCAGCCAGGCCGGCAGCAGGCTGATAAGGATATACAGCGGCAGGCCGGAGCTGAAGCCGGTGAAGATGCAGATCAGCATGCGCCGGTTGTACAGCGCCTGGCGCCAGGTCGGGTGGGATAGTTCGCTCTGCATGGGACGCTACCATACCCGAAACCATGGCTTTGAGCGAGCGCCCGCCTGTGTCACAATTCCGGCTCCATGGAACTCAACCTCATCTCGGTCTTCCTCGTCGGACTGCTCGGCGGCACCCACTGCGTCGGCATGTGCGGCGGCATCGTCGGCGCGCTCAGCCTGCAACTGCCCAACCAGGCGCCGCAATGGCGCTTCCACCTGGCCTACAGCACCGGGCGCATCGCCAGCTACGTGCTGGTCGGCGCCATCGCCGGGGCGGCGGGGGCGAGCAGCCTGCTGCTGGCCAACATCCTGCCGGTGAAACAGGTGCTGTATCTGCTGGCCAACCTGCTGCTGGTGGCGCTGGGGCTGTATCTCGCCGGGCTGTCGTCGCTGGTGCTGCGCATCGAGGGCGCCGGCGCGGGTATCTGGCAGCGCCTGCAACCCTATTCGCGCAAGTTGCTGCCGGTCACCAGCGTGCCGCAAGCGCTGGCGCTCGGCGCGCTGTGGGGCTGGGTGCCGTGCGGGCTGGTGTACAGCATGCTGATCTCGGCGCTGGCCAGCGGCAGCACGCTGGGCGGCGGCGCGATCATGCTGGCCTTCGGCCTGGGAACCTTGCCCAACCTCCTGGCGATGGGCTACTTCGCCCGCCAACTCAAGGATTTCATGCAGAACCGCAACGTCAGGCTGGCCGCCGGATTGCTGGTGGGCGGCTTCGGCGTGTTGGGACTGTACCGGTTGTTTATCGGCTAGCGCCGGCACGCGGCATGCAAGCCGCTTAACCGGCATCGCCAAGACATTTTATTTTTTTCCGGTTATGTTACAGTGAAGTTGCACTGGATACCGATTCAGACCAGCCGTTTCATTTGTCGCGAGCCGTATTCACATGTCCATAGAACAAGCCCGCCAGGAAATTCAAAAGCAAAAGGAACTGCCGACCCTATCGCCGGACGTCCAGCGCATTCTGAGCAGTTGCGAAAACCCGACCATTGCCCATGGCGCGCTGGCCGACATTCTGAGCGAATCCCCGACGATCGCGGCGCGCTTGCTGGGGCTGGCCAATTCCTCCTTCTTCGGCCAGCAGGGACAGGTGCATTCGCTGCCGCGCGCCATTTCCGTGCTCGGCATGGTCACGGTGAAAAGCGTCGCCGTCGGACTGGCGCTGTCCGGGGTATTCCAAACCAGCCGCTGCCCCCGCTTTCAGGTGGAACGCTATTGGGTTTCCGCGGTCATCACCGCCCTGATGAGCAGCGCGCTTTATCCGCATGTCCAGGAAAGGCTCCGCCCCCCCGGCGACAGCGTCTACATGACCGGGCTGTTGCACAATCTCGGCCTGCTGGCGCTGGTGCATCTCTACCCGGAGCAGATGGATTCGGCGTTTGCCGCCTTCGAGGCCAACCCCGGCCGCAACCTCGGCGAACACATCCGCGACCGGCTCGACATCGACCATTACCAGGCGGGCATTTGGCTGGGTAGCAAATGGCACCTGCCCGATGATATTTTGCTGGTGATGAAGCACCATTACGACCGCGACTACCGCAGCGAATGCTGGCCGCTGGTGCTGCTGGAAGGTATTTGCTCCCGCTGGGCCAACCAGATCACCGACGGCGTGGAGGAATTCGACGCCGAAACCCCGTCCCTGGAGGCGCTGGGCATTCCCCTGGCCAAGGCGGAAAAGCTTTGGGAACAGATGCGCGGCAAGTTGGAGTCCATCCAGGAAATGGCCGCTCTTTTCGGTAAGGCCTGACGATGACCGCCCCGCTTTACGCCGAAGCCTCGCTGGAACTCAACCGCCACATCGTCAACCTGCTCGACTCCCTGTCCGCCCTGCACGGGCTGACGGAAATCTCCCTGCGCAACCAGGATGAACCCCAATTGCTCAAGGGAGCGCTGGAAGCGCTGATGGCGAACCAGGACATGGAACGCTGCTCGATTTTCCTGCTGGACAAGGACGGCACGCTGACCAACGCCGCCGGACTGGACTGGGACGACATGCTGAAGGACATCGTTGACCCGGACGAAATTGCCGCCCAGCGCCCGCCCGGCAAAACCTACAGGCTGGGCGAGGGACTCATGGGACGCACCGCCCAAAGCGGCGCCATCGAGCATTGCCGCTCCTGCGCCGACGACCCGCAATTCAAGCAATTCGGCATCGCCGACAAGGCGGCGCAAGGTTCGCTGATCTGCGTGCCGATCGCCTGCGAGAACCAGGTTCTCGGCGTGCTCAACGTCTATTACCCGGTTCCCGACTTTTTCAACCTGTGGCACGAACGCCTGTTGCTGCTGTTCTGCAAGATACTCGGGCGCCTGCTGCTCAATCATCGCTTCATGCATCACCTCGGTACGCTGGTGGAACAGCGCACCCGTGAACTGGCAAGCCAGCGGCAGTTCCTCCAGTCGGTCATCGACGGCATGCCCGACCCGATGATGGTGATCGGCACCGATTACCGGGTGATCCTTTCCAATCATCCCGGCGGCGAATCCGGCCTGCAAGCGGCGGGGCAAGAACCGCGCTTTTGCTACCAGATTTCCCACCGCCGCGAAACGCCTTGCGACAGCAAGGAACACCCCTGCCCTCTCGAAGCGGCGCTGAAGTCGGACAAACCGGCGGCGGTGATCCACGAGCATTTCAACGCGGCGGGTGAGGCGCGCCACGTCGAATTGCTGGCTTCGCCGCTGAAAGACCGGGACGGCAAGGTTTTCGCCATCATAGAAAGCGCCCGCGACATTACCGAGCGCCTCAATACCGACCGCGCCTTGCGCGAACTCAATGAAACCCTGGAGTCGCGCGTCAGCGAGGAAGTCGCCAGGAATCTCGAAAACGAGCGGCTGATGATTCAGCAGGCGCGCCTGGCGGCGATGGGGGAAATGATCGGCAATATCGCCCATCAGTGGCGCCAGCCCATCAATGCGTTGACCCTGATCCTTTCCAACATCAAGGACGCCTACGAGTACGACGAACTCGACAAACCCTACCTCGACGCGGCGGTCGGCAAGGGGCGGCAGCTCATCCAGAACATGTCGAACACCATCGACGATTTCCGCAATTTTTTCAAACCCAACAAGCTGAAACGAAATTTCAGCTTGCGCCAGGCCGTCGAGGATACGCTCAATCTGCTCCGCCACAGCTTCAAGAACAACGGCATCGCCCTTGCCGTCGAGGAATCCGAGGATTTCGAGGCAAGCGGTTTTCAGAACGAGTTTTCCCAAGTGCTGCTCAATGTGCTCAGCAACGCCAAGGACGCCATCCACGAGAGAACGGTTGCCGACGGCAGGGTGGATATCCGGCTCGGACGGGACGGCGAGCGGGTTTACGTCGCGCTGAAGGATAATGCCGGCGGAATCGCGGAAGAGGTCTTGCCGAGAATCTTCGACCCCTATTTCTCCACCAAGGAAACCGGCACCGGCATCGGCCTGTATATGTCGCGGATGGTTATGGAGAACATGGGCGGCGCCATCACGGCCAGGAACGCCGAGAACGGCGCGGAATTCACACTGACGCTGCCGGCCGCCGAGGCTTCAGGCTGACCGCTCCAGCCGGTACACCGCCAGACTGCCGAACAGGTTGGGCAGCAGCGTGACCGCCTGGCCGTCGTGCATCACCCGGCGCTCGCGTATCTCCACTCCCCGGTCGCGGCAGAAACTCTCAAAATCGTCGAAGGTGCACAGGTGGATGTTGGGGGTATCGAACCACTGGTAAGGCAGGTCTTCCGAAACCGGCATGTTGCCCCGGAGAATTTGCAAACGGTGGCGCCAGTAGCCGAAATTGGGCAAGGTGACGATGCCGTGCTTGCCCACCCGCAGCATCTCGCTGACCATCAGGTCGATGTTCTTGATCGCTTGCAGGGTTTGCGACAGGATCACGAAATCGAAGGATTGCGGCTCGAAGCCGGACAGACCGCTTTCCAGGTCCATCTGGATGACGTCGATGCCGTTGCCGATGCAGGCGACGATGTTGGGATCGGCGATCTCGATGCCATAGCCGCGCGCATTGCGGGTTTCGCGCAGGTATTGGAGCAGGCTGCCGTCGCCGCAGCCGAGGTCGAGCACCTTGGCGCCGGGCGTCACCCATTGCGCGATGGCGGCGAATTCGGGACGGGCGGTCATGCGGCATTCTCCCGGACGTTGTTCATGTAGGCGCGCACCACCTCGTGATAATGGGGGTCGGGCATGAGGAAGGCGTCGTGGCCGTGCGCCGCGGTGATTTCCGCATAGCTGACGTGGCGCTCGTTATCCAGCAGCGCCTTGACGATTTCGCGCGAGCGGCTCGGCGCGAAGCGCCAGTCGCTGGTGAACGACACCACCAGGAAATCGGCGCTGGCGGGCTTGAGCACCCGGCTCAAGGAGCAGCGGTGGTGGTGGGTGGGATCGAAGTAGTCGAGCGCCTTGGTCATCAGCAAATAGGTGTTGGCATCGAAGCTGTCGGCGAACTTGTCGCCCTGGTAGCGCAGATAGGATTCGATCTCGAACTCAACGTCGTAGCCGAACTGGAAGGTCTCGTTCTTGAGGATGCGGCCGAATTTCTCCCCCATCGCATCGTCCGACAAATAGGTGATATGCCCCAGCATGCGCGCGATGCGCAGGCCGCGCCGGGGAACCACGCCGTGCCCGTAGTAGTCGCCGCCGTGGAAGTCCGGGTCGGTGAGGATGGCCTGGCGCGCCACGTCGTTGAAGGCGATGTTCTGGGCGGTGAGCTTGGGCGCCGCGGCGATCACCAGCGCGTGGCGCAGGCGCTCCGGGTGGGAGATGCTCCATTGCAGCGCCTGCATCCCGCCCAGGCTGCCGCCGATCACCGCAGCGAAGCGCTCGATGCCGAGATGATCGGCCAGCCGCGCCTGGGTTTCCACCCAGTCTTCCACCGTCACCACCGGAAAGGACGAACCGTAGGGCTTGCCGGTCTTGGGGTTGGGACTGGACGGGCCGGTGGAGCCGTGGCAGCCGCCCAGATTGTTGACGCCGATCACGAAAAAACGGTTGGTATCGACCGGCTTGCCTGGCCCGATCATGTTGTCCCACCAGCCGGGATATTTGTCTTTTTCCGTATGGTAGCCGGCGACGTGGTGGTGCCCGGACAGCGCGTGGCAGATCAGGATGGCGTTGGACTTGGCGGCATTGAGTTCGCCGTAGGTCTCGTAAACCAGATCGTAGCTGTCCAGCGTGGCGCCGCTTTTCAGGGTGACGGGCGTATCGAAATGCACGTTGCGCGAAGCAACGATGCCGACGGAATTGGCGTGTTGGTGCATGGACGAATTATAAGTTCAGTTTCGTATGTTTTAGTATTTTTTGAAAACCCCTGCGCAGCGAGACGCCCCCTAGCCTCTAGCCCCTGATTATTGATTGAGCCGCTCCAGCAACTGGTGCATCTTTTCCGGGTCGTGGGTCTTCAGCATCTTCTGCGCGATGCCGGCGATCTTCGGCAATTCCGCCTTCAGCACCTGCTGCTTGACGGTCAGGATGTGCGCCGGGTGCATGGAAAACTGGCGCAGCCCAAGACCGAGGAGGAGGCGGGTCAGCGCCGGGTCGCCGGCCATTTCGCCGCACACCGAAACCGATATGCCGGCCTTGTCGGCGGCGGCGATGGTGCCGGCGATCAATTGCAGCACCGCCGGATGCAGGGGGTCGTAGAGGTGCGCCACAGCATCGTCGGTGCGGTCGATGGCCAGAGTGTACTGGATCAGGTCGTTGGTGCCGATCGAAAGGAAATCCAGATCCCTGGCGAAGGCCGCCGCCGCCAGCGCCGCCGCCGGTATCTCGATCATCCCGCCGAGGGGCACCTTGGGATCGAAGGGGATGTCGTCCAGCGCCAGGCTCTGCTTGGCATGGACGATCATGTGCATGGCCTGGCGCAATTCCGCCAGCGACGACAGCATCGGGATCAGGATGCGCACCTTGCCATGAGCCGAGGCGCGCAGAATGGCGCGCAACTGGGTATGGAACAATTGCGGCTCGGCCAGACACAGGCGGATGGCGCGCAGCCCCAGGGCGGGATTGGCGCTCTCGCGGGTGGTGCCGGTGAGGTGCTTGTCGGCGCCGAGATCGAGGGTGCGGATAGTGACCGGCAACCCCTTCATGCTCTCGGCCACCTGGCGGTAGGCGCGGTATTGTTCTTCCTCGCCGGGCAGGCCGTCGCGGTTGAGAAACAGAAATTCGCTGCGGAACAGGCCGATGCCGGTGGCGCCCGCCTCCTTCACCTGCGCCATGTCCTGCGGCAACTCGATATTGGCGTGCAACTCCACCGGCACCCCATCGAGGGTAGTGGCGGCGGTGCTCTTGAGGCGTTTGAGCTTCTGCTTTTCCAGCTCCCACTGGCTCTGGCGCAGGCGGTATTCGGCCAGGATCTGCCGGTCCGGGTTGACGATCACCACGCCCTGCTGGCCATCGACGATCAGCAGTTCGTTTTCGTGGATCATCTCGCGCGCGTGATGGAGCGCGACGATCGAAGGAATGTTCAGGCTGCGCGCCATGATCGCGGTGTGCGAGGTGGCGCCGCCGACATCGGTGGTAAAGGCGGCGATGCGGTTCTGCTTGAACAACATCATGTCGGCGGGAGACAGGTCGTGCGCCACCAGGATGCGGTTCTGCTCGCTGCCGGTGGGCATGGGCATGGCGCTGGGGTGGCCGAGCAGCGCCTTGAGCACCCGCTCCACCACCTGCACCACGTCGCGCTCGCGCTCGCGCAGGTAATCGTCCTCGATCTGCTGGAACTGTTCGAGCAGGGCGTCCATCTGCTGCTTGAGCGCCCACTCGGCGTTGACCTGCTGGGTCTCGATCAGTTGCAGCGGCACCACCGACAGGGTGGAATCCTCCAGGATCAGCAGATGCAGGTCGAGAAAGGCGCCGTACTCCGGCGGGGCGCCCGCCGGGATGTTGGCGCGCAGCGCTTCCAACTCCTCGCGGGTGGCCGCGATGGCCGACTGGAAACGCTCGATTTCCTCCACCAGCAGGTTGCGCGGCACCACGTAGTGCGGCACTTCCAGCACCGCATGCGACACCAGGTGCGCATAGCCGATGGCGATGCCGCCGGAAACGCCGACGCCGTGCAGGGTGAAGCTCACTCGCCTTCTCCGAATTTGTCGCCGAACAAGGCCGCCAGGGAATGCATCGCCGCCCCCTCGTCCTCGCCGTCGATTTCCAGGCTGACCGTGGCGCCCTTGCTGGCGGCCAGCATCATCACGCCCATGATGCTCTTGGCGTTGACGCGGCGGTCGTTGCGGGTGATCCAGATGTCGCTCTTGAACTGGCCGGCAAGCTGGGTCAGCTTCGCCGAAGCCCGCGCATGCAGGCCTAGTTTATTCGTTATTTCAATATCTTGCCGTAACATCACAGGCTTCCATGGTTATGTGCACCACGCCGTCGCGGCCGCCGGACATGGCCTTTTCCACCACCGTCGCCAGCGGGCTGGTGCAATAGGTCAGCGCCCGCACCAGCATCGGCATGCTGACGCCGGAAATGCCTTCGATCTTGCCCGGGTCGAGCAGGCGGCAGGCGATGTTGGAAGGCGTGGCGCCGTACATGTCGGTCAGCACCAGCACCCCGTCACCCTCGTCGAGCAGGCGCACCAGCTCGCGCGCCTGCGGCGCCAGCGCCACCGGATCGTCGTGCACCGTCACGCCCATCTGGCGCAACGGCAGCTCCCTGCCGGAGAAAACATGCTGGGCGCAATGGATCAGGCTGTCGCCCAAATTACCGTGCGCGATGATGAGTATGCCGACCATGCGGAACCATCCGACGAAAAAAGAGCAATTCTATTCCTTTCACGGCGCCTCGTGCACTACCGGCGTTTTTTCCGTGAAGCGCAAGCGTTTTTTCATGGCGGGGGTAAGATGGATTTCGCCGCGCGCGTCGATCAGCAGCGCGCCGGCTATCCCCATGCGCGCCGCCGCCTCGCGCCAGCCCGCCGCCCCGGCGATGAACAGGGGCTTGGAAGCGACATCCGAGAGCGTCCCGGCCAGGCGGCCGGGCGCCACCAGCACCGTCACCGCCTCCACCCCCTGCACAGGGTAGCCGCTGCGCGGGTCGATGATATGGCAGTAACGCTTGCCGTCGATTTCGAAAAACCGCTGGTAATCGCCGGAAGTGCCGATCGCCTCGCCGTCCCCGAGTTCCAGCGTGGCGATGGCCGACGGCTTGCGCGGATGCTGGATGCCTACCCGCCACGGCTGCCCGCCGCGGCTGCCGATGGCGAGAATGTTGCCGCCGATGTTGATGAGCGCCCCCCCGACCCCCTGGGCGCGCAAGGAAGCCGCCGCCAGATCAAGCGCATAGCCCTTGGCGTAGCCTCCCAGATCGAGCCGCACCGCCGGGTTGCGGCTGGAGGCGAAGCCGTTTTCTGCCACGATGTCGTCCATCCCCGGAGCGGCCTTGACCCAGGCCGCCAGCGCCGCCGGATCGGGGCGCAGCGGCGTGAATTCGTCGCTCTGGAAGCCCCACAGCTTGACCAGCCCGCCGATGGCCGGGTTGAAAGCGCCGCCCGATTGCGCCGACAGCGCGGCGGCATCGCGGAGAATCGCCGCCAGCTCGGGACTGAGCGGCGCTCTTTCGCCGCGCGCGAACGCCGCGTTGAGACGCGACAGCTCGCTGGGTTTCCAGGCGTGCAGGGTACGGTGCAGGCGATCGAATTCGGCCAGCACCTGGCCGGTCAGTTGCCGCGCCCGCGCCTCGTCCTCGCCAGCGATGGTGACATCCACCAGCGTGCCGAAAACATAGCTTTGCTGATGGTAAACCGGGGTTTCCCTGGCGCAGGAAACCAGCAAGGGCAACATCAGGAAAACCGCCAGGAACCGCAGGGGCGCTGCGGCGCAGAGGGTGAAAGGCGTGAGATTTTCTCTGCGTCTCTGCGCCTCTGCGGTGAAAAGGCTCAACGGCATGCCTTCTCCAGCGCCGCGACGAACATCTCCGCCACGTCGAAACCGCTCTGCGCGGTGATTTCCTGGAAGCCGGTGGGGCTGGTGACGTTGATTTCGGTGAGCCAGTCACCGATCACGTCCAGCCCCACCAGGAACAGCCCGGCCTCGCGCAGTTGCGGGCCGAGCGCCGCCGCGATCTCCCGGTCGCGCGCCGAAAGCGGCTGCGCCACCCCCGTGCCGCCGGCGGCGAGATTGCCGCGCGTCTCGCCCGCCCGAGGAATGCGCGCTAGGGCGTAGGGCGCCGGCTCGCCGTCGATCAGCAGGATGCGCTTGTCGCCCTGAGCGATTTCCGGGATGTAGCGCTGCGCCATCACTGTCCGCCGCCCCAGCCGGGTCATGGTCTCGACGATCACGTTGAGGTTGGGATCGTCCCGCCGCAGGCGGAAGATCGAACTGCCGCCCATCGCATCGAGCGGCTTCAGGATGATGTCGCCGTGCGCCGCGAGGAATTCGTGGATCAGCTCGGCGCGCCGCGTCACCAGCGTCGGCGGGCTGAACTGGGGAAATTTCGCGGTGGACAGCTTCTCATTGAAATCGCGCAGCGCGGCGGGGCGATTGAAGACCCGCGCCCCCTGCGCCTCGGCCAGTTCGAGCAGGTAGGTGGCGTAGAGATACTCCATGTCGAAGGGCGGGTCCTGGCGCATCAGCACCGCATCGAAATCCGCCAGCGCCCACGCCTCGGCGTCTCCGGCGCGATACCAGACACCATCCGCGCCGGTCAGCGTCAGCGGACGGGCATAACCGGCCACCCTGCCGTCCGCCAGCGCCACATCCTCGCGCATCAGCGCGAACAGCGCATGGCCGCGCGCCTGCGCCGCGCGCATCATGGCGAAGCTGGAATCCTTGTAGGTCTTGAGCGTGTCGAGAGGGTCGAGGATGAAGGCCAGATTCACGATTCCAACTCCAGCGCCGCCGCCAGCAAGGCGAGGCGCGCCACCACCCCGTAGGCGTAGAAGCGGTTGGGCGCGGTATCCGGCGCCGCCGAGCTATCCGGCAGGGTGCAGGCGGTCTGAAACGCCAGCGGCTCGAAGCGCATGCCCGGCGCGTTGAGGTTCTCGTCCCGGCCACGCCCGGTATGGACGCGATAGAAGCCGCCGACCACGAAATGGTCGATCATGTAGACCACCGGCTCGGCCACCGCGCCGTTGAGGTATTCGAAGGTATAGACCCCTTCCTGGATGATGACCTCGTGCACCGCCTGGCCTTCCTTGATGACCGCCATCTTGTTGCGCTGCTTGCGGTTGAGTCCTTTCACCTCGCTGGCGTCCTTCACCGTCATGATGCCCATGCCGTAGGTGCCGGCATCGGCCTTGACGATCACGAACGGCTCCTGCTCCACCCCATATTCGCGGTATTTCTCGGCAATATCCTGGAGCATGTCGTCGATGTGCGCGGCCAGGCATTCCTCGCCCTGCCGCCCGTGAAAGTCGATCTCGCCGCAGCGGGCGAAAAACGGGTTAATCAGCCACGGGTCGATGTGCAGCAGCCTGGCGAATTCGTCGGCGACGCGATTGTAGGCGGCGAAGTGATTGCTTTTGCGCCGTGTCGCCCAGCCCGCGTGCAGCGGCGGGATGACGAACTGGTCGAGGTCTTGAAGGATGGCCGGAACCCCGCCGGAGAGGTCGTTATTGAGCAGGATGGCGCAGGGGTCGAAGCCGTCCAGCGCCAGGCGGTCGCCGTCGCGCCTGACCGGCTCCAGAATCAGCGTGTTGCCGCCGGGCAGATCGAATGGGGTGGGCGCGGCGATTTCCGGCAACAGGCTGCCGATGCGCACGTCGAGGCCGGCCTGGCGCAGGATGGTGGCCAATGCCGCGACGTTTTGCAGGTAAAAAAGGTTGCGCGTGTGATTTTCCGGGATCAGCAGGAAACGCTGCGCCACCGGGCAGATTTTTTCCACCGCCGACATCGCCGCCTGCACGCACAGCGGCAGAAAGTCGGGATTGAGGTTGTTGAAGCCGCCGGGAAACAGGTTGGTGTCCACCGGCGCCAGCTTGAACCCGGCGTTGCGCAAGTCCACCGAGGCGTAAAACGGCGTGCGGTGCTTCTGCCAACGGCTGCGGAACCAGTGCTCGATGGCCGGCTGGGCGTCGAGAATATGCTGTTCCAAGTAAAGCAGCGGGCCGGTCAAGGCGGTGGTGAGATGGGGAACCATTGGGAAAACGAACCGGGACTCGATGCCTGCGATTGTAGCCGAAGCGTTGCGCTTCGTCAGTTTCGCCGCGCCAATCCATAAATTCTTGATATGGCGCATTTGACATTTTTTATAATATGGGATAATGCCCCCTTCCTGATAAAGGGCTATCCCGGTCGAAAGACGGGGTCGCAAAATCCCGGTCTAACAAGCCACGCTTCATGACCGAGGGATTGCCAGGTTGGTTTTCCGTTTTTCTCGGATCATAAACTTTGGCCTATATCCCGATAACCGCCCTCCTGCCGATTCGCCACCCGTCCGCGCCGGCAAGGGATGTCCGCCGCGCCGCGCATCGCGGCCGTTTCCGCCTCAGGCCGTCCCGCCCCCCCTGATTTCCAGACCATCGACGAATGGCTGCCGCGGCTTGCCCCGGCGAATTTACCAACTGGAAAATAAATTCAAAAAAAACAAAGGGATAAATGATGGATTTTTTCAACAACGTCAGTATCAAAACCCGCCTGGCGCTAATCATGGGATTCATGGCGCTGATGATGCTGGGAGGAGGATTCATCGGGCTGGGCGGCATCGTGATGGCCAACAAGGCGCTGGAGGAAACATACCGCAACCGTCTGGAACCGACCAAGATGATCGGCCGCATCATGCTGCTGATGAACGAAAACCGCGCCCAGGTGATGCTGTCCATGCAGCACAAGCCGGACAGCCCTTTCGCCAAGATGCATGACCATCCCGTCTCCACGCACACCGACGCCATCATCAAGAACCGCGACGAAATCACCGCGATTGTCGCGGAATACAAAAAGCGCCAGCTTACCCCCGAGGAGCAGGCGCTCGCCGACAAATACGCGGCATCGCGCGCCCTGTACGTGAACGAAGGGCTGGTGGCCGCCCGCAAGGCGATCCTCGACGGCGATTTCGATAGCGCCAACCAGGTGCTCCTCACCAAGATCAATCCGCTGTATGTCGCGGCGGTCGGCGACGCCGACGCGCTGCTGCAAAAAACCCTGGAAACCGCCAAGGCCGAATACGACCAGGCCGTGGCGCGCTACGCCCTGATCCGCAACGTCGCCATCGGCGGCACCCTGCTGGGCATCGTGCTCGCCGTCGCGGCGGGCATCCTGCTGATCCGCTCGATCGTGCGGCCGCTGCACAGGGTGGTCGGCCATTTCAAGGAAATCGCCCAAGGCAATCTGACCAACCGCATCGAAATTACCGGCAAGGATGAGGTCGGCCAGGTGCTGGGGGCGCTGGCGTCCACGCAGGACGAGCTGAAAAACATCATCGGCCAGGTGGTCGGGGCTTCCGCCAACATCCAGGACCGCACCAGCAAGCTGAACGCCGAAATGTTCCAGGTGGTGGAGCATTCCGAAACCCAGCACGACCGGGTTCAGGAAGTGGCGGCGGCGATGGAGGAAGTCAGCCAGTCGGTGACCGAGGTCGCCTCCAGCGCCGAGGACACCGCCCACGCCGCCGTCGAATCGCAGGGCATCGTCGGCGCCAGCATCGCGCAAATGGCGAAAAGCATGGACGCCACATCGCGCGTGGTGGAGGCGGTGCAATCGTCGAGCGGCACCATCACCGAATTGAGCCAGGCGATTCAGCGCATCGGCGAAATCACCAACACCATCAAGGAAATCGCCGACCAGACCAACCTGCTGGCGCTCAACGCGGCGATCGAGGCGGCGCGCGCCGGCGAGCAGGGACGCGGCTTCGCCGTGGTCGCCGACGAAGTGCGCAAGCTGGCCGAGCGCACCGCCACCAGCACCACCGACATTTCCCGCACCGTCGGCGAAATCCAGTCCACCACCGAAAACGCGGTGTCCTCGATGAATCTCGCCGTGAAGGAAGTGGAGGAAGGCATTACCCTGATGAAGGCCAGCGGCAAGAACCTCGACCAGATCACCGCCACCAGCCATCAGGTGACCGACAAGGCGCAGCACATCGCCGCCGCCGCGAAACAGCAATCGGTGGCCAGCGAGGATGTCGCCCGCAACATGGAGCAGATTTCCACCCTGATCGAGGAAAACACCCAATCCGCGCAATCGGCATGGAAAACCACCGAGGATTTGAGCAAGACGGCGGACATGCTGCGCGCCCTGGTACAGCGTTTCACCGTTACGGGTTAAGCGGCGCCCAGCCGGCGGATTGTGCAAAAACGGCAAGTGTGGTGGAATTGGGGCATCTCTCCCAAGCCCGCCACGCCATGATCCGCCACCCGACTTATCCATTCCCGCCCGGCTTGGCCACGGCGCTCTCTTCCCGGACGGAATAGGCGCATGCTGCCGCGCGTTCCCGAGCCTGACCTGATGGATGCGCCCGCGCAGGCGCAGGCCTATGCCCAAGCTGACTTCAGCGAACCGCACGACGCCTTCGTGGCGCATTTCCGCCGCCTGTTTCCATCCTTCGCCGCCGGCCGCGCGCTCGACCTGGGATGCGGCCCGGCGGACATTTCCATCCGTTTTTGCAAAGCCCTGCCGGCGGTATCGCTTACCGGTGTGGATGGCGCGGAAGCCATGCTGGCGCTGGGGCGGGAAGCGGTCGAACGGCACGGGCTGGCGGCGCGCCTCGTCCTGGAGCGCCGCTACCTGCCCGACGCGGCGCTGGCGGCCGCGCGCTACGACGCCGTTATCAGCAACAGCCTGCTGCACCATCTGCACGACCCCGCCGTGCTGTGGCAAACCCTCCGACAGACGGCCAAGCCCGGCGCACCGGCGATGGTGATGGACCTGCTGCGCCCGGCCTCGCTCGACGAAGCGGAGCGCTTGACCGGACACTATGCCGCCGGCGCGCCCGCCGTGCTGCGCCACGATTTTTACCACTCCCTGCTGGCCGCCTACCGTCCCGACGAAGTGCGCGCGCAACTGGCCGCCGCCGGCCTGGCGCGTTTCAGCGTCGAAGCGGTAAGCGACCGGCACCTGTTGATATGGGGAACTTGCTGATGTTTCAAAATCCGTCACACGACGCCTTGCGCGGCCTCCTCAAAGACATCAAGACCATCGCCGTGGTTGGCCTCTCACCCAGGCCGGACCGCCCCAGCTTCGTGGTCGCCCGCGCCATGCAGCGCTTCGGCTACCGCATCATCCCGGTGCGCCCGGCCACCGCCGAGGTGCTCGGCGAAAAAGCCTATGCCCGGCTGGCCGACGTGCCGGATGCCATCGACCTGGTCGATGTCTTCCGCGCCGCCGAGCATCTCGAC
The DNA here is from genome assembly GCA_964505475.1 of uncultured Sulfuricella sp. GTDB lineage: Bacteria > Pseudomonadota > Gammaproteobacteria > Burkholderiales > Sulfuricellaceae > JAGXQV01. The sequence goes on along the minus strand of CAZDIJ010000004.1, from coordinate 66,674 downwards.
GCCATCGTTGATGAATGCATCGCCCTCAAGATTCCCACCATCTGGATCCAGGAAGGCATCGTCAATCCGGCGGCGGCGCAGCGCGCCCGCGACGCCGGCATGACGGTAGTGATGGATCGCTGCATTTACAAGGACTACATTTCGCTATGCGGTTAAAATTCACCAAAATGCACGGCCTCGGCAACGATTTCGTGGTGTTCGACGCAATTTCCCAAACCGTGGAACTTACTCCCGCCCAGTTCCGTTTTATCGCCGACCGCCACTTCGGGGTGGGCTGCGACCAGATTTTGCTGGTGGAAAAGCCCACCCGTAGCGATGCCGATTTCCGCTACCGCATCTTCAACGCCGACGGCGGAGAGGTGGAGCAATGCGGCAACGGCGCGCGCTGCTTCGTGCGTTTCGTGCACGACCGGGGACTCACCGCCAAGTGCGAAATCCGCGTGGAGACGGCTTCCGGCATCATCGTGCCGCGCCTCGAGAAAAACGGCGAAGTCACCGTGGACATGGGCGCGCCGCGCTTCGAGCCAAGCGAGATTCCCTTCCTCGCGGAAAACCGCGCCATCACCTATCCTCTGGAACTCAGCGGCAAGACCGTGGAAATCAGCGCGGTGTCGATGGGCAACCCCCATGCCGTGACGCTGGTCGAGGACGCGGACGCCTGGCCGGTGGAGCGGGACGGCCCGCAAATCGAGCGCCACCCCCACTTCCCGGCGCGGGTCAACGCCGGCTTCATGGAGGTAGTGGATCGCCACAATATCAAGCTGCGCGTTTACGAGCGCGGTTCCGGCGAAACCCTGGCATGCGGCACCGGCGCCTGCGCGGCGGCGGTGGCGGGAATCGCGCGCGGCCTGCTCGACAGCCCGGTGCGGGTCGCCACCCGCGGCGGCGCGCTGTCAATCGCCTGGAACGGCGATGATGCGCCGGTTTTGATGACCGGCCCGGCCGTCACGGTTTTCGAGGGCGAGATTGAGGTTCCGGTAAAATAGCGTTTCGAGCAACACAATCGTCATATGGCTTTAACCACGGGGAACGCGGGGGAACAACCTTCATGAGATGCCTATCTTTTCCCGTGGTTAATCAAACCGCTTTTCTCCAGCGCCTGCGCATCCATTTCCGCCACGGCGGGCTGATCGCCTATCCCACCGAATCCTGCTTCGGCCTCGGCTGCGACCCGCGCAACCCGCGCGCGGTGCGCCGCCTGCTGCGCCTCAAGGCGCGCCCGCAAGCCAAGGGGCTGATCCTGATCGCCGCCGCCGCGCGCCAATTGCACGGCTACATCGCCCCGCTCGGCGAAGCGCAGCGCCGCCAAGTCGAGGCCACTTGGCCGGGACCGAATACCTGGCTGATTCCCGCCGGACCGAAAGCCGGACGCTGGCTGCGCGGCAAGCATCCCGCCCTGGCGGTGCGCGTCACCGCCCACCCCGGCGCGGCGGCGCTGTGCCGGGTGCTGGGATCGGCGCTGGTCTCCACCAGCGCCAACCTTGCCGGACATCGACCGCTCAAAACCGCCGCCGCCTGCCGCAAGGCTTTCGGCGAACAGGTGCTGGTGGTGCCGGGACGGATCGGCGGCAGCCGGAAACCCTCGACCATCCGCGACCTGGCCAGCGGCAGGGTTATCCGGGGATGACCCCGGTTCAATCGCGGGGAACACGGGAAGACCATGAGCTTTCCGTTTTTTATAGTAAAGTCGCCATGCGGCATAACAATACGCGCCTCTGAACTTTTTTCAGTAAATCGCCGCTCCCTCCCTTGCGCGCATGGCGCGCGGGGGAGGGATGCGCCGAAAAACAACAGAAAACCGTTCACGGACATTTAACCCAAAAAACTCAGTTAGCCACGAATTGACACTGATTAAGACATCGGTCCGACAAAGAGTTACCGATCACCCGGCGGGCGTAAGGCGTGCGCTTTGCAGTATTGAAATCCGTGATTATCCGTGTCAATCAGTGGCTTGGCTAAACTGCTTTTTCTAGGTTTAACAAAAAAGCCCCCGGGAGGAGCCATGCAGATTTTCCGCACCAAGACCACCACGCCGGACGATTTCGCCGAAACCGGCTTGAAGCGCTGCCTGTCGGCCTTCGACCTGACTTTTCTCGGCATCGGCGCGATCATCGGCACCGGCATTTTCGTCCTGACCGGCATCGCCGCCGCCACCCAGGCGGGACCCGCCGTGGTGCTCTCCTTCGTCGTCGCCGGCATCGCCTGCGCCTTCGCCGCCCTGGCCTACGCCGAACTGGCCTCGGCGGTGGGCGGTTGCGGCAGCGCCTACGGCTACAGCTACGCCGCCTTCGGCGAGTTGGTCGCCTGGATCATCGGCTGGGACCTGCTGCTCGAATATGGCGTCGCCACGGCGGCAGTGGCCAACGGCTGGGCGGGCTATTTCAACAATGCCCTCGCCGCCATCGGTTTCGGCCTGCCCGAGGCGCTGACCAAAGCGCCCAGCCTGGGCGGCATCGTCAACCTGCCGGCGGCGGGCATCGTGCTGGCGCTGATGGCGCTATTGGCCGTCGGCGTGCGCCAGAGCACCAAGACCAACACCGTAATGGTTTTCGTCAAGCTGCTGACCATCGCGGTATTCATCGGGGTAGCGGTGTTTCACGTCAACCCGGAAAACTGGAGTCCGTTCATGCCCTTCGGCTGGTCTGAAACCGGCCCCGAAGGCAAGCCGGTCGGGGTGCTGGCGGGAGCGGCGATGGTGTTTTTCGCCTACGTCGGTTTCGACGCCGTCTCCACCGCCGCCGAGGAAGCGAAAAACCCCCAGCGCGACGTGCCCATCGGCATCATCGCCTCGCTGGTGTTCTGTACCGTGATTTACATCGCGGTGTCCGGCCTGCTTACCGGCATCGTGCGCTACGACCAGCTCAACGTCCCCTCGCCGGTTGCCCATTCGCTCCAGCTCATCGGCATCAACTGGGCTTCGGCGCTGGTCGCCACCGGCGTCATCGCCGGATTGACGACGGTGATGTTGGTGCTCTATTACGGCCTGACCCGGGTATTCTTCGCCATGTCGCGCGACGGCCTGCTGCCGCCGTTCTTCTCCGGCGTCAACGCGAAAACCCGGACGCCGGTGCGGGTCATCATCCTGTGCGGCCTAGTCATCGCCGCCATCGCCGGCTTCATCCCGCTCGGCGAACTGGCGGAACTGGTCAACATCGGCACCCTGGCGGCCTTCGTGCTGGTGTGCCTGGGCGTGGTGGCGTTGCGCATCAGCCAGCCCCATCTCCACCGCCCCTTCAAGAATCCCCTCAACCCGGTTTTTCCAATCCTCGGCGCGCTCTCCTGCGCCGGATTGATGGCCTTTCTTCCCACCGCGACCTGGCAGCGCTTCGCGGTATGGCTGGCAATCGGGGTAGTCATTTATTTCATCTACTCGATCCGCCACAGCAAACTGGCCAAGCCGCAATAAAAAAGGCGCCCGTGGGCGCCTCCCAGAAAAACGGCGGAGCTTATTTTTTCGGGATGGCTGCCCAGGCGGCGCAATAGGCCTTGGGGGCAATTTCCGTATCGCCCGGGAACAGCTTGCAGCCGCCCAAGTCCTTGGGCGTCTTGCCCGGCACGAACTGGACACAGTTGGAACAGTCCTTGTCGCCCAGGGGCGTATCCTGGTATTTCATCGAGGCGCGCATCCCCGCGTTGACGGCGGCATGCGCATTGCCGCGCCAGGCAACCATGGGGATCAAGGCAAGAGCGGTGGCGCCCATCCTGAGAAACTGGCGGCGCGCCGATTTGAGGTCGTCTTTCACTTTCGATTCCTTTCGCTATGCGGACTATAAAAACCCTTTGCGGGACATCTCTGGTGCCATGTGACGGCTTGTTGCAAAAGCGAACAAGCTGGTTGAATTATGGGCTTTTTTGGGCTGGGGGAATAGCCCCCTTGCAAGAATGGCTATTGATGCCAAAAAATCCATTAGGGATAAATTCAGGCATTTCCCCTTTTACAAAGAGGGAGGACAGATGAACCTGTAAAAAGCCGTTCAGCCACGGATTGATGCGGATAATCATGTGCTTATAGACACCCTGCAAAGCGCACACCTTACACCCGCCGGGTGATCGACGAATATTTGCCAGCCTGTGGTCTTATTGGTGTCTATCCGTGTTTATCTGTGGCTAACCGAGTTGGGGGGTTGAATTTTCCAATATGCCTCTGAACTATTCTCAGCAAACGTCCACGCCCTCCCTTGCGCGCATAGCGCGCGGGGGAGGGTTGGGGTGGGGGCGTTTGCCCGCATGGCCGCCGCTGTTTGCCCCCATCCCGGCGACAACGCCACCCGGTTTGCCGAACGAACACTCCTGGCCGCCACTCGTCTGCAAGCCCTACTTCGAAGGCGATTCCGCCAAACTTTACCCTTCGGGCTGGCCTACAGCACGTAGCGCGCCAAGTCCTCGCTCTTCGCCAGTTCCCGTAGACGCCCGTCGACGTAGGGCGCGTCGATGACCACCGCTTCGCCGCCGTACTTGCCGGTTTCAAAGGAGATTTCCTCGAGCAGCCGTTCCATCACGGTGTAGAGCCGCCGCGCGCCGATATTCTCGGTCTTTTCGTTGACCTCGAAGGCGATCTCGGCGAGTCGGCGGATGGCGTCCGGGCGGAAGTCCAGCCGCACTCCCTCGGTTTCCAGCAGCGCCTGGTATTGGCGGGTGAGGCAGGCGTCGGTGTTGGTGAGTATCTGTTCGAAGTCGGCGACGCTCAAGGAATCCAGTTCGACGCGGATCGGCAGGCGGCCTTGCAGTTCGGGAATCAGGTCGGACGGCTTGGCGAGGTGGAAGGCGCCGGAGCAGATGAAGAGGATATGGTCGGTCTTAATCATGCCGTACTTGGTGGTGACGGTGGTGCCTTCCACCAGCGGCAACAGGTCGCGCTGCACACCCTGGCGCGACACGTCGGCGCCGGAGGTTTCCGAACGGCTGGTGACCTTGTCGATTTCGTCGAGAAAAACGATGCCGTTCTGTTCGACGTTGGCGACCGCGCGGATTTTCATTTCCTCATCGTTGACCAGCTTGTTGGCTTCTTCCTCGGTGAGCAGCTTCATCGCCTCGGCGATTTTCAGCTTGCGCGCCTTGGTGCGATTGCCGCCGATGTTCTGGAACATGTTCTGGATTTGCGAGGTGAGGTCTTCCATTCCCGGCGGAGCGAAGATTTCCATTTGCGCCTGGGACGCCGCGACCTCGATGTCGATTTCCCGGTCGGCGAGCTTGCCTTCGCGCAGCATCTTGCGAAATTTGGCGCGGGTGGCGTTTTCCTCGGCGCCGCGCCCCGGTTCGGCATCCCAGCCGGCATCGCGCGGCGGCGGCAGGAGCGCGTCGAGGACGCGCTCTTCGGCCATTTCCTCGGCGCGGTGGCGCACCTTGCGGGTTTCCTGCTCGCGGGTCTGCTTGATCGACATTTCCACCAGGTCGCGGATGATCGAATCGACATCGCGCCCGACATAGCCGACCTCGGTGAACTTGGTCGCCTCGATCTTGATGAACGGGGCGTTGGCGAGCTTGGCCAGACGCCGCGCGATCTCGGTCTTGCCGACGCCGGTGGGGCCGATCATCAGGATGTTCTTGGGGGTGATCTCCTGGCGCAACGGCTCGTCCACCTGCCGGCGCCGCCAGCGGTTGCGCAAGGCAATGGCGACGGCTTTCTTGGCGGCCTGCTGGCCGATGATGTGCTTGTCCAGTTCATGGACGATCTCTTGAGGGGTCATTGGGGTCATGGCATTAATTCAGTGTTGAGTGTTTAGTTATGAGTGGTCAGTTTGAGAATCCGCGGCATGGCCGCTCATCAACTCAACACTAAGCACTCAACATTAAAAACTAATCGAGGCACTCGATTACATGGTTCTGATTGGTATAGATGCACAAGTCGGCGGCGATGGTCAGCGCCTTCTTGACGATTTCCCCCGGCGGCAGTTCGGTGTGGTCGAGCAGGGCGCGCGCCGCCGATTGGGCGTAGGCGCCGCCGCTACCGATGGCGACCAGGCCGCATTCGGGTTCGAGCACATCGCCGTTGCCGGTGATAATCAGCGAGGTTTCGCGGTCGGCCACCGCCAGCATCGCTTCCAGGCGGCGCAGGATGCGGTCGGTGCGCCAGTCCTTGGCAAGCTCGACGGCGGAACGCAGCAGATGTCCCTGATGTTTTTCCAGCTTGGCCTCGAAGCGCTCGAACAAGGTGAAGGCGTCGGCGGTGCCGCCGGCGAAGCCGGCGAGGATCTTGTCGTGGTAGAGGCGGCGCACCTTGCGCGCGGTGGCCTTGACCACGATGTTGCCGAGCGTCACCTGGCCGTCGCCGCCCATGGCGACCCGGTTGCCGCGCCGGGCGGAGAGGATGGTGGTGCCGTGGTATTGTTCCATGCAGGGCGGGTTTCTAAAATTGATTGAGAAAATATTATACCGTCATACTCGGCAAATGCACGCGCCCCTCCCTTGCGTGCGTAGCGCGCGGGAAGGCGTAGCGGTTGAGCGCCCACAAAAAAGCCCGTCACGAGGACGGGCTGAACAATCGGAGGATAAATTAATATTATTGTTGGTCGAGTGCGGCTTTCGCGACGATTTGGTCGCCGCTAGTTTTGTGGGGCGACATCAGAATTTCACGTTTACGCCGGCATAGATCGAACGTCCCATGCCGGGAACGGAGATTCCGTAAGGCGCGCCTCCCGTCGGGGGCATGGTCGTTCCTTGCCCCACATATGCCCCGCCCAAGGGATGGTAGTAGAGTTTATTGAACACATTCTCCACGCCCACATCGAACCTTGCCTGTTTCCATGCATAGCTGCTACGCAGGTTCAGCAGGCTGTAACTGGCGGTTTTAAGCTCGTTGCGGATTTGCGATACGTCATCCTTGGCATCCACAAACTGCACCTCAGCGATGTTGGTCCAGTTATTCAGGCGCTGTACCAAGGCCAATTTCGCGTTCAGCGGCATGATGTTGTAGAGGTTGTCGTCCGTGCCGCTGGCGGTCTTCCCCCGGATATAATTCAACATGCCGGTTGTGGTGAAGCTGCCGAAGCCGGTGTTGTTGGCCAGCGGGAAATAGCCGGAAACATCCAGGCCGTAAAGGCGAGCATCCTGATTGGCGAACTGGAGGAAAACAAATCCGGTCGTCGCGGTCTGGTTTGCCGCGCCGCAGTTCGAGTTCGTGGAAGCGCAACGCTTCGCGTTGATGTAATCCTGCACGTAGGTGTAGTAAGGCGTAACCTTCAACCCCCAGCTTTGCTGCCCCGCGTCATGCCAGTCGGCGGTGGCGCTGAGCGTGTGGGCGACTTCCGGCTTCAGTTCCAGATTGCCGACATAGCCGTTGGCATCTCCGGCCATGTTGATCATGTTCATCGCCATGCCGCCGGTTGACCAAGTGTAGCGCTCATAGAGGTTGGGCGAGCGGGTTTTGCGGGCATAGCCGAACTCGAAAGTTTGCGTACTGGCCGGCGTGTAGCGTGCCAGCGCGGTCAAATCCCAGTTGTTGTCGATGCGGCTGCGGTCGCTGGCGTTGAATTTCGTTGCATCTGCCAAATATGTGGCGCCAGTGTTATAGCCCTGCACCGTGCCGGTATCCATCTTCACCGTTTCGCTGCGCACCCCGATCTGGCTCAGCCATTGGGTAGTCCAGCGCGCCTCCCACTCGGCAAAGGCAGCGTAACGATCGCGTTCGCCGTTATTGATATCCCAGAACGTATTCGGGGACATGCCGCCATTGCCGGACGGCTCCCACCAGTCATTGAAGCGATAACGCTGATATTCGCCACCCACCCTGAGAATGTCACGCGCCGAAAGCAGGATGTCTCCCTTGACTTGCGCGCCGGTATTTTTTCCTTCCGTATCCATCGGCATGCCGGGGGCGGCTATCGTTTGGGTTGCAGTCTTATACCAGAATGCCTTGTCTTCAAGGAAATTCATCTTGTGACGGGTATGTTCGTTATAGGCGCGCGCTTGCAGGGTGCCCCAATCGTATTGGCCGGTATAACGCAGATTGACCTGTTTGCTGTCATTGCCGGTCATGTCCATGCGCTGATTTGGGAAACCTTGGTAAGGAATGTCCTGGATTCCGAACTTGAGTTCAACCAGATGGTTTTCATGGCGCAGCGCAAAGCCGAGGGACTGATTCGTCGATTTATACATGGACGTTCCGACCTCGTCTCCGGGCAACCATTTTGTCGAGGTGTATTGAGACCTGCCATCCGCTCTAAAAGCCGGCCCGGCCGGCTTGAAGTCTCCTCCAGCCTTGTAATTGCCGGATTCAACGGTTGAACCGCTATACGTCATGCTCAATTTTTCGCTGGCTATCGTCGCCGAAATATTGCCGCCTGTGGCATTACCGTTGCTACGATAGAAGGCGCCGGCCTGCCCTTTGAGCAGGGTTCCCTGTCCGGCTGCGGCAAATTCCGGCGCCGGAGAATTCACCCGGATGGTGCCGCCGATGCTGTCGCCGCCTACACTGACCGGGGTGACGCCGGCAAACACTTCGATGCTGCCCACATTGGACGGATCGATGTAGGAAAGCGGCGGGTTCATGTGGTTGCCGCAGGCAGAAATAATATCCATGCCATCCACCTGTGTCCGCACGCGGTCGTCCGCCATACCATGGATCACCGGCAGGCTGGAAACGCCGCCGGCGCCGTAGAGGCTGACGCCGGGAACATCCCTGAGAAGACTGGCCGTATCGCTGGTGGCAGGCCGCAAGCGATTCAAGCTTGCCTTATCAAGTTGGGAAGCACCCAAAGGGTTGGGCGTTTCGATTTGTGAAGCGCTGACCACCACTTCTTCCAGGCGCACCGGCTTGGCGGCATCGGCGGCGAGGGCATTGCCGGCAAGCAATGTGGCCGCGGGCAGGGTCAACAGAATTTTTGTTTTCATGGGGTTCCTTTTCTTGGGAAGTTGCAAAATATCAACCGTGGAGGCCATGCAAGTCGCGTGCCAATAACGATCGCCACGAAATCAACAAGTTGCCGTTACAGTCACCGTGTCATATGGCGCAGGCGCGCCATATGACACGGCGCGCCATTGGCTCAATACCTTGATATTCCATGACAAATAGAATGGCACAAGCCTTGCCTCAAGAATACCCATGAAGCGATTTCCAATAAATCCCGCGACTGCCGGCCAGCCGAGGCGGACATGATAGGCGCCGGGGACGACCACGCCCTCATCGGCAACGCGCCGGCCTTCCGCCAATTACTCAACACCGCGCAACTGGTCGCCGCCACCCGCGCCTGCGTGCTGATCCGCGGCGAAACCGGCTGCGGCAAGGAAAACCTGGCGCGCTACCTGCACGCCAACAGCCCACTGGCGCAGCGCCCTTTCGTCACGGTGAACTGCGCCAACCTGCCGGGCAACCTGGTGGAAACAGAATTGTTCGGCCACCGCCGCGGTGCCTTCAGCAATGCCCTGAACGACCGCGACGGCCTGGTGCGCAGCGCCCACAACGGCACCCTGTTTCTCGACGAAGTCGGCGAACTGCCGCCGCCCGCCCAGGCCAAGCTGCTGCGCTTCCTGGAAAACGGCGAAATCCTGCCGCTTGGCTGCGACCGCCCCGTCTACGCGGAAGTGCGCGTCATCGCCGCCACCCATTGCAACCTGGAGCGCATGGTCAAGAGCGGGCATTTCCGCGCCGATCTGTTTTACCGCCTGCAAGTCGTGCCCATGGAGATGCCCGCGCTGCGCGAACGCCCCGGCGACATTGCGCTACTGTCCCGCCATTTCCTCGCCCTGGCGGCATCCCGATACGGCTTGGCGCCGCTCTCCCTGGCGCCGGATGCTCAGCGCACGCTACGCAACCACGCCTGGCCGGGCAACGTCCGCGAACTGAAAAATCTCTGCGAACGGCTCACCATCCTTTGCCAGGGACAAAGCCAGCCGCTCGGCGCGGAACACCTGCCAGCCGCGCTGCATGGCGGCCATCCCATTCAAACCGAGGGCGGGCTGGCGCACAACGAGCGTGAACTGATCCTGCAAGCCCTCAACCAATGCCGGGGGAACCGCACCCAGGCGGCGAAAATCCTGGGGGTATCGCGCTACACCCTGCTTTACCGTCTCAAAAAACATTTCCACCCGGAAGACAACCCCCACAACGCGAACGAGTAATACGGCAACTCGCCGCTCGGGCAGGACTTGGCCGGCACCGAACGTGCGCCATATCACCCACTCGCGCCATTTGCCACACACAATTTCCAACCAACCCGTTGATTCCATGATGTTGCCGACAGGCACAGGAATTGCACGGCCTTGCCGGTTGGCCGCCCAAGCACTTGGGAACCGATTTTCATGAGATCGGCAAGGCCATCGCGCCAGGCTCGGAAACATATCGGTTGGGAATAACCAGCCAGCCATGGAACACACAAAAAAACACAGGGAAAGCAAAATGTTTTGTTACCAATGCGAACAAGCGAGGGAAAACAGCGGGTGCGAGAAAACAGGGGTCTGCGGCAAACCCGCCGAAGTCGGCGAACTGCACGACGTGCTGTTCCACATGGCGCGGGAGCTGTCCGTGCTGCTGCTGCGGCTCCCGCCGTCCGCCAGGGCAGCCTATCACCCGTTTATCGAGGACGCGCTTTTCGCCACGGTAACCAATGTCAATTTCGATGCAAGCCTGATAGAAGCGATGATCCGCCGGGGACAGACCATGACGGCGGAAATCACCGGAGCGGACGCGAACGCGCGGCAAGCCACCAAGAATGATCTTTTGAACACCGCGAAAATCATTGCCATTCCGTTACGGCAGAAAAAGCTGGGCGCCGACCTGGTCGGCTTGCAGGAAATGCTCGCCTACGGCCTCAAGGGGCTGGCGGCCATCCTGCGGCAGGCGCGCGCCCTGGGGCACACGTCGGACGGCACCGGCAACTTCCTCATCGAGGCCATGGCTTACCTGGCGCGGCCGCGGCCCGACGCCGAGGAATTGCTGGCGCTGTGCCTGCGCTGCGGCGAAATGGCGGTCGAAGGCATGGGGCTGCTCGACAGGGCGAATACCGCGCATTTTGGCCACCCGGAACCCAGCGAGGTACGGATGGGGGTCAGGCAGGGCAAGGCGATACTCGTCTCCGGCCATGAACTCGACGATCTCGAACGCATTCTGCTGGCAACCGCCGGCACCGGCATCAATGTCTATACCCACGGGGAAATGATGGCGGCGCACGGCTACCCGGAACTCAAGCGGCATGCCCATCTGGCCGGGCACCACGGCGGCGCCTGGCACGACCAGCACAAGGTCTTCGCATCCTTTCCCGGCGCCATCGTCATGACCGGCGCCTGCCTGATGCCGCCGCGCAAGGCTTATCGGGAGCGCCTGTTCACCGTCGGCGCGATGGCTCACCCCGACATCCGTCATGCCTCCCCGGACAATCTGGCGCCGGTGCTCGATTGCGCCCTGGAGCAGCCGGGCTTCGCCAGCGACGCGGCAAACGCCACCAACGTGGTCGGCTTTGGCCGCCGCTCCACCCTCGGCGCGGCAAATGTCCTTGTCGACGCGGTGCGCCGGGGCGACATTCGCCGTTTCGTGCTCATCGGCGGCTGCGACGGACCGACATCCGGGCGCGACTACTATTCGCGCCTGGCCGCCGCCTTGCCGCAAAACTGGGCGGTGCTCACCCTGGGCTGCGGCAAGTTCCGCGTGCACGGCCATGTCGGCGGGAGCATCGACGGCCTGCCGCGCCTCCTGGATGTCGGACAGTGCAGCGATTCCTTCACCGCCATCAAAATCTGCCAGGCGCTCTCCGATGGGCTGGGCATGGAATTGAACGAACTGCCGCTGTCGCTGGTGCTGTCCTGGCACGAACAGAAAGCGGTGACGATACTCCTGGCGCTGTTGCATCTCGGCTTGCGCAACATCCGCATCGGGCCGCGCATGCCCGCCTTCGTCAGCCCGGCAATGCTGAACATCCTGGTCGAGCGCTTCGGCCTGATTCCCATCGGAGATGTCGAGCAGGACATTCGAGCCATGGCCGTGTCGGCCTGAACCTTCACGCGCAACCGCATACCGGCCGGCAAATAAAATCAATAAGGGATGACAACATGACACTATTCCGATCCGCCGCCTCCGCGGCGATACTGACTCTAGGCGCGGCGCCCGCCGCCGCGGTCGATGGCGTCCGCCTCGACGAGGTGGTGGTCACCGCGCCGCCGATGCTCGACCCGCTGGTCGTCCGCACCGACCCCAAGGCGCCGCGCCAGCCCGTCCCCGCGCAGGACGGGGGAGATTACCTCAAGAACATCCCCGGATTTTCGCTGGCGCGCAAGGGCGGAAGCAGCGGCGACCCGGTATTTCGCGGCATGGCCGGTTCGCGCCTCAACATGCTGATGGATGGCGAAAACGTACTGGGCGGCTGCGCCGCGCGCATGGATCCGCCGACCGCCTACGTCTTCCCGGAATCCTACGATGCCATCACCGTGCTGAAAGGGCCGCAGAGCGTGCGCCATGGCGGCGGCAACGTCGCCGGCACGGTGTTGTTTGAGCGCAACACCAAGCGCTTCGGCGAACCCGCCGTGCGCGGCCAGGTCAGCGCAATGGCCGGCAGCTTCGGGCGCAACGACCAGGTGGCCGACATGGCGCTGGGCGCGCCGCTCGGCTATTTGCGGGCGAACGCGACGCGCTCCGACGCCAACGATTACGCCGACGGCAACGGCGCCAAAATCCATTCCGCCTTTACCCGCTGGAGCGGCACCGCGGCGGCCGGCTGGACCCCCGATGCCGACACCCGGCTGGAGGTGACGATGAACCGCAGCGACGGCCAGGCCGCCTATGCCGACCGCAGCGTGGACGGCGTGAAATTCGACCGCACCGGCTACGGACTGCGCTTAGAGCGCACCAACCTGGCGCCGTGGCTGGAGAAAATCGAATTCCAGGCCTACCACAACTATGTCGATCACGTGATGGACAACTACACCTTGCGTCCGGTGCAACCCACCAACAATTACACCTACTACACGCTATCCAACCCCGACCGCACCACCGAGGGCGGGAAGCTGGCGTTCGATTTCCTTCCGGCCAAGGGAGTGAAACTCGCCGCCGGCGTGGATCACCAGCGCAACAGCCACACCCTGCGGTCGTTCGTCAAAGCCGTGCCGCTAGGCTCCACGGCGTCCGCCGACATCGACATCGGAGCCAAGGCGCGGGCGCCGGACATGACATTCGACAACACCGGCGCCTATGCCGAATTGTCCTACGAACTCGGCATACAGGATCGCCTGATCGGCGGACTGCGCAGCGACTGGCTGACGGTAAGCAACCAAAAGACCAGCGGTTCCGGCGCCGGCGGCCGCCTGGCCGAGCAGGCGCGCGGAGGTTTCGTGCGTTACGAGCGCGATGCGGAAAGCCTGCCGCTGTCGCTGTTCGCCGGAATCGGGCAGGCGCAGCGTCCCGCCGACTGGTGGGAACGCAACCGCGATTTCTTCCTCAAGCCGGAAACCAATACCCAACTCGATCTCGGCCTGATCTGGAGCGGCGAGCGCCTCCACGGCGCGCTGTCGTTCTTCCATTCGGAACTGGCGGATTACATCCTGGTGCGCAACGACAACACCGCGCGCAATATCGCCGCCCGCACTTATGGCCTGGAGGCCGACTTCGCATGGCGCCTGGCCGGATTCTGGAACTTGAGCGGCACCCTCGCCTGGACGCGCGGGGAAAACCGCAGCGACAACGTCCCCTTGGCGCAGATGCCGCCGCTCGAAGGACGCGCCGGCATCGCCTACGACGACCGCCGTTATGCCTTTGGCGCGCTGTTGCGGCTGGTGGCGGCGCAAGACCGGATACATCCGGGCTATGGCACCATCGTCGGCCAGGACTTTGCCGAAACGCCGGGCTTCGCGGTGTTCTCCCTCAACGCCGCCTATCGCCCGAAAAAAGGCGCGCTGGTCTCGGCCGGCGTGGACAACCTGTTCAATCGCCACTACGCCGAGCACATCAATCGCGCCGGCTCACCGGTGATCGGCTTCGATCCTGTCGGGCGGGTTTACGAGCCGGGACGCAACCTGTGGGTAAAGGTCAATCTCGCCATGGATTGAGCGCGCCGTGCCAAATCGAACAGGTGTGCGTTTTCGCACGCGCCTTGTTGCCCGGCGCCGCCATAACCGGCTGTTTTGCATGCATACCCATGCTGGCACAAAGGTTGCGATATTGCTCCCGGTCAATAAACAGCGACAACACTCGCACCTTTCAATAACGAACAAGTCAGGCATCGCTTTATTTCAACAACCTAACCAAGGGGTCATTCATGTTCAAACTTTCCAAAATTCATCTCGCGGTACTATCGACGCTGGCGCTCGGAACCTCCCTGCAAGCCCACGCCGCCGCCAGCATCTCGGGCAAGGTAGTGGCGGGCGGCGCGGTATCGGGGGCGACCGTCTGCCTGGACAAGAACCGCAACAAGGCATGCGATACCGACGAAACCAAGGCCACGACCGCCGCCACCGGATCGTTCACCCTGGCGGTCGGCAACGGTGACGAGAGCAAGTACCCGGTTATCGCCGAAATCCCGGCGACCTCGACCCAGAGCGCTTATGCGCTGGAAGCGCCGATAGGCCGCTACGCAGTGGTTTCCCCCTTTGCCACCCTGGTGCAGAACGAGATCGACAACGATACCGGCTTCTCGCTCGCCGAAGCGGAAGGCATCGTCATGCGCGACTTCCTGGTCAGCCGCGAAATGCTCTATACGGATTACGTCGCGGCGGGTTCCAGCGCCGCGGATGCGCTGGCGAAGGCCACCGTGATTGCCGGGGTGCTCAGCCGGCAAATGAAAGAGGCGGCGAGCGTCACCACGTTGACCGCGACCAAGCGCGCCGCCGCCCTCCTTTACGCCCGCAACATCGCCGGGCAAAGCGCCGTGCGGATGATCGAAGCGATCGCGGCGGCGGGCGGGGACGCCTCCCAGGCCGCCGACAAGATGGATTACACCGATCCCGACCGGCTGGCCACCATCGAGGCGCTCGAACGGGAAAAACTCTACGACAAGGTGGTCACCAAGGCGGTGAAAGACACCTATATCGGCAATATGATGGGGGCGCTCTCCTACGACGCCACCACCAACCGCATCAAGTTTTCGGTAATCTCCTTCAAGGACGGCGAAGTTCTGCGCATCGACCCGGCCGCCACCACGCCCCAGGTCGTGGCGCTGGATACCGTCGCCAAGGCGCCGCTGACCCGCGTGGCCTCCTATGCCGCGCTTCCCGACGGCTCGATGCGGGTGATGACCACCGCCAAGTCGGAAACCGTCTATACCACCATGGAAGTCGATCTGGGCGGCCAGACCATTCCCCTTTCGCAACTGATCGGCGCCTCCAATAGCCCGAGCCTGATTCCCGCCGCCCACAACATCAGCGTCACCTTCCAGCCGGGCGACAAGATGTGGCGCGAACACCATACCAAGCACCCATTCGGCCCCGACCAGGTGGTCTTCTCCAGCGCCACCAAGGATACCGGCGTAACCTCCCTGGAAGCCTGGGTGAAAAGCAAAAAAGACATCTACACCCCTTACGACACCCTGGCGCCGAGAATTTACGGTTCCTCCCGCGACCCCGGCAGCACCTACGATGTCTATTTCAAGCCTGCCGACGCCAACAACCCGCTGGCCGGCGGCGACGTCATGGGACACAACATCACCGCCAAGGTCGAAAGCAAGGTGGGAACCTACTCCACCAGAATCGTGGACGGCGTCACCTATCTGATCGTTTCCCCGACCATGCTCTCCCGCCTCAACAGCGCGGCGGACAAGGTATATGTCTACGACGCCGCCACCAAGACCATCAAGTACGCCAGCTACCGCGATTACGTGCGGCATTGCCTGTGCTGGCAGCGCAAGCTGAGCATTTCCGCGCTCAACCGCATCGCCGACGCGCTACGCAAGGCGAACAGCCTGCTGATTACGGCCGCCACCAACCCCTCGACCGCCACCGGACACTATGTCATGCCGCCCCAAGCCATTCAGGGCTTTGCCGGTTCCACCCAGGCTCCCGCCGCCGCATCCTTCTGCGGCGGTTGCGTGCTGGGCAACTGTGGCGCCTGCCCGATCTCGGAAGTCATCGGGATGCGCTGATCGCGTTACACGACCCGGCGCGGGCGAAAATCGCCCCGCGCCCGAATTATTCAAGGAGAGAAAGAAATGTTCGACAAGATGAACAAAAAATTGACGGCATTGTGCGCAACGCTGGCGCTGGTTCCCTGTATTGCCTGGGCGGGCGGCCTGTCCGTCAACCGCAACGCACTGATGCCGGGCGAAACCCTGGAGGTGACCTACCAGGCCGACGCGGCGACGGGCAACAACCTGTATTTCGCGGTAATGGTGGATGGCAAGCTGTTTTTCATGGACGGCAACGGCGTCTTCACGCTTTACCAGGCGGGCGCCGCCACCCCGGCGCGGCTCGAAAAACCGACGGCGGGCACCCATAAGTTGCTGACATACGCCGCGCCGCAAAACTTCAAGTATGACCTCAGCCTTTACGTGGCCGAAGCCAAGCCCGGCGCCGACGTGCTGGCCACCGCCTCCGGCGTCAATTATGAAATCGACACCCGGCGAAGCAAAACCGTGACGTTCATGGACCGCCCGGCGGAACTGAGCGCAACCACCGCATCCGCATCCAATGGCGCCACGCTTTACCAGCAACACTGCTTCGTCTGCCACAACGACCCAAAATACAACCTCGGCCACATCCAAAGAGGCGTTGACCCGAAAAAAACCCTGGCCAAGAACGCCACCCTCAATCCGATGAAATATCTGAAAAAACTTTCGAGCAACGACGTGATCGACATCGCCGCATGGCTGGCGACCGCGCGCTGACAAGGTATTGCCCTGCCCCAGGCGGATTGCGAAAAAAATCGCAATCCGCCTGGGGCTATTTCTCCATCTGCTACTGGAAAAATCATGAAGACCGCAATCAGGAAAAATAGCCTCGCCGTGGCCTGCCTGGCTGGGCTGGCGGGAGCGCCATCCGCCGCAGCGGACAATTTCACCGCCAACAATACCGTGTTTCTGCCCGGCGAGACGCTGGTGCTCACCTATACCGCGGATCAAGCGAAAACCCAGGATCTCTATCTGGCGATCATGCTCAACAACTCCCTCCTGTTCATGGATGAAAAGGGAGGATTCTCTTCCTACGCGCCCGGCAAGCCGACCCCCGCACGGCTTAAAGCACCGGCGGCGGGCATCCACAACCTGTTGTCCTTCACGCCGCCGGCGGGCTTTTACGAAAACGTGGTGGTATACCAGGCGCTCGGCAAATCCGGCAGCGACCTGCTGGCGCCGGGAAATTACGACCCCCAGTCGTTGCGCATGACGAACGTGAGCTTTACCCAAGCGCCGGGCGCCGGTTCCGCAATCAACGGCGGCGCGCTGTACGCCGCGCACTGCGCCGCCTGCCACAATGAAGACCCCGTCAGCAACCGCAACAACATCCAGAAAGGCGTCAATTCACAAAACACGCTTGCCGCCATCCAGCAAGACAAGGGCGGCATGGGCAAGCTCTCCCCGCTCACCGGCAACGAGATTATCGCCATCGCCGCCTGGATTACCAATCCGCGCTTCGATTGCCATTAATTATTCCGGGGCGAAAACCGGTGAAGCAGCACTATTAAGCATCGCGCGCATAGCGCGCGGGGGGGGGTGGGGTGGGGGCGTTTGCCCGCATGGCCGCCGCTGTTTGCCCCCCATCCCGGCCTTCCCCCGCAAGCAGGGGAAGGGGCGATAGCTGAGAATAGTTTAGAGGCATATTAAGCATTGCTTAAGATTGCGACGGAATAATGAACTCATGGCGACCATGCCGCCTACCGACACCAAACATCGCAACCCATATTCAGGAGTTACCACATGCTCAAATTCCGACCGGCCAAAATATATTTAGCCGTGGCGGCCGCTCTTGCGCTTAGCGCCGCCGCCGCGCTTTCCATGGCGGACAGTTTTACCGCCAACCGCACCGTGGTGCAGCCCGGTGAATCGCTGGAGCTAACCTACACCGCCGCCACAGCCAGCACCCAGAATATCTACCTGGCGGTGATGCTCAACAACTCACTGCTGTTCATGGATGAAACCGGGGGGTTCACCCCTTACGCGCCGGGCGCCGCCACCCCAGCCCGGCTGAAAAGCCCCGCCGCCGGCAGCCACAAAGTGCTGAGTTTCACCATGCCGGAGGGTTTCTTCCACGAAGTCACCGTCTATCAGGCCGCCGGCAAGCCCGGCAGCGATCTGCTGGCTCCCGGCAATTACGATGCCGCGTCGCTGCGCTCGTTGAATCTGAGCTTCCGGCAAAAAACCGCTACCCCGTCAACCGACGGCCGCTCGCTTTACATGACGCATTGCTCCGCCTGCCACGGCGCCAACCCCAAGACCAATACCTACAACACAATGAAAGGGGTCAATCCCCAAGCAACACTCGACGCGATCCAGAAGGACAGCGGCGGCATGGGCTACCTGTCCACCCTCAGCACCGCCGAAATCAACGCCATCGCGGCCTGGATCGCCAACCCGATTTAAACAGGAAAACCACCATGAGCAACCCGAAAAAATTTACGGCGCTTTTCCTGGGGCTGATTCTGGCGACAGGCACGGCGCAGGCAACGGTCGGAACGGACACCCCGGCGCCTGATTTCAGCGCCCCCCATCTCCTCAAGCCATCGACGGTAAAACTGGAGGACTACCGCGGCAAGGTGGTCTATCTCGATTTCTGGGCATCCTGGTGTCCGCCGTGCCGTAGCGCTTTTCCCCAGATCGACCGGATTTACGCCAAATACCGCGACCGTGGCTTCGGCGTGGTGGCGGTCAACCAGGATCAGGAATTGGGCGAAGCGCGCCGTTTCGTCGAGACGCAGCCGGTTTCCTTCGCGCTGGTGACCGACCGTGACCACGGCATCGCCGAGCGTTACGGCGTCAAGGCGATGCCGAGCGCTTACCTGATCGACCGCAAGGGCGTGGTGCGCTACGTTCACCGCGGCTTCAAGCAGGACTCGGCGGCGGCGCTGGAAGAGCAGATCGTCGCCCTCCTGGGAGAAAAACCATGAGAATCCTGCCATGGCTCATTTTGGCGGCGGCGCTGGCCGGTTGCGCCAACGTCAAACCCTATGAACGCGGCTATCTCGCCAAACCGGAAATGTCCTTCGACGGCGACATGGCGGAAGCGCGCTTTCATCAGCACATCTATTCGAGCAAGGAAGCGGCGCGTGGCGGTTACGGCGTGGGAGGAGGCGGCTGTGGCTGTAACTAAAAACGCGCGATTGGCCGCACAGTCCCTGGCGGGCGCCGCATTGGCCTTGCCGGTGCTGGCGCTGCCGGTGCAGGCCGGGCAGCTTGAGATGGCGCGCGGCGGCATCAAGTATCTCTCCTACGTCGAAAAAAACCGCATGGAAGCAAGCGCGCCATTGCTATGGGCGGAAGCGCCGCTCGGGGATAATTTCGACATCGCGGCGGCGGCCACGGTGGATTCGATCTCCGGCGCCTCGCCGCAATACGTCACCAACCGTAGCGGCAAACCGGTGCATACCTTGACCAGCGCCTCCATCCGCGACGAACGGCGTGCCGCCGATGTCAAGCTGACGCGCCATTTCGACGAAGGCAGCATCGGGCTGAGCGCCTCGGTTTCATCGGAGCGCGACTATCTCTCGCAATCGGTAAGCGTCGATACGCGCCTCGATTTCAACGACAAGAACACCACCCTCGCCCTCGGCGCGGGCGAAACCAATGACCGCATCGGCTCTTCCATCCAGACCACCCTGGACGAACCGCGCACCACGCGGGATTACATGGTCGGCGTCACCCAACTGCTGACCCCGGTGTCGCTGGTACAGAGCAACTTGACCTATTCCAGCGGCAACGGCTATTTCAACGATCCCTACAAATTCACCCTGAGTTATCTCCTCAATAGCCGCGCCCCCATCATGCAGCGCGACACGCGCCCCGACGGACGTTCCTCGGCGGCCTGGCTGACGCGCTACCGCCATTACTTCCCCGGATGGAGTGCGGCGCTGCTGACGGACTACCGCTACTACCGGGACAACTGGGGCATTCGCGCCCACACCTTGGACTTGGGCGTTACCCGGGAAATCGCGCGTGGACTGAAAATCGTACCCGCACTGCGGTACTACACCCAGTCCCCGGCAAATTTTTACGCGAGCAGTTTTACCGCCGGCGGCGGCTTGGGGTCGAGCGACGCGCGGCTGTCCGGGTTCGGCGCCATCACCGCTTCACTCAAGCTGATTTACGAGATGGATGCGCGCACCAACCTCGACGCCAGCATCGCCCGTTACCGCCAGGAAGCTTCCTGGCGGCTGGGTGGCGAGGGCAGCGAGGGATTCCCCGCGCTGGACGCGAAGTTCCTGATGATAGGGTTGAGCCGGGTTTTCTAGATGGAGTTCCGATGCGCCTGATCGCTGCCGCATTGCTGTTGTTTTCGCTATTCGCCCACGCCGGCGACGGCGAGCCGCTCGACCCCGAGCAGGCTTTCCGTTTCTCGGCGCGGGCGCTGGATGCGCAAACCGTGGAAGTGCGCTACCGGATAGCCGACGGCTATTACCTGTACCGCGAAAAATTCAAATTCAGCGCCGACGGCATCGAACTCGGCGCAGCGCAATTCCCCCCCGGCAAGGTGAAGCAGGACGAATACTTCGGTCGCGTCGAGACCTACCGCAACGAGGTGGCGATCAAGCTGCCCATAGCCGCCCAGCCGGCTTCCGGCGCCACGCAAACCTTCACCTTGAAAGCTGTTGCGCAGGGTTGCGCCGATGCCGGGCTGTGCTATCCGCCGCAGACCGCCAGCATGCGGCTCGCATTGCCCCAGGCCACATCGGGCGCCGCATCCGCGTCTCCGGCGGCGGAACCCGCACAGCCCGCAACCGACGAAACCTCGCGCGTCGCGGCGCTGTTCAAGGGCGGCGGCTTCTGGCTGGCGGTGGCGAGCTTCTTCGGCTTTGGCCTGCTGCTGGCGCTGACGCCGTGCGTGTTCCCGATGATCCCGATACTCTCCGGCATCATCGTCGGCCAGGGACAGCATCTCACCAAGCGGCGCGGCTTCACGCTCTCGCTGTCCTACGTGCTGGGCATGGCGATCACCTACGCGCTGGCCGGCGTCGCCGCCGGATTGTCCGGCTCGCTGCTCTCCAACGCGCTGCAAACGCCCTGGGTGCTGGGGGGATTCGCCGGCATCTTCGTGCTGCTGTCGCTGTCCATGTTCGGCTTTTACGAACTGCAAATGCCCAATTTCGTCCAGAGCTGGTTCAACAAGGAAGCCAACCAGATCCAGGGCGGCAACCTGGGCGGCGTATTCGCGATGGGCGCGCTCTCCGCCGTGATCGTCGGCCCCTGCGTGGCCGCCCCGCTGGCGGGCGCCCTGTTGTATATCGGCCAGAGCCGCGACGTGCTGCTGGGCGGCGCGGCGCTGTTCGCCATGGCGCTGGGGATGGGCGTGCCGCTGCTGCTGGTCGGGCTCTCGGCGGGCGCGCTGCTGCCGCGCGCGGGCGCCTGGATGGACACGGTGAAGAGCTTCTTTGGCGTGCTCATGCTCGGCATGGCGATCTGGCTGGTGTCGCCGGTCATCCCACCGGTTGCGCACATGCTGGCCTGGGCGGCATTGCTGATCGTCTCCGCGATCTACCTGCACGCCCTCGACCCCTTGCCGCATCCCGCCAGCGGATTCAGGAAATTCTGGAAGGGCGCGGGCGTGATCGCGCTGCTGGCGGGGGTGTCGCTGTTCATCGGCGCGCTGGCGGGCGGGCGCGACATCCTCCAGCCGCTGTCCGGCTTTCAGGCGATCGCCGCCGGAGTCAAAAGCGAAGCCCATCTCAAGTTCGAGCGCGTGACCGGCGTCGCCGACCTGGAAAATCGCCTGGAACAGGCCGCAGGCAAACAGGTGATGCTGGATTTCTACGCCGACTGGTGCGTATCCTGCAAGGAACTGGAGCGCTTTACCTTCGCCGACCCCAAGGTCGCGGCGCGGCTCGGCAATGTCGTGCTGCTCCAGGCCGACGTGACCGCCAACGGCAAAGACGACAAGGCGCTGCTCAAGCGCTTCGGCCTGTTCGGTCCGCCCGGCGTCATATTCTTCGACGGGAACGGCAAGGAAAGCGGCCGGGTGATCGGCTATGAACCGCCGGAGAAATTTCTCACCAATTTGGGGACGGCGTTAAGGTAAGCCGTCTGCCTGTAAAATCGGACAATTCCGTTTCATGCCTCTAAATTATTCTCAGCTATCGCTCCTTCCCCTGCTCGCGGGGGAAGGCCGGGATGGGGGCAAACGGCGGCGGCCATGCGGGCAAACGCCCCCACCCCAACCCTCCCCCGCGCGCTATGCGCGCAAGGGAGGGCGTGGACGTTTGCTGAGAATAGCTGAGAGGCATATTCCGTTTTGAAGATCGGCACACCATGAAATTCTTGGCGACAGCGAGGAACAGGCTTCCGCATTTCGCGGCGCCTCTTGCCTGGATGGGGTTGACATTGGCACTGTCGTCCGCCAATCCTGGATGCGCCACCACCCCCGCCACGGATTTCACCGACAACGGCGATGGAACGGCAACCCACAAAACCACCGGGCTGACCTGGAAGCGCTGCGCCGAAGGCCAGAGCTGGAGCGGTTTATCCTGTACCGGCTCGGCGCAAGCCTACACCTGGGCGCAAGCCGCCGCCTTGACCGCCAGCTTCGCCGGAAAAAACGACTGGCGCACTCCCACCATCGCCGAACTGGTTTCAATTATCGAACGGGACAATTTCAATCCCACCATCAACAACACAATTTTCCCCATCACGCCCGCGTCGAATTTCTGGTCAGATTCAACCTACGCCGCGAACGCGGGTTTCGCATGGAACGTCTATTTCAATTGCGGCTTCGTCAGCCCCAACGACAAAGCGGGCAGCGCCCGAGTGCGACTGGTGAGAGGAGGAACTTCTCCCGCCCCTTCGGGCTATACTCCGCTATCCGATTTTACCGATAATGGCGACGGCACCGTCGCCCACAAAAAAACCGGCCTGATCTGGAAGCGCTGCGCCGAAGGCCAAAACTGGACTGGTTCAGCCTGTAGCGGCACGGCATCGGCCTATGACTGGGTGCAAGCGATCGCGCTTGGCCAAACTTACGCGGCCTCCGGCGGCTGGCGGCTACCCAATCAAAATGAACTGTTTACCATTGTCGAATGGAACAAACTCAATCCTGCCATTAACACCACGGTTTTCCCCAATACGCCATTGTCGGGGTTTTGGTCATCCTCCGTCTGCCCCGGCATATCGGGTACCGCCTGGCCAGTCAACTTCACCGATGGCGGCGCCACTCCCAACGGAAAATCCTACAGTTACCCGGTTCGGCTGGTTCGCGGCAAAACAACCCCGGAAGTTTCTTCCGCCTCGGCAGATTGTCTGTTCAACTGGGCGGAAAAAGCCTACCCTCAATATTTTGCGCCCGCTTCCACGCCATCCCAAACATCGGGGGTTTACTATTACCGCTACTATTCCGGCACCCAAACCCACCTCGGGATTGCCAACGATACCCAGCGGACGGTCTATATCGGACCGTCCGGCGGCGGGCAACAAGACTTGGGCGACCTCGCCGCCTGGCTCGAAACATCCGGTTGCAAATAGCATGCAAGATGTTCTCCGCGCATTCCGCCGCGGCATCATTCAACTTACGCACAGACGCCCTAGCCCCCTTTCCCCGGCGGCCACTTTATCCGGCACATCTGCCCGGCATTGACTGGGGGAATCCATTCATTGACAGGTTCAAATCCCCTCATGCGGCTGTTCTATTTTACTTTCGATGCCATGTCGTGCCGCAACGAGCTGCGTTTCTTCGCATCCGGCGAAAAAGCCGCGGCAACCGCTGCGCAGGCAGCCATCGCCGAAGTGCGGCGCATCGAGCGCCGCTTCTCGCGCTACCGCGATGACAGCATAACCGCCGCGATCAACCGCGCCGCCGGCGCCCCTCCTCTGGAGGTGGACGAAGAAACCGCCGCTCTGCTCGATTACGCCGATAACTGCTACCGTCAGAGCGATGGGCTTTTCGACATCACCAGCGGCGTGCTGCGCCGCGCCTGGAACTTTCAAGGCGGGCGAATTCCGGCGGAAGAGGAAATCGAAGCACTGCTACCCTTGGTAGGCTGGGAACAAGTCGTTTGGGAAAAACCCCGTCTCCGCTTGCCGCTGGACGGCATGGAACTCGATTTCGGCGGCATCGGCAAGGAATATGCCGCCGATCGCGCCGCCGCAGTGTGCCTGGAAATGGGTTGCGCGCACGGCTTCGCCAACCTGGGCGGCGACCTGTGCGTTTG
Source organism: uncultured Sulfuricella sp. (assembly GCA_964505475.1). GTDB lineage: Bacteria > Pseudomonadota > Gammaproteobacteria > Burkholderiales > Sulfuricellaceae > JAGXQV01. The sequence continues at coordinate 42,481 of CAZDIJ010000004.1, read as the reverse complement.
GGGAGCGCAGCCGGATGGAGCGCCATGGCTCGTCGGCTTGCGCCATCCCGATGATGGCGAGCGCATGCTGGCGCGCTTGCCGGTATATTCCGGCGGCTTGGCGACCAGCGGAGATTACGCGCGCTGCCTGGAGATCGCCGGGCGGCGCTATGGGCACCTGCTCAACCCGCGCACCGGCTGGCCGGTCGAGGGACTGCGCAGCGTCACCGTGCAGGCGCCCAATTGCATGCTGGCCGGCAGCCTGAGCACCATCGCCATGCTCAAGGGCGCGGACGGCCTGGCTTGGCTGACCGATATGGGATTGCCGTTTCTCGCCGTGGACAGCGGCGGAGCCATTCACTCCGGGTTTGCATAAGCAGGAAAACCCCGGCAAGTTGACAGCCGCGCGCCGGCGGTGCTACTTTGCCGCCCACCTTCAGGAAAGCCAGAGAAAACCGCCGTGGAAAAACCCGTGAAAGCCAGCAAGCCCGCCAGCAAACTTCCCTCCATCGCCACCCAGCGCACGCTGGCGAAGACCGGCATGGGGCTGTCGATGGGAGTGCTGGTATGGTCGGCGATGGTGCGCGGACGCAAGGCGATGCGTTATCACACCCTGGCCGGGGTGGCGATGCTCGGCTTCTCGGTTTGGCATATCGCGCTGTACAAGGCGCGCAACAAGATTTACGAAGAATAAGCGGCTTGACCCCCACCCCGCCCGGCAGCGCGAACTTTCCCCATGATGTGGATTTGCCCCGGCTGCGCGCCTTGCTGGCGCGCCGTTGCGGCAACGAAGAAGGCTGCCGCGCCCTGCTCGAACAACGCCCCCACCTGTTCGCCGCGGAGGCGGTGCCGCTGGCGCGCGAGGCGGATGCCCGGATGCGCGCCACCATCGCAGCGGTCGAAAGCGTTGTGGCGCTGCCCGCCTACCGCGAAACAGTGCTTGCCCGCTCCCCGGCAATCACCGGTTTCGACCCCGGCGCGCGCGGCGTTTTTCTCGGTTACGATTTCCATTTGAGCGACGGCGTACCCCAGCTCATCGAGATCAACACCAATGCCGGAGGCGGATTGCTCAACGCGGTGCTGGCGGATGCGCTCGAACCCGCCGCCCGCGCCGTGGAAAGCCGCGAAGATGCTTTCGTCGCCATGTTCCGCGAGGAATGGCGACTCCAGCGCGGCGAACGGCCATTGCGCTGCATCGCCATCGTCGATGACGACCCCGCCGGGCAATACCTCTATCCCGAATTCCTGCTATTCCAGGCGTTGCTGCAACGCCACGGCTTCACCGCCCTGGTGGCCGACGCCGCCGCGCTGACCTACCGCGATGGAGTGCTCAGACACGGCGATACGGCCATCGACCTGGTTTACAACCGGGTCACCGATTTCATGCTGGAGGAAGAAAGCCACGCCGCCCTGCGGCTGGCCTACCTGGACGGCGCGGCGGCGCTGACCCCGCATCCGCGCGCTCACACCCTCTATGCCGACAAGCGCAACCTGGCGCTGCTGAGCGACCCGCTGCGCCTGCGCGAGCTGGGCGTGGCCCCCAAGGATGCCGAATGCCTGGCGCGCTGCGTGCCGGCCACGGTCGAAGTAACGCCGGACAACGCCGACACCCTGTGGCGCGAGCGGCGCCGCTGGTTCTTCAAGCCGGCGCACGGCTTCGGCGGACGCGGCGCCTATCGCGGCGAAAAACTGACCCGGCGGGCGTGGCAAGACATCCTCGCCGGCCAGTATGTGGCGCAAGCCTACGTGCCGCCGAGCCGGCGCGTGCTGCGCGACGCCGCCGAACTGAAACTGGATTTCCGCTACTACGTCTATGGCGGCGCCACCCAATTGATCGCGGCGCGCCTCTACCAGGGGCAAACCACCAACTTCCGCACGCCGCTGGGCGGATTCGCCCCGGTGCTGCTCCAGAACTGAAAAATATTGCCCCAGCGCATCGCAAACACGCGGGGAGTTTGCTATCATTTTCCCCATGGTTTCCGTCATCGGCTTAACTCGCAATCTCCTGCGCCGCGCAGCATACTTCGCGCTGTTCGCCGTGCTGCTCAACGCCCTGGCGCCGACCTTGTCCTATGCGATGGCGGCGGGCAAGAGCATGGCGGTGGTGGAGATGTGCACCAGCTTCGGCCTCAAGAAGGTACTGGTGTCGCAGAGTGGCGACGAATCCGATACTTCCGCCGCGCACGGCATCAAGCACTGTCCCTTCTGCCTGAGCGCCGACCAAACGCCGCCGCCACTCGCCGCCGCCTCATCCGCCGCACCCATCCCGCCGGATACCTCGCTGGCCGTCGCCGATGGCCGTCCGTTCGTTCCCGACCCCCTGCTGTTCTGGTCCTCCGCGCACAAACGCGGTCCGCCCGCCCTCTCCTGAAACGCCTTCCGCCCAACCGGGGCGGAACTGTTGTCTCGCCGCCGCACCCTGGGTGCGGTCGGATGTTTGTCGAGAATAGGAGAGCCGTCATGAAAGAAACCCAATCCGCCGTGAAATCCGGCAACGATCAAGCCATGGCTTCGCTGCTGCTGGGCGCCGGCTTCGCGCTGGCTTCGCTGATCATCCTGCCGGCGCTGGCGCAGCGCGTCGGCCTCGGGTCGAGCCTGACCATCGCCCTGCGCGGCGCGTTGATGCGCGCATCGAACCGGGTGTGAAACAGCGCGTATGAGTAAACGCCTGGGGATTTGGCTGGCCGTGGCCGTTATCGGCCTGGCTGCTGCAAGTTGGTGGGCGTTTAAGAAGGATGCCGGTCACAACACCCTGCCCCCCCTGGCGGAACGTCCGGTGGGCGGGGATTTCACCCTGCAAACCGCCGATGGGACGATCTCCTTGCACGACCTGCGCGGCAAGGTGGTGTTGCTGTATTTCGGCTACACCAACTGCCCCGACGTTTGCCCGGCTTCGATGGCGGCGGGCAGCCAGGCGCTCACCAAGCTGACTCCTGAGGAGCGCGCCAAGACCCGCCTGCTCTACGTTTCGGTTGACCCGGAACGCGACACCCCGGCCAAGCTCAAGGAATACACCGCCTATTTCCATGCCGACATGATCGGCGCCACCGGCACGCCCGAGCAAATCGCCGCCGTGGCGCGCGCCTACGGCGCCAGCTACGTCAAACAGGCGCCGCGCCCGGACGGCGGCTACGCGGTGGACCACTCCGCCCAGACCTACGTCATCGCGCCCGACGGCGCGCTGGCGGGAGAAATCGAGTACGGCGCCAACGCCGCGAAAGTGGTCGATACCGTACGCAAGTGGCTGCCCTGATTCATGCGTCTTTCCCACCGTGCCTTCGTTTTCCTCGGCTGTGCCGCCACGGTGTTCCTGCTGACCTTCGCCGATGCCGCTCGCCAGAGCGCCGGCCGCGCCGCCACCCTGGCGGAAAACGCCCGCCTGGTGGAACAGCTCGGGCTGACCGACCTGTGCCTGTTCACCGAGGCGCGCTACACCCGCCATCCCAGCCAGGCCGATTTGCATAGCGCCTTCCAGGATCATCCGCTAGGTCTGGAGCATTTCCCCAGCGGTTCGCTGTTGCCGCCGCCCCGCACTCTTGCCGCCACCTATGAAAACCTGGATCGAAAAGCAAACCGCCCTGATTGATTTCACCCTGGCGTCGCTGGCGCGGCGCAAGGTGAAGAACCTCGGACTGCTGCTGGTCTACACCCTGATCGTGTTCCTGCTCGCCTCGGTGATGCTCTATACCAGCGCGCTGCGCTTTGAGGCGGCGCAGGTGCTGAAAAATTCTCCCGAAGTCATCGTCCAGCGCATGGTCGCCGGGCGCCACGACCTGATCCCGCCCGGCTACCTGGACAAGCTCGGGCGCATCCGCGGCGTGCAAAAGAAGGAAGCCCGGCTGTGGGGCTACTATTACGATGCGGTGGTCAAGGCCAACTACACTTTCATGGTGCCACCGACGGCAGGGCTTGCCGATGGCAAGATCAAGATCGGCGCGGCGGTGGCGCGCGAACGCGGCCTCGTCTCCGGCAACCTGATTTCCTTCCGCTCCTATTCCGGGAAGCTGTTTTCCTTCACGGTGGCGGATGTGCTGCCGCACAACGCGGAACTGGTGAGCGCCGACCTGATCCTGCTTTCCGAGGCCGATTTCCGCGCCTTCTTCGAGATTCCCGCCGGGCATTACACCGACATCGCCCTGTCGGTGGCCAACCCGCAGGAAGTGCGCAACATCGCGGCCAAGCTCAGCCAGGCGCTGCCCGATTCGCGCCCGATCCTGCGCGAGGAAGTGCTGCGCACCTACGAATCCATCTTCAACTGGCGCGAGGGCATCGTGCTGGTGCTGCTTTCCGGCGCCATCCTGGCCTTCGCCATCTTCGCCTGGGAAAAGGCTTCCGGCCTGTCCGCCGAGGAAAAGCGCGAAATAGGCATCCTCAAGGCGATCGGCTGGGAAACCGGCGACGTGCTCAAGATGAAGTTCTGGGAAGGCGCGCTGGTTTCCCTGACCGCCTTCCTGGTCGGCTACGTCGCCGCCTACCTGCACGTCTTCCGCTTCTCCGCCACCTTCTTCGAGCCGGTGCTGAAAGGCTGGGCGGCGCTCTATCCGCGCTTCGACCTGGTGCCGGCGGTGGACGGCTTCCAGGTGGCGACGCTGTTCTTTTTCACGGTATTTCCCTACACGGTGGCGACCATCGTGCCGATCTGGCGCGCGGCGATCACCGACCCGGATGCGGTGATGCGGGGGTGAGAATAGTACTGAGTTTTGAGTGCTTAGTGCTGAGTCTTGGAATGCGCTGCGCGCATGGAATGGCATAGTTACATGATCAAGCTGACCAACATCCGCAAGGCCTACAACCAGGGGCGCGAAAACGAATTCTGGGCGCTCGACGGCATCGACCTCGACATCGAGCGCGGCAAGGTCACCGCCTTCCGCGGGCCGAGCGGTTCGGGCAAGACCACCCTGCTGACCATCGTCGGCTGCCTGGCGCGCCCCACCAGCGGGCGCGTGCATCTCGGCGAGCGCGACATCTCGGCGCTGCCCGAGCGCTTCCTCACCGAAATCCGCCGCAGCACCTTCGGCTTCGTATTCCAGCAATTCAATCTCATCAAGGGACTGTCGGCGCGCGACAACGTCATGCTGCCGGCCTACCCGCTCGGGCATGGGTGGCGCACGCTGCACCAGCGCGCCGAAAACCTGCTGGAATCGCTCAAGCTCGGCCATCGCCGCGACGCCCGCGTCGAATGGCTGTCCGGCGGCGAGCAGCAGCGCGTCGCCATCGCCCGCGCCCTGGTCAACGACCCCCAGGTGGTGATCGCCGACGAACCGACCGCCAATCTCGACACCGCCCTGTCGCGCGAATTCATGTCCATCCTGGAAACGCTCAAGGCGCAGGGCAAGACCATCCTGCTCACCAGCCACGACCCGCTGGTGACCGAATCGGCGGTGGTCGATACGGTAATCGACCTGCGCGACGGGCGCTTGGTGGGAAAAGGCTAGCATGCTGTTCCAGCCGGCGATCATCGCCCTGCTTCTGGCCTCCGCGGTGAGCGTGGCGCTGCTCGCCGCCTCCGCCCCGTTCGCCTGGCAACTGGTGCGCCACTGGGACATCCAGAGCGGATCGGAGCGCCAGTTGCGCCTGGAGCGCCGCACCTACCTGATGTCCACGCTGCTCGCCTTCGTCTTCGCCACCCAGTTGGTGGCGCTGCTGCTGTTCGTCTTCAACGCCGACAAGATGGCGGTGATGTTCGTCGGCGCGATGTGCGCGGTGGGCGCGCTCAACGCCAACCAATTCGGCTTCCCGGCGCTGCTGGCGCAGATACTGGTATTCTTCCTCGCCGCCGCCTGGCTCACCGTCAACCACGCCGACAGCCGCGCCGAGGATTATCCATTGGTAAAGGTGAAATACGGCCTGCTGCTCGGCATCCTGCCCTTCGTCGCGCTGGCCTTCGGCTTGCAGCTCGAATACTTCCTCAACCTCAGGGCCGACGTCATCACCTCCTGCTGCGGCAGCCTGTTTTCCGGGGAAGCCAAGACGCTGACCGGCGATGCCGCGGCATTGCCGCCCAAGCCGGCGCTGGCGTTGTTTTACGGCGCGCTGGCCGCCGCCGTCGCCGCCGCCGCTTTCCATGCCCACAGGCTGCGCGGCGCCTATGCCGTGGCGGGATTGTCCGCCCTCGCCTTCGTCGCCGCGCTGACCGGCATCCTTTCCTTCGTCTCGCTGTACGTCTACGAACACCCGCATCACCACTGCCCGTTCTGCCTGCTCAAGCCGGAATACGGCTACCAAGGCTATTGGCTGTACCTGCCGCTGTTCGCAGCCACCGCCGCCGGATTGGGCGTCGGCGCGCTCCATCCCTTCGCCCGCGTCGCCAGCCTGAGCGCCGTGCTGCCTGCCCTGTCACGACGCCTGGCGTGGATCGCGGCGATCGGCTTCGCTTTGTTCGCCGCCGTGGCGAGCATTATGATTGCGCATTCCAACCTGATCCTGCTGGAAGGCTGACATGATCCGCACTGCAATTTTCCTGCTCCTCGCGCTGACGCTCGCCGCTTGCGGCGAAAGCGCGCCCAAGCTCAACACCGGCTCCGCCGCGCCGGGCTTTTCCACCACCCGCCTCGACGGCGCCGCAGTGCGCTTCCCCGAGGATGTGCGGGGCAAGCCGGTGATCATCCGCTTCTGGGCCGACTGGTGCCGCTACTGCGAAGGCGAAATGCAGGCCATCGAACGGGTCTACCAGCGCCGCCGCGACCAGGGGATGCAAGTGCTGGCGGTGAACGCCGGCCAGGACAAGGAAACCGTCGCCGCCTTCGTCAAGAAAATCGGCGTCACCTATCCGGCGCTACTCGACGAGAAATCCGCCATCACCCGCCAGTACGGGGTGACCGGCTTGCCGACCACCTATTTCGTCGGCGCCGACGGGCTGATAAAAGCCAAGGTGGTCGGCGAAGCCGATGAGGCGACTTTCGACCGCCTCGCCGGGGAGCTGCGATAATGTGCGAGAATCACGGTTGCGACCTGTGTGGCCTGGATGTCGGCATCAAGCCGTTCTATCTCGAAAGCGCGGGGAAACGCCTGCAATTCTGCTGCGACGGCTGCCTCGGCATCTACCGGATGCTGCACGACGATGAAGCGCCCGCCGCACCCGGCGACAAGACAATTTCACAAGGAGAGCAAGCATGAATGGAATGATGGAAGAAGCCGCGAAAAACATGCCCCACATGATGGGTTCGTCCATGACCCCCTACGTTCCCGGCGCGATGGTCGCCGCCACCGGCTACGCCGCCGGACGCGGCCTGCTCGGCGGTTTGCTGCGCAACCCGCTGGTGCTGCTGGCGGCTGGAGTGGTGGCGGGCTATTACCTGCACAAGCACCAGGACGAAATCGTGCTGGCGGTCTCCAAAGCCAGCGGCATGGGCAAGGATTTCCTCCTGCAACAAAAGGAAAACCTCGCCGATCTGGTGGAAGGCGCCAAAGAGCAGGAAGCTGAGCAAGCCGCCAAGCCGGAATAGACAAAAAGCAGTTATTAGTTTATGCCTGTGAACAATATTCAGGATGCTGTATGCCCCCCATGCTCCCTCATCCCCAGCCCTTCTCCCGCCTGCGGGAGAAGGGAGTAAAGCCCCTCGCCCGCAGGCGGGAGAGGGGTTGGGGTGAGGGAGCCTGAAAATCGTTCATAGGCATATATTAGTTTTGAGTGCTTAGTGTTTAGTTGTGGGGTGCGCTTTGCGCACGACTGATTTACCGACGCGCTTCGCGCGGCGACCTCAACTAAACACTCAACACTAAGCACTCCAAACGGTTTTTCACAAGGGGATTCCATGAGTGAGGTTTTGCCAGCCGAAGCACTGGCGCGGCAGGTCGTCGTCCGCTATCGCGGCGACGGGCACGTGCGTTTCGCCCTGCCCGCGCAGTTGTGCGAAGAGCCTTACGCCGCCGTGGTGGAGGAAAGCCTGCGCGAATTGGCCGGAGTTTACCGGGTGACCTTGTACCGCCGCCAGGGCAAGCTGTCGGTGTTCTACGACCGCCACGCCTGTTCCCTGAACAACGTGGCGCGTTGCCTGTATGCGACGCTGGCCGCCCCGGCGGCGCAGATGCAGCGTGCCGCCACGGTGGCGGCGGTAGCTGAAAAACTGCGTGTCGCCAGGCCGCTGCAATGGCTCAAGGACAAGACCGGGCAGGCCAAGGCGAAATTCACCGACGTGAAGACCAAGGCTCAGTTGCTGTCGCGTTTCGCCGCGCTGCAAATCCACAACCAGCCGGTGCTGAAAGAGGTCTTCACGGAGAAGGCGGCGATCAATTTCGTCAACGACATCGTGGTGTTCTACCTGATCAAGGTGCACTGGGACATGATCACCCAGAAATGGCTGAAGCACCCGATCCAGTACCGCAACGCCTGGCTGTCCACCTTCTACCTGGTGTTCCTGCTGGTGCGCTACCGCAAGCAGCCGCCCAAGAAGCCATGAGCATTTTTGCCCCAGCCGCATGGCAAGCACGCCACCAATCTCCCCCCTTTGAAAAAGGGGGGCTGGGGGGGATTTCTACAATTGAGGAATTTCCGCCATCGCTGAAATCCCCCTCGATCCCCCTTTTGCAAAGGGGGAAGGTGTTTGGCTGGAGGCTGAATTGAATTTGTCCTCCCACAGCTCGATTGTTCCACCCGCTCCCCTCCGCTACAGCGTGGCGCACCGGCTGACGCGGCGCCTGCGCATCGTTTCGCCGCTCTTGGCGAAAAACCCGGAGCGCTGCTACATCCTCGAAATCCTGTTGCGCAAGCGCCCGGAAATCCGCGAGGTGCGCAGCGTGCCGGCGATCGGCTCGCTCGCCGTCCACTACGATCCGTCACGCCTGCCCGAGGAGAAGCTGCTCGCCACCCTCGACGCGCTACTCGACAACATTTCCACCAGGAAACCCGCCGCCGCCCCGTCCGCCGCTTCTGGCGACGGCCCGGCGCGGGAATGCACGGTGGCGCTGGAGGGCATGACCTGCGCCTCCTGCGCGCTGTTGATCGAGATGAGCCTGAAGCGCGACCCGCGCGTGAAGAACGCCAGCGTCAATTTCGCCGCCGGCAGCGCCAGCGTCGCCGGCGCGCTGGGCCGCGAGGAAGTCTCCACGCTGGTCGCCAAGCTCGGCTATACCGCCCGTCCGATGGACACCCTGGCGCAGCGCCGCCTGCTGGTGGAGCGCGAAAAAACCTTGCTCGCCACCGCCAAGCGCCGCCTGCAAGTCGCCGGAATGCTTGCGGCGCCGGTGGCGGTGCTGGGCATGGCGATGCACCGTTCGCCATTGTTGCGCCTGGTCGAATTCGCGCTGACTAGCGCGGTACTATTCGGCCCCGGCGCGGAAATCTTCAAAAAGGCGCGCATGCTGGCCCAGCAACGCGCCGCCAACATGGACACCCTGATCGCCCTGGGCGCCGGCGCGGCCTATGTGTACAGCCTGCCGGGATTGTTCCAGCGGCGCCATCACGTCTATTTCGAGGCCGCCGCCAGCATCCTCGCCTTCGTCCTGCTCGGCCGCTACTGGGAGGAAAAGGCCAAGGGGCGCGCCAGCGAAGCGATCCGCAAGCTCATCGAATTGCAGCCGGAAACCGCCACGCTGCTGCGCGACGGCCAGGAATTCACGGTGGGCATCGACGAAGTGGTGGTCGGCGACGTCCTGCGCGTGCGCCCCGGCGAGCGCATCCCGACCGACGGCACGGTGCTGGAAGGCCGTTCCAGTGTCAACGAGGCGATGATCACCGGCGAATCCCTGCCGGTGGCGAAATCCCCCGGCGACCCGGTGATCGGCGGCTGCCTCAACGGCATGGGCAGCTTCACCCTGCGCGTTACCGCCATCGGCGGCCATACCGTGCTGGCCGGCATCGTGCGCCTCGTCGATCACGCCCAGGGCGCCAAGCTGCCGGTGCAGAAACTCGCCGACCGCATCTCGGCGCGCTTCGTCCCGGCGGTGGGCGGCGTCGCCGCGGCTACCTTCGCCGGCTGGCTGGCGGCCGGCCATCCCCTGTCGCGGGCGCTCGCCCATGCCGTGGCGGTGCTGCTGATTGCCTGCCCGTGCGCGCTGGGGCTGGCCACGCCCACCGCGATCATGGTCGGCACCGGCCAAGCGGCGCGGCGCGGCGTCTACATCCGCAACGGCGAGGCGCTGGAAACCGCCGCCCAGCTCACCACCGTGGTGTTCGACAAGACCGGCACGATCACCGAAGGCAAGCCCGTCGTGAGCGATTTCCTGAACATTTCCGCTTGGCCGGACGACGATCTGCTGACCGCCGTGGCGGCAGCGGAACATCCCTCCGAGCATTTCCTGGCGCGGGCCATCGTCGCCTATTGCCTGGATCACGGGGTGAGTACCGGGGAAACAAGTTCTTTCGAAGCCGTGGCCGGGCGCGGCGTGCGTGCCTCCTTCCGCAAGCACAACCTGCTGCTGGGCAACGCCGCGCTGCTGGAGGAATGCGGCATCGCCACCCGCTCCCTGGCCGAACAGGCCGACGCTTATGCGGCGCTGGGCAAGACCCCGGTATTCGTGGCGCTGGACAGGCAGGCGGCGGCGCTTTTCGCCATCGCCGACCAGCCGCGCGTAGGCGCGCGCGCCGCCATCGCCCTGCTGCACCGCCTCGGCATAGCAACCGTGATGGCGACTGGCGACCTCGAAGCCACCGCCCGCCACATCGCGTGCGAAGTCGGCATCGACCGGGTGATCGCGCGCGCCACCCCCGCCGACAAGCTGGAACTGATCCGCAAGCTGCAAGCGCAGGGGCAGCGCATCGGCATGATAGGCGACGGCATCAACGACGCCCCGGCGCTGGCCGCCGCCGATGTCGGCTTCGCCGTGGGCGGCGGCGCGGACATCGCCCTGGAAGCCGCCGACATCACCCTGGTGGGCGGCGACATCGCCCGCGTCGCCGCCGCCATCGAACTGTCGCGCCGCACCATGCAGATCATCCGCCAGAACCTGTTCTGGGCGCTGGGCTACAACGTGGTGTCGATCCCGGTCGCCGCCGCCGGCCGCCTCAGCCCGATGCTCGCCTCGGCGGCGATGGCGATGAGCTCGGTGTCGGTGGTGACCAATTCGCTGCGGCTGCAAAAGGAATGACGGGGACTGACTGAAAAGCATGGATCACAGCCACCACCTCGTCGAATTCTCCTACTGGCTCGCCTTCATGACCGGCATCCTCGGCAGCGGCCATTGCCTCGGCATGTGCGGCAGCTTGGTGTCGGGCTTCTTCCTGCGCCTCGGCGCCAAGACCGGCGCGCCCTACCTCGCCTACCACACCGCGCGGGTCGCGATGTACGGGCTGATCGGGCTGACCGCCGCCAGCCTGGGCGCGGTGCTGGTGCAGACCGGCATCGTCGGCAAGGCGCAGGGACTGCTGCAAATCCTCGCCGGCATCGTCGTGATCCTGCTCGGCTTCGACCTGCTCGGCCTGTCGCCGATACGCAACACTCTGCGTTTCGCCCCGCTGGCCTGGCTGCGCCGGCAGTTCGCCCAGGCCACCCAGCGCGGCCCGGTGGCGGGCGCGGCCATCGGCGGGGCGCTCAACGGGCTGATGCCCTGCTCGATGACCATGGCGCTGGCGGTGCAGGCCACCACCGCGCCCGGCCCGGCGCAGGGCGGCCTGCTGCTGCTGGCGTTCGGCGCCGGCACGCTGCCGTCCATGCTCGCCGCCAGCGTCCTATTCGGCAAGCTGGGAGCGCGGACGCGCGGCTGGCTGTTGCGCGGCGCGGCGCTGTTCGTCATCGCGCTGGGGCTTTCCACCGTCTGGCAGGGTCTGGCCTATTACAGCGTGATGCGCAATCTGGCGAACTGGTGAGGCTTGCGCGATGTCATGGCGCCACGGCGCCGACCGGACAAAAATGTTCATGTCTTAAACTGCTGAAGGAGAAAAACCATGCAACGGCGCGATCTTCTGAAACTGACCCTCGCAACCGCCGGCTTGGCCGCCTTGCCGGCCCGAGCCGCCGAATCCTGCCCCGGCGACGGCACCCCGGCGCAATTTGTGCCCAAAAAGGCGCCCGATGCCAAGCCGCTGGAAAACGACATCGAGAAAACCCCGAAATGCCCATACTGCGGCATGGATCGCAAAATGTTCCACCACTCGCGGATGCTGGTGCATTACAGCGACGATCTCGCCGATGGAACCTGCTCGCTGCATTGCGCGGCGATCAGCCTGTCGCTCAACGTCGATCGTGAACCCAAAGGGATTTACGTCGCCGACAACGCCGCCGCCGGCGACCTCAAACCGCTGGTCGAAGTCGGCACGGCCACCTTCCTGATCGGCAGCCAGATCAAGGGGGTGATGACCAAGCGCAGCAAGGTCGCCTACGGCAACGCGGAAGCGGCCAAGGCTGCCCAGGCGGCCAACGGCGGCGAACTGGCCGATTTCGACAAGACCTTGCTCGCCGCCTACGGCGACATGGCGCAGGACGTGAGCATGATCCGCAAGATGCGCGAGGAACGGCGCAAGAAGATGATGCACAAGGGCTAAGCGGATGGCGACCGGCAAACGCCTTTTCGTCGCGCTGCTGTTCTCCCTGTGGGCGGCGCTCGCCGCCGCGCAGGGAGACGCCGCCATCCCCAAGCCGGGCGCAAAAGACTTGTGCCCGGTGTGCGGCATGCTGGTGTCGAAATACCCCAACTGGGTCGCCGTCGCGCTTTACAAGGACGGCCACGCCCATTATTTCGACGGCGCCAAGGACCTGTTCAAATACCTCCAGGAATACGCCAAATACGCCCCCGGCCACCGCAAGGAAGACCTCGCCGGCCTCTACGTCACCGAGTTCTACGGACTGGCCAAGGTCGATGCAAAAAAGGCTTTCTACGTCGCCGGCTCGGACGTGCTCGGCCCGATGGGGCACGAGCTGGTGCCGCTGGAAACCCGCGCCGACGCGGAGGAATTCCTCAAGGATCACAAAGGACGGACAATTTACACCTTCGCCCAGGTAACGGCGGAAATCGTATCCAGGATCGACGGCGGAAAATTCTGAATCAAAAAAAACCGTTCAGGAGGAACAGCTTACCTCGATATGCCGCGCCCAGTCCGGCGGCAGGGCGGCGTAGCTTTCCCGTTCCGGCTGTTCGTCGTAGGGATGCCTGAGCAATTCCAGCAAACGCTCCACCTCGGAAAAATCGCGCGCCTCCCTGGCTTGGCGGATGGCGGTCTGCGCCAGGTAATTGCGCAGGATATATTTGGGGTTGACGCCATCCATGCGCCGCCGGCGCTCATCATCCGCGCTTTGCTCCGCTTGCAGGCGGGCGCGATAGGCCTCGCCCCAGGCGTCGAAGGCGGCGCGGTCGATGAACTGGTCGCGCAGCATGGCATTATCCTCGCCCGGCGCGGAGTTGAACTGCCCCAGGCGGCGGAACAGCCGGGTGTAATCGACCTGGCTGGCCTGCATGATCGCCAGCAGCCCTTCGATCAGGGCGGCGTCTTCCGGGCGGGCGCCGGCCAGACCGAGCTTGCGGCGCATCAATTCCAGATAATGGCCGTCGAAAACGGCCTCGTAGCCCGCCAGCGCCGCATTGGCTTCATCCGCCGCGACGATGGGCGTCAGCGCCTGCGCCAGGCAGGCGAGATTCCACAGGCCGACATGGGGCTGCCGGTCGAAGGCATAGCGCCCGCCATGATCGGAATGGTTGCAGACATAGCCGGGATCGTAGCCGTCCATGAAGCCGAACGGGCCGTAATCGAAAGTCAGCCCGAGAATGGACATGTTGTCGGTATTCATCACCCCGTGGGAAAAACCCACCGCCTGCCACTGCGCCATGAGCCGGGCGGTGCGCGCCACCACTTCCTCGAGAAAGCGCGGATAGCGCTCCGCCGCCCCGGCCAGATGCGGAAAATGCCTGTCGATGACGTAATCCGCCAGTTGCGCGACGGCATCGTGCCGGGCGCGATAGTAGAACACCTCGAACGAGCCGAAACGCACGTGCGAGGGCGCCAGGCGCGTCACCACGGCGGCGCTTTCGATGGTTTCGCGGTACACCTCGTGGTCGCTGCCGACGATGCACAACGCCCGCGTGGTGGGGATGCCCAGGCCGTGCATGGCTTCCGAACACAAGTATTCGCGGATGCTGGAGCGCAGCACGGCGCGCCCGTCGCCGCTGCGCGAATAGGGGGTGATGCCGGCGCCCTTGAGCTGTATCTCCCACGTCTCCCCCACCCGGTTTTTCACCTCGCCCAGCAGGATCGCGCGACCGTCGCCCAATTGCGGCACATAGTGGCCGAACTGGTGGCCGGCGTAGAGCATCGCCAACGGATCGCCGCCCGGCAAGAGACGATTGCCGGCGAAATGCTCGGCGAAATCGCCCCGCGCCGCCTCGCCGGGATCGAGATCAATCAAGCGCGCCGCATCGGCGTTGAAGCTCACCAGATAGGGCGCGGGCAAAGGGGTGGGCTTGAGCCGGCTATGGAATAGCCCCGGCAGCCGGGCGAAGCTGTTCTCGAAATTCAGTTGCTCGAGTTTTCTCATGGGGAAAGATTATACCCTAGTGAATTACTATACTTTGTCCACTTCGGCTAAAATCAAGTTCCCCAACTTCCGGTCGAGCCTATGCCCATCCTGCGGATTATCGAAACCCTCGGCGAGATTCCCGCGTCGCAGTGGGACGCGCAGGCAGCAACCCCGTGCTCTCCCACGCGTTTCTCAGCACCCTGCAGAAAAGCGGCTGCGCCGCGCCCTGCGGCTCGCCCAGGAAGCGGGCGCCTCGTCGCTGCATTGCCTGTTTCCCACCCAAGCGCAGGCCGAGGAAATGCAGGAACACGGCATGATGTTGCGCCAAGGCGTGCAGTTCCACTGGCGCAACCCCGGCTATGCCAATTTCAACGCCTACCTCGCCGGCATGAGCCACGACAAGCGCAAGCGCATCAAACAGGAGCGGCGCAAGGTGCGGGAAGCGGATGCCGAAAGCCACCGTCTGTTGTTACGCCTGGACTTGGTCACAGCCAACCCATCGAGTTGCGATATTTTTCCATTAGAATGCCAAATCAACCTATAATATCTATTCATTTATATATTCATAGACCAATTCACACATATGTCACCGAACGCTGACACTATCCGCATGCGCCTATTCGGCGGGCCGCTTTCAGCGCGCCAACTGGCTGATCATATTGGCGTAAGTCAGCCGACGATCTCTCGTGCGCTGACCGCGCTTGGCGGCGAAGTAGTACGGATCGGAGCAGCACAATCAATTCAATATGCGCTACGTGATACCGCGCGTGGATTGCCAGACATCTCGATATATCGGGTTGATGCCGAGGGCCGAATCCGGCCACTGGGAACGCTGATTCCAGTGCGTCCAGAAGGATTCGTCATGCGCCAAGAGGACGGAGCGACCCGGCACAGCGATGGCTTGCCATGGTGGTTGTTCGACATGCCCCCCCAGGGATATCTCGGCCGGGCATACGTTGCTCGCCATGGCGCAGAGCTGGGGCTTCCGAAGCGGCTCACCGACTGGACAGACACCCACGCCCTGCGGGCGCTGATTGAGCAAGGCCATGATGTAGTCGGGAATTTGCTGCTAGGCGATATTGCGAGGGATCGTTTTCTCGCCACTCCCATCCCCGACCCCATCGCGGAGGAACAGAAGGCTGGGGAATATGCCCGGTTGGCGCTGGAAGCCGCTCATGGTGAGATACCCGGGTCATCAGCCGGAGGCGAGCAGCCGAAGTTCACCGCTTTTGCCATGACGCCCGGGGGACCTCGGCACGTCATCGTGAAGTTCAGCGAATTGGAGGCAGGTCCCGTAACCGAGCGCTGGCGCGATCTGCTGCTGGCGGAGCACTTGGCTCTGGAGACTCTGCGCGACGCGGACATCCCGGCCGCCAAGACGCGGATACTCGACCTCGGCGATCAGCGTTTCCTCGAGGTTGAACGCTTCGATCGCATCGGCAATCTGGGCCGGCGAGCGCTAATCTCGTTGGCCGCGCTGGATGCCGAATTCGTCGGGATGGGAACAGGTGGCTGGCCCAGCATTGCACGCCGCCTGGCGACCGACAGCCAAATCCGTCTAGAAGCTGCGGATAGTGCAAATTTACTGTGGGCCTTTGGCACCCTGATTGGCAACTCTGATATGCATAACGGCAACTTGTCGTTCGTCTCGGAGCATGGTCGCCCCTATGACATTGCGCCGGCTTACGACATGACGCCCATGGCATTCAGACCGCGCAGCGGTGGCGGACTATCTGACACCCTCTTCGAGGCGACCATACACGCCAGCGTGGCGAACGAAACCTGGCGACGTGCGGAGGAGCTAGCACGCGCATTCCTCGCCCGGGTCATTGCGGCCACAAGATTCAGTCACCGGTTCGAACCGTGCATCACCTCTCTTGAACACCACATCGAGACAGCCAGCGCTAAGATCAGACGGCTGGGGTGAGTGCTGTGGCGAGAAAAAACGCCCCCAGGAAGGGGGCGGCTGAAAATCAGCTATCTCGTCTTGTGATGAGCTTCACACCGTTTCGCCTTTCAGCGACCGAAAGGCATACACGCCCAACCCCACCCCCGCCAAAGTCCACACGATCACCGCCCCGGACGGCAAATCGTAGAGCGCCGACAGCGCCAGCCCGGCGAGATAGGCCGCCGCACCGAGCAGGTAGCCGACGGCGAGTTGCCGGCGCGGCGGCAGGGTACGCACCGCCAGGGCGGGGATAATCAGGCTGGCGAAGACCAGGTAGACGCCGACCAGTTGCACCGAGGCGGTGACGGCGCAGGCGAACAGCACATAGAAACCGGCGCGCCCCAGGCGCTCGGCATAGCCGAACCAGGCGGCGAGGATGGCGGCGCTGAGGACGGCGACCGGCAGCAACTGGGCGTAGTTCACCCAGAGTATCTGGCCGGCCAGCAGGTCGCGCAGGTGCTCGCCGGCATGCGGGTTGTTGGCGACCAGCAGCATGCCGCCGGTGGCGGCCAGGGCGAACAGCACGCCGATCAGGGCTTCCTGGGTTTCCGGCCAGCGTTTCTCCGTCCAGGTGAGCAGCAGCGCGCCGGCCAGGGCCGCGCTCACCGCCGCGGCCTGGGCGACCCAGCCTTCCGGCTCGAAGCCCAAGCGGTCGGCGGCGATCACCCCCAGCCCGGCGATCTGGGCGATGGCGAGGTCGATGAAGACGATGCCGCGGCTTAGCACCTGGATGCCCAGCGGCACATGGGTCGCCAGCACCAGCAAGCCGGCCAGGAAGGCCGGCAGGAGGAGTCCCGGATCGAGCGCGGCGGAGTTCATCCTGAATACCCCGGCTGCAAACCGCAGAGGCGCAAAGACGCAATGGTTATGCAAAGGGAAACAGACGATTGTAGCCCGCCGCGAGCGGCAGCCTGTAGCCGCGCGCGGCGAGCGCGGCCGCTGTCAGCGCCAGCGGCTACAGATGCGGCATGATTTCTTTGCGGCTTTGCGCCTTTGCGGTGCATGGATTGTTTTTTTAGGTTCACTTGAGCGCGCCCAGCAATTTGCCCACGGTGTCGTCGAACAGCCCGAACAAATCCTTGGCCTTGTCCGAGCCGCCGACGGTGTAGGGCAGCACCACCACCGGCACTTTCCCCCGCTCTGCCAGCCATTCCGAGGGACGCCCGTCGTCGTGGGCGGCGCGCAGCACCATTTTCGCCGGCTGGCGCTGCAACTGCGCGAGCACCCCGGACAGGTGGGAGGTGCTCGGCCCGACGCCGGGCTTGGGTTCCAGCACCGCCACCTGCTTGAGTCCCAGCCAGTCTTCCAGGTAGGGAAAACCCTTGTGCTGGACGGCGACGGACGCACCCTTCAGCGGCGCGGCGGCTTGCTCCCAGCGGGCGGTCGCCGCCTGCCAGCGCGCCGCGAAATCCTTGTGGCGCGCGGCGTAGTGCGAGGCGTTGGCCGGGTCGATTTCGCCCAGGCGTTGCGCCAGCGCTTGCGCCACCTTGGCGATGTTGCGCGGATCGGTCTGGATGTGCGGGTTGCCGGCGGCATGGACATCCCCGTCGGCGCGGTCGGCGCGGACGGGGACTTCCAACAGGCGGACGTACCGCGCCGCCTCGAAATAGCCCGGCTGGCCGGGCTGTATCTTGGCGTTGCCGGACTGGCGCAGCAGCAGGGGCAACCAGCCGACCTCCAGTTCCGCGCCGGTGCACGCCAGCAGATCGGCGCGCCGGGCGCGGGCGATCAGCGAGGGGCGGGCTTCGATGTGGTGGGGATCTTGCAGAGCAGTGGTGGCTTCCGCCACGCTCACCTTGTCGCCGCCCAACTCGCGCAGCAGCGCCCCCCATTCCGGTTCGCAGGCAAACGCCTCAAGGGCGTGCGCCGCCGGGGCGGCGGCCAGGAATAAGGCTGCCAGCGGCATCAAAAACAGTTTTTTCATCATGGCCTCCCTCAGAATTTATGCGCGCCGTGGCTGCCCAGGCTCATGATGTATTGCAGCAGCACTTGGTTATCGTCCACCCCCTGCATGGAGCGGTCACGGTTGAACTGGAGGCGCAGGCGGCTGAATTCGGAAGAATTGTAGTCGAACATCAGGCTGGAACGGCTGGGCTGGTAGGCGGGACGGTCGAGATTGGCGTTGTTGGCGGCATAATCGACGCTGCCGGCATCCAGCCGGTCATAGCGCAGCCCGGCGCGCCAGCGCGGCATGAACTGATACACCCCTTGCAGGTACCAGCCCGATTGGCTGGAAGAATAAGCGTCGGCGGCGCTGCCCAGCGAGGCGGCGTTCACGTCGTAGGTCAGGTCGCCGTTTTCCTTGCGGCGGAACCATTCGCCTTGGAGCTTGAAGTGGGTGACCTTGGGGTTGCCGTGGGGCGCCCATTTCCACACGAAATCGGCGAGCCAGGTCTTGGAGGTGCCGGTAAAGGCGTTTTCCACCTCCACCCCGGCCAGGTCGTCGGCATGCCCCGGCCGGCCTTTCGCCTCGCTGCGCAGGTACGACAGGCCGGCGCGCCAGGCATGACTGTCGCCCACGTCGCCGCCCACATGGGCAAACAAGGACGCGGCGCCCGCGCCGTTCTTGCTCTGCTCGGCGCCGGGGAAACGCGCGCCGCGTCCGGCTTCGGCGCCGAATTCGAGGAACAGCGGCGTTGGCGCCAGCCATTTCACCTGCACCCCGTCGTGGGCATAGTTGCCGTTAAGGAAGGCGCGGTAGGCCAGCGGCGCGTCGGCGAAATCCCAGGCATGGGGGTGCTGTTCGTTGAGGTAGCCGATCCCGGAAAAGAAGCGTCCGGCCTTGAGCGACAAACCGTTGCCGAGCGCGCTGTTTTCCACGGCGGCCTCTTCCACGGCCACCTCGTTGTCGGACGACAAGGCGATGGTGGTGTAGCCGCGCCACCACGGGTCGATATTGGCGGACAGCACCAGTTCGCTTTCCGCCAGGCTGAAGCCTTTTTCAAAGCCGCCGTGGCCATGGCCGGGCGCCGGCATGAAGCCGGTGAGTTGGCGTTCCGCCACATCGGCGCTGGAACTCCCATAGGCGCCGGAGAGGATCAGCGAAACATCGGGGTTGAAGGCGCTATTGACGGGCGCGGCGCGCCGGGCGTTGAACGCCGGCGCCGGCTGACCGAGTGTCTTCGCCTCGGCGCCCGGCGCGGCTTCGGCCTTGGCCAGGCGTTTTTCCAAATCCTGGATGCGCGCTTCGTAGTTTTCCTTGATTTGCTTGATCTGTTCGCGGATCTGCGCCAGTTCGGCGGAATCCGCGGCGATGGCGCCGTGCGGCGCGGCCAGGGCGAGCGCGATGCTCGCCGCAAGAGTGGTGCGTTTGAACGACATGAATGGCTCCTCGTAATGCAGGTTCGGCGGGAATGGGCGGCGACCGCCCAACCCGCGGAATGACGAAGGCGGCGGACGGCCTACAGGCAGCCCGCCGCGCTATGACCGGGTCAAATTCTGGTCGGAACGGGGAGGAGCGCGGGAAAGGTAGGAACGGTACGGCGCCGAGAAAAACAGCGCAAACAGCGCGGCGGCGAGGATGACGATGGTTTGCTGCGGCGCGAAAAACAGCGGCGCGGCAGCCGCCGCGCCGCCCAGGCCGGCATAAGCCACGCATTTGTCGCAGGCCGGGGAATGCGGCAGGTGCTTTTCCTGCTCGGACTGCGCCGGACGGTTTTCGGCAAGGTGCGACAAGGCGTGCAAGGCCGCCCCCTGCTGGACGAACAGCAGGGCGAAGGCGAGCAGCAGGGCAAATGTCAGGCGCAATCTCATGGGGATCAATTGTATCGAAAAAACTGCCGGGAAACCGATTTAGGGAATCAGCGTTTCGCGTAGGGTTCGACGCTCTCCGCCTTCATGCGATAGCCCGCATTGCCGATGCCCATTTCGTTTTCCGTCCTGGAATGCGTGGTTTCCAGCACGCCGCCGACCCACAGGGTGTCGAAGGTCTGCATTTTCCTGCCCGGTTTGGCGAGAAACACATGGATGATCTGGTTGGCGGGCGGCGGCGGGGTGTGGATGCAGGCGCCGAAATACGGCACCAGCAGGAATTCCGTGACCCATTCGCGGTTGCGCTCCAGCGGCACCGCGAAGCCGGCGATGCGGATGCGCTGGCCGTTCCAGGCGGTTTCCACCGGGGCCGCGTCCCAGATGCCCTTCATCTGCGTCAACACCTCCATGGCGCGGGGGTCGCCGTCCTTGAGCCTGTCGAAATTGATCTCCTTGAAGGCTTTCGCCGGGTTCCAGCCCTCGGGAATCAGCGCGCTCCATCCGATTTCCTGGTAGCCCTTGCGGCTGCCGCCCGCCGCCTTGGCCGGCGGCAAGGTCTCCCCGACCTGGAATTTTTTGGTTTCGGCGGCGGCATGGGTGTTTCCGACCGGCATCGGCGCGGCAAGCAGCAACAGGAGGAATATGGCGAGACGCATGGAGTTATCCTTTTATAGTCGGGGAGTCAGGCCGTCCGCCAGGGACAGCCGGTAGGCGCGCCAGCCGGGCAGCAGGCTGGCGAGCAGGGCGACCGCGGCCACCATGGACAGCAGACGGAGTTCCTCGGCGGATATGAGGCGCGTGTGCAGGGTCAGGCCGTAATGCGCCTGAACCAGCGGCCCCGCCAGCGCGGTTATGCCGGTGAGCAGCAGCACGCCGAGCAGGGAGCAGAGCACGGCGACCAGCAGGCTTTCCGCCGTCAGCAGCAGGAACACGTCGCGCGGGTGGGCGCCCACCGAGCGCAGCACGGCGATTTCGCGGCGCCGTTCGTTGAGGCCGGCGAGGATCACCGCGACCAGGCCGGTCAGCCCGACCGCCACCACCATGGCGGATACCGCCAGCAGGGTATTTTCCGCCACGCCCACGATCCGCCACAGCTCGTCGAGAGCCACGCCCGGCATCACGGCAAGCAGGGGTTCCCCGGCGTAACCGTTGACGTGGCGCTGCATCTTGAATACGCCGGCGCGGCTTTTCAGGCCGACCAGCGCGGCGGTGATTTCCTTGGGGGTCAAGTCGAACTTGGAGACGTATTTCCCGGGTATGGAAAAGCCGGGGATGGGCGCGCCGCCTTGCCAGTCGAGGTGTATCGCGGTGATGGCCGCCAGGCCGACATGCAGCGTCCTATCGACGGGCGTGCCGGTGGGAGCGAGGATGCCCACCACGGTGAAAGGCTTGTCGCCGTGTTCCGCCAGGCCGGATTCCCCCATGCCATGGCTGAGAACGATCCTGTCGCCCAGCCGGTATCCCAGGCGTTGCGCCGCTTCTGCGCCCAATACCGTCTCGAACACGGCCTCGAAACGCCGGCCTTGCGCAATCCTGAGCGGCCGAGCGTCGCCATGGCGGAAATGCGCGAAATAGTCCGGGGTGGTGCCCAATACCGGATAGCCGCGATGGGAATCGCCCAGCGACAGGGGTATGGCCCAAGCCACCGCCGGATGCGCGGCGATGTCCCGGTAACTCTGCCAGCGCATGTTGCTGGTGGCCTCGCCGATGCGGAACACCGCGTAGAGCATCAGTTGGACCGGGCTGGTGCGGGCGCCGATCACCAGGTCGGCGCCGGAAACGGACTGGGCGAAGCCCTCGCGCGCATCGTGGCGGAGACGTTCGACCCCCAGCAGCAAGGTGACGCTCAAAGCCACGGCGGCAAGGGTCAGTCCCAGCGTGAGGCGGCGGTTCCAGGCACTCTTCGCGGCGAGATAGAGCAGGAATTTCATGCGGCCTCCGTTGCGCGGGCGGTGCGATTGATGTCCGGCAAGGCGATTTCCCGGTCGAACCCCGCCGCCAGGCGCCGGTCGTGGCTGACGAACAGCAGGGTGCTGCCCGCCGCCGCGCACTCGCGTTCCAGAAGGTCGAGGAAGGCCGCCTGCCGGTCGCCATCGAGGGCGGAAGTGGGTTCGTCGGCGATGACGATTTCCGGCCGGCCGATCAGCGCCCGCGCCAGCGCGACGCGCTGCTGCTGGCCGACGCTCAGGGCCGTCGCCGGGCGGCGCTGGAGCGCGCCGGGCAGATCGAGATGGTCGAGCAGGCGCGCCGCCTCGCCGGCCAGGGAACTCCCTGCGGCGAGGGCGCGCGTCCGCCGCCGGACCGAAAAGCGGCAGGGCAACAGGACGTTGTCGAGCACCGACAGGTAGGGAATCAGGTTGAACTGTTGGAACACGAAGCCCACGTGGTCGGCGCGGAAACGGTCGCGCATGGAAGGCGACAGGCGCGTCAGTTCGCTGCCCAGCACTTCCAGGCCGCCCCGCTGCGGCGTCAGCACGCCGCCCAGCAGCCCCAGCAAGGTGCTTTTGCCGCAGCCGCTGGGTCCATGCAAAAAGACGCGCTCCTCCGCCGCCACGTGAAAAGCGGCGATGTCGAGACAGGGCTTCCCCTCACCGGGCCAGCGGAACAACAGGTCGTCGATGCGGATGATCGGCTCCGTCATGCTCTGCTTACCAGGCGATGCGCCGCTTGCTTGGCGTCAGCCGGGCGGCGGCCTGGCCATGGGGGGTGGCTGCCTGCACGTCGAGCCGGCGCAGCCTGGGGAAAGGCTCGAACAGCCTGACTTCTATATCCCGCAAGGCCTCCGGGCGGGCGCAGCGGAACACGTATTCGCCGGCGATGTCGAGATGGCCGGCTTTGGCGTCCTGGTTTCCCGCTTCGAGCAGCGGGGACTCCAGCTTCGCCGCCTGGGGAACGCATTGCGCGGCGGGGCTGGGAACGAACAGCTTCTCCGTCTTGGCGAGTTTTTCCGCCATGGCGCGCACGGCGGCCCGTTGTTTTTCGGTGCGCGGCATATGCTCGAAGCCCAGCAGGCTATCGAGCGGGCTTTCCAGGCTGAGCGTCAGGGTGCCGCCATCGACCACCGCGTCCAGCCTGGCCGCCCCGTGGACATGCGCGCCAGGCTCATGGGCCGGCGCGGAAGCGGAAAATACCGCCAAGGCGGCAGCGAGGATTTTGGTTCTTGCTTGCATGGCGGTTCTCCCTTTAGTCGAAAACTAGGCTGCCAGGCGATGGGCCAACGGCACAGTGGCGATGCCCAGCAGGATCAGGCCGAATTGCGGCACGGCGGCGCCGCGGTGTTTTTCGCGGTGCAACTCCGGCACCAGGTCGGCCACCGCAATATAGATGAAGCTCGCCGCCGCCAGCGCCAGCGCATAGGGAATCGCCCCTTCCACGCGGTAGAGCAGGAAATAGCCGAGCACCCCGCCGGCGACCCCGGCCATGCTGGACGCGAGATTGAGCAGGAGCGCCTGTTTCCTGGTGTAGCCGGCATCCAGCAGGACGACGAAATCGCCCACCTCCTGGGGAATTTCGTGGGCGATCACCGCCAGGGCGGTCGCCATGCCCAGCGCGGCATCCTGGAGGAACGCCGCCGCCAGGAGGATGCCGTCGACGAAATTATGAAAGCCGTCGCCCAGCACGATCATCATGCCCGCCGGGTGCCGCGCCCCGCGTTCGTGCTCGTGGCGCCACAGGGCGGCCTTTTCGAGCAGGAAGAAGCCCAGGATGCCGGCCAGCGTCACCGCCAGGAGCGTTTCCGGCGGAATGCCGGAGGAAAAGGCCTCCGGCAGGACATCCAAAAACGCCGCGCTGAGCAGCACCCCCACCGCGTAGCTGACCATGCGCGGCACCCACGCCCCCAGCACGGCGAAGGAAACCAGCCCGGCGGCCAGCACGCTCAGCGCGCCACCCGCCAATGTCGCCAGAATAATGAGCGTCAGCGCATTCATGCGCCGAAGCCCGTCTCGTCCGGCATGTCGCCGGCGACGAAATGGTTCAGGGTGTGCGCGACGAACCCCTTGTCCAGGTCGCGGCCGATGAAGACCAGGCGTGTGCGCCGGTCGGCATCCGGCCAGGCGTCGAGGCGCTGCGGGGGATAGAAGGTGTGTTGCACGCCATGCACCACCCAGGGAGCATCGTCGTGTTTGACGTTGACCAGGCCCTTGACGCGCAGCAGGTGGTCGCCGCGCACCGCCAGCAGCATTTCCAGGCCGGCGCGCAGCCCTTCCCAATCCAGCGGCGCATCGAAGACCACCGAAAACGACTGGATGCGCTCGTCGTGACGCTTGCCCGGTTCCGGCTCTATCCTCCCGCCGGGCCGAACGAAGGTGATGCCGCGCACTTCGCGGTATTTTTCCGCGCTAAGCCAGCGCGCGACATCGGGATGCTTGCCGTCGGCACGGCAAACCCCCATGCCGAACAGCCAATCCGGTTCTGCCCGGCCCGCCGCCGCGCGGTGGATATCCGCGCCGGGATTGAGGGCGCGCAGACGGGTTTCGAGATCGCTGGCCATGACCGGCGTCGCCAGGTCGGTCTTGGTCAGTATCAGCCGGTCGGACATCGCCGCCTGTTTGATCGGCTCGAATTCCCGATCGAGCTGTTCGCTGCCGTAAACGGCATCCACCGTCGCAACCACCCCGTCCAGGCGGTAATATCCCGCCACCAGCGGGTCTTCGATCAGGGTATGGATGATGGGCGCGGGGTCGGCCAGCCCGGTGGTTTCGATCACCACCCGGCGGAATTCGGGAATTTCCATGCGCGCCCGCTGGAAAAACAGGGTTTGCAAGGCCTCGACCAGATCGCCGCGCACCGAGCAGCACAGGCAGCCGCTGTCGAGCAGCACCATGTTTTCGCTGCTGTTCCTGACCAGGTGGTGATCCAGCCCGATCTCCCCCAATTCGTTGACCAGCACGGCGGTGTCTGACAACGCCGGATGCGCCAGCAAGGCATTGAGCAGGGTAGTTTTGCCGCTGCCGAGAAAACCGGTCAGCACCGTTATGGGTAGATAATCCGCCACCTTATGATTCCGTCTGCATGTATGGCTTTAATGCAACCTTGTTGCAAATTGGCTGAAATTTTTTACGTCCCGCTGCACGCGGCGCACACGCCGCGTATGGTCAACTCCACCTCCTGGGAACGGAAGCCCGCCGGCAGGGACAAGGCAAAGGCGGTGGACATGCCTTCCAGGCACGTCACGCTGCCGCAAAGATGGCACTGGAAATGCGCATGGCGATGGCCGGCCTCCTCTTCCGCAAGGAAAGCGTTGAAGCGCCAGACCCGATCTTCACCGGCGATCTTGTGCGCCAGCCGGCGCCGCACCAGCCATTCCAGCACCCGGTACAACGTCACCCGGTCGAATTGGCCGCTCCCGCCCAGCCTTTGGGCGATTTCGAGGTGGGTCAGCGCCCGCTCCGCCGCCAGCAGCGCCGCCAGCACGGCGCACCGCGCCGGCGTGGGACGCTGCCCGGCAGAGGCAATTATGTCTTCGGCACGTGGAATAGCTGAGTAGATGTTGTTCATTTGGTTATTATCGACGGAGCAACAATATTACGCAACTTTGTTGCATTTCTGGCCATTCCGGGAAAAGGCTGCCCGTCCGGTTGCCAGCTTGTTCGCCGCGAACCCCAAGATAACCGCCTTCGTCTCACCAGAAAAATGGTATAATGTTGTTTTTTATATCAGTTTGTCAGGATTCCCGCTTTGATCACCACCGCCAACATCACCATGCAGTTCGGGGCCAAGCCCCTTTTCGAAAACGTTTCCGTCAAGTTCGGCGAAGGCAACCGTTACGGCCTGATCGGCGCCAACGGCTGCGGCAAGTCCACTTTCATGAAAATTCTCGGCGGCGACCTGGAGCCGAGCGCGGGCAACGTCGCCATCGACCCCGGCGAGCGCCTCGGCAAGCTGCGCCAGGATCAGTTCGCCTATGAGGACAACGTGGTGCTCGACGTGGTGATGATGGGCAACGTCGAGCTGTGGGCGGTAAAACAGGAAAAAGACGCGATCTATGCCAACCCGGAAGCCAGCGAGGAAGACTACATGCGCGCCGCCGAGCTGGAAACCCAGTTCGGCGAACTCGACGGCTACACCGCCGAGGCGCGCGCCGGGGAATTGCTGATCGGCGTCGGCATCCCGGTGGCGCAGCACACCGGCCCGATGAAGGAAATCGCCCCCGGCTTCAAGCTGCGCGTGCTGCTGGCGCAGGCGCTGTTTTCCGACCCGGACATCCTGCTGCTCGACGAGCCCACCAACAACCTCGACATCAACACCATCCGCTGGCTGGAAGATGTGATCAACGCGCGCTCCAGCACCATGATCATCATCTCGCATGACCGCCATTTTCTGAACAGCGTGTGTACCCACATGGCGGACCTGGATTACAACACCATCCGCATCTACCCCGGCAACTACGACGAATACATGATCGCTGCGACGCAGGCGCGCCAGCGCTTGCTGACGGACAACAGCAAGAAGAAAGAGCAGATTGCCGAACTAAACGCCTTCGTGGCGCGCTTCTCGGCCAATGCTTCCAAGGCGCGCCAAGCCACCAGCCGCGCCAAGCAGGCCGACAAGTTGAAGGACAGCGTGGTCGAGGTCAAGCCTTCCAGCCGCCAGAGCCCCTATATCCGCTTTGAAACCGACGACCGCGAAAAACTCCATCGCAAGGCGGTGGAGATGCTGGATATCGCCAAGGGCTACGACAAACCGCTGTTCCACGGCCTCAACCTGTTGCTCGATGCCGGTCAGCGCCTTGCCATCATCGGCCCCAACGGCGCCGGTAAAACCACCCTGGTAAAAACCCTGGTGGGTGAAATCGAGCCCGACCAAGGTGCGGTGAAATGGGCGGACAAGGCCAAGATCGGCTACTTCGCCCAGGATCATCATGCCGAATTCGAAGACGACATGACGCTGTTCGAATGGATGGAGCGGCATGGGCGCAAGAGCGACGACGACCAGATCATCCGCGCTACCCTGGGGCGCCTGCTGTTCACCGGCGACGACTCGAAGAAATCGGTGCGCGTGCTCTCCGGCGGCGAAAAGGGCCGCATGCTCTACGGCAAGCTGCTGCTGGAACGTCCCAACGTGCTGGTGATGGACGAACCCACCAACCACATGGACATGGAAACCATCGAGGCGCTCAACATGGCGCTGGAGCAATACAAAGGCACGCTGATTTTCGTCAGCCACGACCGCCAGTTCGTTTCCTCTCTAGCCACCCAGGTGCTGGAACTCGACGGCAACGGCGGCTTCAAGTACCACGTCGGCAACTACGAGGATTATTTGCACAGCCAGGGTATCGAAGTGTAAATTTTCTGTGATCCAACTTCCCTAGTTTATTAAAACTAATCGTTTTGGCGTGATTATGACTTACAAGTCAATCACGGTGATCCAGCCGGGGAGTTGGTGCGCGACTTTGAAGTCGAATAGCCTGATGCCAACAATTACGCAATATTTCAAACGCCTCTGTCAATTCCTGCGCAGCACTCTTTATTTCTGAAGCAACTTCTTCATGCGGATCTGAATCAAAATGGAAATCAACGCTTATTGCCAGGGGAGCACCTTCAATTCCTTCGCTACCTAGTTGTTTCTCTGTTTTTTTGTACAGCGGGATCGCCAACACATGAGTAACACCGGCTTCAAGATCACTCGTACTTTGATTACTGGCGCTTCTTATGCTGGCGAATATCACTTCCCCCAATACATACGCCTTAACAGCTTCTAAGCAATGGCGGAATTCCGAGCTAGATGAATCATGAATTGGAGCAGGTCGAATACCTATCTCGCATCTTCCCGCTTGGTTCCAACCAGCAAAGTTAACTAATTGTTTAATCGCAAAGAATCCTTCACGCTCCTCAGACCGAAGATGCCCATTTCCATCCGGTGTCACGTGTCCAACCCATAGATTCGCACTTCCTAGGGAACGAGGGTGTAAATGTGCTGCCGCATGTACCAATTTTTGCAAAATAAGTCGAAGCATGTAATCATCACTGACATCGCTAGCTTTCCTATTTTTTTTCCACGAGTAGTAGGGCTCACGACCTAGATCATCCTTGACCTCCCCAATTAAACCTTTAAAATCATTGCGCTGCAAAAGTGTGTTGCCTTCTTTGCCATCAATACTTTGTTTAAGCCATTTGCAAATCGCAGTAAGGTTCTCACCTTTAACCGAAGTATCAAAACCCAAGTTTTTAATACATTCACTATGGGTGCCCCTTAGTATTTTCTCTGAATAACTTAGTTCCGCAATTTTAAATGGCCCGTAGAGTTCATCTGATGTGACGACGCCATCCCCATCTGCTCGAAACAAAGTAAGATGTTTGGTGTTATTTTGTATATATGCAATAAATGAATCTACTACTGTTTTACGTTCATTAGACTGACGTTGCATAGCGTCAATGTGTCGGTTCTTGCCAAAAGATTTACAGAGGAACTCATATACCTCTGCTAGTTGCGCTCCGGCAAAAGGCGTCGCACAACATCCTATTGCTGTTATAGCATTTAGGAGTTCAATGTCATCGTCATTTCGGCTCCCGGAACGAGAGCGCTCAGCAGCATGCTTGATTGCATCCGCAATAACCAACCCGCCGAAACTGTGCCCAAATAGCACTACCGATTCGTAAGCCTTGGATTTGTACCGTTCCTTGATATTTACCCATAATGCTTGTCCCAAGTCTCCAAATCCCTGGTGTTTTGCCTTCTTACCGAAGTACTCCTTTACTTGTGTAACCCAACTTTCCGGTGACTTGCCCGTATCGAATTCATGAAAATAGAATTCAACTGTATCTAGCTGGGTTTTGAGGGAGTTCTTTGTCGTTCCCCACCACGAAGAACTATTGGCCCCCCATCCATGTACAAATACCGCTAGGTGTTTCATCTCCCCCCCGCGCTGCAAAGCCACTCTTTAAATGCCTAAGATAGCCAAAATACTGCCACTACTTTCCATCTGGAATTATGTTCAGGAACTCTTCCAGGGAATTGTTGAGCTTAATTCCAAGAGAATGTTTCCCCCACCATTCGCTGGAATGTGGTTCCCAATTAGGAAATAAATATCTTGCATCAGCCCCAACAAGCCATTCTTGAACAAGCGATCGTTGAATATCAGGATCAAGCATTATTCCACCCGTATGATCATCGGTTATGCACAATATTGCTTGTAACACACTCGCATATGTTAACTCTCGGGTCAGTTGTATCCTGCTAGGCTGCTCACGCTCAACTTCTCTATCAAAATTAAGAGGAAATCCACCATTCAGCAATATTACTTCTCGCTCGCCAATCTTGCCTCTCATATCTCGATATGGATTGGCCCTAAAGGTCGGATTTTTTTTGGCTAGGCGAATTGCGGTTCGAAAAAACTCAATATCGCCCGAAGAACAGCTCGCCAACCATCGTCGATCACCCTCTTTCACCTTCTGAAAGACGGTATCTGGGTTAAGTGTATCCACTCCGGTACAGCCAAGTATCACCTCGCATTGTGTAACGATTTCTCGCACCCCATTTAGGCGCCTCACGAAACCCAATTCAGAACCTTTATGTTCGATTACATCATAACCAGAAAGACGTCCGACCCCTGTCAAGCTAAGTGATTTAGCAACGGCTTGGCCAACATTCCCAAGCCCTATAATGCCAACGTGCATTTTGTCTAAAAAGGGGATTAACTCCCATAATCGACCAACGATCGCATCAGCAATCACAGGAGATTCAAAACGTGTTTTTGCCGCACTCGCCGCCATTAAAACAACCGGGTAAGACCTACCGCCACTTGGAAACGTAAAAACACCATACATCGTATGTTCAACTGCAACGACTGAATACTGCTCCACCAAATCGGATGGTATCTCTCTACTCAACCACCCACCTTCATCCAAGACGACCAAACGTTTTACCGTCGCAGGAAGATGATTACGGACAACACGCCAGAAACCTTGCACATATGATCGAAAGCGTTCTGCAAAGCTGCCAACACCGAGAGATTTCTCATTTGGTAAATGAACATAGCATCCAAGTTCACCCAGATTTGATACAACCGAGGGAATAGTCGAATATGGCTTTCCCATAATGAATATACGTGTTGGGTCTATCCCAGCACTGACTAATCTATTAAAGAGAGGAACAATTGACGGCAGCAAATGTTGGAGTGAGACAAGCACAACGCCATCCAGCTTTTCGGAAACGTCTCGTTTGAGAGATAGAATTGACGCCGCCTTGATCATTGATGTAGAAACCATTTGAGATTATGCATTTCAACTTAAATCATAAGTCCGCTGCAAGCAACTATGAGGATTCGTCTCGTAACATACTGTTCTCCAAATGCAACGTCACCGCGTCAGAAAATAGTGATCGAAACCATTGTGAGTGCGTCGCTATGATGACACCAATACCAGTACTGATAAGTTCCCCAAGCACTCTAGCAAACGCGATAGCAGTTGAATCGTCTTGACCAAGAATCGGTTCATCTAGAATTAACCAAGGACGCTCGCGACTCAGTGTTGCAGCAAGCGCAACCCGTTTTCGCAAAACGAATGGCAAATCGTGCGGATGAGAATCGAGAAAACTCTCTAACCCAAAAGACAATGCAATATCCCGCCGCCCCCCCCCAATTTCCGCAAATACGCTCGTTGAAAAAAGCTGAATGTCCGGGTTCTGAAAGTGATATGTAGCTATTTTCCCTGGCTCCTTCCATGGATCCAGTTCAGCGCCAGATTCATTGACAATTTGCCCACCATTCTGCCGTAATAGCCCGCAGAGTATCTTGCATAAGGTGGTCTTGCCTACACCATTTGGCCCCTTTAGGAAGTAAATACGGCTAGGCTCAAACTGATATGACAGTCCAGTAAAGACTTGTGGTCCTTTTGGATATTTGAATCGTATATTGTCTAAATTAATCAAACATGCTTTTGCCGAATAGGCAAATGGCGTGCCCCGAAGAACTGGGGGGAGGGGATCATCAAAATGTCGAAACTGCTGCGGCACTGATTCGACTACGCTGACGAGAGAGCGAAACTCACTAAGACGATTATCAGCCAGCACAGTCCTCACACCAGTCTCATCACTTCTGCTTAATATCCTTAGTACCTCCTTTCTGGCTTCAGGACTAAGTTGCTCTAGAGCACAGTCTATGGCCATTAAGTCCCTAGCTGAGAGCAGCGCGGTTGCAAGCGCCAGGATAACCTGTTGCCCGCCTGAGAGCGTAAGTGGATTGCGGGATAGCAATCCATCCCAGTCAGTTATCGCATTAAGTAAATGACATACAGTCTCCCGTCGTTCAGAAACGCATAAACCGTGAAGTTCTAATTCTCCTTGGGTGGTTGGGATAAGCCCCGATATGTAGTTATGAACATCAGCACCGACAAAACTATTCCGCCAATTCCCCTCATTTGAGGATTTAGTGGTTTCAGCGTCGCCAAATTTGTTGAGATAACTAGACCGCCCACTAAAATTTGGCCCTTCGATTCCGCAAACTGCAACGCTTCGTTCACCCACTTGGATCAATTCCACCGTGAAAATGCAGCCATTACACACCACGCACTCGATGCTCCAAGCCAAGAGCAATTTGCAACGCAAGTAATATGATCACTGGTAGTTGGCATATAGCTCGCAAGACGCTGCCGTAAGTTTCGTCGCACCCAATATTCTGAGCGTTTACTAGCTGCATCTAACATATAGACTAATAAGGGCATCAGCAAAAAAGGAAGCTGCCTGATCGCTCCCATTCGAGTTCTTGCTCCATACCCACTTGAAAGACGAGACTCCAGTATTTGCTGCGCTCGAAACCTCACCTCCGCAAGTAATGTTACCCCAGCAATTGTTACGAGAATCACGTTTTCAGCGCATCTCCAAGCGCGAAGAAACGCAATGAGCCGCCCATCATTCAATATAGGAAGCAAGCACAGTTGCGCGGCAGCGGCGATGACAGCAACCCGAAAGACAACCAACACCGTTGTTGGTGCCACCAAACCAAATGGTTCCCACCAGCCTTTTCCTTCTTCTATAGGGATTGCCAAACCCTGAACTAGTAAAATGCCAAGAGCAAGCGGTACGAGGAATGCAAAATACATATGTAAGTGCAGTCGCAAAATACCAGCCTGAGCTAATGCAAATAGAAAGATCAACCACCCAATGCCAAGCATCCAGTGATTTGTACACAAGCCTGCTCCAACCATGAACAAGAACATCGAGCATCCACGAACAATTGGGGAAACGTTCTCCATTTAACCAATTATCCTGACAGCCCGTTTGCCGTTAAAGCTTTGCTAGAAAACCGCCGCAACACACGTTTTGGACTGGACCGCAACAATGTATAAGCCAATAGCAACTGAAGCGTTTTGTCGACGGGTTCACTCGCCATACCACTTAGAAGTACCGCCTTAATCATCTGCTGCCCGCTTCCCACCAACAAAGCCGTAACCAGATCCCGGCCAGACCCCGAAGCGCCTCCAAAAACAATAACAATAACGGGTGCTGATACGACGCCCGCTAGAATACCAAGCCCAATGCCAGCTACGACAACCTTCCACAGTCGAGAAAATGCCCGCAGATAGTTGGCTACCAAGCTGACATAGATGGCAATGGCACATTGTGTGCCAACGAAATAGACGTAAACAGGGGATATGAGAACCGATGCTAATAGAAAACTGATCACCCCAACAATAACCCCAGCTCTCCAACCTACTAATAGGGTAATAACGATAGTTCCAATGGCATCAAGATAAATCGGTAATTTGAGTGCGTTAACAACCCCCCCTAAAGCAATATTCATCGCTATTCCAACGGGAATCAACGCCAACACTAATGTATGTTTAATGGTTATATCATCGTCCATTGTCATGCACGTCACCTCCGTGACAATATTTATCTTGGAGCGTACTTTGCCATTCAAATATTGAAATACGATTCCCTTTCACCACTCCAGAAACATATCCAAGATTCTTAATTCAATCAAATCGGATACCAAACAACCCACCATCCTCCGTCGCATCGGTCAACCGCACCGGCAGTACATACTCCCCGAGGTCAAACCCCGATTCGGTTTCCTTGAATGCATCGTCCTCGTTCATCGTCACGAGGTACTGAAATCCCAACTCGCTCGCTGTCTGTGCGCCGACGCGCAAGGCACGGATCACCTGCCGGCCATCAACGCCGTCGAACAGATGGCTGTCATGGACAAGGAAGCCCGGTCCAATGCCACGCTGGTGGCACAAGCGCATCAGCATCATATCAAAGCAGAATATCTGCATGTTACTGATGCCCTTACTGCGCGAGCCCTGCATAGGGAATTTGAAGGCCGGGCCATTCGCTGTTGGCTCAACCTGCATGCTGCCGGCAGATTCGTAAAGCTGCCCGGAGGTTTCCTCAAAGGCTCGGATGGCGTCCTCCAAACGACCTGATTGCTCGGTGAAATCACGCCGCAAGCGCAGCGTCAAAAGGTTGCGTTCGACTTCGAGTTCGGTCTTGGTACTTTCGAGTTTCTCGGCTGCCTCAAAGCGTTGCCGCAAGCTTTCAACCAGGGCCGCCTGCTGACTTGCTTCCGCTTGCAGGCGCTGGAACTGGTCGAGAGCGCCGTGGCTCTGGAGAATACTCATCACTTCGACACGCCGGCTGTCGAGGCGACGCTTGTCGCCGTCTCGTACCTCGATGCGCGCTTGGGAAGCGGTCAGTTCGCTCTGGAGGTAGCTCTGGCGGTTGCGGATCACCGATTCGTGGAATGCACGCACATCGTCATAGCGACGTTTGATGAGCCCCTCTGGCAGGCTTACGCCGGCATCGCGGTAGACTTGTTCCAGGTCACCTAGGTCAGGCGGCACTTCGGTCGTGAGCGCAGCCTTGATATCCTGAATGGCGGCGAGATCGAGAGTGTTCTGGTTCGCCAGCGTATTGAGTTCGCGGGTTAGTTGCGAGGCTTCCTGCTCCAGATCACAATATTCGTCGAGCACCTTGAACGAAACCAAGTTGTCTTGCACTGTCTTGAGCTTGCGCTCAGCCAATACAAGCTGGGTACGTAAATCAGAAGCTTTCCCGATGACGCTACCGAAGGCACCGGCACTCGCAGACTTACGCAGAACTTCGCGTACCTTGTCGCGCTCCCTGACCAATTGCCAGTCGGCGGCGATGGGCCAATCGAGACCGAGCAGGTACATGAGCGCCATCTGCTGGTCGCCCAGTTGCTGCATGGTGGCTTGCTTTTCGGGAGCACTAAAGGCGCCGGAATGCTGTCGGCGAACAAAGTAAGCGAACAGAGCACGGAAAGAAGGGGCACGATCCGGTAAATTGTCGAGTCCGAACCAGTCCTTGCCGAGTCGGCGGGTCCATTCCGGGTTGGTCAGTGTGCGTTGCTCGCCCGAGGGCAGTTCGTTCGTGTGTATTCTGGTCTTGCTGGCACCGCTGCGATCAATCTGGAAGGGCCGACCGCCGATGTCGCAAACCATACCAAAACCGTATTCACGTAGAGCCTCGGCCTGGAATAGCGAGTCCTTGGGGCTGTCGGCACCGAGCAGGAAATGGATCAGCTCAATGACGCTGGTCTTGCCGGCGCGGTTGCGAGTTTGTTTTTGCGTAGCACCATCGCTTTTCTGCGCGAGCAAAACGTTCAGCCCTGAGTGAAACTCCAGAGTCTTGAAAGTGGGCAAGTCGCTGTAAAGTGTGTGGATCATGCAGCTTGCCCCGATGTGTCGGCATTGCGCGCGCGAACGAGGATGCCATCGCGCAGATGAACTGTGCCGAGGAGATAAAGCAAGTCGAGGGCGAGGACGAACCAATCGAAGCTGAGTCCGGACGGCGTGCCTTTCTGTACAACCTGCCATAAAGCGGAAACGGTCATGGGTTGCTCAAGACGGGTAAGTAATGTCGCTCCAATGGTAAGTAGCGCGCGTTCTTGCGGCAAATGCTTGGAGGGCAGGATCATGACGTCTCCGCTCCCTGCGTCGGCGGCTCCTCGAAGATGTCGCAGCTATCGAATAGCCAGGCGAGTACTGCCGTTATCGCCAATTTGTCTATGGGTTTTTTCGTCGCATTTCCGCCTGCCCAGTCATCGAGTTCGCCCCATATATCGTGAGGATGAAGCGGCGGTTGCCTGTCGCGTAGTTCAGCATAGCGTGCCTTGAAGGCGGCTGCGACACGCTCGCCGTAAAGCGGATCGCGGCAAGAGGAAAAGTAGCTGGCCACCAGAGGCGCTTTTTCCATTCCCATTCTTAGGTAGCTGGCGACGGCCTCCGGTAAAAGGTTGAATTCGATCTTGCCGGAAGGAACCGGTCGCGGGGCAACATTAGCAGTTGCCGGCATAAGCTTGATGTGCTCGACTACCGCCTGAATCTCGGCGAATCCAAGCTGGGACTTGTCTTCGTCAGTCGGTGCCGGTTCCAGCCACGAGTCAAGCTCGGCTACATCGAGTTTGCGGAACTCAAGCAAAAGCTCCTGATACCCCCAGGTCTCGATGGCGATCTTCGGATTCTGCTGCTTGAGATTCGCTAGCGCCTCGATAACATCTGGTGGCAGCCGTTGATCGTATGCATTGTGGACGAAAACCCAGCGGTCGAAATATGACTGCCAGTGCTCCTTGGCCCCGGCAAAGTCATCCTCGATTTTCCGCACTGTTTCAGCCGCTGCGAATTCATTGGGAGCATAGACTTGGAACAGTGTGCGCGCTGACGGCAGGTAGCCGTCGTTTTTCCGATCTCCCTGCCTCCCCCATGGCCGGCAGGCCATGAAATCAGCGGGATAACGCTTACCCATCAACTCCTCGAACAGATGCTGAAAGGCATCGCCCTTGGAACGCAGAAACCGAATTTCGAATTGCATCTGGTAACTTTTCTGCTGGACTCTATCCATGAGGGCACCAAAATCGGCTGGAACGCAATAATGCAATATTGCCACGGGCTACTGCACACGCATACCCCTTCACCCAGATTGAGCTACCCGATGCTGGAGCGTAATGTTTATTTCCCCGCCATCAACTGATCCATCAGCTTGAGTCCCGAGAAGGCATCCTTGGCGTAGTGCACGCCGGGATACACGGCGGCGCAGTCGGCTTCCACGTACTTGCGGGTCAGCGCCGCGCCGCCCAGGATCACCGGGGTGGACATGCCGAGCTTCTTCATCTCCTCCAGATTTTCCTTCATGATCACGGTGGATTTCACCAGCAGGCCGGACATGCCGATGGCGTCGGCGTTGTGCTCGTGCGCGGCCTTGAGGATGGCGTCGAGCGGCTGCTTGATGCCGATGTTGACTACCTTGTAGCCGTTGTTGGTGAGGATGATGTCCACCAGGTTCTTGCCGATGTCGTGCACATCGCCCTTCACCGTCGCCAGCACCATGACGCCCTTGTTCGAGCCGGCCGCCCGTTCCATGAAGGACTCCAGGTAGGCGACCGCCGCCTTCATGGTTTCGGCGCTTTGCAGCACGAAAGGCAGTTGCATTTCACCGCTACCGAACAGCTCGCCCACCACTTTCATGCCGTCGAGCAGGATGGTGTTGATGATGTCGAGCGGCTTGTGCTTCTTCAGCGCCTCGTCGAGATCGGCCTGCAAGCCCTGCTTGTCGCCGTCGACGATACGCGCCCTGAGCGCTTCCTCGATGTTGGCCGGCTTGACCTTGACGGTGGCCGCCACGGTAACGTCCTTGAACATGTCGACGAATGCCAGCAGCGGGTCCTTGTTCGACTCATGGCCGTCGCGGCTGCGGTTGAAGATCAGGTCTTCCGCCGCCTGCCGGTGGGCTTCGTCTATCTTGTGCAGCGGCATGATCTTGGAGACGTGGATGATCGCCGCGGTCATGCCGCGCTTCTGTGCGTGGGCGAGGAACACCGAATTCAGCACGTGGCGCGCGGCGGCGTTGAGGCCGAAGCTGATGTTGGACAGCCCCAGCATGATCTGGCATTCCGGCAGTTCCTTGGCGATGCGCTCGATCGCGTCCAGGGTGTTGATGCCGTGGTTGCGGTCTTCCTCGACGCCGGTGCAGATGGTGAAGGTGAGCGGGTCGAAGAGCAGGTCGCTGGCCGGCAATCCATGCTGGTTGACGGCGAAATCGTAGAGGCGGTGGGCGATGCGCAGCT
Organism: uncultured Sulfuricella sp.; assembly: GCA_964505475.1. Taxonomy (GTDB): domain Bacteria; phylum Pseudomonadota; class Gammaproteobacteria; order Burkholderiales; family Sulfuricellaceae; genus JAGXQV01. Next base: position 5,394 of record CAZDIJ010000004.1, on the reverse strand, counting down.
TGTCGTCCACCGACTTCGCCATGCCCTGCTCGTCGATGGTGAGCGCCACCACCGCCGCGCCGAATTTCTTCGCCAGCCGCAGCACCTGGGCGGCCTTTTCCTCGCCGTCCTCGAAGTTGATCGAGTTGATGATGGACTTGCCGCCGATCAGCTTGAGCGCCGTCTCGATCACCCCGGTTTCGGTGGAGTCGATCACCAGCGGCACGGAGATTTGCCCACGGTAGCGCGAGATCACCTCGGTCATGTCGGCGGCTTCGGGGCGGCCGACGTAGGCCACGCACACGTCGAGCGCGTGCGAGCCTTCCTTAACCTGTTCGCGGCCGATGGACACCAGCGCGTCCCAATCCTCGGCATTGAGCAGGTCGCGAAATTTCTTCGAGCCGTTGGCGTTGGAACGTTCGCCGATGGCGAACACGGCGTTTTCCTGGCGCAGCGCCACGGCGCTGTAAAGCGACGCCACCGACGGCTCCCACTGCGGGGTGCGCGCGGCCGGCGCCTTGTCGGGGCGGGCGTCGAGCATCTTGCGCACCGCGGCGATATGCGCCGGGGTGGTGCCGCAACAGCCGCCCACCAGGTTGACGCCGTCTTCCTCGATGAAGCGCTGGTGCCAGTCGGCCAGTTCCTGGGGAACCAGCGGGTATTCGGTCTTGCCGTCCACCAGCATCGGCAGCCCGGCGTTGGGCATCACCGAGATCATGCCGCGCCAGCGCTCGCTTAAGCCGCGCACGTGCTCGGCCATCTCAGCCGGGCCGGTGGCGCAGTTGAGTCCCAGTCCGTCGATGTCGAGCGCGTCCAGCGCCACCATGGCCGCCTGGATGTCGCTGCCGACCAGCATCGCGCCGGTGGTTTCGATGGTCACGCCGACGAAGATCGGCACGTCCTCGCACCCTTTTTCGGTTCGCGCCAGTTTGCAGCCGTTCACCGCCGCCTTGATGGTCAGCAGGTCCTGGTTGGTTTCCAGGAGGAAGGCGTCGATGCCGCCGTCGAGCATCCCGCGCGCCTGTTCGGCGTAGGAGTCTTCCAGCACGTCGTAGGCGATGTGGCCGAGGCTGGCCAGCTTGGTGCCGGGGCCGACCGAGCCGAGCACGTAACGCGGCCATTCCGGGGTGGAGAATTCATTGGCGAGCTTGCGCGCGATCTCGGCGGCGCGGCGGCTGATTTCGTAGGCCTTGTCGGACAGGCCGAACTCGGACAATACGACCTTGTTCGCGCCGAAGGTATTGGTCTCGACGCAATCCGCGCCGGCCTCGAAATAGGCGCGGTGGACGTCCTCGATGAAATCGGGGCGGGTCAGCACCAGCACTTCGGAACAGTTTTCCAGGCCGAGGAAGTCTTTTTCGAGGTCCCAGTCGCGGGCCTGGATCAGGGTGCCGGTGCCTCCGTCGCAAAGGAGGACGCGGCGCTTCAAGCGTTCGAGGAATTTTTCGGGCATGGGAGCGATCTTCGGAAAATGGGGGAAAACAGCGTCATGAATTCAAGGACTTTCAGGTCGCCAGTATAAACCAAAATCCCCCGGCCATGCCCCATGGTAGAATCTCCGCCTATTATGCTCAACCTCTCGAACACGCCCCACGACAACCCGGTTCCGACCCCGCCGTTCTGGGGAGCGAAGTGCATCGAACACGTTCCCCTCAAGGCGGTGGTGCCGTACATCAACAAGACCGCGCTGTACAAGTTCCAGTGGGGCTACAAGCCGCAGGGCAAGAGCACGGAGGAATACCGCGCCTGGGCCAGGGTCGAGATCGACCCGATCTTCAACCGCCTGATCGCGCAAAGCGAAGCCGAGAACATCCTCAGGCCGCAGGCGGTGTACGGCTATTTCCCCTGCCAATCGGAGGGCGACGACCTGGTCGTCTACGCCGAGCCGGAAGGGCGCAGCGAGCGCTGCCGCTTCACCTTCCCGCGCCAGACCACGGAGCGCAAGCTGTGCATCGCCGATTTCTACCGCCCGGTATCAAGCGGCGAGATCGACGTGGTGGCCTTCCAACTGGTCACGGTCGGGCAGCACGCCTCGGACTTCGCCCGCGACCTGTTCAGCCGCGACGTCTACCAGGAATACCTGTACTGGCACGGCCTCAACGCCGAGGGCGCGGAAGGGCTGGCGGAATTCATGCACAAGCGCATCCGCACCGAACTCGGCTTCGGCATGGAAGACGCGCGCGACATCCACGATCTCATCAAGCAGCATTACCGCGGCAGCCGCTATTCCTTCGGCTACCCCGCCTGCCCCAACCTCGCCGACCAGGACAAGATTCTCGACCTGCTGGGCGCCGAGCGCATCGGCGTGGTGATGGGCGACGAAAGCCAGTTATGGCCGGAGGACAGCACCAGCGCCATCGTGGTGCACCATCCGTCCGCCAAGTACTTCGGGGTTTAGTTTAAACTTGAAAAACTCAATTCGACCACGGGGAACACGGGGGAAAAGTGAGTATCAATGAGTCATGAAGGAAACGCCTTCCAACATATAGTGTTCCTGCTTTTCCCCCTGTTCCCCGTGGTTCAAATAAGGAATTTAGGTTAAATGCATATCCACATCCTCGGCATCTGCGGCACCTTCATGGGCGGCATCGCCGTGCTGGCCAAGCAGGCCGGCCATACCGTCACCGGCTGCGACGCCAATGTCTACCCGCCCATGAGCACCCAGCTCGAAGCGCAGGGCATCGCCCTCACCGAAGGCTACGACCCGGAGCAGACCAAGCTGGAACCCGATGTTTTCGTGATCGGCAACGTGGTGTCGCGCGGCAACCCGCTCATGGAGGAAATCCTCAACCGCGGCCTATCTTACGTCTCCGGGCCGCAATGGCTGGCGGAGAACGTGCTCAAGGACAAATGGACGCTGGCGGTGGCCGGCACCCACGGCAAGACCACCACTTCCTCGATGCTGGCCTGGATACTGGCCGACGCCGGCCTCGATCCCGGCTTTCTGATCGGGGGGGTGCCGCAGAATTTCGGCGTCTCGGCGCGCCTGACCGACTCGCCCTTCTTCGTGGTGGAAGCCGACGAATACGACACCGCCTTCTTCGACAAGCGCTCCAAGTTCGTCCACTACCGCCCGCGCACCGCCGTGCTCAACAACCTGGAATTCGACCACGCCGACATCTTCCCCGACCTGGCGGCCATCGAGACCCAGTTCCACCACCTGGTGCGCACCGTGCCGGGCAACGGCCTGATCGTCGCCAACGGCCGCGAGGAAAGCCTCGAGCGGGTGCTGGCGCGCGGCTGCTGGACCGAGGTCGAACATTTCGGCAGCGCCGACGGCTGGACTATCGGCGCCAACATGGTGGCGCTCCGCGAAGACTTCCAGGGGATGTTGAACTGGGAACTGCTCGGCGAGCACAACCGCATGAACGCCCTGGCCGCCATCGCCGCCGCGCGCCACGCCGGAGTGCCCGCCGCCGCCGGCATCGACGCCCTCTCCCGCTTCCGCAACGTCAAGCGGCGCATGGAAGTGCGCGGCAGCGTCAACGGCATCACCGTCTACGACGACTTCGCCCACCATCCCACCGCCATCGCCACCACCGTCGGCGGCCTGCGCAAGAAGGTCGGCACCGCCCGAATACTGGCCGTGCTGGAACCACGCTCCAACACCATGAAGCTGGGGGTGATGAAGGACGCCCTGCCCGCCAGCCTGGCGGAAGCCGACCTGGTCTATTGCTACAGCGCGAACCTGGGCTGGGATGCCGGCGAAGCGCTCGCGCCGATGGGCGGCAAGGCAGTGGTGCACGACGACCTGGTGCACCTGGTCGGCACCATCGCCGAAGCCGCGCAGCCCGGCGACCATATCCTGGTGATGAGCAACGGCGGCTTCGGAGGCATACACGAAATGCTGCTGGCGGCGCTGGACAAGTAAATAACTTCCGAATAACCCTGTAGAAACAGCCGTGACCGCCCCTACAGGGCAAAATGGGGTTTTCAGGTTCATATTCCCCCTTGATTATTTAACGTTGACGTAATATAAATATATTGCGTCATCACTATTTTCATTGGGAGAATTGCCATGGATATCAGCGACATCATGATCCACATCGACGCCTCGCTTTCCGCTACGCAGAGAGCCGGCCTGGAGGAAACCATCAGACTGCGGGCCGGGGTCGTCGCGGCGCGCTTCAACCCCGGCAAGGACCATTTGCTGGTGGTGGCGTTCGATCCCGCCCAAGTGCGGCCTGCAACGCTATTGGCGGACGCGAAGGCGCAGGGCTACACTGCGCAACTTGTCGGAGGATAAAGAAAACCCGTGCCAGCCCAATTGAAAAAAATCGGCGAAATCGCGGAACTCCTGGGAACCACGCCCCGGACGTTGCGCTATTACGAGGAAGAGGGCTTGATAACGGCGCGCCGCTCGTCGGGCGGCACCCGCTATTATGGCGAAGAAGACATCGCCCGTTTCCGCGCCGTCCTGCGCTTGGCGGAAACCGGCTTGCCGCTCGAAGATATCCGCCGCCTCGCCTGCGAACGGGAAAAACACCCGACCGGCGCGCAGAGCAGCAAGGAAGTGCGGCGGCTCATCGACGCCCTGCTCGATGGCGTGCATAGCCGCCAGGAACACCTCGCCCGAGTCGCAGCGGAGCTCACCGCAGCCGCCCAGGCCGTGGAACACTGCCGGAATTGCGGCAACCCACCGACCCGCCAAGGCTGCCCGGAATGCCCGATCAATACGCTGCTCGATGAGTCGGACATCCTCAACCTGATCTGGGAACAGGCCCACCCCGCGCCGTGATCCTCTACCTCCACGGCCTCAACAGCTCCCCCGAGTCTCACAAGGCGCGCCTGTTGGCGACGCGCATGGAGGAACTCGGGCTGGCGGATCGGCTGAGCATTCCATTCCTGCCCTACGACCCTGCCGCCGCGATAGCCGCGGCGGAACGATGCATCACCGCCGCCAGCGATGCCCCCACCCTGGTCGGCAGTTCGCTGGGCGGGTTTTACGCCACCTGGCTGGCGGAAAAGCACGGGTTGAAAGTCGTCCTGGTCAATCCGGCGGTGGAAGCGCCGCGCCTGGCGCGGCTGTGGCTGTGGCCACAGAAGAATCATTACAGCGGCGAGGAATGGCAGCTCACCGAGTCCCACGCCGCCGCGCTGGATGCGCTGGACATCGCCGCCGTCACCCGACCCGAGCGCTACCTGCTGCTGGTCGAGACCGGCGACGAGGTGCTGGACTGGCGCCGCGCCGTGGAAAAATTCAAGGATGCCCGGCAGATCGTGGTGGCAGGTGGCGACCACGGCTTCGCCAGCTTTGCCGAACATATCGACGCCATCCTGCGCTTCGCCGGGTTGCCTGTTTAACAAAACTCGCAAGGCGAAAGCTCATTCCCATATTTCTCGACCCAGCGCCACGCCTATTTGTTTTACATGCCTCTAAACTATTCTCAGCAAACGCCCCCTCCCTTGCGCGCA
>CAZDIJ010000003.1:0-98153 GCA_964505475.1 uncultured Sulfuricella sp. | reverse complement strand
CGCGCGCGCCGAGCGCGTCGTCCCGAACAGGCCGCCGTCAACTCCGGCGGCTACAGCCGGGGTTTTACCAGCCCTTAGCCACTAAAAATTATGAACGACCGCGAATTCGATTTCACTACCCAGGATTTTGAGCGGGTGCGCAAGCTGATTTATGAACGGGTGGGCATTTCGCTCAGCCCGATCAAGCAGGATATGGTTTACAGCCGCCTGGCGCGGCGCCTGCGCGCCACCGGCATCCACGTCTTCTCCGAGTATCTGTCGCGCCTGGAACGCGGCGATGACGAGGAAATGGAGGCGTTCACCAATGCCCTCACCACCAATCTCACCGCCTTTTTCCGCGAGGAACACCATTTCCCCGCCTTGGCCGAGCATGTCAAGCATTACGTGGGCAAGCATCCGATAAATCTGTGGTGCTCGGCCTCCTCCACCGGAGAGGAACCCTATTCGATGGCAATGACCATGGTGGATGCCTTCGGCAGCTACACCCCGCCGGTAAAGATTCTGGCCACCGACATCGACACCAACGTGCTGAGGAAAGCCGAGGCCGGCGTTTACCCCATCGAGCGCGTGGAAAAACTGCCAAGCGCCCTGGTCAAGCGCTTCTTCCTGAAAGGAACCGGCAAGCAGGAGGGCTATGTCCGGGTACGCCAGGAATTGCGCGACATGATTATGTTCCGCCAGGTCAATCTGCTTGAAGAAGGCTGGTCGATGCGCGGCCCTTTCGAGGCCATCTTCTGCCGCAACGTAATGATATATTTCGACAAACCCACGCAACGCAAAATCCTGCAAAAATTCGTGCCGCTGCTGCGCCCGGACGGCCTGTTGTTCGCTGGACACTCCGAGAGCTTCTACCATACCGCGGACATCTTCAAATCGCGCGGCAAGACCATCTACGAGTTGACCCCGGAAGCGAGGAAAACGGCCTATCATGGCTGACAGCGGCTACCAGGAAGTTCTCGCCCCCAACATCTACTTCGACCGCCACTTCGAAAAAGAGGCGGCGAAGATATTGCCGGGAGAATACTACGTCACCACGCGCGACATGATTATCGTCACGGTGCTCGGCTCCTGCGTCTCGCTGTGCCTGCGCGACCGCGCCAACGGCATCGGCGGCATGAACCACTTCATGCTGCCGCACAGCGACAACAACGCCGACAACCCCTTGAGCGTCTCGGCGCGTTATGGCACCTACGCAATGGAAATGCTGATTAATCACCTGCTCAAGCTTGGCGCGAAACGCAATAACTTTGAAGCGAAAGTGTTCGGCGGCGGCAATGTCTTGCGCGGCTTTACCGTTGCCAATGTTGGGGCGCGCAACGTCGATTTCGCCATGGATTTCCTAAAAACAGAAAAAATAAAATTGGTTTCCAAGGACTTACTCGATATATACCCGCGCAAGGTATATTACTTTCCCAAGACTGGGCGGGTCTTGGTGAAGAAGCTGCGCAACGTGCATAACAACACGATTATCGAACGCGAAAAAGAATATGAATCCCGTCTGGGTTACTCCAAGGTGGAAGGTGAAGTGGAGTTGTTTTAAAGCGGTGACTAGCCGTCAGTCATGTTGAATTTGCGTGATGTAGGAACGTCGTTTCATGTTGACTGTGAACTACTAGCCCCTAACTAGGAAGCCAAATGGCCATCAAGGTACTGATAGTCGATGATTCGGCATTGATCCGCAGTGTGCTCAAGGAAATTATCGAGAGCCACAAGGACCTCCAGGTAGTGGGGGCCGCGCCCGACCCTATCGTGGCTAGGGAATTAATCAAGCAGCTCAACCCGGACGTCATCACGCTCGATGTCGAAATGCCGCGCATGGATGGCCTGGGTTTCCTGGAAAAACTCATGCGCCTGCGCCCGATGCCGGTGGTGATGATCTCCTCGCTCACCGAACGGGGGTCGGACGTTACGCTACGGGCACTGGAACTGGGAGCGGTGGATTATATCTCCAAGCCCAAGCTCGACATTTCGCGGGGCTTGCAGGAATACAGCCACGAAATCGCCGACAAGATTCGCGCCGCCGCCAAGGCGCATATCAAGAAAGCCGCCGTATCCGATGTGCAAAAAAGCCTGTCCGCCGACGCGGTGCTTCCGTCCTTGGCGAATCGCATCGCTTCCACCGAAAAACTGATTATCGTCGGCGCCTCCACCGGCGGCACCGAGGCGATCAAGGAGTTCCTGGTCAAGCTGCCACCCGACTGCCCCGGCATCGCCATCACCCAGCACATGCCGGAAGCCTTTACCAAGTCGTTCGCCAACCGCCTCGACAGCCTGTGCAAGATTTCCGTCAAGGAAGCCGAAAACGGCGACCGCATCCTACCCGGCCACGCCTTCATCGCGCCGGGACATTCCCATCTGCTGGTAAAACGCAGCGGCGCCAATTACGTGTGCGAGCTGTCCGACGGCCCCCCGGTCAACCGCCATCGTCCGTCGGTGGACGTGCTGTTCCGCTCCGCCGCCAATGTCGTGGGGAAAAACGCCATCGGCGTGATCCTCACCGGCATGGGCAAGGACGGCGCCTCCGGCATGCTGGAAATGAAGCAGGCAGGCGCCTACAATTTCGCCCAGGACGAAGCCAGTTGCGTGGTCTTCGGCATGCCCAAGGAAGCCATCTCCAGCGGCGGCGTGGATGAAGTCGTGCCCTTGCCGCAAATGGCCGCCAAAGTGATGGGCTATCTGGCCACCCTCGGCCAGCGCGCATTCCGTGTTTAATGTTTCAATCAATTTTTGGAGATAAAAAATGACCATGCAAATCAAGGTTACCACCAACGGCGAAACGGCTACCCTCTCCATGAACGGTCGTTTCGACTTCAACTCCCACCGCGAATTCCGCGCCGCCAGCGATGAAGCGCTCGCCGCCGCCGGCGTCAACCAGATCGACATCGACATGGACAATGTCGAATACCTCGACAGCTCGGCGCTCGGCATGCTGTTGCTGATGCGCGAAAAAGCCAACAACGCCAAGCGCAAGCTGTCCTTGACCAACTGCAAGGGAATCGTTCAGCAGGTGCTGGAAGTCGCCAATTTCGGCAAATTGTTCACCATCCGGTAATCCGGTTATTTCAATACATGCCTATGAACAATATTCAGGATGTTGCCTTGCATCCCATGCTCCCTCATCCCCGTCCCTTCTCCCGCCTGCGGGAGAAGGGAGAAAAGCCCCTCGCCCGCAGGCGCACCCTAAAGGGCATAAAGGAGAGGGGTTGGGGTGAGGGCGCCTGAAAATTGTTCATAGGCATATTTCAATAAGGCGCGGGACTCCCTGTGAATAAACGTCTCAAAATCCTGGTGGTCGATGACACCGAACTCAACCTGCGTCTCATCTCCAAGCTGGTTGCATCGGAAGGCCATGTAGCCATCACCGCCGGCAACGGCGAGGAAGCCATCGAAAAATTCATCGGCGACGAACCCGATCTCGTCCTGATGGATGTCATGATGCCGGTAATGGACGGCTACCAGGCCACCGCGCGGATACGCGAACTGGCCGGCGACAAGTGGATACCGGTGATTTTCCTCAGCGCCAAGGCTCAAGACCAGGATCAGGTCAAGGGGCTGGAAGTCGGCGGCGACGATTATCTCATCAAGCCCGTCAACCTCACCGTGCTGAAAGCCAAGATCAAGGCCATGCAGCGCATCGCCGAAATGCAGCGGGTCATTGCCGATAACGCCGAACAATTGGCGCGCTACCGCGAGGATAACGAACGCGAGCAAGTCCTTGCGCAGCATTTGCTGGCCAAGATCATCCACAACGATGAGATCGACAATCCCCTGATCCGTCATTGGCTGCTGCCGACCGCCAATTTCAGCGGCGACATCATCGCCGCCGCCGCCACGCCCGGCGGCATACTCCACATCATCCTCGCCGACGGCACCGGCCACGGCCTTTCCGCCGCCATCAACGCCATGCCGGTGACCGAAGTGTTTTATGGGATGACGGAAAAAGGGTTTTCCATCGCCAGCATTGCCCAGGAATTGAACCGCAAGATCAAGCAACTGCTCCCGACCGAGCGTTTCGTCGCGGCAACGCTGGCTTCCATCGACCTCTCAAAGCGCGCCATCCGCATCTGGAACGGCGGCGCGCCGGCCGCCTTGCTGGTCAGCGAGGATGGCAGAATTCTGCATCAATGGCGTTCGACCCATCCGCCGCTGGGCATCCTCGACAGCGAAGAGTTCGACGGCAAGACCGATGCCCACTACTGGCACGAAACGGCGCAGTTGATAATTTGTTCCGACGGCGTGGTGGAAGCGGAAAACAACTCGGGAGAACGTTTCGGCCATGAACAGATTATTCAAGCGCTTTCCTGCAAGGGTGAGCAGAATCAATTCGCGGGACTGAAACAGGCGCTGGAGGGATTTCTAGGCGGCAAACCCGGCCTGGACGACATTTCCCTGATCGGCATCCATTGCCCGATGGACTTCGCCGGGGATACCATCACTCCCGACCTCGACGAAAAGGAATTCAACTACCGCCTTTCCCCCAGCAATTGGAAGCTCGGCATCAGCTTGGCGGCCGCCGAGCTGAAATCGCTCGACGTGCTGCCGCTGCTGATAAGCTGGCTGGGGCAGGCGCGGCTCACCCAGAAACAGTGCCGCGAGTTGTTCTTGATTATCACCGAGCTGTACAACAACGCTCTTGACCACGGCATATTGCGGCTCGATTCGAGCCTGAAGACCCTGGAAGACGGTTTCGACCGCTATCTGACCTTGCGGGAAGAACGCCTTGCCGCATTGCTGGACGCCAGCGTCGAAATCGAATTGCAGCGGCTGCGCCGCGAGGATGCCGAATATTTGGTTATCCACGTCAAGGACAGCGGCAAGGGCTTCGATACGCGCCGGCTGCAGAATTGCGAGATTTCCGCCGAAAGCGGTTTTTCCGGCCGCGGCATCGCCCTGGTCAAATCGCTCAGCGCCCAGGTCAACTACCTCGGCGCCGGCAACGAGGTCAGGGTGGACTATCTGCTGAAGTAAGCGCGGCGGCGCCGGCGGCCGGCTCGGGAATACGCGCTAGGCAATCGCCAGCCACCCCGTTCCGTTGTCCTGATCGGCAATGCCGACCCACCCCTCCTCGCAATTCAAAGCCGCGCTGAAGCTTGTCCGCACCAGGCCGGGATGGTTGTTTTTCTCGCTGAGATGCGCCGCCACCACATGCTGCAATTTGTCGTGCGCCAATATCGCCAGCAGGCGGGCGGCTTCCTCGTTGTTCAAATGTCCGAATTTTCCAGCCACGCGCCGCTTCAGCGACGGCGGGTAGCCGCCGTCCCGCAGCATGGCGCAATCGTGGTTGCTTTCCAGCACCAGCGCCTCGCAGCCGCGCAAGGTCGCCTCGATGTGCGGCGTCGCGGCGCCGGCATCGGTCAATACGCCCAGGCGGCGGGCACCGTCGCCGAATACGTACTGGACTGGCTCGCGGGCATCATGCGGCACGGGATAAGGGCGGATTTCAAGGTCGCCGATGACGAAGGCGCTGTGGTCGTCGATCAGGTGCACGGACACCCCCTCAAATGCAGCATTTGACAGGTTCTTGAGGGTGCCTGCCGTCATCCATACCGGCAATCCGAACTTGCGCGCGAAACGCGCCACCCCGCCGGCATGATCGTTGTGCTCGTGCGTTACCAGGATGGCCGTCAAGCCGTCGGGAAGAAGCTGGAGGCGGGAGAGGCGGAACAGAGTATCGTTGAGGCCGAATCCGCAATCCAGCATCACCCTGGTTCGCCCGGCCTCGACAACCAGGGCGTTGCCCCGGCTGCCGCTGCCCAGCGAGGCAAACCTCATTTAAGCTGTTCGTGCAGCAGCGTCAGGATACGGTCCGAGGTTTCGGACTTTTCGGCCACGCCATCCTTGTTCAGTACCTTGACGACGCTGCCGTTGCCGGTTTCGCTGACCTGGATACGGAACTGCTCGTTTTTGTTCAAGTTCTTGTCCTTGCCTTTCCAGAAGTTCAGCTTGGACAGGAACCCCTTGTCTTCCTTGGCGCCTTCCGACTCGGGGTCGACGTAACGGACAAAATAGATTCCCTTGGAACGATCCCGGTCTTCCACGGTAAAGCCGACCCGATCCAGCGCCAGGCCAACCCGGCGCCAAGCGCGGTCGAACGGATCGACCATGGCCAGACTGCCCGCCCCCTCCTGGGAACGGCTAATCGTGGCGCGCTCGCGCACCCCGTCCGCCGCCATCAGCGACTTGGCGCGCGCTTCATCGACGCCGAAACGCACCATCAAGCGGCGCAGCATATCGGCTTCCAGATCCGGGTCGGCAGGGCGCGGCTGCCAAACCGTGCGGCCGCTGCTGGCGCCGGTGGCGCTCCCTTCGTAGACCTCGAACATCCCGCGATGGCTGAGGTAAATTTCAGTCACGCCCTGCCCGGAGCGCTCCAGGCGGGTGCGGAATTTGTCGCGCTCGGCAGTGGAATACAAACCGTCCAATACCTTGCTCAGCACGTTGCGGATCGGATCCTGGGGTATCTTGGCGCGGTTTTCCGCCCAATCGGTTTCCATCACGCCGGACTCCGGCACTTCGGTCTTGATGATGAACCCCATCTCCTGCCAGAACTCCTTGACCACCGGCCAAACCTGTTCGGCGGGCGCGTTCACCACCAGCCAGCGCTGCGTACCGGAGCGCTCGACGCGCACCTTGTCCTGGGACGGCAGCAGATTGCTCATCCCACCCTGCGGCTGGCCGCTGCGTTCCTTGCTGTACACGGAAAAGGTGGCGCTGCCTTGGGGATTGATGTCCGGCACGGCGAACCGGTCGTCGGCGCCGAGCGCGGTCAAATCCGGAGGCACCTCCAATGGAGGCAACTTACCGGCGGATTTATAATCGACTTTCTTGCTTTCCAGCACGGTACACCCGGCGATGGCCAGCATCATCGCAACCCAGAGGCATCCGCCGAGAATTTTTCTGCCGTTCATCATTTCCCTTTAATAAATTTAGTCCTGAATTCCAGCCTGTTGCATGGCCTGCCTGACGGCATCCTGGCCGGTCGGGGACAAAGGCGTCAGAGGCAGGCGGATTCCGCCGCCGATCATGCCCATCCGCGCCACCGCCCATTTGACGGGAATCGGATTGGCCTCGACAAACAGCCGCTGATGCAATCCGAGCAGTCTGAAGTTGATTTCCCGGGCTCGCGCCAAATCGCCGGCAAACGCCGCCGCGCACATTTCGTGCATCTGCCTAGGCGCCACGTTGGCCGTCACCGAAATCACGCCATGGCCGCCCAGCAGCATCAGCGCCAGACAGCTCGCATCGTCGCCGCTGTATACCGCGAAATCCTTCGGGGCGCGCAACAGCAGATCGCTGCCGCGTTCGATATTGCCGGTGGCGTCCTTGATGCCGACGATGTTGGGAACCTGCGCCAGACGCAGCACCGTGTCATTGGCCAGATCACAGGCGGTGCGCCCCGGAACATTGTAAAGGATATGGGGCATGTCCACCGCCTCGGCGATGGCACTGAAGTGGCGGTACAGCCCTTCCTGGGTTGGTTTATTGTAATAGGGGACGACCGTCAGACTGTAGGCCGCGCCGGCTTTCCTGGCATACTGCGCCAATTCGATGGCTTCGCTGGTGGAATTGGCGCCGGTGCCGGCGATCACCGGAACACGCCCGGCGGCCTGCTCCACCACTACGTCGATCAGGCGGCAATGCTCATCGTAATTGACTGTCGGCGACTCGCCGGTGGTGCCGACCACGACGATACCGTCGCTGCCTTCGGCGGCATGAAAATCGACCAGCGTCCGCATGCGCTCGATGTCGAGCGTCCCATCATCGTGCATCGGCGTGACGATTGCAACCAGACTGCCTTTGAGCATGAATTCTTCCCGTAAGCGAATGAATTGACGGCAGCGCTCCCCGGCGCTCCCGCATTGATTTTAGTGCGGCTAAGTTTACCCGAATATTGATGGGCTTGGAACTCACCCGCCGCCCCGCGCCGCGCCGCAATAAAAACGGGAAGCGCGCCCGGCTTCCCGTTTTAGTCCCTTGATGATGCGCGGCTAGCGTTGCGCGGCGTACATTTGCCGCAGGAACGCCTCCACGTCGGCATCGGCCAGTTCGGCAGGCATGGCGTACCGCCGGATCATCTGACCGGCGAGTTCGTCGGCGGCCGCCTGCATCGAGGCCACCACCGGGTTCCACTCCTCCCCCCCCATCACTTCCTGGCCGTAATCCTCTTCCCGCTCTCTCTTGGCTATCATACCCGTACTCATTTCCATAAAAGTCAACATGGCGCACCTCCTTAAGCGGCATTCAAGCAACGACGCCCTTGGCATTCATAACGGACGAACTCGGAAAAAGTTGAATCCCGACGCTTAAGGTATCGGCGGCAACGCTAGGCGGGGAATCCTCAGCATGACTTGAATGGCATCATGCATGAAGCGTTCCAGCAAGGGGATGATGTACGGCAAGGAAATCGACAGCACGACAAAACCGGCCATCAGGGTAATCGGGAATCCGACGGCGAAAATATTCAACTGCGGCGCAGCGCGGGTCATGATGCCAATCGAGATATTGGTGATGAGAAGCGCGGCGATTACCGGTAGGGACAACAGCACGCCGCCGAGAAATATGTGGCTGCCCCAGCCTACCAGCACCTTCCAGCCGGCGAATGAAAGCGGTTGCGCCACGATCGGCAATTCGCGGAAACTCTGCGCGACCGCCTCGATCATCAAAATATGGCCATTCAGCGAGAGAAAAACCAGAATCGCCAGCATGCCGAGAAACGATGCCATCACCGGGGTTTGCGCCGAATTTTGCGGGTCGAAAAAGGTGGCGAACCCCAGCCCCATTTGCAGGCCGACCAGATGACCGGCCATTTCCACGGCGCTGAACACCACCCGCATCGCCAGCCCCATGGCCAAACCGATCACCACCTGTTGCGCCAGTATCATCAGCCCCAGCGCCGATCCAGGCTCGACCTGGGGAATATTGCCCACGCTCGGCGCGATGACCACGGTAACGACGAAGGCGAAGCCGACTTTCACCCGCATGGGGGAGCCTTTCGCCCCCAGCACCGGGGCGGAGGTAATCAGCGCGAGGATACGGAAGAAGGGATAGAAGAACTCCGCCATCCAGGCATTCAACTGGATCGAGGTAATGCTAATCATGGCATGCGGCGGGTAACTAGCCTACCAGCCCCGGAATGCTGGAAAACAGGCGTTTGGTATAGTCCATCATGATTGTCAGCATCCACGGACCCAACACGATCAGAACGACGAACATCACCAGCAGCTTGGGAATGAACGACAGGGTCATTTCGTTGATCTGGGTGGCCGCCTGAAACACGCTCACCAGCAACCCCACCGCCAACGCGGCGAGCAACACCGGCGCCGCCACCAGCATGGTGACTTGCAGCGCCTGCTGCCCTATCGACATGACACTTTCCGGCGTCATAATTTCTCCCTAGGTATAAAAGCTCTGCATCAGCGAGCCGATCATCAGATTCCATCCATCCACCAGGACGAACAGCATGAGCTTGAACGGCAGGGAAATCACCATCGGCGACAGCATCATCATGCCCATCGACATCAGCACGCTAGCGACCACCATGTCGATAATCAAGAAAGGGATGAATATCACGAAACCGATCTGAAATGCCGTTTTGAGTTCACTGATGACGTAGGCGGGCACCAGAATTTTCATCGGCACCGCCTCCGGGCCTTGCAAAGGCTGGCTGTTGGAGAGGCGCACGAACAAGGCCAGATCGTCCTGGCGCGTCTGGCGGAGCATGAAAGCCTTCAGCGGCACCGAACCTTTCTCGACGGCCTGGACAAAATCCAGTTTCTGCTCGACATAGGGTTGATAAGCCTCGGCGTAAACCCGGTCGAGCACCGGCGACATGACGAAAAACGTCAGGAACAGCGACAGGCCAACCAGCACTTGGTTCGGCGGCGCCTGCATGGTGCCCAGCGCCTGGCGCAGCAGGGAAAGCACGATGACGATGCGGATAAAGGCGGTGGTCATCAGGATGACCGCCGGCAGAAAGGTGAGCGCCGTCATGAACAACAGCGTCTGGATGGTCAGCGTATAAGTCTGGCTGCCGCCCGCTCCCGGGGTGCTGGTAAATGCCGGCAAGCCTGGGTCTGCCGCGCCCGCCAGCAGCGGCAGCGAGGAAAGCGCGATTCCCCCCAGAATTGGCAAGACGCGGTTCGGTATTCTCGGGAGCTTCATGAAACGGAATGTTTCAGGTTGTGGAATGTTTGTGCATGGCCTGCTTCAGCCATGCCGCGAAACCCTGCTCGACCGGCGCGCCGCCACTCTCGGCGGCATCCGCCGGGCGCGGCATGGTATGCAGGGTATTCACCTGTCCCGGGGCTACGCCCAGCACCAGCCAAGTTTCGCCGACTTCCACCAGCACCAGGCGTTCGCGGGTTCCCAGGGCTACCCCGCCCAGCACTCGAACCGCGCCCCCCATCGCTCCGGCACCCAGAGGTAGACGGCGAAACAGCCAAGCCAGCGCCGCGATGAGCGCCAGCACCACCAGCAGCCCAAACAATGCCTGAAGCAGGCCGGCGAAGGAAATGGGGGAATCGGGAAGACCGGGAACGGTTTGTGACGCCACCTGTTGCGCCGCCGCAGGTAACGACGCCGTTAAAGCGGCCAACGCGAAGGTAAAACGGAAAATCATCGGTGCAGTTTGCGCAAGCGCTCGGTCGGCGTGATAATGTCCGTCAGGCGGATGCCGAATTTGTCGTTCACCACGACGACCTCCCCCTGGGCAATCAGGCAACCATTCACCAGCACATCCATCGGCTCGCCGGCCAGGCCGTCCAATTCCACCACCGAACCTTGCGCCAGTTGCAGAAGGCTGCGAATCGCAATTTTGGTTCGCCCCAGCTCGACCGTCAGGTTAACCGGGATATCCAGGATCATATCCAGGTTGTTCGCGCCGCCGCCCTGAACCGCATCGGGCACCAATTGCTCGAAAACGTTTTTCTGCGGAGTGGCGGCAGGGGAGCTGACCGCCGCCGGCTCGGCCTGTGCCGCACCGTCAACCGACGCCTGCTCCGCCATGGCGGCCGCCCAATCATCCATTTCCGGCTCGGCTGGTTCCGCTGCGGCGCTCGATTCCTGTTCGGCCAACGCTGCTGCCCAATCGTCTTCCGCGCCCGCCGATTCTTTGACGTCTTCTTCAGCCATGTCGTTCATCTCCCGGAGCCGAATCATCATCCAGACCGGCTAGGATTTTATTCACTTTCAGAGCATATTGGCCGTTCTGAATACCGTACTTGCATTCCAGCACGGGAATCCCATCCACCTCGGCAATCACCGCTTCGGGAATATCCAGCGAGATTACGTCCCCAACCTTCATGTTGACGATCTGACCCAAGCTAACCGGGGCGCAACCGAGATTGGCCACAAGATCGACTTCGGCAACCTGCACTTGCTTGGTCAACAGCCGCGCCCAGCGCTCGTCTACTTCGAGGCGCTCGCCCTGCATGGTGCTGTAGAGCAGGTCGCGAATCGGCTCAATCATAGCATAGGGCATACAGATGTGAAAATCGCCGCCCCCCGCGCCCAGCTCGATATTGAACGTCGTTACCACCACCACTTCGCTGGGGGTGGCGATATTGGCGAACTGCGTATTCATCTCCGAGCGGATATACTCGAATTCGACCGGGTAAATCGGTTCCCAGGACTTTTGGTATTCCGAGAACGCCACATCGAGCAGCCGCTGGATGATGCGCTGCTCGGTGGGCGTGAAGTCGCGCCCCTCGACCCGCATGTGAAAACGTCCGTCGCCGCCGAACAGATTATCGACGACCAGAAACACGAAATTGGGATCGAAAATGAACAGCGAGGTGCCCCGCAGCGGCTTGACATGCACCAGATTAAGATTGGTCGGCACCACCAGGTTGCGGATGAATTCGCTGTATTTCAGTACGCGCACCGGACCCACCGAAATTTCCGCATTGCGCCGCATGAAATTGAACAGTCCGATACGGAACAAGCGGGCAAAACGCTCGTTGATGATTTCGAGCGTCGGCATGCGCCCGCGGACGATCCGTTCCTGCTTGCCCAGATTGTAGGGACGGACATCCTCCCCGCCCAGGTTTTCGTCTGGAGTCTCGTCAGCCTCGCCGGTCACGCCCTTCAGCAGCGCATCGACTTCTTCCTGGGACAGAATGTCGTCAGCCACTCATATTCCCCAACATAAGCCCGCGACAAATTTTGCGCACTGGGATCACTGAATCACGAACTCAGTAAACAGTGCCTCCGATGCGCCCTTTTCCCCTTCCTTGAGGTGCATGGGCGCATTTACGACCTGGGTAATTTCGGCGCTCAGTTTTTTCTTGCCTTCCAGGGTTGCCAATTCTTCGACGCTCTTGCTCGAGATCAACAACAACAAGCCATTCAGGATTTCAGGCATACGCAGTTTCACTTTCTCGGCCACCGCCTGATCGTCCACCTTCACGTCGACCGCCACCATCAGGTAGTGGTCGGAACCATCCCTCGAAGGCAGGTTATAGGTTTTTCTTTCCAGGGAAACATAAACCGGCGGCTTGGCCTTTTCTTCCTTGTGGCTGCTGTCATCGGATTTTTTGGATCCCATCAAAAAGAACCATGCCGCCCCGCCGCCCCCGCCAATAAATAGCACGGCGATCACGACCAAGATCAACAGCTTGGTTTTTTTCGGCTTTGCACCATCCGCGGCCGACTTCGCTTCCGTTTCTTTTCCTTTATCCTTGGCCATACCTGCTCCGTTTTCCCGCCTGAATTTTAACGCTGATTATTTTTATACTAAAAAAGGCAGTAAAAAACAAGTGTTTTCGTTTGTTAGTTTATGTTCTTTGTAAAAACCATACAAGAACCCATAAAGAAACAAACAAAATAACGGAAAAAATATCCAAAAAGTGAGTCAAATCCACCACAAAAAATGCGTAAAGGCGCCAATCAAGGGGCGCCTTTACGCATCATCACGTTAGACAAGCATTTAAACAAACGTATCAACCATCCCCCTACCCGACATTGCCGCAGCGGAAGAGACATCGGACGAAAGCGCCGCAAGGGCATCCCCCCCCTCAGCCTCGCCCGGCTTGGCATCGCGCGAACCGCCGCCATTCGACCCTTGAGCCATGGACTGCTGCTGCGCGAACGACTCCGCGCCGACCATGGCATTACCCAGCATGATCCCGCTTTCCGCCAGCATCTCGCGCAACCGCGGCATGGCCGCCTCAATCGCCTCCCGTACCGCCGCGTGATGAGAAACGAATACGGCGCTCGCCTGATCGTTGGCCACCGTAAGCCGCACTTCCAACGGCCCGAGATGCGGCGGATCGAGCCGCAACTCCGCCACCTGGCTGCCCTGGGAACTCATCCACACAACCTTGTTCCCCAAGGCTTCCCCCCAAGAAGGGGAAGCGACCGGTACCGCAATATTCGTTGAGACAACCCGGTCAATGGAACGCGCATCCGTGACGATCTGAACCGGCGGCGCAACTACCGGCGCAGCAGCCGAAACCACCGTAGCGCCCACCCCCACGGCCTCATCCAGCCTTGAGAACAAGTCGCTCTTGCCGTCGGAAACAGCATGCTTATTCACCGAATCATCCGCAACCCGCTCGAGCGCTGACAGCAATTTGCCGCCATCGGCAAACTTTGCCTTACCAACCTCATCCGCCGCGCCTTCATCCGCAACAAGTGAAGCGGAAACATCAGAGGCGCCTCTCACTCCCTTGATGGACCCCTTGATCGCCGCGTCGCCCATCGCCGCACCGTTCATTGCAACATCGGCCGCCACAGCGGCGGCAAGCCCCCCTTCAAGCGCGGCGCCTTCGCCTTTCTTGGCTTCGCCCAACTGACCGCCCCCGGACGGCACGATCACCATCCCGGCCGCAGCCAGCAATTCAGCCAGGGAAACCAGGGAAATACCGGCCTCGGCATCCTCCTTGACGGATGGATCGCCCTTGCCGCCGGCCGGGGCGTTGAAGAGCAACGCGGCCTCTATGTTGGCCTTGGCCGCGGCCTTGCCTTTCATCTGCCCCGCCAAAATAGCGCCGAACAGCCCACCAACCCCGCTGCCGCTCAATTCCTCGCCCGGAGCCGCGCCATCCGGCGATGCGGCTTGTCCGGCCGACCCCGGCATCACCGGAGCAATCGACATACCTTGCATTTTCATTCTCCCCTTGGGGCTTCAATTAAGCACACCCAAGAGTTAGCAACTAGCATGCCACCTTATTATTGGTGCGGCGGCTCGTCGCCGGGTTTCCTCGATGACTCGTTTCTCCCGGCGAACTCATCCTGCTCGCGCTGTTCCGATTTGGCCTCGCGCTTGACTTCGCCGGCGGCGTGGCGCTGCGACAGCGTACCGTAAGCCTTCAACCGGCGCTGGCGCTCCAGCCATTCGAGGCGCCCACCTTCCCAGCGCATCCGGCACTTGGCCACTTCGTCGCCCTGAAGTGCGATGGCTTGATCGAGCTTGCTCATGAACATCTGAAATTCCCGCCATGCAGCCATCTGCATGCCCTGCTGCGAACTTTGCATGAGGCGGCTGCGGTACTCTTCGCGGTAGCTCACCAATTGCGCCAGCTTGTGTTCCGCCTCTTGCCACGAGACTTTGAGAAGTTGCAGCCTGCGGCCCGCATCCTCGCTATGGTTATGCGCCAGATCGAGCAACGGTTGCAGGGGAAAACGGCGCGCCATGGGTCAATCCTGCGCGAATCAAGCGAACAGCCCGGCCAATTGCCGGCGGCAGCCCGCATAATCCTCGTGCTGGTGTATGCCTTGCTGGAGGAATGCTTCCAGGCGCGGATAAATCTCCATGGCCTGATCAAGCAGAGGATCGCTGCCTTTGACATAGGCGCCGACATTGATTAGATCGCGGTTGCGCTGGTAGCGCGAGTACAGCAGTTTGAAGCGCCTCACCAGATCCAGCTCGCCGAGCGGCACCAATTCGGTGATCGCCCGGCTGATCGAGGCTTCGATGTCGATGGCGGGATAGTGCCCCTGGTCGGATAACGCGCGCGACAGCACCACATGCCCATCGAGAATGGCGCGGGCGCTGTCGGCAATAGGATCCTGCTGATCGTCCCCCTCGGTCAGCACCGTATAAAATGCCGTGATCGAACCGCCGATGCCGGAATGGCCGTTACCCGCACGCTCCACCAACTGCGGCAGCTTGGCGAACACCGAAGGCGGGTAGCCCTTGGTGGCCGGCGGCTCGCCGATGGCCAGGGCGATTTCGCGCTGAGCCATGGCATAGCGGGTAAGGGAATCCATGATGAGCAGCACGCTCTTGCCCTGATCGCGGAAGAACTCGGCAATCGCCGTGGCATAGGCGGCTCCGTGCAAGCGCTGGAGCGGCGGGGTGTCGGCGGGCGCAGCCACCACCACCGAGCGCGCCAACCCTTCCTCACCCAGGATATTTTCGATGAATTCCTTGACCTCGCGGCCGCGCTCGCCGATCAAGCCGACCACGATCACGTCGGCGCTGGTATAGCGCGCCATCATGCCGAGCAAAATACTTTTACCGACGCCGCTGCCAGCGAACAGCCCCATGCGCTGCCCGCGCCCCACCGTCAGCAACGCATTGATCGCGCGCACTCCGACATCGAGCACGTCGCGGATCGGCGCCCGGTTGAGCGGGTTGAACGGGCGGCTCTGCAAAGGAACGCGCTGCTCGAATTTAAGCGGCCCGAGCATGTCGAGCGGACGCCCCGCCCCATCGAGGATACGCCCCAGCAGCCCATTGCCCACCGGCACTTGACGCACGCGGTCTTCCGAGCGCCGATGCCGGGAATAATCCTGGCCGATCATCGGGATATGCTGAGCTTCCGGTTCCGCCGGCACCACCTTGGCTCCCGGCACCAGACCGTACACATCCGACGACGGCATCAAGAACAGCTTGTCGCCGGAAAAACCGACCACCTCGGCATCGACATCATGACCATCGGGAAGGTAGACCACGCAACTGCTACCTACCGCCAAGCGGATACCCACCGCCTCCATGACCAGTCCGGCGACTCGCGTCAGACGGCCGGTCACCAGCCAGGGAGGATGCGCGGCAACCGCTGCCGCGCAGTCGTGCAAAAATTGCCGCCAGCGCACCACGGGAGAAATCGTCGGATCAGCGGATCCGGCCTGGCTGTCTCCGAATGTTTCCGGGGAATTCATAAATCAACGCTGTTGAACGGCGGCGGGTGACGGCGGCGCATGGCCACGACGGCTAGCCCAGCCATTTATCATCCCGCCCCAACGCCGCGACCACCCTATCCCAACGTCCCGGCAAGGTGGCATCCACGTCGCTGGATTCGGTTTTGACACGGCAACCGCCGCGTTCGACATGGCTGTCCTCGACAATCCGGCAGTGAAGCTGCGCCAACTCGTCATCCATCAGCGACCTCACCAGCGCCGCGTCATCGGGATGGAGAATCAGCCGCGGATGCTGGTTCGGCTGCGGCAAGCCGGCCATGGCCTCGTGAATGACCGGCAGCAAGGCTTCCGGGCGGAAGTTGAGAGCATTGCGGGTAATCTGCCTGGCGATGGCCACCGAGAGCGCCAGAATATCCTCGCCCAGTTCCTGATCGAACTGGGCGAGCGCGCCGTCGAGCATCGCCATCAGCCGTTTGAGCCGATCCAGCTCGGCCTGGGATTTTTCGCGCCCCTCGTCATAACCGGCACGGTAGCCCTCCTGACGGCCGGCTTCGTTCCCTGACGCATAGCCTTCTTCACGCCCGGCGGCGAACCCCTCGTCATGCGCCTGCTGCTGAATAGCTTCGATTTCCCCGGCAGTAGGCCAGGACAAGTGTTCGACCTCCTGATCGACAACTCCGGCTTCCTGCTTGGAATCGCGGCTCAACAACCGTTCGTCGAGGGATTCCAGCTCCCAGCGCCGGTAATCCCCCAGCTGCTCCTTGGGGATAACCCGGTTAGACAAAAGAATCCTCCCCCTTGCCGCCGATCACGATCTGCCCTTCGTCGGCCAGGCGGCGCACCACCTGCAAGATACCCTTTTGCTCGGCTTCCACCTCGCTCAAGCGCACCGGCCCCTTGGATTCGAGATCATCACGCAACATTTCGGCGGCGCGCGAAGACATGTTCTTGAAAATTTTCTCGCGCAACTCCTGGTTGGCGCCCTTCAAGGCGACCACCAGCGATTCGGATTGCACTTCGCGCAATAGCAACTGGATGCCCCGGTCGTCGATGTCCATCAGGTTCTCGAACACGAACATTTCATCCTGGATCTTCTGCGCCAACTCCGGGTCGTAATCGCGCACACTGGCGATTACTGTGGTTTCCAGTTGGGTCCCCATGTAATTGAGAATTTCGGCGGCGGTCTTGACCCCGCCCATCACCGTTTTCTGGATATTCTTCGACCCCGCCAACAGCTTGGTCAGCACATCGTTGAGTTCCGCCAGCGCGGCAGGCTGCACCCCGTCGAGGGTGGCGATGCGCAGCATCACATCGTTGCGCAGGCGTTCCGGGAAAAACTTCATGATGTCGCCGACCGAATCGGGTTCCAGGTGCACCAGAATCGTCGCGATGATCTGCGGGTGCTCGTTCTTTATCAGCTCCGCCACGGCGCTGCCTTCCATGTACTTAAGCGCCTCGATGCCGCTGGTGTCGCCGCCGCGCAGGATGCGGTCGAGCAGACCGGCGGCCTTGTCGCTGCCAAGAGCCTTGGTCAGGACGGAACGGATATATTCGTCGGACGCCATGCCCAGCGAGGTTCTCTCCTTGGCGCAGCCGCAAAACTCCTGCAACACCTCGGCGATCTTGTCCTTGGTCGCGCCGCCGACGCTGGCCATGGCTGCTCCCAGCTTCTGCACCTCCTTGGGGTTCAGATGCTTGAATACTTCCGCCGCCTCCTCCTCACCCAAGGTCAACAGCAGAATGGCGCTTTTCTGCAAGCCCTCGTCGACGTCAGCTGCCACCCAGCCACTCCTTTACCACACTGGCCACGATGCGCGGCTCGGCCTTGGCCAATTCCTTGGCGATCTTAAGGTTCTCATCGTAGGCATTATGCGCTTGCAACGCCGCCAACTCATCTTGAGGCAGCGCTTCCCCCTCGGCCGTTTCCAGGGGAGGCGGCGGCATGGCGGCAAAAATATCCTTGAGCGCCGGCAAAAACACCTTGAAGAAAAGCAACAGCACGATCAGCATGATCGCCAGATTTCTCAGAAGCTCCTTCCCAAACGCGACCATTTCCGGGTCTTTCCACAAGGGGATCGAAGGCTCTTCGGCAACGCTGAACGAAGTATTCACCACATTGACGGAATCCCCCCGCTGAGCGCTGAAGCCCATCGCTTCCCGCACCAGATTGTTGATTTGCGTCATCTCCTGGGCAGTCAGCGGCTTCGATGAAACCTTGCCGTCCTTGTCGGTAACCTTGCGATAATTGACCACCACCGCCGCCGACAGGCGCTTGACGCCGCCCACCGCTTGGCGCACCACCTTGACGGTTTTATCGACTTCGTAGTTGATCGTGGATTCCTTATGGGCGGACGCCCCACCACCGCCCACCTGGGCTGCGGCGGGCACGCCGGCCGGCGCCGTGATCGGCGCGCTGGCCGCCCCCGGAGGCTGATTCGACAACGCTCCGGGAACACCGGCCGCCCCCTGCCCATCCCCCCCCGACGTTTCGGTGCTCTGCTGGCTGCGGATGGCGGCATCCTCGGGCGTGGCATTGGGCTTGAAGATTTCCGCGGTCTGCTCCGACTGGGAAAAGTCGACATCGGCGGTCACTCGGGCGCGCACGTTTTCGAGGCCGACGATAGGACTCAGGATGTCTTCGATCCGCTTGGCCAGGCTATGTTCCAACTGCCTCAGATACTCCAGTTGCGAAGGATTCAGCCCCAGGTTCGCCGCCCCGTCTTGCGAGCCGCTCAGCAAATTGCCGCCCTGATCGACGATGGTGACGTTTTTCACCGGAAGCTCTGGTATGCTGCTGGACAAAAGATGAACGATTCCGCTTACTTGCGCCCCGTCTAGCACCCGGCCGGGGTGCAAGGTCAGCAGCACCGAGGCCGACGGCTTTTGCTGCTCGCGCACGAACACCGAGGATTTCGGCATGGCGAGATGGACGCGCGCCGCCTGAACCGAGGAAAGCGCCTGGATAGTCCGCGTCAACTCGCCCTCCAAGGCGCGCTGATAATTGACTTGTTCGAGAAACTGGCTGGTGCCGAGTTTCTGGTTTTCCATCAATTCGAAACCGACCACGCTTCCCTTGGGCAAACCCTGCGCCGCCAGGCGCAAGCGCAATTCGTACACCTGATTCGCCGGCACCAGGATGGCGCCGCCGCCTTCCGCCATCTTGTAGGGGACATTCATCTGTTGCAGGGAAGCGATGACCGGACCGCCATCCCGGTCGGTCAGGTTGCTGTAAAGAACCCGGTATTCCGGCGGCTGTGTCAGCCACAGCCATGAAGCAATGGAAAGGGCGATCAGAAGCGCCACCCCAAACATGACACCGAGTTTTTGCTGATTGGTCAGACGCGAAAAATTCTCTTGCAACCGGGCAATTACTGCCTGCTGAGGTGCCAATTCCATAAAAGCGCCTTGTTCCCGGAGAATTTAGAGTAAGGAGAAATCGTTAAGCGATATGGAATAATACCTCAGACAGCGTGTTTTCCCAACTTGGCGGCCAGAATCACACCTGCATGTTCATGATTTCCTGGTACGCCGTCACCAGCTTGTTGCGCACCTGAACCATGGTCTGAAAGGAAACATTGGCTTTCTGCAAGGACAGCATGACATCCTGGACATTGGCGTTGGGATCGCCCATCTCGAATGCCTTGGCAAGATTGTTGGCCTGCTGCTGGGCGGAATTGACGCTATCCAGCGAATTCTTCAGCGCAGAGGCGAAATCCTGGCCTTCCGGCAGCGCCGCAGGCTCGGCGCCCGCGGCGGACCCCATGGAGGCCGCCCGCAATTGCCCCAGCAACTGATCTATTCCCTGAGCATTCATCGTTCAGCCTCCACCGCTAATTCAAGTGACATACGAGTTTACTTTAGCACACACCCGGCAACACCGCCGCGAAAAAACTTTAGCACGTTCCGTGCCAAAAACCCATGCTAGGGAATCGCTTCACCATCCTCTTCCCTGTATTGACGCAGTTTGTAACGTAAAGTTCGCTCGCTCATTCCCAGCTTTTCCGCGACCAGTTTGCGCGATCCCTTCACTGCGGCAAGCGTTTCCATGATGTGGGCTTTTTCCAGCGACTTCATATCAATATTTCCGCCCGCCCCGGCGGCTGCCGGCGCCGCGGCGGGCGCCTCGCGCCGGGGCAACAGGAGATGCTCGTCGTCGATGACATCGCCCGGTGCCAATATCATGGCGCGCTGCACGACATTCTCCAGCTCGCGGATATTCCCCGGCCAGCCGTGCCGCTCGAGCTGCTTCTCGGCGTCCGGCGTCAGGCTCATGCCGTGCCTGCCGACCCGCGCCGCCAACCTTGCCAGAAAATTGCGCGCCAGAGGGATGATGTCCTGCGGGCGCTCGCGCAAGGGCGGCAATTCCAGCGGAAAAACATTCAGACGGTAATACAGATCCTCTCGAAACTCGCCCTTCGCCACCGCATCCGCCATGTTGCGGTTGGAAGTGGCGATCACCCGGATGTCCAGGGGAATCGTCTTGTGTCCTCCCACGCGCTCCACCTCACGCTCCTGCAACACTCGCAAAAACTTGGCCTGCAACGGCAACGGCATTTCCGTCACTTCGTCCAGCAACAGCGTGCCGCCCTGCGCCTGCTCGAATTTGCCGGGCTGCGCCTGGCTGGCGCCGGTGAACGACCCCTTCTCGAAGCCGAACAAGGTCGATTCGAGCAAATTCTCGGGAATTGCCGCACAGTTGATCGCCACGAAAGGTTTCTCGATGCGCGCCGAATGGCGGTGAATGAAACGCGCCACCACCTCCTTGCCGGTTCCGCTCTCGCCGGTCAGCAACACCGTGGCATCGGATGCCGCCACCCGCCGCGCCAGGTTGAGCAACTCCACCATGCGCGGATCCTGCGCGATCACCTCGCCGTCCTCGCTGGACAAGGACGGCAACATGTAGCGCGCCACCTCGGCCAGCAGCCGGTCGGGTTCAAACGGCTTGGTAAGGTAATGGCACGCCCCGGCGCGCATCGCCTCCACCGCCTTGTCGATCATGCCATAAGCGGTCATCAGCAGCACCGGCACATGTGGATAGGCCGCCTTGATTTCGCGCAGCAAAGCATGCCCGTCCATCGGCTGCATTTGCACGTCGCTCACCACCAACCCCACGCTATGCTGCCGCAACGCCTTCAAGGCCGCCTGCCCGTCGCCCACGGCCATGGCTTCATAGCCGGCCAGCTCCACGGTGTCGCAAAGCGCCTCGCGCAAATCCACGTCATCTTCGACGATCAGTATCGGCAATGCCTTCATTCGGTCGAACACCCCCTTCGGAATCCCGCCATGCTAGCATATCCGGCGCCCCCCAACGAAGCCCCCTCTTTTTCACAATTTCTGTGGATAACTCTGTGCATATCTTGGTGGCATCAGTCCTAACCATCAATCCAGGTTGAACAAATCAACTTGCGCCATTTTTTTGACCTATTTTTATTCTCAATAAATACAACAAGTTAATTAAATCCCCACTTACCTCATGAGGTTAAGCGCTTATTCGTAATAAATTCTTTACGAGTGTGAGTCAAGTTCAAAATTATCCATGCCATCGTCATGGCCGACGCACATCATGCACAATAATGCTATGCTTCGATTTTGGTTTATCATCAAACCGGCATGCCGACTCCCCCGCTTTACGCTTTCATCCTGCTCGCGTTTGCCTGCCTGCCCGCCGCCGCGGAAAACTGGCAAACCGTTCTCGCCAACGAGACCATGCGGATCGAAATAGATGCCGCCACCCTATTGCGCAACGACGGCGACGGCAGCGTCAGGGCATGGGAAAGGGAAACCTTCGCCAAGCCGCGCCAAGCGTTTCCCGGAGACTTCTTCTTCAAATCCACCAAATCCCTGGCGCTGCATCATTGCGCCAGGCACGCCACCACCTATTTATACCGGGGATACTATGGAGACGACGGCGTGGAGATCAAATCGTTCACCTCCCCGGCAGACCTCGGCGGCATCGACTACCTGATACCGGGATCACTGGAGGAGCGCAAACTGATCTTTGCCTGCACCCATAAGGCAGGGAGCGCGAAACGCGGCAAACCGTCCGAACCGCTTCCCGAAGCGTCCGACACCAAACCCGCCGCGCCGGCCAAACCTTCCACCGATGCCGGCGCAACTCCCCCAGCCTCTTCCGGCAAATCCGCCCCCGTAGCGAAAGCCCCCACCGGAAAATAAATCATGACCCGCGCCATGCTAGAATGCGCCAAACTGTCAGCACGCCCGTAGCCGAGCATGATCGTCAAATATATTAAAAACCTCATCGGCGGAAAACCCCACGAATCCGCAGCGCCGCCAGCGGACGACGGTGCCGCGCCGCCCGGTGAAGCCGGCAGAATTATCGACACCGGCCATATCTCCTGCGGCGATGTCGTCACCGACATCCTGCCCGTGGAAACCTCCGGTGAATCGAGCAACAGCGAAACCCTGCGCCAGCGTTTCCTCGGCCGTCAGCCGCTGCTTGATCGCGCGCAGCAGGTGGCCGGCTACGAATTGATGTTGCGCCACGAACGGCTGCCGCAGGATGCCGACGATTTGCAGTCGGTGCATGCGCAAACCCTGGTGAGATGTCTGATCGACCTCGACATCGGGCGCTTGGTGGACGGCAAGCTGGCCTTGCTGACTCTCCCCCCGGCCATGCTGGACAACCCCTTGCTGCTCCGCCTGCCGCAAAAGGGCATGACGCTATGCGTCGATTTCAACTCCCGCCACGACGATGGCCTAGCTGCCCAATGCCGCAAGCTGAAGTCCCTGGGCTATCAAATCGCCCTCGACAACTTCGTTCCCGGCTCGAATATCGAATCTTTGCTCGGCATCGCCCAATTCGCGCGAATCGACGTCACCCGCCATAACGCCATCGACTTGGCGCGGCTCGTCGACAAGCTGCTGGAAAAAGCGCCGCATATCCACCTCATCGGCCATCACGTCAATTCCGAAATGGAATTCGAGGCCTGCCACCACCTGTTTTTCCATTACTTCCAGGGCTATTACTACTCGAAACGCCAAACCGCCGCACCTGCCCGTATCGACAACGACCGCATCCGCGTCATCGAATTGCTCAACATGGTCAAGAATCGCGCCGAGATCACCGACCTCGAAAGCGTGTTCAAGCACGACGCCATGCTCTCGTACAAGCTGCTGCTCTATATGAACGCGCCGGTCAACGGCCTGAGCCAGGAAATCCGTTCGATCGCCCACGCCATCATCATCCTCGGCTACGAACAGCTTTACCGCTGGCTGACCTTGCTGCTCTTCACCAGCGGCAAAGTCGATCCGCGCAGCAAGGCGCTGCTCAAGAGCGCCCTGGTGCGGGCGCGGATGGCGGAGATACTCGGCCAGGACAGATTCCGCGGCCCGGAAAAAGATGAACTATTCATCGTCGGCGTATTCTCCCTGCTCGACGTACTGCTCAACATGCCGATGGAGCAAGCGCTGGAACGCCTGAACCTGCCCGCCCCGATCAACCAGGCGTTGACCCGCCATGATGGTGTTTACGCCCCCTATCTCGAACTTACCCTGGCCTGCGAAGAAGCCGATGAGGACAGCATCGCCCGCATCGCGGACAAATGCGGGCTGGACGCCAGAGCGGTCAACCAGGCGCATATCCGGGCACTGATCTGGGCGGAAGACATTGACCTGTAAAGAAATTTTTAACACCTCCGCCACCCTTTTCCCTAAATTTCGTCCATACACCTTGAAAGCCGACAAGACATGAATCTTCACGAATATCAAGCCAAGCAGGTACTGCGCGAATATGGCGTCGCCACGCCGCGCGGCGTCACGCTGAACCAGGCGGAGCAGGCACGCGCCGCCATCGCCGAATTGGGCGGCGACGCCTGGGTGGTCAAAGCGCAAATTCACGCCGGCGGACGCGGCAAGGCCGGCGGCGTGCGGCTGGTGAAATCTCCCGAGGCGCTGCAAGAAGCGGTCGAGGCGCTGCTCGGCAAAAAACTGGTGACCTATCAGAACGCCCCCGACGGCCAGACCGCCTCATGCCTGCTGATCGAGGAAACGCTGCCGATCCTCCGCGAACTGTACCTCAGCCTGACGCTAGACCGCGAAACGGAACGCATCGTCCTGGTGGCCTCCGGCAGCGGCGGCATGGAAATCGAGGAAATCGCCAAGACCGCGCCGGAAAAAATCCTGCGCGCCACCTGCGACCCCATCTGGGGACTGCGCGATTTCCAGTGCCGCGAACTGGCCTTCGGCCTCGGCCTGGAGGGCGCCCAGATCGCAGAATTCACCAAGCGGGCGAAAGGCATCTACAACCTATTCATGAAGAACGACCTCTCCATGGTGGAAATCAACCCGCTGATCGTCACCGCCGACGACAGGCTGGTGGCGCTGGACTGCAAGATCGGGGTGGACGACAACGCCCTCTATCGCCAGAAGAGCCTGGCGGAAATGCACGACACCTCGCAGATCGACGCCAAGGAAGTGGCGGCGCACGAATACGACCTCAACTACATCGCCCTCAGCGGCAACATCGGCTGCATGGTCAATGGCGCGGGGCTGGCGATGGCGACCATGGACCTCATCAAACTGCACGGCGGACAGCCTGCCAACTTCCTCGACGTCGGCGGCGGCGCCACTGCCGCCACCGTGTCCAAGGCCTTCCAGATCATCCTTTCCGACGCCAATGTCCAGGCCATCCTGGTCAACATCTTCGGCGGCATCATGCGCTGCGACATCATCGCCGAAGGCATCATCACGGCAGTCCGGGAAGTCGGGGTAAAAGTGCCGGTGATCGTTCGCCTGGAAGGCACCAATGTCGATCTGGGGCAAAAAATGCTGGCCGAATCCGGGCTGGCGATCATTTCCGCCAGTGACCTGACCGACGCGGCCAAGCGCGCGGTGGCGGCGGTGCAATAATTTTGAACCACAGCGGCGCAGAGATACACGGATAGCTTCATGGATTTGATTTGTTTTTCTCTGCGCCTCCGTGTCTCCGCGGTAGATTTTAAAGGCTAATCATGAGCATACTCGTCAACAAAGACACCAAGGTCATCTGC
The DNA here is from genome assembly GCA_964505475.1 of uncultured Sulfuricella sp. Classification (GTDB taxonomy): domain Bacteria; phylum Pseudomonadota; class Gammaproteobacteria; order Burkholderiales; family Sulfuricellaceae; genus JAGXQV01. The sequence goes on along the minus strand of CAZDIJ010000003.1, from coordinate 73,062 downwards.
CAGGGCTTTACAGGCAAGCAGGGCACCTTCCACTCCGAACAAGCCATCGCCTACGGCACCAGGATGGTCGGCGGCGTTACGCCGGGCAAGGGCGGGCAGACCCACATCGACCTCCCGGTTTTCAACACGGTGCGCGAAGCGGTGCGGGAAACCGGCGCGACCGCCACCATGATCTACGTCCCCCCCGCGTTCGCGGCGGATTCCATCATGGAAGCGGCGGATGCCGGCATCGGGGTCATCGTCTGCATCACCGAGGGTATCCCGGTGCTCGACATGATGAAGGTCAAGGCCGCGCTGAAAGGCAATTCGTCGGTGCTGATCGGTCCGAACTGCCCCGGCATCATCACCCCCGGCGAATGCAAGATCGGCATCATGCCCGGCTTCATCCACCAGCAAGGCAAGGTTGGCATCGTCTCACGCTCCGGCACCCTCACCTACGAAGCCGTCTACCAGACCACCAAGGCCGGGCTGGGACAAAGCACCTGCGTGGGCATCGGCGGCGACCCGATCAAGGGACTGGATTTCATCGACTGCCTGAAGATGTTCCAGGACGACCCGCAGACCGAGGCCATCATCATGGTCGGCGAAATCGGCGGCACCCGCGAGGAAGCGGCGGCGGAATTCATCAAGTCCAACGTCACCAAGCCGGTGGCGGCCTACATCGCCGGCCAGACGGCGCCCAAGGGCAAGCGCATGGGACACGCCGGCGCCATCATCGCCGGAGGCAGCGGACTGGCGGCGGACAAAATCAAGGCGCTGCAAGCCGCCGGCGTGGTGGTGGCGGAATCGCCCGCCGGCCTGGGCGAAGCGGTTCTGGCGGCGATCAAGGGTTGACCGCCCGGCTGCGCCGACAATTCATACCGGAAAACCGATGAAAATCGCCATTGCCCAAATCAACTGCATCGTCGGCGACCTCGCGGGAAATTCCGCGAAAATCCTCGATTTCGCCGTCCGCGCCAGGGGACAGGGAAGCGCCCTGCTAATCACCCCGGAACTGGCGCTGACCGGCTACCCCCCCGAGGATCTGCTGCTGCGCGACGGCTTCTATGCCGCCTGCGACCAAGCCTTGTATCGCCTGGCCGCACAAATCGACGGAATTACCGCCGTCGTCGGGCATCCCATCCAGGAGGGGGGGAAACGCTACAACGCCGCCTCCGTCCTGCGCGGCGGCACGGTCGCCGCCACCTACCGCAAGCAAAAATTGCCCAACCACACGGTTTTCGACGAAGTCCGCTATTTCTCGCCCGGCAATGAACCGTGCATCTTCGAGGACGGCGGCACGAAATTCGGCATCAACATCTGCGCCGACATCTGGGAGGAAGGCACGGCGGAGGCTGCCCGCGCCGCCGGCGCGGAAGTGATGCTGGTGCTGAACGCTTCGCCTTATCACCTGGACAAGCAGATCTCGCGCTACGATGCCGTCCGCGCCCGCATCGGCGAATCCGGCCTACCGGTCTTTTACGCCAACCTGGTCGGCGGCCAGGACGAACTGGTATTCGACGGCGCGTCGTTCGTCATGGATGCCGCGGGAAACCTGGTGGAGCAACTCCCCGTTTTCGAGGAATCCCTCGGCATCGTCACCCTGGATGGCTGCGTTCCCCTCAATGGCGAACCGACGCCGCCGCTTTCACTCGAAGCCAATATTTACCGGGCGTTATGTCTGGGAGTGAAGGACTATATCGAAAAAAACGGCTTTCCCGGCGTGGTGCTCGGTCTCTCCGGCGGCATCGACTCCGCGCTGACCCTGGCGATCGCGGTAGACGCGCTGGGCGCGCAACGGGTGCATGCCGTCATGATGCCGTCGGAATTCACCGCCGACATCAGCCTCCAGGATGCCCGTAAAATGGCCGGACTGCTGGGCGTGCGCTACAGCGAAATCTCCATCAAGCCGGTCTTCGACGCCTTTCTCAATGCCCTGGCGGCGGAATTCAAGGGGCTGCCCTTCGATACCGCCGAGGAAAACCTCCAGGCGCGCACTCGCGGCACCCTGCTGATGGCGCTCTCCAACAAATACGGCTCGATCGTCCTGACCACCGGCAACAAGAGCGAGGTGGCGGTAGGTTACGCCACCCTGTACGGCGACATGGCGGGTGGCTTCGCGGTGCTCAAGGACGTGCCAAAAACCCTGGTCTACCGCCTGTCGAAGTACCGCAACGGCTTAAGCCTATCCATCCCGGAACGGGTCATCACGCGCAGCCCGACCGCCGAACTGCGCCACGACCAGACCGACCAGGATACGCTGCCCCCCTACGAGGTCCTCGACGCCATCATGGAAGCCTACGTCGAACACGATGTCTGCCCGCACGACATCGTCGCCCAGGGATTCGACGAGCGCGACGTGCGCCGCGTGGTCAAACTCATCGACCTCAACGAATACAAGCGCCGCCAGGCGCCGGTCGGGGTGCGCATCACGCCGCGCGGCTTCGGTAAGGATCGGCGTTATCCGATCACCTCCCGCTACAAGCCGTGGGCGGAATAATTAATCATGCCTATGAACAATATTCAGGATGTTGCCTTGCATCCCATGCTCCCTCATCCCCGTCCCTTCTCCCGCCTGCGGGAGAAGGGAGAAAAGCCCCTCGCCCGCAGGCGCACCCTAAAGGGCATAAAGGAGAGGGGGTGGGGTGAGGGCGCCTGAAAATTATTCATAGGCATGTAATTAATTGATAACCGGAATAATGCAGTTCAACCACGGGGAACACGGGGTAAGCAATGGGGTTACAATGGAACGGGAAGGAAATGCCGCTCAACCGGCAGGAAATATCCATTAAGGGGTTGTTTCCCCGACTTTTCCCCGTGCCCCCCGTGGTTAATACAAGGAATTTAGGATTAATTTGGAGCCAGCCATGAAAAAAATCGAAGCCATCATCAAGCCTTTCAAGCTCGACGAAGTCCGCGAAGCGCTGTCGGAAATCGGCATCACCGGCCTGACCGTTACCGAAGTCAAGGGCTTCGGCCGCCAGAAAGGCCATACCGAGCTTTACCGGGGCGCCGAATACGTGGTGGATTTTCTGCCCAAGGTCAAGCTGGAACTGGTGGTCGCCGCCGCCCAGGTTGATACCGCGATCGACGCCATCGTCAAGGCGGCGCGCACCGGCAAGATCGGCGACGGCAAGATCTTCGTCACCACCGTGGAGCAGGTGGTGCGCATCCGCACCGGCGAAACCGACGAAGCGGCGATCTGAAAGCACGGCCATGGCTTATATTGCTTGGAGCGAGCGTTTCAGCGTCGGCAACGCCCACATCGACCAGCAGCACCAGGAACTGTTCGCGCTGATCGACCGCGCTCATGGCGCCATCGGCGGCGACCCGCTCAGCGAATACGAGTCGCTCTGGGACATCCTGTCGGCCTTGCTGGAATACACCCGCTTTCATTTCGCCGAGGAGGAAGGAATGCTGGAAAACGCCGGCTATCCCAAGCTGGCGGCGCACAAGATCATGCATCTGGATTTACTGAAGAAAACCGAGGCCATGCTGAACGCCCTGGAAAACGGCGAGGCCGGCGTCGACGCGGAGCATCTCTGCCAATTTCTCAAGGACTGGATCGAACACCACGTCCTGACGGTGGACCGGGATTACATGCCCTACCTGGCGCGATAGGCGAAAAACCCTACCACAGTTTCCACCACGGCGCGCTGTCCTTCTTGCCGCCGTTGAAATACACGCTGTTGGGAAAATTCTTCTGCATGATGCGCATGGCATCGTCGCGCAGGTCGTTCATCCCCATCGCCCCATAGGACTTCACCATCAGCGCCAGCGCCTCCTCGGTGGCGGGCGCCTGGGGATAGTTCTGCAACACGTGCTGGCCGCGGTTGGCCGCCGCCACATAGGCGCCGCGCTTGAAGTAATAGCGCGCCGCATGCACTTCGTGGGAGGCCAGGGCATTCACCAGGTATTTCATGCGCGCCACCGCGTCCGGTGCGTATTTGCTGTCGGGAAAGCGATTGGCCAGCTCCTTGAACGACTCGAAGGACTCGCGCGCCGCCTTGGGGTCGCGCTCGGACATATCCTGGTTGGCGATGGCGCCGAGCAGGCCGATATCCTCGTTGAAATTGACCAGCCCCTTGAGATAGTAGGCGTAATCGACGTTGGGATGATTGGGGTGGAGCTTGATGAAGCGGTCGCAGGCGGCCACCGCGGAAACCGGCTCGTTGCTCTTGAAATAGGCGTAGGCCACTTCGAGTTGCGCCTGCTGGGCGTAACGGCCGAAGGGGTAGCGCGCCTCGAGCGCCTCGAAATACTTGATCGCCTTCTCGTAGCCGCCTTCCGCCATCTGCTGCTTGGCCTCGGAATACAGCTTCTGCGCCGACCAGCCCCTGGTTTCGTCGTGCACTTCCGGCAATAGGCCGCAGCCGCTTAGCCACAGCAGGAAAATTAACGCTAAACTACGCTTCATGACGCCATCCCGAAATAATTTGACCGATTATAACCCAAAGCCCGAACAACTCCATCTGGTGATTCCCGGCGAACTCGCCGGCCTGCGCCTCGACCAGGCATTGCAGAAACTCTTGCCGGAATACTCGCGCAGCCGCTTGCAGGACTGGATCAAGCAGGAGCGGGTAACGCTCGAAGGCAAGAGCGCCGCCCCCAAGCAAGTGGTATGGGGCGGCGAGGCGGTCCGCGTCGAACCGCAGGCCGCCGCTGCGGAATGCGCCTTCGTCCCCCAGGAAATCGCCCTGAACGTCGTTTTCGAGGACGACGCGCTGATCGTCATCGACAAACCCGCCGGCCTGGTGGTGCATCCCGGCAGCGGCAACTGGGAAGGCACCCTGCTCAACGCCCTGCTCCACCATGCGCCCCAACTGGCCGCCATCCCCCGCGCCGGCATCGTGCACCGGCTGGACAAGGATACCAGCGGCCTGCTGGTGGTCGCCAAGACCCTCACGGCGCAAACCGACCTGGTGCGCCAATTGCAGGCGCGCACGGTAAAGCGTGAATATCTGGCGGTGACGCAGGGCATCGTCGCCCACGACGGCATGGTGGAAGCCCCCCTCGGGCGCCATCCCACCCAGCGCACCAAAATGGCCATCGTCGCCACCGGCAAGCCAGCGCTTACCCATTTCCGCATCGTCGAGCGCTTCGCCGTCCATACCCTGGTCGAATGCCGCCTGGAAACCGGACGCACCCACCAGATCCGCGTCCACCTGCAATCCATCGGCCACCCCCTGGCCGGCGACCCGGTCTACGGCGGCAAACCGGTTGCGGCCTCGCCCGCCGCGCGCGACGCCGTCAGGAAACTGGGGCGGCAGGCGCTCCATGCCGCCCGTCTCGGGCTGATCCACCCCGTCTCCCGGGAACCCGTGGAATGGCGGATCGAACTGCCCGCCGACATGGCGGCGCTGATCGAGACCCTGCGCGATGAGACCTGACGGCTGGCTTGTCCCCGGCTGGCCGGCTCCCCCCAATGTCCACGCCCTCGTCACCCCCCGCGGCGGCGGCGTCAGCGTGGCGCCCTACGCCAGCCTCAACCTGGGCGGCCACGTCGGCGACGATCCGCAAGCCGTGGCGCGCAACCGCGCCATCCTGCGCGAACGCCTGCCCGCCGAACCGTTGTGGCTGAACCAAGTGCATGCGGCGAATGTTGCCGATGCCGATTCGGCCGCCGGCGTCCCCGAAGCCGACGCCAGCGTGGCGCGCCTGCCCGGCAAGGTGTGCGCGGTGCTGACCGCCGATTGCCTGCCACTGCTGCTGTGCGACCGGCAGGGAACGGTGATCGCCGCCGCCCACGCCGGCTGGCGCGGCCTGGCCGGCGGCGTGATCGAAGCCACGGTCGAGGCGATGGCGTGCGACCCCGCCACTCTGATGGTCTGGCTCGGCCCCGCCATCGGCCCGAGCGCCTTCGAGGTCGGCGGCGAAGTGCGCGACATCTTTCTCGCCGCTGACCACGCTGCGGCGGATGCCTTCGCTCCCCGCAGCGACGACAAGTGGCTGGCCGACATCTACCGGCTGGCGCGGCTCCGGCTGGCGCGCTGCGGCGTCGTCCAGATCAGCGGCGGAGATTTCTGCACCTACCGCGAGAGCGCACATTTCTTCTCCTACCGCCGCGACCAAGCGACCGGGCGCATGGCCTCGTTGATCTGGCTCAGCTAATTCATTGCGCTTATAATGCAGGACTTATGCCGCCGAGCAACGCCAAAACCATACTCCTGATCGAATTGCTGGATACCGGCCAGCCCTACGATGCCGCCGAAGTCGTCAAACGCTACGACGCGATCATCGGCGAGCGCGCGGGAAACCACATCAACGCGGTAGGCAAGAAAATCGTCTGCACCCTGGACGACCCGGACAGCGCGGCGGAAACCGCCATCGAGCTGATGGCCTGCGATTACCCCGGCAAGAATCCGTCCCAGCCCGTCGCCCGGATGTCCATCTGCCAGATGGACGCCGCCATCGACGCCAAGGAGGCGCACACCCAGGCGGTTTCCGCCGCGGTGCGCGAACTGGTGAAAGCCAACGCCGGACAGATCGTCACCACCCAGGAAACCGCGGAAAACCTGTCGAGCAAGCATGAAATCAAGTTCGGCGCAGCCGGTGGCAAAGCCGGCGCGCGCGTCTTCGAAATCATGATCCCGGTGAAATCCAAGGCTGACGAGGCGACCCGCCTCGCGTCCCTGGCCGACCGCACCGGCAGGAAATTGCGGGTGCGCTGGAAACAAAACCAGGCCAACAAGGAAATGGTGCTGTATAGCGAGCGCCCGTCGATCTCCTTCGGCCGCGAGGAAAGCAACGACATCGTCAGCGAAAGCAGCATGGCCTCGCGCCGCCATGGCCGTCTGGAATTCCGCATGAGTGGGGTGTTTCTGGTTGACGAAAGCACCAACGGCACTTTCGTTTTCCCCGACGACGGCCCCAAGTTCAGGATACAGCGGGGTGAACGGCGGCTTCCGCCGCGCGGCTATTTTTGCCTGGGCGACGAGGTCAATGAAGACCATCCCGCCGCCATCCATTTCGTCACGGTCTTTTCCGCCGGCTAACCCCGGCCACACAACCATAGCCATCAGGAGTAAAAACGCATGTCTTTCGAATCGCTCGGGCTTATCCCGGAACTGCTCAAGGCGATCGCCGACCAGGGCTATACCGAGCCGACGCCGATCCAGGCGCAAGCGATTCCCGTCGTCCTGCAAGGACGCGATGTCATGGGCGGCGCCCAGACCGGCACCGGCAAGACCGCCGGCTTCACCCTGCCGCTGTTGCAGCGCCTGAGCGGCTACGCCAGCACCAGCACCTCCCCGGCGCGCCACCCGATCCGCGCCGTGATCCTGGTGCCCACCCGCGAGCTGGCGGCACAGGTCGCGGAAAGCGTGCAGACTTACGGCAAATACCTGCCGCTCCGCTCCGCCGTGGTCTACGGCGGCGTCAGCATCGACCCGCAGCTCGCCGAATTGCGGCGCGGCGTGGAAATCCTGGTGGCCACGCCGGGACGCCTGCTCGACCACGTGCAGCAGAAAACCGTGAATTTCTCCCAGGTGGAAATTCTCGTCCTCGACGAAGCCGACCGCATGCTCGACATGGGCTTCCTCCCCGACATCACCCGCATCCTCGGCCTGCTGCCGGCCAAGCGCCAGAGCCTGATGTTCTCCGCGACGTTCTCCGACGACATCAAGAAACTCGCCGACCGCCTGCTCAAGGAGCCGATCCTGATCGAGGCGGAAAGGCACAACACCGCCGCCGAAACCGTCACGCAAATCGTCCATCCGGTGGATCTGGGACGCAAGCGCGAACTGCTGGCGCACCTCATCAAATCGCAGGATCTCAAGCAAGTGCTGGTGTTCTGCCGCACCAAGCAGGGCGCCGGCAAGCTCGCCCATCAACTGGAGCGCGACGGCATCGCCGCCACCTCCATCCACGGCGACAAGAGCCAGCAGCAGCGCACCGAAGCCCTGCAAGCCTTCAAGGACGGCGGCGTGCGCGTACTGGTCGCCACCGACGTGGCGGCGCGCGGCATCGACATCGACCAGTTGCCCTATGTGGTCAACTTCGAAATTCCCCATGTTCCCGAGGATTACGTCCACCGCATCGGCCGCACCGGGCGGGGCGGCAGCACCGGCACCGCGATTTCCCTGGTCTGCGAGGAAGAGCTGAAACTGCTCGACGCCATCGAGAAAATGCTCAAGCGCGCCATCCCCTCGCAAACCATTGCCGGCTTCGAAGTCGCCTCCGCCATCGCCGCCCGCCCCGACGCGGGAAATCGCCCCCGTTCGCGCCCCGAACGCCATGAACGCGGCGAACAGCAGGGACGCGGCGAGCGCCGTCCGCCGCGCCGGGGCAGCGGCGCGGCCGCCGCCGACGGCTTCGATTTCAGCAAGCCTTACGAGCCTAAGCCTCACTTGCCGCCGGTCATCGAAGCCGCCTACCCGCACGCCGAGAAAAACGACGCGAAAAAACCGAAAAAACCGCTCGCCGCACTGTTCATGCCGCCATCCAAGGAAAATCAGCCGTAACGGAACCAATCGCGGATTTCCCTTTCCTATTCCTACCCATTGTCTTCGGCGACCTGTTGGGATTAGAATCCGCCCATGCTTGCCACATTGCGTAAATTGATCCTGCTGCTCCTGATTGCCAGCCTCCCGCTGCAAGGGGTGGCCGCGGGCGTCAAGGCGCTGGCGCCTCACGGCCAGCCTGCCGAAGGACACGTCATGGCGATGGACGGCGAGATGGCCGTCATGCACGGCGGCTGCCACGGCCAGCAGGACAATCACGACGCATCGCCAGCCCACCCCCTCTCCCCCTGCGGCGACGGCGCCCATTGCCCGCTGTGCAATGTTTCCATCCCCCCGGCCGTGGCGCCGGCCAAGCTTTCCGGCGACGCTCCCGCGCTCTACCCGGCTCCCGCATTGCACATCTCGCTGTTCTACCCCGAACTGCCGCAGCGCCCCCCCCTATCCCGTTTCTCCTGATTCATCCCGTTTCCTGAGTTCGGAAATCCACGCGCCGCGCATTCACTGACGGCAAGCGGCGGCATGCCGGATCCAGGTTGGCACCCGACATTTCTTCTTGATCCACCGGGAAGGAGAAAAACCATGCGTTACCTGCTATTGCTGGGGCTGCTCGCCGCCCTGCCGGCGCCTGCCGCCGGTCTGCACCAAGCGTTGGAAAAGGCCTGGCTGCGCCACCCCCAGGGGCAGACGCTCGGCGCCGCCGGCGCGGAAATCCAGGCACGCCGTGCGGCGGCGGGCAGCCTGACCCCCATTCCGCCGAGCCTGAGCGTGTCGCAACGCGGCGACCAATTCAACGCCAACCGCGGCCAGCGCGAATGGGAAGCCGAAATCGGCCTGCCTCTGTGGCTGCCCGGCGAACGGCAAGCGCGCCGCCAACTGGCCGACACCTCGGCGGAGGAAAATACCGCGGCGCTGGCCGCGCGGCGTCTCGCCCTCGCCGGAGAGTTGCGCGAAACGCTATGGAATTGGCGCCTCGCCGCCAGCGAAGTGCAACTGGCGCACGAGCGCCTGGACAGCGCAGAAGCGCTGGAGAACGGCATCCGGCGTCGTGTCGCGGCCGGCGACCTGGCGCCGCTCGATCTCAACCTGGCGCGCCACGAAACCCTGGCGGCGCGCGCCGCCCTGCTGGAACGCGAAACGCGGGCGGCGGAAACGCTGCGCCTCTGGCGCGCGCTCACCGGCGATGGCGAACCGCCCCTGGAGGAAGAGGAGGTTTTCCCTTCGCCCTCCCAACTCGACGCCCATCCCGGTCTGATAGCGGCGCAGTCCGGCATCGCGCTGGCTCAGGCGCGCCTCGCCCTGGCGCGGGAAACCCCGCGGGAAAACCCCGAACTGGCGCTGTTCACCCGTAGCGAGCGGGGTTCAGCGGACGCCGCCTACGTCGATAGCATCGGCGTGCGGCTGCGCCTGCCGCTGGCGAGCGAGGCGCGCAACCGGCCGATCATGGCCGCCGCCAACCGCGAACTGATCCGCGCCGAGAGCGAAGCCGCCCAAATCCGCGTCCGCCTGGAACTGGACATCGAACGCGCCCGCCAGAATCTCGCCGCCGCACGGGAGCAGTTCGACCTGGCCAGCGGCCAGCATGAACTGGCGCGGGAGAATCTGGGCTGGATGCGCAAGGCCTTCGATCTCGGCGAAACCAGCCTGTTCAACCTTCTGAAATCCCGCGCCGCCCACCTGGAAGGCGAACTCACGCTGGCGCAGCGCCGCATCGGCGTCGCGCTGTCCAAGGCGCGCCTCAACCAAGCACAAGGAGTCCTGCCATGAAAGCCCTCTTGACGGCTCTCGTCCTATTGCCGTTTTCCCTGCTCGCCCACGCCCACGGCGGCGAAGATCACGGCGCCGCGCCGATGCCCGCCGCCACGGCGGAACAGCCGCGCTTCGAAGCCCATACGCCCGATCTCGAGCTGGTGGCCGAACTGCGCGGCGAGACCTTGACGCTGTATCTCGACCGCTACGCCAGCAACCAGCCGCTACTCGACGCAACCGTCGAAATCGAGGGCGATGGACAGAAAGCCACCGCCCAGCCGCAACCGGACGGCAGCTACAGCGCCCGCGCAGCGTGGCTGTCCCGCCCCGGCAAGCATGAGCTGGTGGTCACTGTGCAGGCCGGCGATCTCGACGACCTGCTGATCGGCACTCTCGCCACGCCCAATCCCGCCACGCCGCAAGCGCCTGCCGGAACGAGCGCCCTGGCGCTGGGCGGCGGCGGCGCCTTGCTGGCCTTGCTGGCGGCGGCCGCCGTGCATTTCGCCCGGCGGCGCAAAAGCGCCGCGCCGCTGCTGGCCTTGCTTTTGTTGCCGCCGCTGCTCGCCCATCTCCCCTCAGCATCGGCGCATGGCGGCGAGGATCATGGCGACGCCCCCCATCCGCCCGCCGCCGGCCAGCCGGCACGGCTGGCCGACGGCAGCGTCTACGTCCCCAAGGCGGCGCAACGCACCTGGGGCATCCGCACCGAAATCGCCGTATCCGCCGAACATCCCTATGGCGTCGAACTCAACGGCCACGTCGTCGCCGATCCGACTTATAGCGGCAGGGTACAGTCTTCCCAATCGGGACGCATCGAAGCCGGGACGCAAGGCTTGCCCCATCTCGGCAAGCGGGTGGCGAAAGGCGAAATCCTCGCCTGGCTGGTTCCGGTCGCCAACAGCCTGGAACGCGGCGGCAGCCAGGCGCAATTGGCGGAAATCGCGGCGCAGCGCGATTTGGCGGAAAAACGCCTGGCGCGCCTTAGCCAACTGGAAGGCGTGGTGCCGCAACGCGAGGTGGAGGCGGCGCGCGCCGAACTGCGCGGCCTGGAACAGCGCAAGGCCGCCCTGAGCGGCGCCCTGCACGCCCGCGAAGCCCTGCGCGCGCCGGTGAGCGGCGTCGTCAGCGCAGTCAACGCCGTCGCCGGCCAAGTCGCCGAGGCGCGCGAAACCCTATTTGAAATCGTCAATCCCGCCAAACTGTGGGTCGAGGCGATCGCCTACGATCCCGCCCTGCCCGCCCGGATCGCCTCCGCCAGCGCCGCCGGCGCGGACGGCGCGGCATTCCGCCTGGCTTATCTGGGCAGCGGCGCGCAACTGCGCGAACACGCTCTGCCCCTGCAATTCCGCATCCTTCCGCCGCTGCCCGCGCTCAACGTGGCGCAGCCGGTGCGGGTGGCGGTCGCCACCGACCGGCGGGTGAACGCCGTCGCCGTGCCGCGCGATGCCGTGGTGCGCAACACCGGCAGCGACACCTTCGTGTGGCTGCACGTTTCCGCAGAACGCTTCGTCCCGCGCCGGGTACGCCCCCAGGCGCTGGACGCCGCCCGGTTCGCCATCCCGGAAGACATCCAGGGCGGCGAGCGGATCGTCACGCAGGGCGCCGCCCTGCTCAACCAGGTACGTTGACAGTGAGTCGAGAAATGAGAGCGGAGAGTAGCCAGAGATTGGCCGCAAGCGGCGGCAGGGGTACCCCTGCAATCGGATTGGCAGGCAAATTCAGCCTGCGCGCTCTCGACTCCTGAGAAAAGAGGATCACCATGTTCCAGTTCATTATCCGAACCAGCCTGCGTCAGCGCTTGCTCACCCTGACGCTGGCGGCGCTGCTGATCGTTTACGGGGCGTTCGCTCTGCGCCAGTTGCCGGTGGACGTATTTCCCGACCTCAACCGCCCCAGCGTCACGCTGATGACCGAGGCTAGCGGCATGGCGCCGGAGGAGGTCGAGCAATTCGTCACCTTTCCCATCGAAACCGCCATGAACGGCCTGCCGCAAGTGACGCGGGTGCGCTCGACCTCGGGCATCGGCCTGTCGGTGGTCACGGTGGAATTCGCCTGGGGCAGCGACATCCACCGCAACCGCCAGCAAGTGGCGGAGCGCTTGTCGCTGGTGCGCGAGCAGTTGCCGGCCGGCATCGTCCCGCAGATGGGGCCGATTTCCTCGATCATGGGGGAAATCATGCTGGTCGCGCTTGGCGGCGAGGCCAGCCCGATGCTGCTGCGCGAAACCGCCGACTGGGTGCTGCGCCCGCGCCTCTTGACCATCCCCGGCGTATCGCAGGTCATCCCCATCGGCGGCGAGGTGCGGCAATACCAGATCACCCCCAGCCCGATGCTGATGGGCGACCTGGGCATCACCCTGGAGCAACTGGAAAACGCCATCCGCGATTTCTCGCTCAACACCAGCGGCGGCTTCCTCGAAAAGCAGTCGCGCGAATACCTGATCCGCAACATCGGCCGCACCACCCGCATCGAGGACTTACAGAATCTGGTGGTGGGGCAGCGCAACGGCAGCATCATTCTGCTCAAACAGGTCGCCGAGGTCGGCTTCGGGGCGCGGGTGAAACGCGGCGACGCGAGCTTCGGCGGCAAGCCGGCGGTGATCCTGTCGGTGCAGAAGCAGCCGGCGGCGGATACGGTGCGGTTGACCCGCGACATCGAGGCGGCGCTGGCGGAACTGGGCAAAACCCTGCCGGACGGCGTGGCGGCGCCGCAAATCCTCTTCCGCCAGGCGGATTTCATCGGCAAGTCGGTCGCCAACGTCGAGGAGGCGCTGCGCGACGGGGCGCTGATGGTGGCGGTGGTGCTGTTCCTGTTCCTGCTCAATACCCGCACCACCCTGATTTCACTGACCGCGATCCCCATTTCGATCCTCATCAGCGTGCTGGTGTTCAAGGCTTTCGGCCTTTCCATCAACACTATGACGCTGGGCGGGCTGGCCATCGCCATCGGCGAACTGGTGGACGATGCGGTGGTGGACGTGGAGAACATCTACCGGCGTCTGCGCCTCAACCGCGAGGCGGCTCAGCCCAGGCACGCCGTCGAGGTGATCCTCGCCGCCTCGGTGGAAGTGCGCTCCTCCATCGTTTACGCGACCCTCATTGTGGTACTGGTGTTCGTACCGCTGTTCGCCCTCTCCGGCATCGAGGGGCGGCTGTTCGCGCCGCTCGGGGTGGCCTACATCGTCTCCATCCTCGCCAGCCTGCTGGTGGCGATGACCGTCACGCCGGTGTTGTGCCACATCCTGCTGGGCAACGCGAAAACCCTGGCGCACCGCGAAGACAGCCCGCTAGTGCGCCGCCTCAAGGAATGGGACCGCCGCCTGCTGGGCTGGTCGTTCAGCCACGCAGCCTGGCTGCTGTCCGCCGCGCTGCTGGCGGTGGCCTTGGCGGCGGCGGCGCTGCCTTACTTTCCGCGCGCCTTTCTGCCGGCCTTTAACGAGGGCACCCTCACCGTCAACGTGCTGATGAATCCCGGCACCTCGCTCTCCGAATCCAACCGCATCGGCACCCTCGCCGAGAACCTGCTGGCGCGGGTGCCGGAGGTGGCGAAAACCGGACGCCGCACCGGTCGCGCCGAACTCGACGAGCACGCCGAGGGAGTGCATTACACCGAAATCGACGTTGATCTGAAGCCCTCGGAACGCGACCGCGCCGCCATCCTCGACGACGTGCGCGCCCAACTGGCGGTGCTGCCGGCGGCGGTAAGCATCGGCCAGCCGATTTCCCACCGCCTCGACCATCTGCTCTCCGGGGTGCGCGCCCAGATCGCCCTGAAAATCTACGGCGACGACCTGGACATCCTGCGCGGCCTGGCCGAAAACCTGCGCGTCAAGCTCGCCGGGATTCCTGGCCTGGTCGATCTGCAAATCGAAAAACAGGTACGCATCCCGCAAAGCCAGGTGCGCCTCGACTACCGCGCCGCCGCCGCCCACGGGGTGACGCCGGCGCAAGTAAGCAGCGCGCTGGAAGCCTTGGTGGGCGGCAAGAACGTGGCGCAGGTGGTGCAGGACAACCGCCGCTTCGACGTAGTGCTGCGGCTCGCCGACCGCGACCGCAACGAACGCGGCCTGGCCGACCTGCCGATCGAAACGCCGCTGGGCTACGTGCCGTTGCGTCAGGTCGCCAGCATCGAGGAATCCGACGGCCCCAACCAGATCAGCCGCGACAACGGACGGCGCCGCATCGTCCTCTCCGCCAACTCGGACGGGCGCGACATGGCGCAGATCGTCGCCGCGATCCGCGCCGCGGCCGACGAATTTCACCTGCCGCCGGGCTATTCGATCGGCCTGGAGGGACAGTTCCAGGCGCAGGAGGAAGCCACCGCGCTGATCGGCTGGCTCTCCCTGATCTCGGCAACGCTGATCTTCCTGGTGCTGTACAGCCGCTACCGTTCGTGGCGGCTCACGCTAATCATCATGGGCAACATCCCGCTGGCGCTGGTCGGCAGCGTGATCGCCCTGAAGCTGTCGGGCGGCGCGCTTTCGGTCGCCACCCTGATCGGCTTCATCACCCTGGCGGGTATCAGCGCGCGCAACGGCATCCTCAAAATCAGCCATTACCTCAACCTGGCGCTGCACGAGGGCGAGACCTTCGGCAAGGCGCTGATCGTGCGCGGCAGCCTGGAACGTCTCACCCCGGTGCTGATGACCGCGCTGGTCGCCGCCTTCGCCCTCACCCCGCTGCTGCTGTCGGCGGGCGAGCCGGGCAAGGAAATCCTCCATCCGGTGGCGGTGGTGATCTTCGGCGGGCTGGTCAGTTCGACCCTGCTCGACACCCTGCTTACCCCGGTGATGTTCTGGCTGTGGGGCGAGAAACCGCTGACCAGATTGCTTAACGCATCCCGCAATGAAACCTTTTAACGACCCAACCAAGGAGACTGCCATGAAAATCCTGAAAATCCTGCCCCTCGTTCTTTCCCTGTTCGCCGCCCCGCTTGCCCACGGGCACAGCGACGAATACCTCGACAGCCAGCCCACCCCGCACGGCGGCCAGATGCGCATGGCCGGCGCCTACCATTTCGAGCTTGTGGCCAAGGCCAACGAACTCACCGTTTACCTGACCGACCACGCCAGCACCGATGTCCCGTCCCAGGG
Organism: uncultured Sulfuricella sp.; assembly: GCA_964505475.1. Lineage (GTDB taxonomy): Bacteria > Pseudomonadota > Gammaproteobacteria > Burkholderiales > Sulfuricellaceae > JAGXQV01. The sequence goes on along the minus strand of CAZDIJ010000003.1, from coordinate 57,783 downwards.
CGCCAGCGGCACGGCGACCGTGCTGGCGGGCAAGAAAAAGGCGACGGTCAAGCTGCTGCCGGCGGGCGGCAACACGCTGAAGGGAGCCGGCCAATTTGAACTTGCGCCGGACATGAAAGTCGTAGTATCCATCGCCCTGCCCGGCAAGGCTTCCGAGCAGGCGCGCTTCACCCCCCGGCAAAAAAGCGCCGCCGAACACCAACATTAACCCCCAGGAGACCTCGCCATGAAAAAACTGATCGCATTCACCGCCGCCCTGCTGCTTACCGCCGCCGCCCCCTACGCCAGCGCCGCCGATGCTCCCGCGCCGGCCAAGAAAGCGCCCGCCGCAAAAATGGACAAACTGGCGCCGGAAACCGCCGCGGCCTGCCCCAAGATGGGAATGGGCGGCGGCATGGGCATGATGGGCGGCGCCATGCCGCCCGATCTGATGAAGAAAATGCAAGAGCAGATGGCCGCCATTCGCCAGACCAGCGATCCGTCCGAGCGGCAAAAACTGATGCAGGAACATTTCCAGTCGATGCAGGAAGCGATGCAATCCCTGCGCAGCAGCGGCATGGGCGGCGGCATGCCTTGCTGCTGCAAGCAGCATTGCGCCCAGGCGGGCGGCAAGCCCGGCGGCATGGGTAACCAATGCGCACGCGGCGCCGGCATGGGCATGATGCCCCAGGGCGGCGCGATGGGCGGCGGCATGTCCGGCATGATGGAGCAACGCATGGACATGATGCAGACGATGATGGAAAATATGCTGGAGCATCAGCGCCAGATGCAGCCGACAAAATAACCTCCCTGCCATATTCGATGAAATTCGCCATCCGCTATTGGTCATCCCTGTTGCCGGATCACCACCTGCCGGACGGCGAACCGCATTGGCTGGATTATTCGCTCCATCCGGCGACCAAGCTGGGGCTGCACAATGCCTTGCTGACCCTGCACGACCGCCGGCAGATCCTCGACCAGCACGGCGGACTGTACGAATGTGCGATGTTCGTGCTGGAAACCGGCAGGGAGGAAATGCTCACCCAGGAAGCCGCGGAACGGCTATTCGTCTCGCTGCCGCACGGCGAGGTAAAATGGCTGGACATCAGGAACTTCCTGCTTGTGCCGCTGCTCGGCGAATCCGCACCGCCGGCAGGCGCGCAGCCGGATGGTTCGGAACAGCAGCTCCCCCTCTTCGAACATCCGCACACCCCCTACGACGAGGCGGTGACGGAACGCCATGAAATCGAAACCGATGCCTGACGGCATCTCAACGAAAAGGAAATAACCGATGTACGGATTCAGCACTCAATTGAACGTCCCCTTCGACAGCGCCGTGGAAAAAACCGTCGAAGCCCTGAAAAAGGAAGGATTCGGCGTCCTCACCGACATCGACGTGAAAGCCACCCTGAAGGCCAAGCTCAACGTCGATGGCCGCCCCTACCGCATCCTCGGCGCCTGCAACCCACCGCTGGCGCACCGGGCGCTGGAAGCCGACCCGGACATCGGCCTGCTGCTGCCGTGCAACGTGGTGGTGCGCGAGGAGGCCGACGGCAAGATCACAGTGGCCTTCATCGACCCGGTGGTGATGCTCACCCAACTGGTGAAAAAGGAAGGCGTCGCTGAATTGGCGGAGGAAGTCATGGCGCGCCTGCAAAGAGTCAAGGACAGCCTCGCCGCGTGATCCCCTGGCTGGAAAACGGCGCGCCGTTTCCGCCCCTGGCGGCGGCGCTGCGCGAACCGAACGGACTGCTGGCGGCGGGCGGCGGCCTATCGGCGCGGCGCCTGACCGAAGCCTACCGGCTGGGGATATTCCCCTGGTACAGCGAGGGAGACCCGGTGCTGTGGTGGAGTCCCGACCCGCGCATGGTGCTGTTTCCCGCCGAACTCAAGGTATCCCGTTCGCTGCGCAAGGCTTTGCGCAACCGCCGTTATGAAATCCGCGGCGACAGCGATTTCCAGGCCGTCATGAAAGCCTGCGCCGCGCCGCGCGACGGTCAAGACGGCACCTGGATCACCCCCGCGGTGATCGCCGCCTACACCGGACTGCACCGGCTCGGCCTTGCCCATTCGGTGGAAACCTGGATCGACGGCGAATTGGCGGGGGGACTGTACGGCGTGGCGCTGGGACGGATGTTTTACGGCGAGTCGATGTTCAGCCGCGCCGGAGATGCCTCGAAAATCGCTTTCGTGCACTTGGCGCGGCAACTGGAACGCTGGAATTTCACCATGATCGACTGCCAGATGAAAACCGCGCACCTCGCTTCGCTGGGCGCGCGCGAAATACCGCGCGGCGAATTCGCGCAACGCCTGGCCGGGCTGGTCGATCTGCCCGGCGTCCCATTTCCCTGGCGCTTCGACCATGACCTTGCTGAATGACCCGGCTTCCCATGCCTTGCAGTTCTACCTGACGGCGCCCTATCCGTGCAGCTACCTGCCGGGACAAACGGCGCGCTCGCTGATGGCGGCGCCCAATGAACGGGTGGATGCCGACGTTTACGGCCAACTGGTGCGTCTCGGTTTCCGCCGCAGCGGGCTGTATACCTATCGCCCGCAATGCCTGGGCTGCAACGCCTGCGTCCCGGTGCGGCTGGATACCGCCGCCTTCGCCTCCACCCGCGCCCAGCGCCGCACCTGGAAGCGCCTCGCCGGGCTGAGCGCACGCCCGGCGGAACTGCATTTCGACGCCGAACACTATGCCCTCTACCGCCGTTACCAGGCCACGCGCCACAGCGGCGGCGGCATGGACCAGGACGACGAGGAACAGTACCAGCGCTTCCTCCTGACCAGCAACGTCGCCACGCAACTGATCGAATTCCGCGACGGCGAAACCCTGTGCATGGTCAGCGTGATCGACATCCTCGCCGACGGACTATCCTCCGTTTACACTTTTTACGACCCCGATCTGCCGCAGGCCGGCTTCGGCATCTACAACATCCTCTGGCAAGCCGCCTTGTGCCGCAGCCTGGAGCTGCCCTACCTATACCTCGGCTACTGGATTGCCAATAGCGCGAAAATGTCCTATAAGGTCAACTTCCAGCCCTTGCAGGGGCTGATCGGGGATTGCTGGCAACCCTTGCCCAAGCCCATCCATTCACCACCGCACCCATAGAGCCACTATGCGCCAATACCTGGATTTGATGCAGCACGTACTCGATCACGGCCACCGCAAGGACGACCGCACCGGCACCGGCACCCTCAGCGTGTTCGGCTATCAGATGCGCTACAGCCTCGCCGAAGGCTTTCCCCTGGTGACCACCAAGAAATGCCATCTGAAATCCATCATCCACGAACTGCTGTGGTTTCTCCAGGGCGACACCAACATCCGCTACCTCAAGGAAAACGGCGTCTCGATCTGGGACGAGTGGGCCGACGCGAACGGCGACCTCGGCCCGGTGTACGGCTACCAGTGGCGCTCCTGGCCGGCGCCGGACGGGCGCCATATCGACCAGGTCGCCCAGGTCATCGAGCAGATCAAGCGCAACCCGGACTCGCGGCGCCTGATCGTTTCCGCCTGGAACGCGGCCGACGTGGACAAGATGAAGCTGCCGCCCTGCCATGCCTTTTTCCAGTTCTACGTCGCCGGCGGTAAACTGTCCTGCCAACTCTACCAGCGCAGCGCCGACATCTTCCTCGGCGTGCCCTTCAACATCGCCTCCTACGCCCTGCTCACCTTGATGGTGGCGCAAGTCTGCGATTTGCAACCAGGGGATTTCGTGCATACGCTGGGCGACGCCCACCTCTACCTCAACCACCTTGAGCAAACCCGCGAACAACTGTCGCGCGCGCCGCGCCCCCTGCCGAAAATGGCCATCAACCCGGCGGTGCGGGATATTTTCTCATTCAAATACGAGGATTTCAGCCTGGAAGGCTACGATCCGCACCCGGCCATCAAGGCGCCGGTAGCGGTTTAGAAACGACCGATGCGAATGCTCAGCCGTTGGATTCGGTTTCCCGCTCGACGGCAACATTTGCCGCCTTGAGTTTTTCCGCCTTCTTGTAATCGTACTGGGAAGGCGTCATGAAGAAGCGGCACTCGTCCAGATACTCGGCCTGCGGAATAAAGGTCTTCAAATGCAGGCAGAAAATACGGGCGATGCGCTGATTGGTCTGGTTCCTCCGGCTTTCTTCCTTGATCTCCAGGTCGATCACGTCGATCGGCCGGTAATCCTTCTCGCCGAAGCCGGTGGGGTGCTGCCAGGTAAACAGCCGCGACGAGACGCAATGGAAGCACAGCGTCAGCGTTTTTTCACCCTGCCGCTCACCCTTGGTGATGACATTTTCAAAATAGGGCAGATACTTAGGGTCTATCGGCATTGATGTGCGCTACGAAATCACAGGCTGCCCTTTTGATGCAGCGGCAAATATATGCCTATGTATAGCAAAATCGCCACCAAAAGCATAAGCACTATTATCGTGATGATATTAATAATGGTTTGGGCCGGTGTACTCCCGACCAGATTTCTCATCGCTACCGGTGCCCCGCAATGAGGACAGCGGTCGGCAAGTTCGCTTACCTTGTTGCTGCATTCCGCACAATTGATTAACGCCATCGGTATCCTATCGAAAAAAATCAAACACAACCAACCGCAGTAGCTGAAACGAATACGACACCGGATATATAGTCTGCGTAGCAAGTAGCCGAAGTAGCGACCCCTGCCGGGGAAAAACGCCACCCATAGCCGGTTGGATCAACTGAACTATCATAGCCAGTAGTATTGTCAAGAGCCAGGATAATCCCGGTAGGGCCGGCTGTCGGGAAACCAAGTATAGAGGCGGTAGAATTTACCGTTGCCGAATTAAATACAGTAACGACAACCGCTCCCATCGAAACTGTACCAAGCGCGCCACTATTCGTTGCCAGCCATTGTGACTTGGCCAACGCTGCTGCCGAACGCAAACCGCCGGCCAGCCCCTGGATCGACGACAGACGGGCTTCCTGGGACAAATTGACAAACCTCGGCAGGGCCGTTGCCGCCATGATTGCCAAAATGATGATGACCGCGACCATTTCGATCAAGGTAAAGCCGGATTGTCGATATGTTTTCATCTACTTCCCCATCCTGAATAATTGTGTATATCGATGAAACGTAAAGGAGCCAAGGCGAGATGGTATCGTATTCCCCGTCTTGGCTCCAGTCCGGCATGATTACTGCAATTACGCCACCATTACGAGCAGGTAGCGGCCGTGGCGCTGACTACGACGTTACCGGTATTGGAAACGTATTCAGCCCAGCAGCCGGCCGAACTCGCCACTCCAGTCGGAAAGAAAGCATAACTACCAGTGGCAGTCTTACCACTCTCATAGCCGCTAAAGGCATCCAAGGCAAGAAATATACCATTTGAGGTACTATCGGTAAGCGGGATACCCAGATTGGCAGTGCTCGACATGGGACTCGCCGTTGCAGCGGAAATGACCCCAACAGTCTGGCCATTCATATCCACCGTGGCCAAATTCGCACTGTTAGCCACCAACCATTTTGCCTTGGTCAAGGCCACCGCCGAACGCAAGCCACCCGCCAAGCCGTTGACGCTGGACAAACGCGCCTCGGTGGACAGGTTGGCGAACCTCGGCAGCGCCGTTGCCGCCATGATAGCGAGGATGATGATCACCGCCACCATTTCGATCAGGGTAAAACCTGATTGAGATTTCATGATTACTACTCCTTTTAAAGGTACTTCAAAGTTACCACCACCACCACAAATCACACAGCCATCACGCATTCCGCGCCAACACGGAAACCGAAATGCCATCAACAAGCAACCAGTTACATCACTTGAACTCCCACTTGTAAGGTTCTGCCAAAACAAGAGAAATTTCTCCCACAAGATCGTTAACGGACAACTGCCGATTTTCTTTAACCGCAGCAGCCAGAAATGCCGCATGCACGCGGTAGCGCACCCGTTTCAGCCCTTTAGCGTCTGGAGTAAAATCACGCCCGTTATCCACCAAGTACACCAATTCGCGACTGCTCCGGTTCCAGTACCACTTGCCACGCGCAATCGAATCCATCTCTGGATCGCTAATTTCTCCGGCGTAATTCGACGGCACCTCATATAGCCAGTCCATCGGGTTGGCGCGCGCCAGCCGCATGGCCTCCTTTGCATCGTTACGCACCAGCACTTCCGCCAGACGCAAGCGCAAAGCGCTACGCAAATTCATGGCGGTGTTTTCCATGGCGCTCTTTTCTGCGACTTCGATGTAGCGCAGCATGTAATCCAGCATCACCATGGACAACACGCCAACCAACACCACCACCCAGACAAACTCGAAAAGCTTTGAGCCTCCAGTCTGGCGGTTATGCATACGCGCCAAGCCTTAACCCCCGCTGCGATGCATCATCGCGTTACCCAGCTCCCATATCGGCAGGAACACGCCGAGCGCCAGCACCAGCACGATTACCGCCAGCCCGATGATGAGAACCGGCTCGATCTTGTCGCTCAGTTTCTTCACGTCGTATTCGACCTCCTGCTCGTACATCTCCGCGACTTCCTGCATCAGGCTGTCGAGTTCGCCGGTTTCCTCGCCGACGGCGATCATTTGCAGCACGATGGGGGAAAACACGCCTGTGGCGATGGCGGTGCGCAAAATGCTCTCGCCGCGCTCGACGCTATTGCGCATCTGCTCGATGCGGCTACCGATATGGACGTTGTCCACCACCAGCGCCACCACGCTCAGCCCTTGAACGATAGGGATGCCACTTTTGTAAGCAAGAGAGAAACTGCGCGCGAAACGCGCCAGGGTGGCCTTCAGAATGATGCCGCCGGCCAGGGGAAGCCGCAGCTTGCTCTTGTCCCAGCGGTATTTGCCGCCGACGGTATTGATGTACAGCCTGAAGCCGATATAGGCGCCGATAACCGCCACCAGCATCGCAGGCCAGTAATGCACCATAAAATCGGACACCCCCAGCAGAATGCGCGTCATCAACGGCAATTCGACCTTGACCGTGGCGTAAACCTTGGCGAATGCTGGAATTACCACCAGATTGATAACCACCAAGGCAATGACGATGGCGACGATAACGAACGAGGGATAACGCAGTGCGGACTTGATCTGATCGCGGGTGTTCTTCTCGAACTCCAAATAATAGAACAGCCGCAGGAAGACATCCTCGAGCATGCCGGTGGCTTCGCCCACCCGCACCATGCTCACGTAGAAAGGAGAAAACACCTTGGGATGGCGGCGCAACGCCACCGACAATTCGCGGCCGGTATCCAGGCTTTCGCGGATGTCGGCGAGCACCCGCCTGAACGCCAAGCTCTGCGCCGACTCGCGCAACCCAGAAAGCGCGCGCAGAATAGGCACGCCCGCCTTGAGCAGGGTGTACATCTGGCGGCTGAACATCATCACATCGACATCGCCGACCTTGCCCTCTTTCAGCCTGTCCGACCACCCGGCCTCGCCTGTCGCAGCCGGTTTGCGGGTCGCCACGATTTCGACGGGCGTGACGCCGGTATTGAACAACTGATCGGCCACCGCGCCGCTGCTGCCGCCCTCCAGCACGCCACGCACCATTTCGCCGTAGGAGTTGCGTCCCTTATAGGCAAAAAAAGGCATTTACCCTCCCGGCACGCACAAACCCAAATTTTGTTTTCAAAGCGCTCATACAAAGCCCATATGCATTTAGCATTTGAGCCTCACCAAGCACGCTTTATGCCATAAAAAAAATACAAATTAAATTCATGGCATTACAACAAAAAAACCTGGAAATTCGAGGGAAAAGGACGCCATGCAGGCGTTTTGCCGGATCAAGGAGGGATAGACGATACCGAAAGAGGCAATTATTGCCGCCCCGGCCAAGCGATCAGTCTTCGAACTGGGCGGCGATCCGCATCGCCTCGGCGACGGTGGTGCGACCGTTGACGACATGTCCGACGGCATGGCTTTGCAGGGTGCGCCCGGCCATCTGGGCTTGCGCCAGGCGGGTAAACTCGGCCGGATTCTGGGCGTTGGCTGCGGCCACCAGCGGCGCCGTCATTTCCAGCATCTCGAACACGCCGAAACGCCCCTGGTAGCCGGTATCATTGCAATGCGAACAACCGCGCCCATGCATGTACTGGAACTGGTCTACCTTGTCGCCCAGCTCGATACGCAGCCATTCGCGCTCTTGGGGTTGAAGCTGATACGGCTCGTTGCAGCTTTCACAAATCTTGCGCAGCAGGCGTTGCGCGATCACCAGTTGCAGCGAGGTCGCCACCAGATAGCTCGGCGCCCCCATATCCATCAAGCGGATCGGCGTTCCGATGGCATCGTTGGTATGCAGGGTGGACAGCACCATATGGCCGGTCATGGCGGCGCGCAAACCGATCATGGCGGTTTCCTGGTCGCGCATTTCACCCACCAGAATCACGTCCGGGTCCTGGCGCAATGCGGAACGCAGCACGCGCGAAAAAGTCAGGTCGATCTTTTCGTTGATCTGTACCTGGTTGATGCCCTCCAGCCGGTATTCGACCGGATCCTCGACGGTAATCACCTTTTTTTCCCGGCGGTTGGTTTCCGCCAGCGCCGCATAGAGGGTGGTGGTCTTGCCGCTACCGGTCGGCCCGGTCACCAATACCATGCTGCTGCTGCGCTCCATCATCTTGCGGAAACGCACCAGCATATCCGGCGGCATGCCCAGATTTTCCAGCGCCAGCACCCCATCGCCCTGGCTCAGCAGACGCATTACGACGGATTCGCCGAATTGGGTCGGCATGGTGGAAATACGCACATCCACCTGTTGCTGGCGGATTTTCAGATTGAAACGGCCATCCTGCGGCAGACGGCGCTCGGAAATATCCATCTTCGACATCAGCTTCAGACGCAGCACCAGCGCCGAGGCAATTTTCATATCCGACTGGGTTTGCAGATGCAGCATGCCGTCAATGCGAAAGCGGATTTGCAGGCTGCCCTCCTGCGGCTCGATGTGCACGTCCGAGGCGCGCACCTGCATGGCATCCTCGAAAACCGATTGCAGCAGCTTGACCACAGGGGCATCTTCGAGTCCCGATTCGATTCCGAGCGCGCCGAAATCAACCGTGGCGTCCCCCATTTCCTGCTCAAGCTCACGCGCAAAGCTGCTGATTTCCTCCGTCTTGCGGTAAAAACGGTCGATCTCTTGCAGCAATTGGGTTTTCGTCACCACCGCGAGATCGACATCCTTGCGCAGAACGCGGGCGATTTCGTCAAAAGCGAAAAGATCGGTCGGATCCTCCATCCCGACCAGGTATTTGCTCCCCCGCTCTTCGAGCACCAGGGCGCGGAAGCGGCGCGCCAGGTTTTCCGGAAGTTTGCGCGCGACGTTGACGTCGACGATGAACTGCTTCAGATTGATGAAGGGAATATTCAACTGCTTGGCCAAAACCGGGGCAATCGCCTCCTCGGTGGCAAACCCGTTGTGCACCAGCACCCGCCCCAATTTCAAGCCGGTGCGCCTCTGTTCCTCGATCGCCACCCGCAATTGCTCTTGGGAAATCACTTTCTGCTGGACCAGCAAATCGCCCAGCCGCATTTTTTCTACGGCCACCCTTCCCCCTTTCTCACCGCTTTACCATTGCTGACGCCACCGCAGGAACTGCATCTCCCGTTTCCATCACCGCCGGCATTATTTCGGCACCTGGCCGATGAGATTGACGCCAAGCAACAGCATGATTCAACAACGACTGGAAACCATGAGCATCTTGGGCAGCCTTACGCTTCAGCACCATGATCACAGCCTCCACATCTTTCGGATAAGCCGCCGCCGCCAAATCGAATTGCCGCGCAGCAGCCCGATGCTCCCCGTTCAGCCCAAGCAGTATCGCCTGGCGATAGACGATTTCATTAATGGGCGCCGCATGCATCGCCCTGCCGTTCACCGCCAGTTTATTCTGTAAATCTTCAGAATTAAGCGCAATTCCTCGACTGATTGCTATTTCAGCATAGGCGCTCAACAGCGACTCACGATGAAGCAAAATCACTTGATTGACATAATCCCTGGCATCTTTCTCGATCGACTCAAGATCGCTACGCTTGCTCAGATTTTTTCCGAAACCATAAAAAGCCCCCTCAAATCCGCTGTAGCTCTGCACAAGGTTGAACAAGCTCACCCCCCCCATCACAAACAAGAGCACAAACAAATTCCTGCCAACCCGCTGCATATTCAGCCGAATGGAGCGCACCTCTCCAGCGCCTAGCAAGATGGCGGCAATACCAAGAAAGTAGCTATACCATAGTGGATATTCGAGCATGCTATGAATAGCCAGCACTGACAGCAGCACCAACACCCACCATTGCTCCGGCGTGAAGCCTCCCGCCCTGAACAGCCGTGTCAACCAAAACATCACCCCACCCACCAGCAACAAAGCCGCCGGCAACCCCAACTCGGCAAGAACCTGTAACACGATATTATGACAATGGTTGTAAAGCCCTCCACGAATAATATCCGGCGCTTGGTCAGACAAGAGGAAGTGTCTCCAAGTGAATTCACCGAACCCCACACCCAGCAGCGGCTCCTCCAAAGACATATGCAAAGCTTCCTGCCAAATGGCCATCCGATCACTTTTCGAGCCGGCCAGATTGAACAAATTATCGGTCGGAGTAGCCAGCGAGTGTGGCGCAAGATACTGAGCCAGCGCGAATACCGGCAGCAGCAACAGCCCGGCGATCACCAAACGCCGGCTTTCTGCTTGCCTATTCACCAAGAAAAACCACAAGGACAACAACGCTATCGCCACCACGTACAACCAAGAGCTGCGTGACCCGGAAAAAGACAGCACATACAACATCAGGCCACCTGCCGCCAGCGCAGTCCAGATATGCACACGTTGCCTGGAAGTCAGGTACAGCAATGACCCCAAACCCAAGGTAATATAGTTGGAAAAATGGTTAGGCTGGCCGATATTTGCAAAAGGTATCCGCGCACTTTTGACAATCACCCCATCAAGAACGGAACTGACCCCAAAATACTGAAAAATTGCAATTCCCGCATTGAGAACACCACCGCACAAAAGAAACCACGACAATATCTCTACCACCTCCCGCAAACCAAGTTCACGTGTCAACACACGAGACAGCATCATCAACAAAACCGCCCAAATCAGATAGGAAGCCCCCAGAATGTTGTGCTCTGGCAATACGATCCTGTCAGTCGGAACCTGAATAAGCATGATAACGACCAGCCCCAATGGCACCAACGCCACCATTGGCAATTCCATTTCCTGCCAATAACGGTTCAGCATAAACAGCCCCAAGGCTACCAAGCCGAGTACAGCGGCAATCCATTCACCATAGAAACTAGGAATTGGCAAAAAATGGTGATAACTGAGAAACGGCAGCACGAACATCAAGCCGACCAGCCACAGACTGACGCGCGAGAACGAAATTTTCCGCATTGCTCCGCTCAACATTGGATTTCGCGCCTCTGAACTTTTTTCAGCAAAGCTCCGCGCCTTCCCTTGCGCGCATGGGAAAGTGCACCGGGAAACAACCGAAAACGATTCACAGGCATTTTAGATTTTATGGAAATTCCGAAAACAAAACGAAGCTGGTGCCCGGAACCGGAATCGAACCGGTACAGCCGCGAGGCCGAGGGATTTTAAGTCCCTTGTGTCTACCAATTTCACCATCCGGGCAACTTGAGAGAATTTAGCAACTAATGTGCCAAGAAAATGGAGGCGGGGGTCGGAATCGAACCGGCGTAGACGGCTTTGCAGGCCGCTGCATGACCACTCTGCCACCCCGCCATGCGATACTTTGAAAGCAAACAGGGAAAGCTTACGCTTTCCCTGTTTGCTGTAATACTGGAGCGGGAAACGAGACTCGAACTCGCGACCCCAACCTTGGCAAGGTTGTGCTCTACCAACTGAGCTATTCCCGCAATCAAGAAGCCGCCATTTTAATTATTTTCGACCCGATGTCAAGCCGGTCGCCCTTAATTATGGGCAAACGCCTTCTTCAGGTAGTACCCCATCGACCACAACGTCAGAAAGGCGGCGATATAAATCAGCCACGTACCCCACGCCTGCGCATCGACCACTTGCAGCAGCGGATCGTGGTACAGCAACAGCAGGATGGCGATCATTTGCGCCGTGGTTTTGAGCTTGCCGACGAAGGACACCGCGACGCTCTTGCTCCTGCCGACGCCGGCCATCCACTCGCGCAGCGCGGAAATGGTGATTTCGCGCCCGACGATAATCAGCGCGACCGCGGCATCCACCCTCCCCAGCTCCACCAGCAGGATCAGCGCCGCCGCCACCATCAGCTTGTCCGCCACCGGGTCGAGAAAAGCGCCGAACGCCGAAGTCTGGTTCAAGGCGCGCGCCAGATAGCCGTCCAGCCAATCGGTTGCCGCCGCCACGGCAAAAATTGCAGTGGCGGTGAAATTGACCCATTGCGGATGCAGCCAACCGGGCGGAAGGTAAAACACGGCGACGAACACCGGGATCAGCCAGATCCTCAGCCATGTCAGCAGATTGGGTATATTGAGCGGCATGTCGCCTAATGCAATTCCTGGTAAATTTGTTCCGCCAGCGCGCGGCTGATGCCTTCCACTTGAGCCAGCTCGTCCACGCTGGCCGCCAGCACGCCCTTTAGTCCGCCGAAGCGGGTGAGCAATTTCTGGCGGCGCTTGGCGCCGATTCCGCGCACGTCTTCCAGTGTCGAATGGGTACGCGCCTTGCCACGCCTGGCCCGATGCCCGCTGATCGCGAAACGGTGCGCTTCGTCACGGATTTGCTGGATCAAATGCAGGCCGGGGTGATCTTTGGGTAATTGTACTGCCTTTTCATTCCCCGGAAAAATCAACTGTTCCAGCCCCGGCTTGCGTTCCTCGCCTTTCGCCACGCCGACCAGGAAAACGTCGTTGAGACCGATCTCCGCCATCACCTCCACCGCCACCCCGAGCTGCCCCTTGCCGCCGTCGATCAGCACCAGGTCGGGCATTTTTCCCGCGCCGGCGGCGATCTTGCCGTAGCGCCGCGTCAAGGCATCGCGCATGGCCGCGTAATCGTCGCCCGGCGTGATGCCGGCGATGTTGTAACGGCGGTATTCGCCGTTCTGCATGGCGAACTGGTCGTAGACCACGCACGAAGCCACCGTCGCTTCGCCCATGGTGTGACTGATGTCGAAGCACTCGATGCGCCGGGCGCCGTCCGGCAACTCCAGCGCATCCTGCAAGGCTGCCAGACGCCCTTCCTGGGTAGCCTGCCGCCCTAGGCGTTGCCGCGCCGCCAGAAGGGCATTCTCGCCCGCCATGCGCAGCCAGACGCGCCGTTCGCCGCTGGGATTGGCGTTGATCTGGATTTTGCGCTGCGCCTGCTCGCTCAACAGCGCTTCCAGCATCTCCGTCTCGATCTTTTCCCCCACCACGATCTGCGGCGGCACCGGGCGATTGAGATAATGCTGGGCAAGGAAGGCCTCCAGCGCGGTACGCGGATCGCAGCCATCGGCGTTTTTCGGAAAGAAACTCTTGTCTCCCAGATGGCGCCCGCCGCGCACCATCACCAGGTTTACGCAGAGGATTCCGCCGTCTTCGGCGCACGCCACCACATCCGTATCGGCGCCGCTTTCCGAACTGACGAACTGTTTTTCCTGCACCCTGCGCAAGGCCGACAACTGGTCGCGCAGCAGCGCCGCCCGTTCGTAATGTTGCGCTTCCGCCTCGGCTTGCATGGCCGCGGCCAACTCCTGCAACACCTGCTGCTGCTTGCCGTCGAGGAACAAGGCCGCCTGAGCCGCATCGCGGCGATAGGACTCCGCATCAATCAGGCCGACGCAGGGCGCGGTGCAACGCTTGATCTGGTGGAGCAGACAGGGGCGGGTGCGGTTATTGAAAACGCTGTCCTCGCAAGTGCGCAGGCGGAAGACCTTTTGCAGCAACTGGATGCTTTCGCGCACCGAGGCGGCGGCGGGGAACGGACCGAAATACTGGTTTTTCTTGTCGAGCGCGCCGCGATGGAAGCCCAGGCGGGGAAAGCGGTGGCCGCTCAACATCACATAGGGATAGGACTTGTCGTCGCGGAACAGGACGTTGTAGCGCGGGGACAACGCCTTGATGAGATTGTTTTCGAGCAGCAGCGCCTCGCCCTCGGTGCGCGTCACGGTGGTCTCGACGCGCGCGACCTGCGCCACCATCACCGCCGTGCGCGGCATCAGTCCGGTCTTGCGGAAATACGAGGAAACCCGCTTTTTCAGGTCGCGCGCCTTGCCGACATAGATCACCTCGTCCGCCGCGCCGATCATCCGGTACACGCCGGGCAGATGCGGCAGGGAGGCGAGGACGGGCTTGGCGTCGAACAAGCGTCAGCCCTCGTCGAGCAGCTTGCCGGCGAAAGCCCAATTCTCGAAGGGCGATTCGTCAAAGGAAACCACGCAATAGGATTTCGGCTTGTGGGCGATGCGCTCCAGCGTATCGGTCACTTCCTCGGCGATTTGCTTCTTCTGCTCACGGGTCAGTTCGCCGGCGATGCGGATATTCACGTAGGGCATGGCAATTTCCTCAGCGGTTGGATGCTGAGGCGGATTTTCTCACGCCGCCCCTTCCTTTCCAAGAGAGGTTGGATTGGCGTGAGGTTGGATTGGCGGGAAACCGGCGCGATACGCATGACGCAGCATGTTACGGGTATTTTCGCGGCTGCCGCCGCCGGCAAACCCGGAACAGCCTATTCCGCCGATTCTCCCGCCTCGCCGCCAGACTATAGCGAGGTGGTCAACCGCACCAGCCACTCCGGCGCGGCTTGCAGCGCCCAGGCCTCGAATGCTTTATCGGCGCCGCTCAGGATCAGCAGCCCAAGTCCCAGCATCACGCCGCCGAGCGCTTGCTTGCCGAACTTTCCCACGGCCAGCAGCCTGCTGCGCAGCTTGTTCATCGCCGTGCGCGACACCAGCCCCAGCGCGACCAGCGGCAACCCGGCGCCGATGCCGAACAACGTCATCAGCAGCGCCACCTGGCCGAGGCTCTGCCCCTGGCTGGCCAGCGTCACCGCCGCCCCGAGCGTCGGACCGACGCAAGGACTCCAGACCAGCCCCAACAGCAGGCCGAGGACGAATTGACCGGCGAGTCCGTCGAGCGTGAACCGCGTCAGCAGATTATGTCCCGCCCCGGAAAGGCCGGATGCCGCCATGGCAAATTTTTCCTGCAAGCGGGACGAGAGCAACACCACGCCGAAAGCGATCAGCAACCCGGCGGCCGCCTGGCGGAACACCCCCTGGTCAAGCCCCAGGGCAACGCCGAGGCTGGCGATGAATACCCCAACCACGGCGAACGACAACGCCAGCCCGCCCGCCAGCGCATAGGGGCCGAGCCGGTGCGCCGCCACCGCCGTGGCCAGCAGAATCGGCAGCAGCGGCAGCACGCAGGGAGAAAGCGTGGACAATCCCCCGGCGGCAAGCGCGACGCCATAACTGCCCAGACCGAATTCCATGATCGCGTCCCGTCACAGCGCCTTATTCAAGAGTGCGGCGATGCTGTCCTTCCTGGTATCGCCTGTGGAGCGCCCAACCTCCTTGCCGCCCTTGAAGACGATCAGCGTGCTTTGGTACTGCACCCTGAAAGCCTTGACCACCGGCTTCTGTTTGTCGAAATCCACGCGCAGCGCGGTAATCGCCTGCAATTCCGGGGTCTTGAGCAATTCGGACAGGATCGGCTCCTGCGCCCTGCAAGTCGGGCACCAATCGGCATGAATCGAAACCAGCACCGGCCTGCCCTGTTGTTGCAGGGTATCGAACGCGGCTTGGTCGAAAGGTTGCCCGGCGGCCTGAACCAGACCGGCGGCGAGGAGGGGAAGCAACAGCAGGTAACGGATGAACTTGTACATGACGGTTCTCCTTGTTGACTGGATGGTACTCTTTAGTCGCCGTCAACGGAAAATCCTTACAAGGATTTTGGGAACAGGCCTCTGAACTTTTTTCAGCAAACGCCGCCCCGCCCCAGCCTCCCCCCGTAAAAGGGGGCACAGGAAAACAACCGGAAACGCTTCACAGGCATTTTTTGGCGCCCCGCTTACTTGCTTTATTCGCGGGGAAAAGGAAAGCGAGGCCGGACAGCGCATGGGGTCGCGCCTTGGCTCGATGGCGCCGCCTCGAGCCAGGTTCGCCCCCTAACGTCAATGCTCGTGAACGGGCTGTGCCGGGTGCGTCATCAAGCGGTCTATCGCGGCGATGCCAACGGCGGAAAGCACGAAGGACATATGGATGACGACCTGCCACAGCAAGGTCTTTTCATCGAGATTCGGCGCGTTGATGAACGTCTTGAGCAGATGGATCGAGGAAATGCCGATGATGGCGGTGGCGAGCTTGACCTTGAGCACGTTCGCATTGACGTGCGAAAGCCAATCCGGCTCGTCGGGATGCCCCTCGAGGCCGAGCCGGGAAACAAAAGTTTCGTATCCTCCGACGATGACCATGATGAGCAGGTTGGAGATCATCACCACGTCGATCAGCCCCAGCACGATAAGCATGATCTTCTCTTCCGTGAGATGCGGGGTTTCCTGCACCAGGTGGGCAAGCTCCACCCAGAAAAGGTAGACGTACACGGCCTGCGCCACGATCAAGCCGAGATAAAGCGGCATTTGCAGCCAGCGGCTGCCGAAGAGGATGGTCGATAACGGCTTGAGTTTGGTTGGTGTCCTGTTTTCCATGAGCGCCTTCGGTTATTGGATTGTTTCCATGCGTTGGCGCAATTATACAATCAGAATCGCAAGCCGAAGCATCCGAATGGCGGCAACGGGAAAAGTTCACCCCCCGGGCGGCATTGCATCGTTCTCCATGGCGGCGGGCTTGCCGGCCTCCGGGTAATGCTCGCAAGCCAGGCGCAGAAACGCCATCTGCCTGCGGTAAATTCCGCACCCCGCGCACATCGCCACATGGAAACGCAACCCCCACCGCTCGGCGAAAGAGAGGGCGCGGTCTTGCTCCTGGGACATCAATTCGGTTGCCTGTTTGCAGCTCAGCATGGCGATTCCCTTTCCGTTCCGAACCAGTTGCCTTCCAGGCACATGCGCAAATTCATGCGGGCACGATGCAGCACCACCCAGCAATTGGTCGCGCTGATATGCAATTCCTTACAGATTTCCCCGGTCTCGAAGCCGAGAAATTCGCGCATCATGAAAACGCGCGCCGCATTCTCCGGCAAATGGTCGAGGCACGCCTCGAACACCACCCAAAAGCGGGCATTTTCAAAATCCCGCGCGGGATCGCCCCAATCCGCCGGACGATCGTCCTTGCGCCAATGCCCCCGCTCGTCGAACAAGCAGCCGAAGACATCTTCCCGAATTTCGTCCAAGGGCGCATCCCACGGCGTTTCCCGGCTGCGGCGGCGGATGATGTCGATGATCTTGTGCTTGAGAATGGAAAACACCCAGGTCTTGAGTTGTGAACGCCGCTCGAATCGCGGCGCACCCTCCAGCGCCGCGAGCATGGCCTCCTGGACGGCATCTTCCGCAGCGGCGCGGTCGCGCAGTTGCAGGACGGCGAAGCGCAGCAGATCGGCGCGGAAATCGTCGATCCGGGCGGCCATGGCGGAAGCTGAAGGCGGGTTCATGCCGTCCGTGCCGATGGCGCGCTCTGTTCGCCAAACCAGGATGCCGCTCGATACCGCACCGTCTCCCGGGCGGGTATTGGCAGCACGCGCGGCTTGCCGCTCGAGCGCCCCGGCTCGTTGAAGATGGCGCCGGGTGCGCCGACATCGGGCAGTCCTGCCTCTCCGGTCAAGGCCGCCGTGACGTCACGGCTTTTCAGCCAACATTCGCTACGTTCCATCGCGCCCTCCTTTCGCTGATCTGCGGCACGGAGGCGTTGCACCGAAAATACCGGCGCGCCGCGTCCCCGGCAACCGTCGGTAACGTAGCAGGTTTTGGCTCGCCCTTGCAATGCCCGCCATCCCTCCCCTGGATTTCCGCCCCATCGTGTTCTTGCCGCGAGCGATGCCACACAGGAAGGACAGCCGGTTGGCCGCCAAGAGCCGCCCTATTTCAGCGATAAAACAAACTGAACCAGGGTTTTGATGTCGTCGTTCTTGACCGTGACGTTGCCCGGCATGGGAACTTCTCCCCACACGCCCTTGCCGCCCTTTTTCACCTTGACGATCAGCTTTGCCTCGGCCTCGGCGTCGCCGGCGTATTTCTTGCCGACATCGTTCCAGGCCGGGCCGACCATTTTATGATCCAGGCTATGGCAGGCCAGACAGCCGCTCTTTTTTGCCAGCTCCATTACGACCGCCTGATCGGCGGCAACCGCTGGGACTGCCAGCAGGGCGGCGGAAACCAACAACCATTGTGCTTTCATTTCAACTCCTGGAAAAAAGTGATTAAACAACATGCCTGTGAACTGTTTTCAGTAAACGCGCTTACTCCCTCCCTTGCGCGCAAGGCGCGCGGGGGAGGGTTGGGGAGGGGGCGAATTGTTCGCCGCCGGTCGCCCCCATCCCAGCCTTCCCCCGCTCGCGGGGGAAGGAGTAGCACACCGAGACCGGCAATCACCTGAAAACGGTTAATAGGAATATTAAACAATCGGCCTCGGCTTCAGGCTCATGCGGCTGAGATCGTTCTTGTAGGGGGATTCGCCGATCTTGTTCAGCGTGCCCCGCCCCAGCTTGTAACGGTAATTGTTGGTCATGGGGTCGGGAATTGCCGACACCACCGCATTGGCCGGCGATTGCGGGAAATTGAAGTTGGCCATGGAAACACCGGGACGCATTTCATCGGAAACGATGGCGACCGCCTTGAATTTGCCCACCGTGGTGGCGATATGCCCGTCCTTCATGAGCTGGCCGAAGGTCAGATCGGCATCCAGCACGCCCTGCGGCTGGCCGGTCTGCACATACACCGCATCGTTGACCACCTCGACGAAATCGCCGGATTCGATGCCTTTCTTGCCCGCGTCGTCCGGGTGGATGTAGATGTAGGAATCCGGCCAGCGCTGCGAAAGATAAGGTTTTCGCAGATCGTCGAAGCCGGACTGCCAGGTTTCGTTGGCGCGGCCGGTGGTGACCCAGATTTCGCCTTTTTCCGCGCGCGGCTTGATGGCTTCGTAAAATTGAATCCAGCCGGCGTACTTCCACGGCGTCTTGAGCAGGATGGCCTTACCGCTGTGGGTGTTGAAGGCATACAGCACCTTGGTCTGCACGGTATCGCCCTCGATCTCGCCAGTGGCGTTGGCGGGATCGTGCAAGCGCTGGGTGCCGACCAGCTTGCCGTCCACCACGCGCACCGGCGTCTGGATGCCGGTCGTGCCGTAGGCGCGCAGGAACTCCTGCGCCTTGATGCCTTTTGCCTTGGCCGCGCTGGCCAACGGATGGTAATTGAGCACCCCGCCGCGCGAGAAACGCGCGCCTTCCTCGAACACGTCATTGGAGTCTTTCCAGGCGTAGCTGCCATCCTTGGCGTAACCCATCTTATGGGCAAACTGCTGGATGATCCACCAATCCGGCTTGGCCTCTCCCGGCGCATCGTAGAACTTGCTGTAGAGACGCAGGCGGCGTTCGGAGTTGCAGCGGGTAAAGTTATCCTCGCCCCAGGTGGCGGCGGGCAGAACGATATCCGACAGGTCGGCGCCGACCGGTACGACCGGGTAAATGTCGGAATTGACCATCACCATGCCGCCGGAATCGGCGCGTTTTTTGAGCGTCTCGACAATCGCGGCGCGATCCAGGCTGGTGATCTGGTGCGGATTTCCCGCCGTCAGTTCGCGCATTTTCTTGTCCAGCGCGTTGGATGCCATCATGGCCGCCGTCCAGGTCGTTCCGATCACCCAGGCGAAGCGCATGTTGCCTTCCATCAGCCACATATCGAGATTGAAGCTTTTCTTGCGCCGCCCCGGATGTTTCTCGGGATTCAGCCAGCCGGAACCGCCGCCCGCCGACAGGCCGCCGCGCTGGTGGCCGCCGCCGCGCGAAATCATGCGTCCGGCGCGGTTGCCCGCACCGCAGATCAGGCCGAGAGCGGCGAAGGAGGCGGAATTCATGTAATTGTTTGACCAGTAATTGCCCTTTTCGCACATGAACGAGGACTTGGGCTTCGATCCGTCGGCCTTGGGCTTGGCGAGCCATTCCGCCGCCTTTTTGATGTCGTCCGGGTTGAGACCGGTTATTTTGGCCGCCACATCCAGCTTGGATTCTTCCTGAGAGAGGATGAATTTCTGGTAGTCCGGCCAATCGGACTGCCAGGTGCCCCAGGTAGTGCGCCATTGCCAGCCGGTGTTGCGGGTGCCGCGGCCGTAGCCGGAATCCACATCCCAGGTGTTGGCCACCCACTTGTCTATGAACTCCTGATCCTGCCAGTTGTTTTCGATGATGATGCGCGCCAGCGCCAGATGCAGCACGGTATCCGTGCCGGGGATGATGGGTAGCCACATGCCGCGCCCTTCCCGCACCGACCAGGCGACTCCCATAGTCTTGTGCGGGGTGACGAAAATGAATTTCTTGTCGCCGGGCATCATCCAGGTAGTGAATAGCGTGGTCTTGGTCTCATAGGGATCGACGCCGGAGAGGAAGGCGACCTCGCAGTCGCCCCAGTCCTGATAGCTGGAGGCGAAGGAGTCGATGCCCGCATCGTCCAGGCCGGTCGCGTCGTTGGTGTTGGAACACTTGTCGTGCCAGGCGAATGCGGGGGTGCCGATGCTGGTCATGGCCAGTTTGGTGATGGCGTAGGTGTTCTCGAAATACTGGTAGGAATAGGTTTTCATCGCCCAGGCATGTTCGCCATATTTGGCAATGATGTATTTGGAAATATCGGCCATCACGTCGATAGCCAGTTCCCAGCTTACCGGAGTGAGCTTGCCGTTGACCCGGATCATCGGATGTTGCAGGCGTTCACGGGTGCGGTTGTCGGGATTGAAGCATTTTTCCGCCAAGGTGCCGCCGCGAATGGAGTGGTTGCCGCCGACGTTCACGACCGTGGCGTCCTTGTCGGGCACGATCACGACATGATGCGGCTTGCCCTTGACGCTGACCACGTTGTGCTGGGACGGGCTGACCCAGGCCGTCATCATGGCCTGGTGGGGGAAGTCGGCCTTGAGCGCGTTCTGCGCCGCCTTCGCCCCGCCTTCCTTGCCCACCGGCCAACGGTAGACCTTGTAGCCGCAGGCCACGGTACAGTAATCACAGGCGGTGGTGAACACTTCCGCATCCCTGGGAGGAAGCGGGACGGAACTCG
Organism: uncultured Sulfuricella sp.; assembly: GCA_964505475.1. Classification (GTDB taxonomy): domain Bacteria; phylum Pseudomonadota; class Gammaproteobacteria; order Burkholderiales; family Sulfuricellaceae; genus JAGXQV01. Next base: position 36,696 of record CAZDIJ010000003.1, on the reverse strand, counting down.
GGGCAGTGTATTTTTCCTGATTGCTCATTGCGTTCTCCTTATGCCTTGCGTGTAGCGGTCATGCTGCTATAGCCGTAGACCAAGCCCATGACGCCGGTGGCGTAAATATCGTCGCCTTCGATTTCCAGCACGATCTGCGGCAGGCTTTCCGTGCCGTGGCCGGAAATCACCATACCGTACCGGGTCAGGTCGAAAGTGGTCAGATGCAGCGGGCAGGGGCCGAGCGCCTGGTACTGATCCTTGTAGGCGCCGTCCAGCGGACCGCCCATGTGGGTGCATTGCTGGTTGAAGGCGACGATGTCGCCGCCACGCCCCACCCCGGCTCCGGCCGGCACGCCGAGCTTGACCAGGACGTTGCGCACATCCGGGTAGGGGTAATTGAAGTCGATGGGTTCACCCTTTTTCAGCGCCGACAGGCTGGCAATTTTCCGGCGAGGATAGTCCGCCTTCAGCGCTTGGGCGGCCGCGGCCAGGCCGGGGATGCCACCCAGGGCGACCAGCGTTACCGCAGCCCCCCCGGAGAGCAGGAACTGGCGGCGGCTCATGCACGTGCGACCGCTCCCCTCCTCATGAATGTGCTCGCCGTGCAAATGGATTTGGATATTTGATTGGCTCATGTTCGGTTCTCCTTACTTGACCGGTTGCGGCAAGGGTTGATAGTCGCCCGGCAGTTTGGGTTCTGCATGGATCAGGGGTTCGGTCATGGAAAGCGACTCGACAAAGGCGACCAGATCCTTTTTTTCCCGTGCCGACAGATTCAGCGGCTTGAGCAGCGGCGTTTTGTTGACGCCCTTGCCGCCGCCCTGGTTATAAAACTCGACCACTTCGTCCAGCGTGGCGAAAACCCCGTTATGCATGTAAGGCGCGGTGTGCTTCACCTCGCGCAGGGAAGGCACGCGGAACTTGCCGATGTCCTTGGGCGCCTTGGTCTGGTAGTACAGGCCGTAATCCATGTCGGCATTGCGGTACTTCGCTTCGTCCACGCCCTTCTGATAATGCTCCCAGCGGTGGGTGATCTGGTACAGCGGATCGTCCTTGAAGCCGGGGAAATCCGGCAGTCCGATGTCGAAGAACTTCTGGTTGGATGCCAGCGGACCGTTATGGCACTGGATGCAGGCTGCCTTGCCGTTGTACAGCTTCATGCCGCGCAATTGGCTGTCCGAGAGCGCCTTCTTGTCGCCCTTGGCATGGCGATCGAACGGCACCTTGGAGGCATCAGACACCACGGTGCGCTCGTAGGCGGCGATGGCGCGCCAGGCATCGAAAATGCGCGGCCATTCGCTGCCGAATACCCGCTTGAACTCGGCCACGTACTCCGGGATGAAGCGCAGGCGCATTTCCATTACGGAAGAATCGCCGTTGCCGGCCACCCCCCCCTCGGCCGCCGCCGGAGCCTGACCTTCCAGGCTAGTGACGTTGCCTTCCCAGAAAAATTTATTGTAGTAGGCGGAATTCAGTACGGTCTGCGAATTGCGCCAGTGCTTGGTGCCGGGATAGCCGCGCGAAATCTGGCCGCCGTCCCCCCAGCCCAGACTGGGTACGTGGCAAGAAACACAGGGCATGGAACCATCGCCTGAGAGACGCCCGTCCCAATACAGTTTTTTGCCCAGCGCCACCTTTTCCGGCGTCATGGGATTGTCCTTGGGAACAGGCACGGGCGGCAGGGGCGCCAGGGGAGGAAAAGCTTGCGCCTTGCCGGGAGCGGCCAATGGCGCGCCGGCGGCGGCCAGCATGGCGATCATGACGGGAATGGCCGCGCTCAATTTGAACAGATTGGTTTTTCTCATGGTATCAATCCTCAGTTCTTGCCGAAGGTGCGCAATTGCATGTCAGGCTGGCCGGGATCCTTGACCGTGACGGGGTCGCCGCTCAATGTTTCGAGGAAGGCGATCAGCGCTTTCTTCTCCTGCGCGTTCAGCCCCAGCGGCTTGAGTTCGCTGCCCTGGCCACCACCCTGGTCGTAAAAGGCCAACACCTCGTCCAATGTTTTGAACATGCCGTTATGCATGTAGGGCGCGGTGTATTTCAACTCGCGCAAGCTGGGTGTAGCGAATTTACCCAGGTCTTGCGGGTCCTTGGTGATGGCGTAGTACCCCACGTCGGTGCGCGCATTCATGTAGTTGGGCATGCCGCTGGTGGAGTAATGGCGCAGCATGGTGATGGTGCGCAGGGGGTTTTTCAGCACCTCGGGGTTTTCCGGCACGCCCAGGCGGTGCAGCTTGCCGTCCGCCGCCAGCGGGCCGTTGTGGCAAGCGATGCAGTTGGCCTTACCCTTGAACAGCGCCAGACCTTGCTTGGCCTGCGCGCTGATGGCGCTCTGCTCGCCCTTGAGATACCTGTCGAAAGGCACGTTCTTCGATTCGAGGGTTTTGAGGAACTCGGCGATCACGTTGAACATGCGCGGGCCATAGGGATCGCTGTTGTTGTTGAAAGCCTTTTTCCACATGGCGTCGTACTCGGGGATTTGCTTGAGGCGTTCCTGCGCCAGCCGGCCATCCATATTCATGAAGGGGGTTTCGGTGATCTGGTCGCGCACCAGCGTGCCGAGATCCGAGCCGTCGAGCCGCCCGTCCCACATGAAGCGCGCCTTATGGCGCGCGTTGACAAGGGTGGGGGAATTGCGGAAATACTCCATCGAGGGATAGCCTTGCGACAATGGTGCGCCATCGCCCCAGCCCTTGGCCGGATCGTGGCAACTGGCGCAAGACACCCCCCAGTCGCCGGAAAGACGGTTATCGAAAAACAGAAATTTGCCGAGTTCCGCCATGGCGGCATTGGCGGGCTTGCCTTGCGGCAGTGGCGCGAGATCGGGTTGCCCCCCGCCCGCCGCGACGGCTTCGCCCGCCGGCAGAAGCACCGCGGCCGCCAGGCCGAGCGCCCCACACAGGCGTCTGATTTGGGGTTGCTTCATGTAGCACCTTCCTTTCCCTAAGAAACACGGTCCGAAAACAGGATGTCGCTATCGTCAATTGCAGCAACCGTGCCAAGATGCGGCCCCCCGCGGGAAGGCCGGCATTTCAGGACGATAGGGGGAAAGGGGGGAAATCGGTGAAGGACGGAACCGGTTAAAAACAAACCAGCCCTGGTTAGAAAACGATCGGAATTGTTCGATCAGTCCGCCGGAGCATCAACCAGAAAATCGAACAGTCGGTACTGTTTGATCTTGTTGCGCAGAGTCAGCCGGGTGATGCCGAGCCGGCGCGCAGCCTCGGATTTGTTGCCGGCGCATCCCTCCAGCACGCGGAGGATGTGCCGGGACTCCAGCGCTTCCAGCGACAGGTCGGCGGCGGCAACATCCTCTTTCGCCGGCTGATGAATTTCCTTGGGCAGACAGCCGGACGTGACCCGTTCGCCGCCGGACAGAATCAGCGCCCGCTCCATCACGTTGCGCAATTCGCGCACATTGCCGGGCCAACCGTAGGCCTCCAGCAGGCCGTCGATCCGCTCGTCGAGAACTGCACGGGGCATGCCCATCGCGGCGGCGGCCTGGTCGAGAAAATGCCGCGCCAGCGGCAATATATCCGGGGTACGCTCGCGCAACGGCGGAACGTCGATGGCTGCCACATTGAGGCGATAATAGAGGTCTTCACGGAAATGTCCCGCCTTGACCATCGCTTCCAGATCGCGGTGCGTGGCGGCAACGAAGCGCACATCCACCCGCACGTCCTTCTGCCCGCCCACGCGGCGGAACGTCTGGGTTTCCAGAACGCGCAGCAGCTTGGGTTGCAAGGACAGGGAAAGGTCGCCGATTTCATCCAGGAACAGCGTGCCGCCATCGGCCAGTTCCAGCAGGCCGCGCTTGCTCGCCTTGGCGTCGGTGAATGCCCCTTTTTCATGACCGAACATTTCCGATTCCAGCAATCCCTCGGAAATAGCCGAACAATTCAGCGTCACCCAAGGGCCGTTGGCGCGGCTGCTCAGGTTATGGATCGCTTGCGCCACCCGCTCCTTGCCGGTGCCCGATTCGCCGCGAATCAGCACCGGCGCGCGCGCGGCGGCGGCCACCTTGCGCAGGATTCCGACCATGCCGAGATGGGACGGGCTGTCTCCGATCATCCCTTCTATCGTCGCCGTCCGGGGTACGCGCGCCCGCAACCTTTCCACCTCGGTGCGCAAACTCCGGGTTTCCAGGGCACGCGCCACCAGCCCCTTGAAATCCTCCAGGTCGAACGGCTTGTTGAGATAATCGTAGGCGCCCGCCTTGAGCGCAGAAACCGCGGTGCGCACTTCGGGATAAGCGGTCATGATGACGACCAGCGGACGGTCGTCCAGCTCGCGCAGGCGGCGCATGACTTCGAGGCCGTCGCAATCAGGCAAGTGCAAATCGAGCAACACCAGATCGTAGCGCTGCTGCGCGATCTTCGCCAGCCCGCCGGCGCCGTCTTCCGCATGATCGACGGCATGGCCGAGTTTTTCCAGCACTTCGGCGAGAGTTTCGCGGATGGTAACGTCATCCTCGATGATGAGAATCTGATCTGCCACGGATTACCTCATTCACTTGCGGCCGGCCACAGCAATTCAAAGCGGGTTCCCCGTCCCGGCGCACTCTCGACGGCGATGTCCGCTCCATGCTGAAGAACGATCTTCCTTACCACCGCCAACCCCAACCCTGAACCTCCTGGGCGCGTCGTGAAAAACGGATCGAAAATCCGCGGCAGGACTTCCGCCGGAATGCCGCCGCCGTCATCCTCCACGCGGAAGCGCACCCGCGATACGCCGTCTTCCCCCACACTGGCTTTTTCCGCGCAAATGCCCACGGTAACATTGCCGCCGCGTTCCATCGCGTGAATGGCGTTGATGACCAGATTGAGCAACACCTGCTTGAGCTGGTTGGGATCGGCCAACAGGTCGGGAATATTTCCCTCGCATTGATCAAAAGCAAGATTCACGCCTTTCGATTGTGCTTCCTTGCGCGTCCAGAAAAACACGTCCTCGATGGCGTCCCGCAGACGGCAGGCCGACGGGTGGTTTTCCTGGGGCGAGGCGAAGCCATGGAAGGTGCGCAGGAAGGCGGATAGCCGATCCACCTCGCGGTGAATGCGGTCGAGATTTTTGCGAAGGCTCCCGGTCAGCGCCTCTTCCTCCAGCAGGGATTGCGCCACGGCCTTCATTCCGGCTAGCGGATTGCCGATTTCATGCGCCAGCCCCATCGCCAGTTCTCCCATGGCGGTCATCTTTTCCATCTGAAAAATCTGGCGGTCCAATTCCCGACGCTCATCCAGCAAGCGCCTTTCCTCCGTCGCGTCGCGCACAACCATGATAAAGCCGCCGGGCGTGCCGCCGGCGCCGACCTGGGTGACGTTCAGCACCAGTAGGCGCGCCGGAGTTTTCAATTCAAAACGAATGCCGGTTTCCGGCCTTCCGGCGCCGGGAGGCAGGCCGCCATTCCCGGCCATCTGCGTCCACCCCTCCCAGAATTCCTCAATGTTCCGTCCGGTGAGGCGTTCGTCCGGCGTTTCAAAAAAACGCGCGGCGGCATGGTTGGCCAGTTCGATGCGGCCGTCCAGTCCGATCGAAAGAATGCCGTCGGCGGTATTCTCGATGATCGTCGCCAGGTTGCGGCGCTCTTGCTCCAGCGCGGCGGTGCGCGCGGCAACCTCCGCCTCCAGGAGGTTTTTGCGATTTTCCAGGGAGTTGTAGGTTTGTTCGAGCTGCGCGGCCATCTGGTTGAAGCTGCTGCCAAGCCCGGCGATTTCGTCCCCGCCGCGAATCTCGACGCGATGCGAAAAATTCCCCTGGGCGACGGCCTCGGTCTCCTCGCGCAAAAGGGACAGCGGCCGCAACAGGTAGCGCGACATGAAACCGCCCGCCACCAGCGCCACCAGAATACTCAAGGCCATGGCGCCGTAGAAGATGTACAGATTGAGCACGGCGGCGAACAACTGATGCCGCGGATACGTCAGGGCGACGATCCATTCGGTGGAAAGCCGCCTTCCCTCCACCAGTTGGGCATCGGCTGTCACCGGTGAATACGCGATGATCCAGTCGCCCATTTCCTCGGTACGGTGCCCCCCGCTCAGCAACCGGATCAGGATGTCCGGGGGTAAAGCCCTGGTCAGTTCGCCTATCGGATTCACGATGAACGGCTGTGCCTGCTTGGCCTGTTCGGCCGAGCGCACCAGGTAAAACCCGGAACGATTGAGCAGATAAGTGGTGCCGCCGCGCGCTTGCGCCAGTTGCTGAATCTGATCGAGAAAAAAACCGGCGTGGAGGTTGACGATGACCAGGCCGCGCACCGCGCCCGTCCGGTCTGTCACCGGCGTGGCGAAGCGCACCACGGGTTTTTCCGGGTATTCCACCTTGCCGCGTTCGACATTCAGGTCCATGGGCGAAATATAGACTTCACCCGGCTTGGCTTTGAGCGCATCGCGCACATAATAGCGGTCGGATTTGTCCTGAAGCTCGTTTTGCGGCACCACCTTCACGCCCGCTTCGTTGATCTCGGCACGCACCACCTCGCGGCCGCCACTGTCGAGATAGCGCACTTGGTAAACATGGGGATAATTCCGGGCAAAAAGGGCAAAATCCATTTCCAGGTTTCGCCGCGCCATGGCGGCTTCCCTGGCGTCCGCCGCCCCGATCGCGTCCGCCAACTCCTGGGTGGCCGAGGCGCCCGCCAAGTAAAGCAAGTCCGCACGCAACTGTTCGACGAAACGCGCCATGCTTCCCGCCTTGTTGGCGACCTCCTGATCGAGATGGTGCAGGGTTTCTTTCTTGAGAACCTCGAGCGAATAATAAAGCCCAACCAATCCGGCGAAAACGACAGGAAGCACCGCCGTCAGCAGAAAAGCGACGTACAGCCGCGAAGAAAGCCCCTTGAATTTATTGAACACCCTGGTTCGTTCCGCCTACTCGAAATCAGCGCCGATACGCGCGAAAACCGCCTCGAACATGGCCGGGGTAAGACGTTTGGTCTGGGTATTGTAGCGGCTGCAATGATAGCTGTCGTACAGCATCCGTCCGTCGGGCAGACGATGCGCCGCCGCATGGGCGAAGGGAAAATCCTTGGCTCTGGCACCCACCGCGCGCAGCGCCGCGGCATGGGCGACAAGCCCCAGCGCCAGTATCGCCGCGCCGGGGGATAGCGCGGCAATCTCGCCGCGCAGGTAGCCGTTGCACTGGCGTATCTCCGCCGACTCCGGCTTGTTCTGCGGCGGCAGGCATTTCACCGCGTTGGTGATGCGGCAGCCGAGCAGTTCCAGGCCGTCCCGCGCCGACTCGGAAACCGGTCGGCTGGCGTAGCCGAAGCGGTGCAGGGTTTCATACAGCAATATCCCCGCGTAATCCCCGGTAAAAGGCCGCCCGGTACGGTTGGCGCCATGCATGCCGGGCGCCAGCCCGACGATCAGCAGGCGCGGCGCGGCATCGCCGAACGGCGCCACCGGCCTGGCATGATAATCAGGGTGATCGCGCCGCACCTCGTCGAGAAACCCCGACAGGCGCGGACACTCTCTGCATTCATCGGAAAAATTCATTACCTTATCCTGATCGTTCAGTTCTTGTTTCAATTTGGTAGAGCACAACCTTACTATGCGCATCTCATCGCCGTGGAAATTCGTTATCATAGCCCACAACGCCATCGCCACTCGAAAGCACGGTCAAGCCGGCCACACTCACGCCCATCGCCTTCGCGGCCAGTTCCTCCAGAGACGCTTGCCATGAAATAAGAGTTATCGTTTAATCCGGTCAACGGGGTGGGTCCTGCACGGATGCCGCAACGCCTCAAACGGATTTTACCCGCAGCCGATCCTGCAAGCGCGGCAATACTGACAAGCCGGTGGCGACGGGAAATTTCAGGAGGCACTAAAAATCATGAACGCAATGATTTTAGAGGGATTCGGCTGCCGGTTATGGCGAGCATTGCCGCTGTAGAAAAACCCCAAATCGGCACCCTCGGTTTCATTGCATTTTACGAAATGCCTTATTTAGACTAGTTACGAAAAAGGCGCCACCATGCATGCCTGGCCAGTACAAGACGCAATAGCCCGTTTCAGCGAATTGCTCGATGCATGCATCAGCGAGTGGCCGCAGGTGGTCACCCGGCGCGGTGCGGAAACCGCCGTTCTCGTGCCCATAGCCGAATGGAAACGTTTGAGCAGCGCGGCGCTGCGCTGCGTCGGCCCGTGGTGTCGCTGTAGGCACGCCGTGTATCTTCTCGATACCAACGTCCGGGATTTCGAGCGCTTCGGCGTACCGCTGTTCAATCCGTTCGGGGGCTGAATCCCCCGGGAGGGCTGGTTGCCGGCAGCCCGCCCGGCCTTTCCTCTCATCTCTTGACTTACCTACTTGTATTGCCGCCCGAAAAGTTTTATACAGGAAACATGATCTCCGACCGCGCCCCCCTGCAAGACCGCTTCGGCCGAAAAGTCGAATACCTTCGCCTTTCCGTCACCGACCGTTGCGACCTGCGCTGCACCTACTGCATCCCCGAGGGCTTCCACGGCTTCGAGGAACCCGCCCATTGGCTGAACCAGGATGAAATGGTGCGGGTGGTCGGCGCTTTCGCCCGCCTGGGCGTCAGCAAGGTGCGCCTGACCGGCGGCGAACCGCTGCTGCGCCGCGATGTCGCCACGCTCGCCCAGCGCCTGGGCGAACTGCCAGGCATCGAGGATTTGTCGCTCAGCACCAACGCCACCCGCCTCGCCCAGCACGCCCAGGCGTTGCGACAAGCCGGCATCGCCCGCCTCAACGTCAGCCTGGATACGCTGAACGCTGCGCGCTTCGCCGAAATCACCCGGCGCGATTCACTCGGCCAGGTGCTCGCCGGCCTGATGGCGGCCAAGGCCGAAGGCTACGCGCCGATCAAGATCAACATGGTGGTCATGGGCGGCACCAACGACGACGAAATCGACGCCATGGTGGCCTACTGCATGGAGCACGGCTTCGTCCTGCGCATGATCGAAACCATGCCGATGGGCGAAACCGGCCGCGGCTCGGGCTACCTCGACCTGCAACCGGTCAAGGAGCGCCTGCAGCGGCGCTTCGGCCTGATCGACGGGGTGATGCGCGGCGGCGGGCCGGCGCGCTATCTGCAATCGCCCGACGGCTCGTTCAGCGTCGGCTTCATCACCCCGATGTCGCAGCATTTCTGCGACACCTGCAACCGCGTGCGCCTGTCGGTGGACGGCACCCTGTTCCTGTGCCTGGGGCAGGACGAGAAGCTCGAACTGCGCCCGCTGCTGCGCGCCGGCATTTCCGACGCCGACCTGGAGCAAGTCCTGCGCGACGCCATCGAACTCAAGCCGCAACAGCACGAATTCCGCGAAAACCCCGGCAAGATCGTGCGGGTGATGTCGCTCACCGGCGGCTAGCCACCACTTCCGCCCCCAGCAAGCCGACCTGCGGATTGAGCACCACCCGCACCGGCACGTTTTCCAGCAATTCCTCAAAACGCCCCTTGGCGCAAAACGCCCTCATGAACCCGCCGTCCGCGAGGCGCTCGGCGATCTTCGGGGCGATGCCACCCGCCACGTAGACCCCCCCGCTCGCCAGGATTTTCAAGGCCAGATTGCCGGCCTCGGCGCCGTAGGCGGCGACGAACAGGTCGAGCGCCGCCGAGGCCAGCGGATCGCGGTGCGTCAAGGCGAATTCCGAGATCGCCGCCGCGCCGTCGCCCGCCCGCATCATCTCCGCGAGCAGCGCGGATTCCGCCAGATCGCCGCGTTCGCGCAGGAAATGGTAGATCGCCTCCAGACCGGGGCCGGACACCACCCGCTCCCAGGAAACGTGGCCGTGGCGGATTTTCAGCCAGCGCCATAGATCGGCCTGCAGCTCGTCCGCCGGCGCGAAGTCGGCGTGGCTGCCCTCCGAGGGCAGCGCTTGGTAAGCCCCGTCGTGCCACACCAGATAGCCCTCGCCCAGGCCGGTGCCCGCCCCGATCACCGCGCATGGCCCGTTTTCCCGCACCCGTCCGGCCTGCAAGGTCAGCAGGTCGCCGGGAGCGAGCGCTTCGATGCCGTAGGCCACCGCCTGGAAATCGTTTATCAGCGCCACCCGGGGGATGGCGAAGCGCGCGGCGATTTCCGCCGCCTCGATGCGCCACGGCAAATTGGTGATCTGCGAGCAACCGTCCCGCACCGGCCCGGCGACGCCGAAACAGGCGCGCTCCGGCACGGCATCGCCGAGAAAGGCGGCGACCATCGGAGACAGCCCGGCGAATGCCGCGCTGTCGTAGCGCTCTTCGCGCAGCACCTCGCCCGAGCTGGAAAGGCGCAGCCAGGTCTTGGTGCCGCCGATGTCGCCGGCCAGGACGGTTGTTTGCATGCTCATCCGTAATCCTTGAAAAAGCCGTTGAGCCACGGATGAACACCGATGAGCACGGATTATCATCGGTGTTCATCCGTGGCCAACTGAGTTTTACAGGGCTATCCGTTCGTGGGTTTACTAAGATTATAATGCCCTTGTCGCCAATCCCCCTAACCGCCATGCAAGCCACCATAAACCGCACCGTCGCCCAGATCGGCCAGATCATCCTCGGCAAGGAAACCCAGATCCGCCTCGCCCTCGCCTGCCTGCTGGCGCGCGGCCACCTGCTGATCGAGGACATGCCGGGGGTCGGCAAGACCACCCTGGCGCACGTTCTGGCGCGCAGCCTGGGACTGAATTTCAACCGCATCCAGTTCACCAGCGACCTGCTGCCGGCGGACATCCTCGGCATCTCGGTGTACGAACGCGCCAGCGGCGCCTTCAAATTCCATCCCGGACCGATTTTCGCGCAACTGATCCTCGCCGACGAAATCAACCGCGCCACGCCGAAAACCCAGAGCGCCCTGCTGGAAGCCATGGAAGAGCGGCAAGTCACTCTGGAAGGCGAAACCCGCGCCCTGCCGGAACCGTTCTTCGTCATCGCCACGCAAAACCCCGCCTACCAGATCGGCACCTTCCCGCTGCCGGAATCCCAACTCGACCGTTTCCTGATGCGCATCGAACTGGGCTATCCCGCCTCCCAGGCCGAGCGCGCGCTGCTGCTGGGCGACGACCGCCGCGAAATGATCGCCCACCTTACTCCCTGCCTCGCCCCCGGCGAACTTGCCGCCATGCAGGGGCAGGTCGCCGCGCTGCACGCCTCCGACGCGCTGGTGGACTATATCCAGGCGCTGCTGGCGCATTCGCGCCAGGCGCCAGCCTTCGACGGCGGCCTGTCGCCGCGCGCCGGCCTCGCCCTGCTGCGCGCCGCCAAGGCGTGGGCGCTGATGGAAGGCCGCGACTTCGTCCTGCCGGAAGACGTGCAAGTCACCCTTCCAGCCGTGGTCGGCCACCGCCTGCACGCCTCCGGCGAGACCCGCGCCGGCGAACAACTGTTGCGCGCCGTGGCGATTCCTTGAGCGTCCTCCGCACATTCCACAAAATGAACACACTGCTTTATACGTTAAAAACTAAATGGTAACGTATAAGCCGTGATAAAACACCTGCCCGACAACTGCTCCGCGATCTATTCCGATCTGCTCCAGAAGATCGAGGACAGCCCATTCGTGGCATTGGCTGGGGGCGCCTTCGTTTCCAAGGAAATCCAGGGAACCCGCTATTGGTACTATCAAACGCGCTCGCTGGGTAAACAGGTGCAAAAATATCTGGGCAAGGAAAGCGCGCAGTTGCTTACCTTGATCGGCGAGGCCAAATCGGCGCGCGAAAAGGCCGGCGCCATCCTCGACGAACGCCGCCGCCTGGTCGCTATGCTGCTGGTCAGCGGCGCGACGCCGGAAAAAGGGCGTCCCGCCAAGGTGCTGGCCAAGCTATCCGACGCCGGACTCTTTTCGGGGGGAGGCGCCCTCGTCGGATCGTTCGCATTCGCCTGTTATGGCAACATGCTGGGAGTCTCGCTGAAAGCCTCCCTGAGCCGAACCGAAGACATGGATTTTTCCGTCGAACGCGAACTGGAAATCGGGTTAAGCCGCAATCTCCAAAAAGACATTTCCGAAATCGAGCCGGCCTTGGAGACGCCAAGACAAATCAATCCCTGGCTTCCACCTTTTGAAATGAAAACGCCGGACGGTTTCAAGATTGAGTTTCTTACGGCCAAGCGCGGCACCCATGACAAAGCGCCGGTTCTGATCGAGCGCTTCGGCATACACGCCCAGCCGCTCGACTATATGGATTACTTGCTCGACGGGACACAGCTTGCCGTCGTATTGAACGGCGCCGGGATACCCGTCAAGGTGCCGGAACCCGCCCGTTTCGCCCTGCACAAACTGGCCGTTTCTCAGCTTCGCCCCACCGGCCACCAGGGAAAAACCACAAAGGATATTGCCCAGGCAGGGTGCCTGATCGAGATATTGTCGGAAGACAATCCGGGAGCGCTATTACTGGCGCTCGAAGCCGCATCCGCGCGAGACGACGGCATGCTGGAACTGGTGCGAAAAGGGGCGGCACGCCTCCCAGAAGCCATCGGCATCCTGCTGAAACGCATCACCCACTAGACGCCATCGCCGTGAATATCCGCCTCCCCATCGACCGCGCCCTGTGGCGGCGCATCTTCAACCGGATGGAAAGCGAAGCGGGGCCGGTGACGCTCGACCGCAAGCGCATCTTCATCCTTCCCACCCGCCACGGACTGATGTTTTCCCTCGCCCTGCTGGCGATGCTCACCGGCTCGATCAACTACAACCTGAGCCTCGGCTATGTGTTGACCTTCCTGCTCGGCAGCATGGCGCTGGCCTCCATCCTGCACACCTTCCGCAACCTGGCGCGGCTGACCGTGCGCGCCGGCAAGGCGCCGCCGGTATTCGCCGGGCAGGCCGCGGTCTTCACCGTCCGCCTCGACAATCCGGGTAACTTGCCGCGCCATGCCATCGGCCTGAACTACGGCAAGCAGCCGCCCGAATTCACCGATGCGGAGCCAAGCCAGACGGCCTTGCTCCATTTCAGCGTGCCCGCCGCCCGGCGCGGCCGCCTCGAAGCGGGGCGTTTCAGCCTTTTCAGCCAGTTTCCCCTCGGCCTGTTCCACGCTTGGTCGAACCTGCGCCTGGAAATGCACTGCATCGTTTATCCCCGCCCGGACAATGCCAGCGCGCCGCTGCCGCTGAACGTCCAGGCGGCCGGCGAGGGCGCGGGCAGCGGCGAGGGCAACGAGGATTTCGCCGGGCTGCGCCCCTATCATCCCGGCGACTCGCTGCGCCAGGTCGCCTGGAAAGCCGCGGCGCGCGGCCAGGGACTGCACACCAAGCAGTTCTCCGGGCAAGCTCGCCCGGAACTGTGGCTGGACTGGGAAACGCTGCCCGGCCTGGGCATCGAGGAACGTCTGTCGCGCCTCTGCCGCTGGGTGCTGGATGCCGATGCCGCCGGCCAGCACTACGGCCTGCGGCTGCCCGACCAGACCCTGGAACTGGGGCTGGGCAAGGAGCACCAGCGCCGCTGCCTGGAAGCGCTGGCGCTGTTCGGGTTGCCGGAGAAACCTTCTTTCGCCACGGATAAACACGGATGACCACGGATAAAACCTATCTCCGATCCAAACCGGGATCACCATCTGTTTGTGGGCATGCCACGAGAACATTTTTCATCCGTGGCAATCCGTGTTTATCCGTGGCCGAGAAATCGTGACATCATGAACGCCCCCGTCGCTCCCGCCCTGCAACGCAACATTCCCTGGCTGCTGCTGGCGCTGGCCTGGATCATCGCGCCTCATCTTGACCACCTGCCGCTGTGGATCACCCTGCTGTGCCTCGCCCTGGGCATCTGGCGCTGGGCAGCGGCGCGGCGCAACGCGCCGCTGCCAAACAAATGGCTGCTGCTGGCGCTGGCGGGAACCTCGGGATTCGGCGTGCTGCTCACCTACAACACCATCACCGGACGCGACGCCGGCGTCGCCCTGCTGATCGTGATGCTGGCGCTCAAGCTGATGGAAATGCGCTCGGTGCGCGACGGCATCGTGATGATTTTCCTCGGCTATTTCCTGGTCATCACCAATTTCCTGTATACCCAGAGCATTTCGATGGGGTTGTACATGCTGGTGGCGGTGCTGGCCATCACCGCCACCCTGGTCGGCCTCAACCAGCCCGTAACGGCGCTGACGGCGCGCCGGAAAATCCGCTTGGCCGCCGTGCTGCTGGGGCAGGGTCTGCCGCTGATGATCGTTTTGTTCGTCTTCTTCCCGCGCGCGCCCAGCCCGCTGTGGGGAACGCCGGACCCCACCCCCAGCGCCGTGACGGGGCTGAGCGACAGCATGTCGCCGGGCGACATCAGCCGGCTCGGGCTGTCCGGCGCGGTGGCGTTCCGCGCCGAATTCGACGGCGCCGCGCCGGCGCCGCAATTGCGCTACTGGCGCGGCCCGGTATTCTGGCACTACGACGGGCGCACCTGGACGGAAGGCCAAAGGCGGCGGCCCGCCGCCGTCACGCTGCATGTCGAGGGCGAGCCGGTCAGCTATGTCGTCACTCTCGAGCCGCACCACCAGCGCTGGCTGTTCGCCCTCGATTTTCCGGTATCGCTGCCACCCTCCAGCAGCATGAGCGACGATTTCCAGGTACTCGCCGCCGCCCCGGCGCGCCAGCGCCTGCGCTACCAACTCACCTCCCAGCCGCGCTACCGGGTGGAGACCGAGTTGCGCCCGCTGGCGCGCAAGCATGCCCTGCAACTGCCGTCCGGCTTCAATCCGCGGACACGCCAACTGGCCGCCTCATGGCGGGAGCGCGCCGCCTCGGATCGCGCCATCGCCGACCTGGCGCTCGAGATGTTCGCCAGCCAGCCGTTTTTCTACACGCTGTCCCCGCCGCCCTTGGGCATCCATGCCGTCGACGATTTCCTGTTCGACAGCCGGCGCGGTTTCTGCGAGCACTATGCCAGCAGCTTCGTTTTCCTGATGCGCGCCGCCGGCATCCCGGCGCGCGTGGTCACCGGTTACCAGGGCGGCGAGCACAATCCGATCGGCAACTACCTGATCGTGCGCCAATCGGATGCCCACGCCTGGAGCGAAATCTGGCTGGAAGGGCAAGGCTGGGTACGAATCGACCCCACCGCCCGCATCGCGCCGCAGCGCGTCGAGGCGGAGGCCGGGCTGCTGGCGGCGCTGCCGGCGGGCGAAGCATTGCCGCTGTTCACCCGGATGGATTTTGGCTGGCTGCGCCAAGTACGCTTCGGCTGGGACCTGGTGAACTACAACTGGCACAAGTGGGTGCTCGGCTACAGCCAGAAACGCCAGGCGGAACTGCTTTCCAGGCTCGGCCTGGGACTCGAAAGCGCGCGCGGCATGGCCTATGCGCTGCTGATCGGTATCGGGGGATTGATGCTGCTATTCGCGGCGGCGATGCTATGGCGGCTGCGCGCCGCGCCGCGGGATCCGGCGGTCGCCGCCTACCGGCGCTTCTGCGCCAAGCTGGCCGGAGCGGGATTGGCGCGCGGCGACGGGGAAGGTCCCGCCGACTACGCTGCCCGCGTCGCCAAGGCCAGGCCAGATTTAGCTGCCCGCGCGGCCAGCATCGCCAACTTGTATATCGCCTTGCGCTACCGCCCGCACCCCGACCCGGCGGCACTCAAGCGGCTGCGCCAGGGGGTCTGGATTTTCAGACCTTGAAGTGCCGCACCAGATCCTGTAGGCCGGTCGCCAGTTCTTCGAGGTTTTGCGCCGCCGCGGTCGCCTGCTGATTGGCCTTGGCGTTATCCTGCGCCATGGCGGCGATGTCCCCGACGTTGCTCGCCACATGTTCGCTGGAGGTACGCTGCTCCTCGCTGGCGGAAACGATGCTCAACAATTCATACGTCACCGCCCGCACCGATTCGCCCGCCGTGGACAGCACCACCGCCGCATTCTCCAGGGCGTCCTGGCTGCTGTTGAGGTGTTGGCGCCCTTCTTGGATGGAAGCATCGACAATGGCTGACTGACGCGACAGCAACTGGGTCACCGTATCAATCTCGTTGGCGGAACTGGCCGATTTCTCGGCGAGCTTGCGCACCTCGTCGGCCACCACGGCGAAACCTCGCCCCTGCTCGCCGGCGCGGGCAGCCTCGATCGCGGCATTGAGGGCGAGCAGGTTGGTCTGCTCGGCGATGTCCTTGACCTGCTGGGTCATGGCGGTAATCGAATTGGTGCTCCTGACGAATTCCTCGACCGAGTTGGCGATACCGGTCACGGCATCTTCCACCTGGCTGATTTCACCGAGCAGCACAGACAGGCTTTCATTGCCCTCGATGGAGCGATCCAGGGTTTCCTGCGAATGATGCTGCACCTGTTCCGTGGTCTGCGCCACCGAGCCAATGCTGGCTGCAATCTCGCTGACCGCAGTCACGATAAGCGCCGATTTTTCGCTTTGCTGCATGGAACTCAAGGTCACCTGCTTCGAACTGGAGGAAAGCTGCTTGGCGGCCTCGGAAACCTGATCCGCCGACTCCCTGACGTGCTGGATCAGGTCGCGGAATTTATCCATCATCTGGTTGAAAACCGTCGAGGCCTCGCCGATCTCGTCGCTGCTCTTCACCTTCAGGCGGCTGGTCAGATCGCCCTCGCCCTGAGCGATGTCGCGCAGGCCGTTGGTCATGGATTCGAGCGGCTTGGTCACGAAACGGGCGATAAAAAGGTAAATGAACAGCAGCAGCGGGATGCTCAGGCCGACCGCCACAAAAATGATGTGCAGGGTCAAATCGCGCACCGCCACGCTCGCCTTGTTGAGCGAAATGCGCATGCTCACCGCTCCCAGCACGGTGCCTTCGGGAACGATATGGCACATCAGGCAATCCTTGCCGAGGTAATTCTTCTGCGCCACCGCGGGAATGATGGCGCGCAGGCTGGAACCGGAGGCATCGTCCTGTTCCTGGAAGAACGGCTTGCCGCTTTGCAGCACCTGTTGCTCGATGGCGTCGGTCTTGCTCTCTTCCGCCGCACCGGCGCCGAACTGCTTGGATACTGCCTCGCTACGGATAACCCGCAGTTCCTTGATGTCGTCGGATTGCCTGATCTGGTCGAGATACACCGCGCGCTGGGCGACGGTGCCGGTAATCATCATGCCGGTCAGGCTGGCCATGGTCATCTTGTGCACGCTTTTCGAGAAATCGCGCGCCTGTTCGGTGGCGAAGTCCCTTTGCTCGCGCGCCACCCAGAAAATCAGAATCGCCCAGGCGATGAACAACATCAGCCAGATGGCCGCTACCAAGCGTACCCAGATTTTCAGATCATGGATTTTATTCATTAATACCGAACCCCGTTTTGGAATGGCAAATTGTTACTGATTGATTATAGGCTTGAGTGAAAGGAAAAGCATGACCCGATGAGACCTCTTTCCCTAGGGGAATCCCCTACCCGCCCCCTTTTGCAGGATATTAATGTCCTTTTTCACCAGGGTCAAATCGAGAGATTGCCGGCGAGGAAACGCCTCAGCCGAAAATCTCCACGTCCGTCCCCGCCGCCACCTTATCGAACAACTCCAGCAAATCCCTATTGTGCATGCGCACGCAGCCGCGCGAGCCGGGCATCCCCAACTCCACTTCGTCCGGGGCGCCGTGGATGTAGATATAGCGCCGCATGGTATCCACCTCGCCCAGCCGGTTGGCGCCGACCTCGCAGCCGGACAGCCAGAGTATCCGCGTCAGAATCCAGTCCCTGCCGGGATATTGCAGCGCCAGTTCGGGCGTATAGATTTCCCCGGTGGGGCGGCGCCTGACGAACACGGCGTTGAGCGGCTGGCCTTCGCCGATCCGGGCGCGCACGATGTGCCGGCCGCGCGGGGTGCAGTAGCTGCCGCGCAACTCGCCCGCCCCGTTGGCGGCCGTCGAAACGCGATACTCGCACAACGGCATGCCATCGCCATTGACCAATCGCAACACCTGGCCGGGAATGCTGATTTCAATCCGCATCGTTTTTCCTGCGCCGTTCGGCAAAAAAGTCACTGAGTAAACGGCCACCCTCCGCCGCCAGCACGCCGGGAATGACATCGGCATGATAATTCAAACGGGAATTGCCGAACAGATCGACGACGCTGCCGCAGGCTCCGGTCTTCATATCGGCGGCGCCGTACACCACCCGCGCGATGCGCGCATGGATGATCGCGCCGGCGCACATCACGCAAGGCTCGATATTGACGTACAGCGAACAGCCGGGCAGCCGGTAATTGCCGAGACGCGCGGCGGCATCGCGCAGCGCCATGATTTCGGCGTGGGAGGTCGGGTCATGGCGGGAGATGGGCGCATTGTAGCCGCGTCCGACGATCTCGCCGTCCCTCACCACCACCGCCCCCACCGGCACCTCGCCCGCCACCCACGCCTGGCGCGCCAGCGCCAGCGCCTCGCGCATGTAATCCTCGTCGTTCATAGCGCTAGTTTAAGTCAACTTGACAGTTTCGGGCAGCGCCACCATGCTTCGCCCCCATGTCCGACATCGTCATCGCCACGCTCAACGCGCGCTTTTCCCACGCCTCGCTGGGGCTGCGCTACCTGTTCGCCAACATGGGCGAACTGCGGGACGATACCCGCTTGCTCGAGTTCGTCATCGGCCAGCCGGGCGCCGAAATCGCCGAGCAAGTTCTCGCATTGAACCCGCGCATCGCCGGGTTCGGGGTGTATATCTGGAATGCCGAGGAAACCCTGAAAATCGTCGCCCTGCTGAAACGGGTCAGACCGGAACTCATCATCGTCCTCGGCGGCCCGGAAGTCAGCCATGAAAGTGGAGAACAGGCCATCGCCGCCCTGGCGGATTACGTCATTGCGGGAGCGGGCGACCTGGAATTCGCCCGGCTATGCCGCCGCCTCCTCGCCGGGGAACGCCCGGCGGACAAGATCATCGCCGCCGCGCCGCCGTCCCTCGCCGAAGTGGAACTGCCTTACCGCTATTACTCGGACGCCGACCTCGCCCACCGCATCGTCTACGTGGAAGCCTCGCGCGGCTGCCCGTTCAAGTGCGAATTCTGCCTGTCGGCGCTGGACAAGAGCGTCGCTCCTTTTGAACTGGAGCGCTTCCTCGCGGAAATGGATCTGCTGCACCGGCGCGGCCTGCGCGAATTCAAGTTCGTCGACCGCACCTTCAACCTGAACATCCAGGCTTGCCTGCGCATCCTCGATTTCTTCCGGGAACGCCTCGACGACAAGCTGTTCCTCCATTTTGAACTGGTGCCCGACCATCTGCCCACCGCGCTGAAGGAAGCCATCCTGGGTTTCCCGGAAGGCAGCGTGCAATTCGAAGTCGGAGTGCAAACCTTCAACCCGGAAGCGCAGGCCCTGATTAGCCGCAAGCAGGACGCCGCCAAGACCGAGGAAAATCTTGCCTGGCTGCGCGACCACACCCATGTCCACCTCCACGCCGACCTGATCGCCGGCCTGCCGGGCGAGGACATGGCCAGCTTCGCCGCCGGCTTCGACCGCCTGGTGGCGCTGCGCCCGCACGACATCCAGGTCGGCATCCTCAAGCGCCTGCGCGGCACGCCGATCATCCGCCATACGCAAGCCTACGACTTGCGCTTCAGCCCCTACGCCCCCTACAACATTCTCAGCACCGACCGCATTGATTTCGCCTCCATGCAGCGGCTGGCGCGGTTCGCCCGCTATTGGGACATGATCGCCAATTCCGGGCGTTTTCCCGCGGCGCTGCCGCTGGCATTGGGGAGAGCGCCTTTCGACAACTTTATGAAATTATCCGACTGGCTTTACGCCACCACCGGCAAGACCCACCAGATCGCCCTCGACCGCCTGTTCGACCTGATTTTCCGCGCCATGGCCGAGGAGCTGGGTATCGCCGCGGAAGATGCCCGCACCGCCTTGATCCGGGACTTCGCCGCTTCCGGCGCGCGCGGCAATCCGCAGTTCCTGCGCTCCAACAGTTGATCCTGAATTCCTCATTTGAACCACGGGGGACACGGGGAAAAAGCGGGGAAACATCGGGTTGAAAAAGATTGACCGTTCACCCACCGGGCGAGCAGTATATTCTTCATGCCTCGCCGCAATCCCATCATCTCCCCGTGCTCCCCGTGGTTGAACTGCGTTTTTTAGGTTGATGGCCGGCTGAAAAAAGGCAAAAAAAAGCGCGGTTCGCCGAAGCGACCGCGCTGGAATATCCACCAAAAGAGGAGGATGGAGGAGACAACATCGAATCGTTCACAGGGGATATGAAGCGAATCGAGTTATTAGAATTATCTAATATAGTAATGTTCCGTGCAAGCGTTTTTGAAAAAAATTATTGATAGGATACCGCGACATTCTCGGCGCCGAACGATTCTTTCAACGAATCAATGAGATGGTCGTGCAAATCGACTTTCCAGGCGGCGCCCAGGTCGATCTCGCAACGGGCATTGCCATTACGGTAAGCGACCCGCACCGGGCATCCGCCCTCCCTGTGGGGCGTCAGGATGTCGCGCAGCTTGAGCGCATCGGTCTGGCCGTTGCACGATAGCTTGAGGCATTTGGCGAAGTGGGTGCGTCCCCCGGCCAAGTCGAACAAGCGCTCGGCCACCACCCGCAGGCCGCCGGAATAATCGTCCTTGCTGACCTTGCCTTCCACCACCAGCAACTGGTCTTCCTTGAGCAACTCGCGGTTGGCGTCGAACGTCTCGCTGAACACCGACACCTCGACCCGCCCGAAGCCGTCCTCCAGGGCGATGAACGCCATTTTGCCGCGCCGCGTCATCTGGGTGCGGATGGCGTAGACCACCCCCGCCAGCCATACCGGCTGCTGCTGCGGCGCCAGGCTGTCGAGGCGGGTCTTGATGAAGCCGGCCAGTTGCGCGCGGTAGCCGTCGTAGGGATGGCCGCTGTAATAGAACCCCAGCGCCTTCTTTTCATTGAGCAATTGCTCGACCGTCTGCCAGCGCGGACACTCGACCAGGGCAGCGCCGTCGTCATGATCCTCCACCAGGTCGAAGAGGCTGCTCTGGTTGACCGAGCGCGCCGCCTGCTCGGCCATTTCCAGCGCCGTGCCCACCGAGGCCAGGAGGCTGGCGCGATGGTCGTCGAGCGCGTCGAAGGCGCCGGCGCGGATCAGCGATTCGACCACGCGGCGGTTGACCGCGCGCTTATCGACGCGGCGGCAGAAATCGTACAGATCGGTGAACGCCCCGCCCTGCCGGCGCGCCTCGACGATGGCGTCTATCGCCCCCTCGCCGGTGCCCTTGATCGCTCCCAGGCCGTAGCGGATGCGCGTGGCGTCGAGCGGCACGAAGCGGTAATCCGACTGGTTGACGTCGGGTGGCAGCACTTCCAGCTTGTTGGCCAGGCAATCGGCGTACATGGTGTGCACCTTGTCGGTGTCGAACATGTCGGCGGACAGCGTCGCCGCCATGAAGGCCGAGGCGTGGTGCGCCTTGAGAAAGGCGGTCTGGTAGGCGACCAGCGCGTAGGCCGCCGAGTGCGACTTGTTGAAGCCGTATTCGGCGAACTTTTCCATCAGGCCGAACAATTCGCTGGCCAGTTTCTCGGACACTCCCTGCTTCACCGCGCCCTCGACGAAGATGCCGCGGTGCTTGGCCATTTCGTCGGCCTTCTTCTTGCCCATCGCGCGGCGCAGCATGTCGGCGGCGCCCAGGCTGTAGCCGCCGAGGATCTGCGCCACCTGCATCACCTGTTCCTGGTAGACGATGACGCCGTAGGTGGGCTTCAGGGTGATTTCCAAGCTGGGGTGGAAATATTCGGCCTTGGCCTTGCCGTGCTTGCGGTTGATGAAGTCGTCCACCATCCCGGAACCCAGCGGACCGGGGCGGAACAGCGCGACCAGTGCGACGATGTCGTCGAAGCAATCGGGCTGGAGGCGGCGGATCAGCTCCTTCATGCCGCGCGATTCCAACTGGAACACCGCAGTGGTGTTGCAGTCCTTGAGCAGCCGGTAAGTGCCGGGATCGTCGAGCGGGATCAGTTCCAGCGGACCGATGTCGCCGCCCAGTTGCTTGACGTAGCGCAGCGCCCAGTCGAGGATGGTCAGGGTGCGCAGCCCCAAAAAGTCGAACTTCACCAGCCCGGCCTGTTCCACGTCGTCCTTGTCGAACTGGCTGACCGTGGCGTCGCTGCCCTGCTGGCAATACACCGGGCAGAAGTCGGAAATCTTGCCGGGAGAAATCAGCACGCCGCCGGCGTGCATCCCCACGTTGCGCGTCAGGTCTTCCAGCTTGAAGGCCAGGTCGAACAGCTCGCGCACCTCCTCCTCGCCGTCGTAGCGCTCCTTGAGCTGGGGTTCCATTTCCAGCGCCTTCTTCAGCGCCACCGGCTTGACGCCCTCGATCGGCACCAGCTTGGAAAGCAGGTCGCAGAAATTGTAGGGCATGTCGAGCACCCGCCCGACATCGCGGATCACCGACTTGGAACCCAGGGTGCCGAAGGTGGCGATCTGCGACACGCTGTCCTCGCCGTATTTCTTGCGCACGTAGTCGATGACGCGGTCGCGCCCATCCTGGCAGAAGTCGATATCGAAGTCCGGCATCGACACCCGTTCGGGGTTGAGGAAGCGCTCGAACAGCAGTTCGTAGCGTAGCGGGTCGAGGTCGGTGATCCCCAACGAATAAGCCACCAGCGACCCCGCGCCGGAGCCGCGCCCCGGACCCACCGGCACGCCGTTGTTCTTGGCCCAGTTGATGAAGTCCGCCACGATCAGGAAGTAGCCGGGGAAACCCATCTGCACGATGGTGTCGGTCTCGAACTTGAGGCGCTCGCGGTAAATCGGCTCCTGTCCGGCGCGTTGCGCCGGATCGGGGTAAAGCAGGTCGAGGCGGCGCATCAGCCCGCGTTCCGCCTCCTCGCACATGAACTGGGCTATGGTGAGTCCGGGCGGGGTGGGGAAGTCCGGCAGAAAATTCTCGCCCAACTGCACCGAGAGGTTGCAGCGCTTGGCGATTTCCACGCTGTTGGCGAGCGCCTCGGGGATGTCGGCGAACAATTCCGCCATTTCCGCCTGGCTCTTGAAATACTGCTGCTCGGTGAAATTGCGCGGGCGGCGCTGATCGCCCAGCACGTAGCCCTCGGCGATGCATACCCGCGCCTCGTGCGCCTTGAAGTCGTCGGGGTCGAGAAACTGGATGGGGTGGGTCGCCACCACCGGGATTTGCAACTCGGAAGCCAGGTCGAGAGCGCGCTGGATATGATTTTCGGTCTGCGGCAGGCCGGCGCGTTGCAACTCGATGTAGAAAGCGCCGGGAAAGAGGCGCTGCCACTCCCGCGCCGCCTTGCGCGCCAGCTCCCCGTTATCCTGCACCAGCGCCTGGCCGACATCGCCGCCCTGCGCGCCGGAAAGAGCAATCAGCCCCGCCGCGCCGCCGTCTTCCAGCCAGGAACGGTCGATCTCCGCCCGTCCCCGGTACTGGTTGAAGCGGAAAGCGCGGGAAAGAAGTTCGCAGAGGTTGCCGTAGCCCTGGCGGTCGCGGCACAGCAGCAGCAGACGATGCGGCTGGTCGCGGTTGGCCTCGTTGGCGAGCCACACGTCGGCGCCGATGACCGGCTTGATGCCGCGCCCGCGCGCCGCCTTGTAGAACTTCACCATGCCGAACAGATTGTTCAGGTCGGTGAGCGCCAGCGCCGGCATCCCGCCATCGCGCGCCCGCTCGACGGGCGGACACTCGTGCGCCTTGAAGCTGTTGCCGTCGCCGTCCTGCTTCTTGACCTCCACGTCGAGGCGCACGATGCCATCGACGATGGAATACTCGCTGTGCATGCGCAGGTGGACGAAGGCGGGAACGGACATGATGACGGGATTTTACCATTACCGCCACGCATAAGTATGGCGAGCCGTCGAGGCGGAGCATGCCATTAACATAACGGCATGTTAAGATTCTGGAAAATCACAGCCTGCGCAACGAGCAAACACAACAAGCCGGATCAACCGCCATCGACCATGCTTTTCCCCGCCTTCCTCCGCCTGCTCCTGGCGCTGACGCTGCTATTCCCGTTCGGCCTTTTTGCCGGAGAAATCACCGTCGGCACGGTGTCTCGTGAAGCGGCGAAAAACATCCGGGAATTCCAGCCACTCGCCGATTATCTGGCCAGCCGCCTGGGCGCGGAAGGCATCGGCGCCGGACGGGTGGTCATCGCCCCCACCCTTGCGCAAATGTCCGCTCTCCTCAAGGACGGCAAGGTCGATCTCTATATCGACAGCCCGTTTCCCAGCATCGCGGTAAGCCGCCGCGCCGAAACCCGGATTCTGGCGCGGCGCTGGAAAAAGGGCGTGGGCGAGTACCACGGCGTGGTTTTCGTGCGGCGCGACAGCGAGATCAAGGACATCGGCGGACTGAAAGGCAAAATGCTGGCATTCGAGGAACCCGTCTCATCCGCCTCCTATTTCCTGCCCAAGGCCGCGCTGTTGCACGATGGCCTGAAACTGACCGGGAAGCCCGAACGCCGCAGCCCGGTCGAGGCGGACGAAACCGGCTACGTTTTTTCCAACGACGACCGCAACACCCTGGCCTGGGTCTGGAAAGGCGAGGTTGCCGCCGGCGCCATCAACAATATTGATTACGACAAGCTGGCCGGCCAACTCGGCGCCGATTTACGGGTCATTTACCGCACGGCCGCCATTCCGCGCCACCTGGTCAACGTCCGTCCCGGCCTCGCCCGGCAACTGGCGGCGAAAATCCAGGAAATCCTGTTCGCCATGGAACACAGCGAAGAAGGGCGCAAGGCGCTGGCCGCCTGCGGCGAAACGCGGCGCTTCGACCCCCTGCCCGGCAGCGGCCTGGATGCGCTCAACAAGCTCACCGCCCGCGTGGAGCGCGAACTGGAATAGGCCATGGCGAAATCCAGCATACGCGCCAGATTGGTCGGTTTCGCCCTGCTCATCAGCCTGGGCGTCGGCGGCCTGATCGCCGCCTACTCGCTGTACGCCCAACGCCAATCCACCTTGTCCGAATCCGAATCGCAGGGAAACGCCCTGGCGGCGCTACTGGCGGAAACCCTGGCCGACCCGATCTACCAATTGCGCATCGACGAAGCCGCCCGCCTGCTGGCCGCCGCCCAGCGCGACCAGGATGTGGCGGAAGCCTATGCCCTCGACCGCAATGGTTACATCGTCAGCGACGGCAGTCCCGATAGCCTCCAGATCGACCGCCAGCTTCCCGGCATGGCGCCGGTGCTGGAACAAGTCCGCCATTCCGGCTCATCCGTCCAGCGGCGGGAAAACGGCCGTTTCCTGGACGTCACCACGGCGGTGCATACCCCGGACGGGGAAACCATCGGTTTCGTCCACCTGAAAATCTCCCTGGATCGCGCCACCGGCGAACTGATGCATGCCACCGCCGTGCTGCTGGCGATCACCGCCGCCGCGCTCATCCTCGGCAGTGCGCTGGCGCTCTGGCTGGCGCGCGGCCTGGTGCGCCCGCTCCGGCGCATGGCGGAAGCGACCCGCGCGATCAGCCACGGCAACCTCGACATCCATGTCCCGGTGGAACGGCAAGACGAACTCGGCGAATTGGCGCACTCGATCAACGCCATGTCGCGCGACCTGCAAAACAAGACCGTCTCGAAGACCTTCCTGGACAACATCGTCCAATCCATGGGCGACACCCTGATCGTGACCGACGCCCATGGCATCATCCGCCTGGCGAACCGCGCCGTCCTGGAATTGCTGGGATACCGGGAGGAAGAACTGATCGGACTGCCGGCGAGCAAGGTGGCGGGGCTGGAACCCGGCGGATACACCGGGATGCTGCGCAATCGTGAAGTCCGCTACCGCACCGCCGGCGGAAGCGACATCCCGGTTTCGCTCTCCCTTTCCATGCTCAGCGGCGTGGACGGGAAATTGCAGGGCTGGGTGCTGGTCGCCCAGGACATCACCGAACGCAAGCAAAGCGAAGCCGCGCTGAAAAAACTCAACGAAAACCTGGAAAACCGGGTGGCGGAAAGCGTCGCCGAATTGCGCGAAAAGGATCACTTGCTGATCCAGCAGTCGCGCCTGGCGGCGATGGGCGAAATGATCGGCAACATCGCCCACCAGTGGCGCCAGCCGCTCAACACGCTGGGGCTAATCATCCAGAATCTTCGCTATGACTTCAAGGACGGACTGGTCACCCACGAACACATGGACAAGGCCTCCATGCAAGCCATGCAGATGATTCAGAGCATGTCGCGCACCATCGACGACTTCCGCAATTTCTTCAAGCCCAACCGGGATAAAATCCGCTTCAACCTGTGCCAAGCCATCGACGACGCCCTCGCCATCATCGGGAACGGCCTGCGCAACCACGGCATCGAGGTACGCTTCGACCGGCGGACGGACTTCGCCGTGCTCGGCTATCCCAACGAATTCGCCCAGGTCATCCTGAATCTCGCCGGCAACGCCAAGGATGCCCTGGTCGAGCGGCAAATCAAGGACGGCTGGATCGCCATCCGCCTGACCGGCGAAGACGGCATGGCCACGGTATCCGTCAGCGACAATGCCGGCGGCGTGCCCGAGGACATCCGGGAAAGAATTTTCGACCCCTATTTCACCACGCGCGAGAAAGGCACGGGCATCGGGCTGTATATGTCGAAAATGATCGTCGAATACATGGGCGGAACCATATCCGTGAGCAATGGCGGAGAAGGCGCGGAATTCAGCGCCTCCCTCCCCTGCGTCAGGGAATAGCGGCGGCGGTCGGTTCAGCGTTTGCGGAACGGCAGGATTTCCGCCGGAGGGCTGCCCCCCTGGGCAGGCGCGCCGCAATTCCGACGCCTGCCCGCCCCCAGCCGGTTCAGCCCCTCCCTCAGATCGACGAAGGAATCCCACATCAGCGCGGATAGCCGGAAGCAGGCCTTGAGCGGCGTCCTGGCCTTGCGCCGCTCAAGGTCGATGCGGCATTGCAGCCCCCTGAGGCGGCGTTCGCCTCCCGGCCGGCTTTGGATGGCCGCCTCGATCAGCTCCCGGCGCCTGAGTTCAAAACCCTCCGGGTCGCTCTTGGCCAGCGCTGCCCAGGCATCGAAATCGTAAGTCATGTCATCTCTCCGCGCGCGGCATCCGGGATCAGCCACGCGAATGGCACAGCAGGCTGCTGTCCGACTCGCCGCTCTGGGCGATGCGTTCGAGGTTGGCCAGAACCTCCATGCTGGCGCTCTCCATGCCCTCGATGGCGACGAACCCTCTCTCATATTCGCCGTTCTGAAAATGGCGCACCGCCGCGATCCCGCTCTCATGGAATTGCTTGTGGGGCGCTTCCACCTCGCGGTAGCCGGAAAGTTTGGAGAAGCATTCGCGGCCTTCGCCTTCGTAATACCATTTGCCCAGGCGGCAATGGGAATGGTCGGCGAAATCGCTCTCTTTTTTTTCCGACAGGCACATGAACACCTTGTAGATTTCAAACTTGTAGACCAGATGGTCGATCTTGGCCACCTCGATGAAGCTGCGCAGCGCCGAGGCCGAAATCGCCCCTTCCATGCGGTGGGCGAGATCGAACAGACTGTTCATGCTTTCCGTGGCGGCGCTGCCTTCCCGCCCGAAGGAACTGGAACTGCTGGCCCAGTGCTCCATCTGTCCCTTGGTGCTCTGGGTTTCGCTCTGAATGCTGGTGACCAGCCCGGAAATTTCCGCGGTGGCCTTGGTGGTGCGCTCCGCCAACTGCCGCACTTCATCGGCCACCACCGCGAAGCCCCGCCCCTGCTCGCCGGCGCGCGCCGCCTCGATGGCGGCGTTCAAGGCCAGCAGGTTGGTCTGGTCGGCGATTTCCTTGATGAGCTGGACGATCCCCCCGATCTGGCTGGCGCGCTGCGTCAGGGTATCGACGTTCCGCGCCATCTGCTGGGTATCCTCGGCCATGGTCTGAAGATTGGCGGTGATTTTCTCCATCGCCGCGCGGTTCGCCCCGGAAACGCTGGAAGCCTCGATGGCGTGCCCCTTTTCCTCCTTCATGACGTTGGCGATCGCCAGTTGCGAACGCTGGATTTCCAGGAACGAATCGGAAAAGGATTGCATCGTCCGGTAGATCCTGGCGCACTTGTCGATTTCCACCTGCATTTCGCGCGTCTGCGCCAGCGCGGAAAGTTTTTCCCGGTTTGCCTGTTCCAGCTCGGCGCGCAACGCCGAAATGACCTGTTCACGGTCACCCGCCTGTTTTTCCAGCAATTGCGCCTTGTATTTGTGTTTTGAGCAAAACATGCCACCACCTCCGTTTTTCTTGTTGATTGAGAAACCAATTCCTCCAAGGGGAAAAACTGCCGTCTAGGCGGCTTGTACGATGAACTCGGGGTTCTTCTTGAAAAAAGCGAAACATTTCTTGAGCATGGCGCGCTTGGCGTCATCGACGTTCACGAATTCTATGCCGCAAAGGCCATGCCCGCCCTCTTCGCGTTGCCAGGTGATGCGCCCCTTGATGCCCAGGGGTTCCTGGCTCGCATACCGCTCCAGGTTTTCGTCGGGCAGGTAGAGCGCCAGATCGAGCGGTTCGCGTTCCTTCACGGGATGCGGGAACCTCAGGCGCAATCCGGTCAGGGAGAAATCGCTGCTCACCGCCTCCATCGTCTCGCCGCCCTGGGAAGCCTTCACCAGCAGGCTGTTTTGCGCCCGGGGAGCGCGGCGCTTCTCGTGCTGGGCGGCCTCGATCACCACGCCGCTGTCGAAGGTGAAACCCGACATGATGTTGTTGAGCCGCCCCGTGACCATGCGCAAATCGTCGCCGATGGCCGCCGTGGTTTCGACCTTGGCGCCGCTTTCCTTGAGGATGGCGAAGAGGATGTCCATGTTCGACTGGAGCAGGCCGAACTGGTCGAGTTGCCGCTGGCTCGCGCCGGATATTCCCTGGTTGGCCTGGGCGGTTTCGGCCGCGTTGCCGGCCATGCTCTCGATGGTGCGGGCGGTTTCCCCGGCATCCTTCCGGGTGGCGTTGACGGTCTCGACCACCACGTCCATGGCGGAGGCCACCTGCTGCACCCTGCCGGAAAGCTGGCCGATGATGGTGCCGACCTCCGTCGCCGACTGGGTGGTGCGCTCCGCGAGCTTGCGCACCTCGTCCGCCACCACCGCGAAACCGCGCCCCTGCTCGCCGGCGCGCGCCGCCTCGATGGCGGCGTTGAGCGCCAGCAGATTGGTTTGTCCGGCGATGTCCTTGATGGTGTTGGCAATGTCGTGAATCTGATGCGCCGAGTTTTCCAATTCCTGGATTTCCAGGGAGGCGCGGCTGACCTGCTGGGTGGTTTCCTCCATCGAGACGATGTTGCGGTGCACGTTCCCGATCCCCTCCTGCGCCATGGCTTCCACCTGGCGCGAGCGTCCGACCGCCTCGGCGGCCTGCGCCTGGACATTGGAGGAAACCTGGTGCAATTGTCCCATTGCCCCGGAAACCTCGCCGGAGCGGCTTTCCTGCTGCCTGCTCACCTCGGAAATCTCATTGGAAATCGTGGCGACCTGGTAAGCCGACTGCCCCATGTACTTGCCGCAATCCTCGACTTCCCGCAGGATGCCGCTGAGCCGCTCCTGCATGGCCGCCAACGCCCTGAACACCCGGCCGATCTCGTCCTTGCGCCGGCTCGCTATCCTGCCCGACAGATCGCCCTGGGTGATCGCCTCGAAATGGCCGATCACCGTATCCAGCGGGTGGGCGATCGAACGCACCAGCAAGCCGCCCGCGACGACGGCGAGGAGTATCCCCGCCAGCGTGCCGCCCAGCGCGATGTTGCGGATCAAGGCATAGCGCGCCATGGCGGTCTCGTAGTCGTCCCTGGCGGCATTCAGGGTTTGCTTGAGCAGCGCCTCGGCCTCGGCATTGGCCGCCTTGTAGAGCGGATTGATCTTGTTCAGGAGAATTTCGTTGGCGCGGGTGAATTCCCCGGCCAGCAGCGCCTCGCGCGCCGCCGCCAGGCCTTCCTTGACGTAGCGGCCGCGCGCCTCGGCGTAGCGGTCGGCCAGCGCCTGCTCCTCGGGCGCCAGATGGCGCTTCTTGTATTCCTCGACAATGGCGGTGATTTCATCGCGGTTCTTGACGATATTGTCGGTGTGCAGCGTCACCGGGTGGTCGTGCATCCTGGCGAAGGGACTCTCCGGGCTATGCTGCAACGCCAGCATGACCTGGGCGCGGTTCTCGTTCATCAGCAGCATGATGCGCCCGACCATCCGGGTGGGTTCCAGACGATCCTTGTAATTCGATTCCAGCGCCTTGTTCGCCATCATGACGCCGCCGAGGCCGATGGCGCCGCCGCCCAGCATCAATACCGCCATAAACCCCATCATCAAGGCCAGACGCGCCTTGATGCTGAGGTCGTTGAACCTCTCCATGGTTACTCCCCTTAATAATATTTTTTAACACCATGCCCGGACAACCGGGACGAACGATCGAGCCGTCAGGAACGGCGCTGTCGGAGAGGGGGAGGAAGGCGGTAAGCGGGGCTTGCCCAACCGTTGCGGCAAGCGGTTTCGGGGTGAAACAGGAGTCGCGGAATCATGGACGATCACCAGGTTAACGGCCACCGCGGCGTCGATGCGCCGCGCCCTCTGCCTGGCAATCCCGCGATCGTGGGACGGCAGTCCGTTAGACCGGTGATTTTGCGTCCCCGCCTTTCGGTCGGGTAAGCCCTTTTCAGGAGTGGGGCAATTTTCCAAGCGGAACCCGGCATTGTCAACGGTAGAATGAGTCAATCCGTTAAATAGGGTTGAATCTTCACCGCCATCCCCCGGATTTCCTTCCCGTTATCGTCCGCCAGGCTATTCCCTGGGCAAAAAAATACGGCATAATGACCCGACCCGCCGGAGCCGAAATACCTCGGAACGGCCATGACAAAGGCATTCCGGCCGATCCCGATTCCGCTTTCGCGGCTTGCCGGGGCACGGACAACCTTCGGTATCAAGCACATGGACAAACTCGCCAAATTGCTGGAGATGCCCCCCGAAAACCGGCTGGTCGGCGTGCTGGCGCTGCTTGCCGCCGCACTCCTGGCGTATCCCGCCCCCTTCACGCTCGGCCTTGCCGCATTTCTGCCGCTGCACACCGCGATGGAAGCGCTGACCATCGTGGTCGCGTCGCTGGTATTCGCCACCGGCGTCAACAGCCACCGGAAGCAAACCTCCTTCAACCTGATGTTGCTATCCTGCGCCTTTCTCGCCGTGGGACTGATCGACTTCGGACACACCCTTTCCTATGGCGGCATGCCGGACATGGTCACGCCCAGCGGCGCGGAAAAAGCCATCCATTTCTGGCTGGCGGCGCGCCTGACCGCCGCCGCGGCGCTGCTCGCCGCCGCCCTGCTGCCGTGGAACCGGCTGATCGGCGACAGGACGCTGGCCGCCTGCATCGCCGGCACGCTGGCGTTTTCCGGCGCCGTCTACTGGCTCATCCTGTTCCATCAGGACAGCCTGCCGCGGGTTTTCAGCGCGGAAACCGGCCTGACGCCGTTCAAGAAGGGCGTCGAATACCTGATCGTCGCCATCCACGCCGCGACGGCGCTCCTCTTCTACCGGCGGCGCAACCTTCCACAGCCTTACGACGCCACCCTGCTGTACGCGGCGGTATGCGTCATGGGGCTGGGCGAACTGTTCTTCGCCGCTTACGACAATGTGACCGATCTGCTCAACCTTTCCGGGCACCTGTACAAAGTCGTCGCCTATTTCCTGATCTACCGCGCCATCTTCGTCTACGGCATCCGCCAGCCCCACCGCGATCTGCAACAAACCGAGGAACGCCTGGAACGGGTGCTGGAAGGCAGCCTGGACGGCTTCTGGGACAACGACCTGCGCACCGGCGCGGTGGAATACAGCGGACGCTGGGCGGAAATGCTCGGTTACCTTCCCGAGGAAATCGCCCCGCACCGCGATTCCTGGGTAAGACTGATCCATCCCGACGACCGCGAAAGGGTCATGAAAATCGAGAGCGATTACATCGAGGGACGCCTCCCCGCCTATGAAGCCGAATTCCGCATGCTCGCCAAATCTGGCGAATGGCGCCACATCCGCAGCCGCGGGCGGATCACCGCCCGCGACGCGAACGGCCGGCCGCTGCGCATTTCCGGGGCGCACAGCGACATCACCGCCCGCCGCCAAGCGGAAGAGTCCTTGCGCGCCAGCGAGGAAAGATACCGGCTGATCGTCGAGTCGATGCTGGAAGGCGTGTGGGTGCTGGACAGCCATGGCACCAGCGTTTACGCCAACCAGCGCATGGCGGAAATGCTGGGGTATGAAGTCGGAGAAATCCCCGGCCGCCCCTTTTTCGATTTCATCGACGAGGAACAAAGGGCTGTTGCCCAACATTACCGGGAGCGCCGCAGCCGGGGAATCAGCGAACGCCACGAATTCCGGCTCCGCCGCCGGAACGGGGAGGAATTGTGGGCCAGCATTTCCAGCACCCCGCTGACCGATGAGGGAGGCGAATTCATCGGCGCGCTGGCGATCGTCTCCGACATTACCGAACGCAAGCGCGCCGAGCGCGAAATCGCCAGGCTCGAACACCGCAACGAACTGATCCTTGACGCCGCCGGCATGGGCATCTGCGGCATGGACGCGGAAGGGCGGGTCACCTTCGTCAATCCGGTGGCGGCGAAACTGCTCGGCTATGCCGCCGGGGAAATCACCGGACGCTCGCTGCACCTCGTATCGCACTACCGGAAAGCCGACGGCAGCCCCTACCCGGAGGAGGAATGTCCGATCCAGGCCTCCGTCAGGCGCGGCATAAGCTATTTTGAACGCGACGAACTGTTCTGGCGCAAGGACGGCGCGCCCTTCCCGGTGGAATACACCAGCACGCCGATCCTCGAAGGAGATGAAATTATCGGCGCGGTGCTGGTGTTCAGCGACATCGGCGAGCGCAAGCGGCTGGAAAAAACCCTGCGCCAATGGCAACAGCTCGTCGAACACGCCAGTTGGGGCATGGCGATCGGCGATCTGGGCAGGCTCACGGTCGGGCTGGCCAATCCCGCCTTCGCCCACATGCACGGCTACACCCCCGCCGAACTGGCCGGCCTGCCCGTCGGCGACCTCTATGCGCCGGAAAGCCGCGCCGAAATTCCGCGCCTGCAAGAGGCGCTGTTCAAGGCCGGACACATGAGTTTCGAATGCACGCGGCAGCGCAAGGACGGCGGCACGTTCCCCGCGCTGGTCGAGGCCACCATCCTGTACGACGCGCTGAGCAAGCCGTCCGGCTATCTCGTCAACGTGCTGGACATCACCGAGCGCAAGCTGGCGGAACGCGCCCTGATCGAAAGCGAATTCAGGTTCCGCACGCTGTTCGGCGGCATCATGGACGCCATATTCGTCCTGGACTTGAACCCCGACGGCACGCCCAGCAATTTCACCGAGGTCAACGAAATCGCCTGCCGCTACCTGGGCTATAGCCGCCAGGAACTGCTCGGCATGTCGCTGCGGGACGTGGATGCGCCCGACAGCGGCACCGATGCGGCGCCGCTACTGGAACAACTCGCGGAAGGAAAAAATGTCGTTTTCGACCAGATACTGCTCACCAAGGACGGCAAGCGCCTGCCGGTGGAAATCAGCGCGAATTCCCTGATCTTGCGCGGACAAACGGTCATCATCTCGGTGGTGCGCGACATCTCGGCGCGCAAGCGCGCCGAGGCGCTGCTGCGCGCCAGCGAAGCCAAGTACCGCAGCCTGGCCGAGCAGCAAACGGCGATCCTCGACACCCTGCCGGCCAGCGTCGCCATTCTCGACCGCGCCGGCAAGACGATAAAGGTCAACCGCGCCTGGACGGATTTCGCCGCCGCCGTCGGCCTCCGCCAGGACAATTTCGGCCTCGGCGAAAACTACCTGCAAGCAGCCGACGCCGCCAGCGGCGAGGCCTCCTCGGCGGAAGTCGGCATACGCGCCGTGCTGGAAGCGCTCCTGCCGCAATTCGAACTCGAATATTCCTGCTTATTCTCCGGCGAGCGGCGCTGGTTCAGAATGATCGCGGTGCCGCTGCTGGCGAACGGGCAGCCGGACGGCGCCATCCTGATGCACATCGACATCACCGAACGCAAGCAGGCGGAACTCGAAATCCTCGAGTCGCACGACCAGTTGCGCGAACTCTCCGCCCACCTCCAGACCGTGCGCGAGGAGGAAAAATCCCGAATCGCGCGGGAAATCCACGATGACCTGGGCGGCACGCTGACCGCGCTGAAGATGGATTTGCACTGGCTGGCGCGCGCCCTGCCCGCCGAGAAGGCCATGGCGTCCCTCCAGGAACGCGCCGGAACCATGTCGGCGCTGCTCGACGCCGCCGTGGAAGCCACCCGGCGCATCATCACCGAACTGCGCCCGAGCATCCTCGACTCCCTCGGCCTGCTGGCGACGCTCGAATGGCAGGCGCAGCAATTCCAGCAACGCACCGGCATTCCATGCCGGGTGCATTGCAGCGGAGACCGGGGCGATCTGGACAGGGAGCGCTCCATCGCGCTCTACCGCATTTTCCAGGAAGCGCTGACCAACATCGCACGCCATTCCGGCGCGGACAAGGTGGATGTGGAATTCCGCCACGACGACGACCGGGTTTTTCTGTCGGTGCGCGACAATGGCCGCGGGCTGGCCGACGGACACACCGCCGGCGCCACTTCCTACGGTCTGCGCGGCATGGCCGAACGCGCCGATTACCTGGGCGGCCATATCAGGCTCGTCAGCCCGCCCGAAGGCGGCCTGGCGGTGGAAGCATCCCTGCCGACGCACGGAGAAAAATCAAAAGATCATGACAAGGGGAAAACATGATACGCATCCTGATCGCCGACGATCACGCCATCATCCGCCAGGGGCTGAAACAGATTCTCGATGAAAGCGGGGAAATGTCGGTCACGGCGGAAGCCGCCAACGGCGGGGAAGCCTTGCATAAGCTCCGCGAGGGCGAATACGACGTGGTGCTGCTCGACATTTCCATGCCCGGCAAGAGCGGCATCGAAGTGCTCAAGCAGATCAAGGAGGAGAAACCCAAGCTGCCGGTGCTGATCCTCAGCATCTATCCCGAGGATCAATATGCGGTGCGCCTGCTCAAGGCCGGCGCCGCCGGCTACCTGACCAAGGAAAGCGCCCCCGAGGAACTGGTCAAGGCGGTGCGCCGCGTGGCCGCCGGCAAGAAACACATCAGTCCGGCGGTGGCCGAAATGCTGGCGGACGGCATCGGCTCCGAAGCCAGCCAGGCGCCGCACGAAATCCTCTCTGACCGCGAATACCAGATATTCCTGCTGCTGGCCGCGGCCAAAACCGTTTCGGAAATCGCCGACAAGCTGGCCTTGAGCGTCAAGACCGTCAGCACCTACCGCCACCGCATCCTGGAAAAAATGCACCTGCGCAACAATGCCGAACTGATGCACTACGCCATCGGGAAGCACTTGACTGAGTAGGCCGTCACGGCATGCCGCACACAGAAGCCCCCATATCCCCGAAAAACCCGGTTAGCCGCAGATAAACACGGAGTTACGCGGATAAGACATCGTGCCGGCAACTAATCGCCGACCATCCGGCGGGGGTATGAGGCGCCCCTTGCAACGCCTTGATAATCCGTGGGCATCCGTGTTTATCCGTGGCTGAGCCGCTTTTCCCAGGATAAAAACAAACAAAGCGCGCCGCCCCCGTTACACCGCGTTTCCCGCGCGGCCAACAGCCCAATTGTCGGACAAACACCGACAAAATTCCTTCCCCGCCGCCTACGCCACAATCCGACAAACTCCGATATTGCGATGCCGCCGCCCGGCGCAAGATGGCACCCAGGTTGCAAAGGCAAGTAGCGCGCAACCAAGGAGGCGACGGGAAATGAAGGTGTTTATCGTGGAAGACGCGGAAATCGTGCGTGCCGGGCTGACCGCCATGCTCTCCGAGATTCCCGGAATCAGCGTGATCGGCTGGGCTGCCGACGAACAAGGCGCCATCGAGCAAATCAACGCGACCGGCCCCGACGTGGTGATCCTCGACATCAATCTGAAACCCGGCTCGGGCATCGAGGTATTGCGCGCCGTGAAGCAACGCAAGCCCGCCATCAAGGCCATGATGCTGACCAATTACACCGATGAAATATACGTCAACCGCTGCATGGATGCCGGCGCCGACTACTTTTTCGACAAATCCTACCAGTTCATGCGGGTCGGAGCGGTGCTACGGCAGATGGCCTTCACCGGCGGACTGGAAAACCACTATGTATCGCTTCAATAAACGGCGGCGCAACCCCGGCGGCAAGCCGGAGATGGCGCCCGATGCAACCGAAATCACTTTCCTTTGAGGGGGTGGATCATGACCAAGAGCATATTGATCGTCGATGATTCCGAGTCGCTGCGCCAGGTCGCCGGCATCGTGCTGAGGCGCCAGGGTTACGACGTGATCGAGGCGCGCGACGGCAGCGACGCCATCGCCAAGCTGAGCGGCCGCAAGATTCACCTCATCATCAGCGATGTCAACATGCCGGTCATGGACGGCATGGCCTTCATGAAAGAAATCAAGCGCCAGGCAAACCACCGATTCACGCCCATCATCATGCTGACCACTTCCTCCGGCGAGGCGGAGCGGCAGGAAGCGCGCGCCGCGGGCGTCAAGGCATGGATGGTGAAGCCTTTCGACCGCGACAAGCTGGTGGAAATGGTGTCCCGCTTCGTCCTGCCCTGAAACGGGGCGGTCATACACTCACCGGATAATGGTTTATTTCAGGAGAAACGAAAAATGTCCAAAACCATCATGATCGTCGATGACTCCGCCTCGCTGCGGCAGGTAGTCGGCATTGCCCTGAAAGGGGCGGGATACGAAGTCATCGAAGGATGCGACGGAAAAGATGCGCTGGCCAAGCTGAACGGCCAAAAAGTTCACCTGGTCATCAGCGACATCAACATGCCCAACATGGACGGCATCACCTTCGTGAAAAACCTCAAGCAGTTGCCGGCCTACAAATTCACCCCCGTCATGTAACCGGGCGCGATAATTGACACAAATTTGCGCGATAATTGGCATTGATAGAT
>CAZDIJ010000002.1:0-105742 GCA_964505475.1 uncultured Sulfuricella sp. | reverse complement strand
GAGTGGATACGGTATTGTGTCCGGCCATGGAAGAGGTGCGCCTGATTCTGGAACAGCTGGTGGCGGTGGACGGGGAATAAGGGGAAGCGATGAAAGCGGTGATTCTGGCGGGAGGGTTCGGCACCCGGATTTCCGAGGAAACACAACTCAAACCGAAGCCGATGATCGAGATCGGGGGAAAACCGATCTTATGGCATATCTTGAAAATCTATTCCTCGTTTGGCGTTAATGAGTTCATTGTATGCCTGGGTTACAAGGGCTATCTGATCAAGGAATACTTTGCCAACTATTTTCTGCACATGTCGGACGTGACTTTCGACATGGCGGGCAATAATATGGAAATTCACCAGAACAACGCCGAGCCATGGCGCGTAACATTGGTCGATACCGGCGAGAAAACCATGACCGGAGGCCGCCTCAAGCGGGTGGCTCACTACCTGGGGAACGAGGATTTTTGTTTCACCTACGGCGACGGGGTGGGGAACGTCAATATCGGAAAACTGATCGCCTTTCATGCCAAGCACCGCAAGCTGGCGACGGTCACCGCGGTGCAGCCGCCGGGACGCTACGGCGCGTTGGCATTGGAAAACAAGTCCGTGCTCGGCTTTCTCGAAAAGCCGCAGGGCGACGGCGGCTGGATCAACGGCGGTTTTTTCGTGCTGTCGCCCAAGGTGCTCGATTACATCGCCGAGGATGCGACCAGTTGGGAAATGGACCCCATGCGCCGGCTGGCGGCGGAAGGGAACCTGCAAGCCTATCTGCACAAGGGCTTCTGGCAGCCGATGGACACCTTGCGCGAGAAAAACCAACTCGAAGAGTTGTGGGCATCAGGCAAGGCGCCATGGAAAACCTGGTAATGCTATTTTAGGAAGCAAGCCATGAACGAAGGCAACTGCCGTTTTTGCGCCACCCCGCTTAAACACACTTTCGTCGACCTGGGCATGTCGCCCTTTTCCAACGCTTATCTGAACGCCAAGAAACTGCATCGCATGGAGCCGTTCTATCCCCTCCACGTATTCGTCTGCGAGTCCTGCTTTTTGGTGCAGTTGGAAGAGTTCGAAAGCCCGCAGCGGATTTTCAGTGATTACGCCTATTTTTCCTCCTATTCGGATAGTTGGGTGGAGCACATGCGGCGTTACGCGCTCGCCATGATAGAACGCCTGGAACTGGGCGGCACCAGCCATGTGGTGGAAATCGCCAGCAACGATGGCTACCTGCTGCGGCATTTCAAGGAGCGGGAGATTCCCGTGCTGGGTGTGGAACCGGCGGCCAACGTCGCGGCGGTGGCGCAGCAGGCCGGCATTCCGACGCGGGTGATGTTTTTCGGCAGGGAATCCGCCGCCGCGCTTGCCGGCGAAAACCTGCATGCCGACCTGCTGGTGGGCAACAATGTCCTGGCCCATGTGCCGGACATCAACGATTTCGTCGCCGGGCTGAAAATCCTGCTCAAGCCGACTGGAGTGGTGACGATGGAGTTTCCCCATCTGTTGCGGCTGATGGAAGGCAACCAGTTCGACACGATCTACCATGAGCATTTTTCGTATTTCTCGTTGCTTTCGGTCGAAAGGATATTCGCCGCCCACGGACTCGTGCTGTTTGATGTGGATGAACTGGCAACCCATGGTGGCTCGTTGCGCATTTATGCCCGCCACGCGGAGGATGGCGCCAAGCCCGTATCTCCCGCCGTGCACGGTTTGCGGGAACGTGAGCGCCAAGCCGGGCTGGATGGCCTGGCGGCTTACGCCGATTTTGCCGAAGCCGTGAAAGAAACCAAGCGCAGCCTGCTGGATTTCCTGATCGCCGCGAAACGCGCCGGCAAATCCGTCGTGGGCTACGGCGCGCCGGCCAAGGGCAATACCTTGCTCAATTACTGCGGCATCCGTGGCGACTTCATCGACTACACCGTGGACCGCAGTCCCCACAAACAGGGACTATTCCTGCCCGGCACCCACATTCCGGTTCATCATCCTGACAAAATCCGGGAAACCCGTCCCGATTACCTGCTGATCCTGCCCTGGAACCTCAAGGAAGAAGTGATGGAGCAGATGGCTGACATCCGGCAATGGGGCGGC
The DNA here is from genome assembly GCA_964505475.1 of uncultured Sulfuricella sp. Classification (GTDB taxonomy): domain Bacteria; phylum Pseudomonadota; class Gammaproteobacteria; order Burkholderiales; family Sulfuricellaceae; genus JAGXQV01. The sequence goes on along the minus strand of CAZDIJ010000002.1, from coordinate 103,670 downwards.
AAATTCGTGTTGCCGATCCCGCGGGTCGAGGTGCTGGAGTGATCTTCAGCGAAACGCCGATTCCCGGGGCTTATTTGGTCGAAATGGAGCTGCTCGGCGACGAGCGCGGCTTTTTCGCCCGCAGTTGGTGCCGCGACGAGTTCGCGCAACACGGCTTGAATCCCGCCCTGGCGCAGTGCGACGTTTCATACAACAAGAAGCGCGGCACGCTGCGCGGCATGCATTACCAAGCCGATCCTTACCCAGAGGCCAAATTGGTGCGCTGCACCATGGGGGCGATTCTCGACGTAATGCTCGATCTGCGCCGCGATTCGGGTGCCTATGGGCGCTGGACAGCCTTCGAGCTGAGCGTAGCGAACCGCCTCATGGTTTATGTCCCGGAAGGCGTGGCGCACGGTTTCCAGACGCTGGAGGACGACAGCGAGGTGTTTTACCAGATGAGCGAGTTCTATCACCCAGAATGCGCCTGCGGCGTGCGCTGGGACGACCCGGCGTTCGGCATCGCATGGCCGCTGCCCGTTTCGGCGGTCAGCGAGAAAGACCGCTCGTACCCTTTTATCGGCCAGCCATGCTGATTATCTCCGATACCGCCCGCATTTCCCGATTCGCCGACATCGAGGATTCCCTGAGGGGAAGCCGGATCATCATCGAGGACGGCGCGATGATCGATTCCTTCGTCAAGATCAAACCGGCGGGCGGGATGGGCGACGTGTATATCGGCAGAAACAGTTACATCAATTCCGGTGTGGTGATCTATTCCGGCAACGGCGTGACCATCGGGGAAGATGTGCTGGTGGCGGCGAATTGCACGTTTGCGCCGGTCAGCCACGAATTCGCCGCGCGCGCGAAAAAGATCGTCGAGCAGGGATTCAAGCCGGGCAAGGGGGGCATTCTGGTCGAGGACGACGTGTGGATCGGCGCCAACTGCGTGATCCTCGACGGCGCGATATTGCGCAAGGGGTGCGTGATCGGCGCGCATTCGCTGGTGATGGGGGAAGTGGCGCCTTATTCGATCAACGTCGGCAATCCCCTGAAAACCATCGGGTACCGCGAATGAAGTTCACCATCCTCGGCGCCGGCGGCTTCATCGGCGGCCATTTGCTGGCGCATCTTCGGCAGGCCGGGCATGACTGCTTCGCTCCGGCGCGCGGCGATGCCGCCCTTTTTTCCGCGGAACTCGGGCATGTGATCTACTGCATCGGCTTGACGGCGGATTTCCGCAGCCGGCCGTTCGATACGGTGCGCGCCCATGTTTGTCTGCTGGCGGATGTCCTGGAGAAGGCGCGATTCGATTCGTTGCTCTATCTTTCCTCCACTCGTCTCTATGCCGGAGCCGCGCATGGGAACGAGGAAACGCCGCTGATGGTGGGGGATATCTATAACCTCTCCAAGCTGACCGGCGAGGCCTTATGCTTCGCCAGCGGTCGGGAACTGGTACGGGTCGCCCGCCTGTCCAACGTGTTCGGCAATGACTTTTACTCGGATAATTTCCTGCCCGCTATCATTCGTGCTGCCGTCACGGAGCGGCGGGTGGCGCTAGGGACGCCGCTGGACGTGGCTAAAGATTACGTGTTGATTGACGATGTGGTAACGATACTGCCGCGTATCGCGCTCGAAGGAAAACACCGGATTTACAACGTGGCTAGAGGCAGGAACACCAGCAATCGGGAACTGCTCGCCAAACTGGCCGAAACAACCGGCTGTGGCGTGGACGCACCCACAGCTTCAAATGCGCTGGCTTTCCCGCTCATTTCCATCGAACGCCTCGTTGAGGAATTCGCATATGCGCCTATGGATGTGATGGATTGTCTGGCGGAACTGGTGGAAAGCTATTGCAGATGCGAAGAAACAAACAAGGAATCGCAGTGATCAAAATCGACATGGAAAACAGCCGGGTACTGCTGGAAACGCCGCAAGGCGAAGAATCTTATCCGATGGACAGCCCAGAGGCGTTCTCCCTTATCTCCCGTGCCTGGCTGCGCTGCGGCTGGGATAACAAATACGTTTACAGTTTCACCTGGATGGGGCGTCCGGTCATCCAATTGCCGGAAGACATGCTGCGCATCCAGGAGGCCATATACCGGGTGAAGCCCGATGTGCTCATCGAAACCGGCGTGGCGCACGGCGGTTCGCTGATTTTTTATGCCAGTCTGTTCAAGGCGATGGGGAAGGGCAGGGTAATCGGAGTGGACATCGAAATTCGTCCGCATAATCGTCTAGCCATCGAGTCGCATGAGCTATACGAGTACATCACCCTGGTGGAGGGGAGTTCGATCGACCCGGCCATCGTTGGCCAAGTCGCTTCGCTGGTGAAACCTGGCGAAACGGTCATGGTGGTGCTGGACTCCAACCACAGCAAAACGCACGTGCTGGGCGAACTCGAAAGTTACTCGGGGATGGTGACGTGCGGCTCTTATATCGTTGCGACCGACGGCATCATGGGTGACCTCGTCGGGGCGCCGCGCAGCCAGCCGGACTGGGGGCTGAACAACCCCAGGGCGGCGGCGAAGGAATTCGTTGCTGCACACCCCGATTTCATTTGTGAGGCGCCGCTTTTCTCTTTCAACGAAGGCAATATCACCGAATGCGTGACGTATTGGCCGGGCGCATGGTTAAAAAGAATATAGCGCGCCGGTTTTGCGGATTGATTACGGGAGCATCATGGTCAGCAGGCATAAACGCGCCGGAAAAGGGAAATCAGGTATAGGTACGGAAGTTTTACCGACTGAAACCGAACGTGAGCAGTTGGCCTTCCTGTTCAACGCAGGTCGGTATGCCGAATTGGAAAGTTTGACCCGGCAATTGCTCGTTTCCTATCCTGGTTCGGGATTCGTCTGGATGTTGCTGGGTTTGTCCTTGCGTGCGCAGGGTAGGGATGGTTTGCCTGCCCTGCGCAAGGCAGCGGCGTTTTCGCCGGACGATGCCGAGATACACAGTAATCTGGGCAACGTCTTGTGGGAACGGGGGGGGTTCGAGGCCGCCGAAGCCAGCTGTCGCCGGGCGGTGCAAATAGCGCCGGAATTCGCCATGGCGCACAATAATCTCGGCAATGCCTTGCACAGCCTGGGGAGGCTTGATGATGCGCTGGTTTGTTTCCGGCGCGCATTGGCGATCATGCCGGATTATGCCGCCGCGCATGCCAATATTGGAAATACGCTGCGTGATCTGGGGCAACCTGAGGCGGCCATGGCCAGTTGTCGTCGTGCCTTGGAAATCGCCCCCGATTTTTCCTTGGCCTACCTTTGCCTTGGCTCTGCATTGCAGGACACAAAGCGGTTTGCGGAAGCGGAGATGATTTACCGCCGGGCGCTGGAGATCAAACCGGATTTTGCCGAGGCGCACAATAACCTGGCTACGATTCTGCGTGGCTTTGGACGTTTGGAGGAAGCGGCGGCGAGTGCGCGCCGGGCGCTGGAATGCCAGCCAAATTTTGCCGAGGCAGCCTGCAATTTGGGGTTAATGTTGTGGGATTTGGAGCAATTGGCGGAAGCGGAGAAAAACTATCGCCGGGCATTGGAGCTGAAGCCGGATTTACCCATGGCTTGGAACAATCTTGGTAGCCTTCAACTGGATCTGGGACAACTGGACGAGGCGATAATGAGCTATCGCCGGACATTGACGCTAACCCCAGCTTATTCGGATGCATACAGCAATCTTTTGTTTGCGCTGAACTACCACCCGGACAAAAGCGCGGAAGAGGTCTATGAAGCGTACCGTGACTATGACGAGCGGTACGGATTGCCGCACCGCCAGGGGGGGCGGCAGCACGACAATCTTCGCCAGCCGGGCAAGCGGCTGAAGATAGGGTACGTATCCCCTGATTTCCGGCATCACTCGTGCCGCTACTTTCTCGAACCGCTGCTATCGCATCACGACAAGAAGGAAGTGGAAGTGACGGCCTATGCCGAGCTTATGGGAGAAGACGAGGTTACGTGGCGCTACAAAGGCTATGTGGATCACTGGGTCGTCACCAGCGGGTTAACGGACGACGCCTTAGCGGAACGGATACGTACGGACGGGATAGACATCCTGATCGACCTGGCGGGCCACACCGACAAAAACCGGCTGGGCGTATTTGCGCGCAAGCCCGCGCCGGTGCAAGTAAGCTGGTTGGGGTACGGTTATACCACGGGGCTGACGGCCATCGACTACCTTCTTACTGACGGAGTCAGCGCGCCGGAAGGCAGTGAAGCCCTGTTCAGCGAACAACCGTTTCGGCTGGAAACCCCCTGCTATGCCTACCGCCCTGCCGAAGGGATGGGCGAACCCGGCCCGTTGCCGGCCAAGCGGAAAGGGCGCGTCACCTTCGGCACCCTGACGCGGGCGATCCGTCTCAACCATCACGTCATCCGCGCCTGGTCGGAAATTCTCAAGCGCGTCCCGGAATCGCGGCTGCTCGTGGACAGCAGGAACTACCGGGAAAGCGGAGCGCAAGAGAATTTGAAAGCGAAATTCGCCGCCCACGGCATTCTCCCGGAGCGGCTGGAGATCGGCTACCACAGCCCCCCCTGGGACGTGCTGCGGGAAATCGACATCGGGCTGGACTGCTTCCCGCACAACAGCGGCACCACGTTATTCGAGACGCTGTACCTGGGCATACCGTACATCACCCTGGCGGGGAGGCCGAGCGTCGGACGGTTGGGGAGCAGCATCCTGCACGGTCTGGGGCATTCCGAATGGATAGCGGGAAGCGCAGAGAGTTATATCGAAAAGGCGGTGGAACTGGCAGGCGACCTTAAAAAGCTGGATGAATTGCGGCATGGCTTGCGCGGAGAAATGACGCGCAGCGCCCTGATGGACGAAGCGGGCTTCGCACGGAAAGTGGAAGCGGCCTACCGGCGAATGTGGGAAAGATGGTGCTCGGGCGATGAAAAGGCGCAACCGGCTGGGATTGAAAGCGGGAAGGAAAAGGTTCTGGAGCCGGCCAAGCGGAAAGGCGGTCAGAAAGAAAGCGCGGGCCAGGATAGCATACCGGACAAGCGTATTCGAGGGAGGGAATTGCCGCAAGGCGAGCGCGAACGCCTGGTTGGCTTGTATGGAGCGGGGCGTCATGAGGAAATGGAAAGCCATAGTCGCCGTCTGCTCGAAAGTTACCCGGATTCCGGGCTTGTCTGGAAGATACTGGCATACGCCCTGCAATCGCAAGGGAAGGAAGCACTGGAGGTTTTGCGCAAGGCGAGGGAGTTATTGCCGGAAGATGCGGATATTCATAACAACCTGGGGAATGCGCTGCGCGATGCAGGCCAAACGGAAGAAGCCCTGGCGAGCTACCGCCGGGCGCTGGAGCTCAGGCCGGATTATGCCGAAGCGTATTACAACCTGGGGAATGCCCTGGAAGGAATGGGGCGCTATGGAGAAGCCGCAGAAAGCCATCGGCGTGCGCTGGAACTGAAGCCCGACTTTGTGGGGGCGCACTACAACCTGGGCAACAATCTGCGCAGGATGGGCGAGATTGAAGCGGCGATAACAAGCTATCGGCATGCCTTGGCGCTCCAGCCAGACTTCGCCCTGGCATGGTGCAACCTGGGGGGGGGGCTGCAAGAACAGGGGCTGCTGGAAGAGGCTATCACAAACTATCGTCGTGCGTTGGAACTCGATCCGCTGTTGACCGATGCATACAGCAATCTTTTGTTTGCGCTGAACTACCACCCGGACAAAAGCGCGGAAGAGGTCTATGAAGCGTACCGTGACTATGACGAGCGGTACGGATTGCCGCACCGCCAGGGGGGGCGGCAGCACGACAATCTTCGCCAGCCGGGCAAGCGGCTGAAGATAGGGTACGTATCCCCTGATTTCCGGCATCACTCGTGCCGCTACTTTCTCGAACCGCTGCTATCGCATCACGACAAGAAGGAAGTGGAAGTGACGGCCTATGCCGAGCTTATGGGAGAAGACGAGGTTACGTGGCGCTACAAAGGCTATGTGGATCACTGGGTCGTCACCAGCGGGTTAACGGACGACGCCTTAGCGGAACGGATACGTACGGACGGGATAGACATCCTGATCGACCTGGCGGGCCACACCGACAAAAACCGGCTGGGCGTATTTGCGCGCAAGCCCGCGCCGGTGCAAGTAAGCTGGTTGGGGTACGGTTATACCACGGGGCTGACGGCCATCGACTACCTTCTTACTGACGGAGTCAGCGCGCCGGAAGGCAGTGAAGCCCTGTTCAGCGAACAACCGTTTCGGCTGGAAACCCCCTGCTATGCCTACCGCCCTGCCGAAGGGATGGGCGAACCCGGCCCGTTGCCGGCCAAGCGGAAAGGGCGCGTCACCTTCGGCACCCTGACGCGGGCGATCCGTCTCAACCATCACGTCATCCGCGCCTGGTCGGAAATTCTCAAGCGCGTCCCGGAATCGCGGCTGCTCGTGGACAGCAGGAACTACCGGGAAAGCGGAGCGCAAGAGAATTTGAAAGCGAAATTCGCCGCCCACGGCATTCTCCCGGAGCGGCTGGAGATCGGCTACCACAGCCCCCCCTGGGACGTGCTGCGGGAAATCGACATCGGGCTGGACTGCTTCCCGCACAACAGCGGCACCACGTTATTCGAGACGCTGTACCTGGGCATACCGTACATCACCCTGGCGGGGAGGCCGAGCGTCGGACGGTTGGGGAGCAGCATCCTGCACGGTCTGGGGCATTCCGAATGGATAGCGGGAAGCGCAGAGAGTTATATCGAAAAGGCGGTGGAACTGGCAGGCGACCTTAAAAAGCTGGATGAATTGCGGCATGGCTTGCGCGGAGAAATGACGCGCAGCGCCCTGATGGACGAAGCGGGCTTCGCACGGAAAGTGGAAGCGGCCTACCGGCGAATGTGGGAAAGATGGTGCTCGGGCGATGAAAAGGCGCAACCGGCTGGGATTGAAAGCGGGAAGGAAAAGGTTCTGGAGCCGGCCAAGCGGAAAGGCGGTCAGAAAGAAAGCGCGGGCCAGGATAGCATACCGGACAAGCGTATTCGAGGGAGGGAATTGCCGCAAGGCGAGCGCGAACGCCTGGTTGGCTTGTATGGAGCGGGGCGTCATGAGGAAATGGAAAGCCATAGTCGCCGTCTGCTCGAAAGTTACCCGGATTCCGGGCTTGTCTGGAAGATACTGGCATACGCCCTGCAATCGCAAGGGAAGGAAGCACTGGAGGTTTTGCGCAAGGCGAGGGAGTTATTGCCGGAAGATGCGGATATTCATAACAACCTGGGGAATGCGCTGCGCGATGCAGGCCAAACGGAAGAAGCCCTGGCGAGCTACCGCCGGGCGCTGGAGCTCAGGCCGGATTATGCCGAAGCGTATTACAACCTGGGGAATGCCCTGGAAGGAATGGGGCGCTATGGAGAAGCCGCAGAAAGCCATCGGCGTGCGCTGGAACTGAAGCCCGACTTTGTGGGGGCGCACTACAACCTGGGCAACAATCTGCGCAGGATGGGCGAGATTGAAGCGGCGATAACAAGCTATCGGCATGCCTTGGCGCTCCAGCCCGACTTCGCCCTGGCATGGTGCAACCTGGGGGTTGCCCAGCAGGAATTGGGTCTGCTGGATAAGGCAGTAGCGAGTTACCAGCGTGCAATTCATCTCGATCCGGGGTATGCACGTGCCTATAGTCATCTCGGCGCCGCGTTGCATGGGCTGGGCCGCCTGGATGAAGCCATGGCGAGTGAACGCCATGCCCTGGAACTCGACCCCGGTTTTGCCGAAGGCTGGAACAATTTGGGAGTTGCATTGCAGGCTGCCGGCCAGATGGAAGAGGCTATGGAAAGCCTTCGCCAGGCGTTGCAAATTGATCCCGATTATGCCGACGCATGGTGTAATTTGGGGGTCGCGCAGCAGGCGCAAGGTCAGATCGGCAATGCCATATCGAGTTACCACCATGTTTTGAAGCTCAATCCGGAACACGCCAAAGTGTACAGTAATCTGCTTTATACGCTGAACTATCATCCGGATGCGAGCGATGAAGAGATGCTTGCCTTGGCGCACGATTACGATGCCAGGTTCGGCGCGCCTTGCCGGGGCATGTGGCGGCCACACGGTAATGGACGTGACACGGGCCGCCGTCTGAAAGTGGGGTATATGTCACCGGACTTTCGCGGTCACGCGGTGGCTTTTTTCTTCGAGCCGATACTTGCCAACCATGACCGCAGTCAGGTGGAAGTGTACTGTTACGCCGAAGTCCCGCGGGAAGACGACTACACGGAACGTCTCCGGAGACTGACGGATCACTGGCACAGCACCGTTGGATTAAGCGACGATGCCGTCGCTGAGATGATTCGCAAACACCAAATCGACATTTTGGTGGATCTGGCCGGGCATACTGCGTCCAGCAGATTGCGTGTGTTCGCCCGCAAACCCTCCCCGGTTCAGGTTACTTATCTGGGGTATCCCGCCACCACTGGCCTGGCCGCCATGGACTATCGCATTACGGACAGGTACGCTGACCCGGAAGGAGAGTCGGAGTGGCGTTATGTTGAAAAGCTGCTGCGTCTGCCGGACAGTCTGTGGTGTTACCGTCCCAGCCCGGACATGCCGGAAGTATCGCCGCTCCCGGCGCTGACAAGCGGGTACCTTACTTTCGGTTCCTTTAACAACTACAACAAGGTTGACCGGGAAAGCATCGACCTGTGGTCGGCGCTGCTGCGGGAAGTGCCTGGCTCGCGGCTGCTTATGCTTACTGTTCCGGAAGGGGGGGCGCGGCGACGGCTGCTGAAGGAATTCGCGGAACGCGGGATAGAAGAAGGGCGGCTTGACCTGCACGGAAAGCTGCCACGGGAAGCGTTTTTGCGGAAATTTCACGAAGCGGACATCGCGTTGGATCCGGTGAACGTCAACGGCGGCACAACCACCTGCGAAGCCTTGTGGATGGGGCTGCCGGTGCTGACGCTGACGGGCAAACGCTTCCTGTCGCGAGCGGGGTTGAGCATTCTGAGCACGGTGGGAATGGCGGACTTTGCCGCAGCCACGCAACAGGACTACATCCGTGTTGCTACCTACCTGAACGAAAACCGGGAATTGCTGCCGGCAATTCGCGCGAGCCTGCGCGGGTACGTGGCGGCATCGCCGCTGACCGATGAAGTGAACTTCACGCGCCACTTGGAAAACCTCTACCGGGAGGTTTGGCGGGCATGGTGCGCGGGCGATGAAAAGGCGCAACCGGCTGGAATTGAAAGCGGGAAGGAAAAGTTTCCAGAGCCGGCCAAACGGAAAGAGGGCGAGGAAGAGAGGGCAGGCAAGGGTGTCAATCGTGGGATAGAACTCCCACAAGGCGAGCGTGAATACCTGATTGGCTTGCACGGCGCAGGGTGTTACGGGGAAATGGAAAGCCATAGCCGCCGTCTGCTCGAAAGCTACCCGGATTCCGGATTTGCCTGGAAAGCATTAAGCGCCGCCTTGCAAATACAAGGCAAGGAGGCTATGGCGGCATTGTTGCGCGCGGCGGAATATCTGCCTGATGATGCCGATATCCACAACAACCTGGGCAACGCATTGCGTGAGATTGGCAGGATCGACGAAGCCGCGGCGAGTTACCGCCGGGCGCTGGAAATCAATCCGAAATCGGCGGAGGCGCACAACAATCTGGGTAATGCGCTAAACGATTCGGGACGATTTGATGAGGCGATCGCCAGCTATCGCCAGGCGCTGGCGGTCAATCCCGATTTTGCCGAGGCATATAGCAATCTTGGCAATGCTTTAAGGGAAGTCGGGAAAGTTGACGAAGCAGTGAAAAGTTGCCTTCACGCGCTGGAAATCAATCCTGATTTTGCCAAGGCGCATAATAATTTTGGCAATGCCATGAAAGAGTTGGGGATTTTTGACGAAGCAGTGGCGAGCTACAGAAAGGCGCTTGAGTGTAATCCAGCTATTGCGGATGTTTATAGCAACCTACTTTTTTTATTGAATGCCATTCCCGAAAGGCACGGGAGTGAAATTCATTCCATTTGCCACGAATACGATCGTCGCTTCAAACGCTGGGACGGCCAGGCGCATCCTAATGAACGTAGTCCGTCGAAGCGCCTGCGCATCGGTTACGTTTCGCCGGATTTCCGCCGCCACGCGGTGGCGTATTTCGCCGAGCCGATTTTTGCCAACCACGACCGAACCCAGGTGGAAATATATTGCTATGCTGAGGTATCCCGGGAGGACGACTATACGGAACGCTTCCGGGGATGGGCGGATCACTGGCACAGCACGGTCGGGCTGAGCGACGAAGCGGTGGAGCGGCTGATCCGCGAACACCGGATCGACATCCTGGTCGATCTGGCCGGGCACACGCGCGGCAACCGCCTGCCGGTATTCGGATGCAAGCCGGCGCCGGTGCAGCTTACCTACCTGGGGTATGCCGGCAGCACCGGACTGTCTACCGTCGATTATCGCCTGACCGACCGATATACAGACCCGGAAGGCGAGGCGGAAAGCCGCTATATAGAGAAGCTGCTGCGTCTGCCGGACAGCCTGTGGTGTTACCGCCCCAGCCCGGACATGCCGGAGGTGACTCCTTTGCCGGCGCTGGGGCGCGGATACCTTACCTTTGGCTCATTCAACAACTTCAACAAGATCGACCGTGACACTTTGGCGCTATGGGCTGCCATGCTGCGGAAGATACCCGATTCTCGTTTGATGATGCTCACTGTTCCGGAGGGAGATGGGCGGCAGCGTTTGCTGCGCGAATTCGCCCGTCTGGGCGTGGAAGCGGGGCGTCTGGATTTGCATGGCCCCATGCCGATGAATGCCTTTCACCGGCAGTTTCTCGAAGCGGATATTGCGCTTGATCCTATAAATGTAAATGGTGGAACAACCACTTGCGAAGCGCTATGGATGGGGCTGCCGGTAATATCCCTTACGGGTAAGCATTTCTTGTCGCGCGCGGGGTTGAGCATTCTAAATACGGTGGGGATGGCGGATTTTACCGTGGCGACGGCGGAGGACTACATCCGCGTGGCCTCATATCTGGACGGCGAACGGGAGTTGTTGGCGGAGCTACGCGCCGGATTGCGCGGGCATGTCGCCGCTTCGCCGCTGACGGATGAAGCGAAATTCACGCGCAGCTTGGAAGGCATATTCCGGGATGTCTGGCGGAAATGGTGTGAGAGCCTGTGAATAAATCCGCCGCGCGTTTCGATCGTGGCGCATCTTGCACTCGGGCGGTTCACTACGATTTCTTCACAGGCGCTGAGTCGAAAGGCTGAGATGGGAAAACAAGGCAAATCGGGCAAGTCGTCTGGAAGAAACGTGTCGGGTGCTGGCCGGCGGCCTCCTGAACATTATTTTTACCTGGCGCTTGAGTTGGAAGAGCAGGGAAAGTTCAGAGAGGCGGTGGAGAACTATCGGCGGCTGCTGGAAATCAGGCCGGATGAGCAGGGCGCCCACAATAATTTGGGAAACCTCCAGCGGAAACTGGGTCAACTCGATGCCGCCGCAGCGAGCTATCGACGCGCGCTGGAAATCAAGCCCGATTGCGCCATGACGCATGCCAACCTGGGTAACGCACTGAAAGACCTCGGCCAGTTTGAAGCGGCCACGGCGAGCTATCGCAACTCACTGGAAATTAAGCCGGACTATGTTGCCGCTCAGATTAACCTGGGTAATGTCCTGAGGGATCGCGGATTGCTTGATGAGGCGGTCGCAAGCTACCGTCAAGCCTTGAAAATCCATCCCGATTTCGCCGTGACGCACAACAACTTGTGCGACATCCTCCGGGTGCTGGGGCAATACGACGAGGCGGCGGCGAATTGCCGCCGTGCTCTGGAACTCAATCCTGAATTTGCCGAGGCTCACGCAAACCTGGCGAATATATACAAGGAGCTGGACAAGTCCGACGAGGCGATAGCCAGCTTTCGCCAAGCGCTGCGAATCAAGCCGGATTACGGCGTCGCTCATGCCAACCTGGGAAACCTGATGCTGAGCCTGGGGCGGCTTCCCGAGGCGGCAACCAGTTTCCGCCGTTCCTTGGAGGTCAGCCCAGGCGCCCCGGATGTTCATAGCAACCTCTTGTTTGCCTTGAACTACCATGCGGGGAAGCATGAAGACGAAATAAGGGCGGCGTGCCGCGAATACGACCTGCGCTTCAACCGCTGGGACGGCGCGCCCCACCCGAACGAGCGCATTCCACAGAAGCGGTTGCGGATTGGTTATGTTTCTCCGGATTTCCGGCGTCACGCGGTTGCGTATTTCGCCGAGCCGATCCTGACGCAGCATGACCGGACGCGGGTGGAGGTGTTTTGTTACGCAGAAGTGCAGCGGGAGGACGACTACACAGAGCATTTTCGGGGGTTGTCGGATCACTGGCGGAGCACGGTGGGGTTAAGCGACGCGGAAGTGGAAAGGCGGATACGGGAAGACCGGATCGACATATTGGTGGACCTGGCCGGGCACACGAGGGGGAACCGACTGCCGGTATTCGGGCGCAAGCCGGCGCCGCTGCAAATCACCTATCTGGGATTTGCCGGGAGCACCGGATTGACGACGATGGACTACCGGCTGACGGATTTTTACGCCGACCCGGAAGGAGATGCGGACAATCTCTATACGGAAAAACTGCGGCGTCTGCCGGACAGCCTATGGTGTTACCGTCCCAGCACCGATATGCCGGAAACGACTCCTTTGCCGGCATTGGCGCGCGGCTGCCTGACTTTTGGTTCGTTCAACAACTTCAGCAAGATCGACCGGGATACCGTGGAACTATGGGCGGGCTTGCTGAGGAGCATACCGGATGCCCGTTTGATGATACTCACTGTCCCGGAAGGCGAAGCACGGGCGCGCCTGTTAAATGATTTCGCGGAACTAGGGATCGGCGCGCAACGCCTGGAACTGCATGGTGCCATGCCTATGGAGGCGTTCCACCGGCGGTTCCTTGAAGCGGATATTGCGCTTGATCCTGTAAATGTAAATGGCGGAACAACCACTTGCGAAGCGCTATGGATGGGGCTGCCGGTAATATCCCTTACGGGTAAGCATTTCTTGTCGCGTGCGGGGTTGAGCATTCTGAGTACGGTGGGGATGGCGGATTTCGCTGCCGCGACTCCGGAGGACTACATTCACATCGCCTCATATCTGGACGGCAACCGGGAACTGTTGGCGGAACTGCGGGCAGGATTGCGCGGGCACGTTGCCGGTTCGCCGCTGTCCGACGAAGTCGGATTTACTCGCAACCTGGAAAATATATACCGGGAAGTATGGCGGAAGTGGTGCAGTGCATCCTGAGTCTGGGAGCGATCAAATTCTGTCGAAATAGGGGATGTACCATTGCGCGACAGGAGTTGTTTCCATCTTCCCGGAGAGCGGTAGCCACATGGCGAGTGCCTTGGGTTGCCAGCGGAGCAGGGTGTTTTCGCTAAGCCAGCGATGCGACGGGCTGTTTTCCCTTTCGTTGACGAGGACGTGCCGGCATTTGAAAGACGCCGCCTGCCATAGCGCCGGAAAGCAGCCGGGATGGCCGCCCATTTCGTACAGGATGACCGTATCTCCGGTTCGTCCTGCCAGGGCGTAGCCGGTATTTTCTTTCCCCAGGTTCAGCAGAAGGGCATCCACGGTATCCGCCGGTGGCGGAAGTTGACGATAGTCGCCGGGCTGACGCAAGGTGGTTGCATTCATCTGGCGCCGGCGTACCGCTTCAATCGTCGCCGCTGAATTTTCCGCCGGGGAGCGGACGACGTCGCAGGGGACTTGTGTCTTGGGAACGTCAATTTCCATTTCTCCCAGCACGCCACAATCCGCCATCGACCAGCCCAGGCGTTCATAGAAGGCTGGCTGGGTTGTCCACAGTACGCCGAAATCCATCCCCGCGATGCGCAGCCGTTCCGCTGCCGCTTCCAGCAGGCGGCTTGCCAGACCTTTGCCGCGCTGTTTCGGGTGGGTGTAGACGGCGCCGATCATTGCGCCGTGATAGAGCTTGCCGTCATCGAGCCAGTCGAATCGGCGCATCGCCAGTGAGGAGATAATTTCATCTCCGTCCAGGCATAGGATCAGGTTGTTCAGGTTGCCGCCGCAAAATACCGTGGGAAAACGGCGCTGCAGCGAGATCGTTCGCTTCTTGTCGAAGATGAATGCTTGGTCCAGCAGGAAAATTAGACGTTCGAGATCGGCAGGGGTGGCGCTGCGGACGATCATGTCAGTGCAGGTTCTACCAGCCCGAGCGCAGGCATGAGGCCACTCGCTCTCGCTCGGCTTCATCCACCCACCAGCCGGAAGGGATGCTCAGGTTTTGTTCGTCGAACAGCGAGACGCCCGGCAGTTCGGTTTGGCGGGCGCCGAAGCAGGAATAGCCGTCGTTGCGCAAGTGCAAGCGCTGGGCGCCGATGCCGCAGGAGATTAGTTTGCATATCAGGTCGTCGCGTCGTTCTGCGCGCAGAGCATAAGTCCACCAGCCGGAAATGCTGTCTTCCCGGCGCTTGAGCAGTGTCAGCCCAGGGATGCCGCCCAGGGTGGATTCGTAGAACGAGCCGTTGGCACGGTAGCGCGCCACGATGGCATCGGCATGGGGCAATTGCTCCAGCCCCAGCGTGGCGGCAATTTCGTTCATGGCAAAATTGAAGCCGGCCAGTGGGATGTCGAAACGGGGATTGAGGTCGCCGCCGGGCAGGCGGAAGGTGGAGTAATCGATGCCGAAGCGCCTCAGGTGGCGTGCATTTTCCAGATCGCCGGGATCGGCGGCCAGCAGGGCAGCCCCTTCACCGGTGTTGATGTGTTTCGTGGCATAAAAGGAGTACGCGGTGAAATCCGCCGTGTCCCCTAAACGCCGGTTGTGCCGTTGCGCGCCGAAAGCTTCGCTGGCGTCCTCGATCAATTTAATTCCGTGCCGTCTCGCCAGTGCGGCTATCGCACCGCTGTCCGCCACGTCTCCCGACCAGTGGTAGAGCAGGATGGCGCGGGTCTTTTCCGTGATGCACCCGGCAATGTGGTCGGACGTGGGCATTCCGGTTTGCGGATCGACGTCGCACCACACCGGACGGGCGAACAGGTTGGCGATGGGCATGAGCGTTGCGGAACATGCCAGCGGCGAGGTGACCACTTCATCGCCGGGGCGCACGCCGGCCAAGTACAGCGCCAGGGTGAGGGCACCGGAGGCATCGCTCAGTGCAACGGTGTCGGACACCCCAAACCAGGCGGCGAGTTGGGATTCGAATTTTGCCACCTGGGGCCCCGTCGCCAGACGTCCGCTTTCCAGCACCGGCTTGAGCGCGTCGTGCGCGCTGTCCGGCATGAATACCTTGAACAAGGGGATGTGGGCGTTGGACATACTGGGCCTACCACCCACGGCGGATCGCGTCAGCGATGAATTCGCGTTGCGTGTCGTCGATCCACCAGCCGCAGGGGATATGGGTCATGCGCCGGTAAAAGGTGTCCAGCCCCGGCAACTCACAGCGGCTGGAAGCGAACACCGAATGCCTGTCGTTGCGTTTGTGAGCCTGAGAGCAGGCAATGCCATGGGCGGCAAGGTGGCGCGCGAAGCCTTCCCGGTCGTCCGCCATCACGGTATAAAACCAGTAGGATGGCTCCGCCCGGTCTTCCCAATGGCATAACGAGAGGCCGGGGATTCCCCGCAATGCCTGGTCGAAATACCGTCCGTTGGCAATGTGCCGCGCGATGACGGGGGCGATGTGCTCCAATTGCGCGAGTCCGATGGCGGCGGTGACGTTGTTCATGTGGTATTTGTAGCCCACGCTCGCCACATCGACTTCGGTGCGCGGCGCGGCGCGGTCTATGCCGAACCAGCGGAATTTGCGCCCGGCGGCGAGCAGCTTCTCCATGTCGCTTGCCCCGTTGCAGGCCAGCATGCCGCCATCGACGGTGGTCATGTGCTTGATGGCCTGGAGCGAAAACATGACGAATTCCGAATGGGTGCCGATGGGTTGCCCGTTGTAGCGCGCCCCCAAAGCATGGGCGGCGTCTTCTATGACCGGGATGCCGCGGGCTTCGGCCACGGCGCGGATGCCGTCGATGGGAGCAGGGATGCCGCCGTAGTGGACCACCATGATGGCGCGGGTACGGTCAGTGATTTTTTCCGCCACGGAAGCGGCGCTCAGGTTGCCGTTGGCGGGATCGACGTCCGCCCAGACGATTTTCCCGCCGGCGTGGCATATCGCCATGTTGGTTGGTTCCGCCGTCATGGCGGTGGAGATCACCTCGTCGCCCGGTTCGACGCCCGCCAGCACCAGTGCGGCGTGCAGCGCCGCCGTGCCGGAATAAAAGGACAATATGTTCGGACAGCCGACGAATTCCCCGAAACGCTGCTCGAATTCGGCCACCGTCGCGCCTTCGGAAATCTGCCCGCTGTAGAGGATGGCTTCCAGGCGCGGCATGAGCGCCTCGCGCGGCGGCAGGAAAACCTTGAACAGCGGGAGTTCGCCGTGGGGGCTATAACCAATGACTTGCCCGGCGTTTTTTGCCGGGTTAGTCAGATGGCTAGTAGTTCCATCAGAAGTTGGCGAATTCGCCACCGGCCATCTCCATTTCCTCGAATTCCCGGTCGGCGCGCGCCATCAGTCCCTTGATGGCTTCCCTTTCCACCAGACTGTCGAAAGAGCTGTATTCCGTTTGCAGGTGGTCGAAATTGACCTTGCTCCACCAGGGATGGATTTTATAGTAATCCCCCAAGTCCTCGGTACGGATCAACTCCTCCTCGGTGAGCATGATTTCGTTCAGTTTTTCCCCCGGCAGCATGCCGATGATGTCGTATTCCAGCGGCTTGCCCGCTTCCTCGCTGATGATCGCCGCTAGATCGGTGATGAGTGCGGCGGGGGCCTTGCGCACGAAGATTTCGCCGCCTTGCTGCTGTTCCGCGGCATACAGCACCAGGTCGATGGCATCGTTGAGAGTCAGCAGAAAGCGCGTCATGCGCTCGTCGGTAATGGTCAGGCGCTTGCCGGTGGCGAGCAGGCGGCGGAACAGGGGAATCACCGAACCGCGCGAACGCAGTACGTTGCCGTAGCGCACGCAGGCGAAGCGGGTGCCGCGATTGAGGCGCGACTGGTTGCCCTTCAGCACGATGCGTTCCTGCAATGCCTTGGTCATGCCCATCACGTTGACCGGCTTGACCGCTTTGTCGGTGCTAATCATGACGAAGGCTTCCAGGCCGTTGCGCAGCGCCGCATCGACCACGTTCTGCGCGCCGGTGATATTGGTGTGGATGGCTTCGTGGGGGAAATTCTCGCAGGCCGGCACTTGTTTCAGCGCGGCGGCATGGAACATGACGTCGATGCCGCTCATCGCCTCGTCGAGGCACTCGCGCTTGCGCACATCGCCGATGACGAAACTGAGATTTTGCCGTCCCCGGTAGAATACCCGCATGTCGTGCTGCTTCTTTTCATCACGGCTCAATACGCGAACTTCCTTCGCGCCGAGATCGAGCAGGCGGCGTACGATGAAATTGCCGAAGGAGCCGGTGCCCCCGCTTACAAGTACTGATTTTTGCGTATAGTCCATCAGCTATGCTTCCTGAGCAGTTTTTACGCAGGACAATATAGCAAACTTTTTGGACGCAGTGCTTTGTAACTTAACAAATCCGTCTACCGGCGCAGGCGGAAATTGAATTGATGGGGACGCTGGAAAGCTGGTAGCATGAAGCCCACACCTATAAATGGCGGGGATATGGATGTCGGACAAAAAAGTGGTGTTGCATGTGGGGTGCGGTCCGGAAAATGCAGCGGGATTGCATGCGGCCTTTCGGGGAGTCGGGTGGCGGGAGATCCGCCTGGACATTGATCCTGAGGTCAAACCGGAAATTATCGGCTCCCTGACGGACATGGGCATGGTGCAAAGCGAGTCCATGGATGCCGTATGGTCCAGCCACAATGTAGAGCATCTGTTTTCCCATCAGGTGCCGGTAGCGTTACGCGAATTTTATCGGGCGCTGAAGCCCGGCGGATTCGCGCTGGTGACGTTGCCCGACTTGCAGGCCGCCGCCGAGATGGTTGCGGCGGACCAACTCGACGAAGTGGCCTACGTTTCCCCGGCGGGGCCGATCGCGCCGATGGACATGATATACAGCTACCGGCGTTTCCTGCTCGACGAAAACGAATTCATGTGCCACCGCACTGGCTTTACCGCTCGTACGCTTTATCGGGCGCTACGGTCGGCGGGATTTTCTGTGGTGGTGGTGGAGCGTCACGATTTCTGCCTGTGGGCGACGGCCTGGAAAGACCCTGTCGCCATGCCTCTCTCCATGTCTGGCCTGGGGGTGCAGCCATACGTTCCTCAGAATGACGATGAAATGCTGGCGGGGTGCCGGCTGTGGCACAGAGGAAACGAAGAAAATCGGGTTGGCTATCGTACTCTGCATGAGTTGCGCATTACCGCCGGCCAAGAACGCATTGCTCCAGTGGTGCTGATCGAGCATCCCGAGGAAATTGCCTTTATTCCCCATTTCAACGACTTGCTTGACCGTTGCCAGTTTCTGACGCATCTGGTCGTCATCGCCCCATTCGCTGCTCCGCCCGGGTGGTATGACAACGAGCGGCAGGAGTGGCTCAGGCTACCGGATGGCTTGCCCGGTTTCATTGCCAAAGTGGTGCACGGCGTGCCGGCGGACTGGGCGGGCTTGCTCAAGCCGGCGCCGCTGGCCTATGGGCAGCCGCAAGGAGTGGTCGCTCTCACTTCCGCCGAGGCGGATACCTGGCCGGAAATTTCCCCGGCGCCCGTTCCAGCGGTGGCGCCTGAAAATCTGGAGCCGTCTGTAAGCGCGCCGGAAACGGCGAGTGACGTTCCACAGCCGGAACGCTGTCGCAATCTCCGCAAATGGCTGCTGGCGGGAGATTATGAACAGGGTTTGGCGGCGCTGGACGCCTGTGCGTCGGCATCCATGGATGCCGGTCTGCCGCGCTGGGATGGGTTGATCCGCCCAAACGACACCCTCCTGTTGCAAGCGGGTGGCGATTGGGGTGAGGCCATACAGATGGTGCGTTATGCGCGGTTTATCGCCGAGAAGGGCATGCGGGTGGTTCTACAGTGCCCACGGGAACTCGAGGAGATACTCCAGACTCACGATGGAGTCGCGCTTACCTACAACAATCACGAGGTTGCGCGCAGCGGCAGCCATATTTTGCCCATCAGCAGTTTGCCTTATCTGTTCCAGACCCGACTCGATAGCATTCCACAGAACATTCCCTACCTTTTTTCACGTTCCGAGGACGTGATGGCTTGGCGCGAGCGCCTGGCGCGCTACGACCATACCATCAAGATAGGCCTGTATTGGAACGATCGCACCTTGGCGGATGACTTGTTGGAGGCGCTGGACGGACTTTCAGGCGTTACCTTCTTCGACCTTGCTGGAGGGGATGGAATGGGTATCGCTGCGCCCATTCCCGAGTTGGCCGGCGCCCCCGCCCTTTATTCGCCGGTGCTCGACGTGCTGGATATGGTGATCGCCGAAGAATCCTGGGTGCTCCATCTGGCCGGTGCCCTGGGGCGCACCGCATGGGGGCTGTTGCCTGAAGGTCATGGCTGGTGCTGGGGGACTGGCGACCGTAGTCCCTGGTACCCTCGAACCTTGTTGTTACGCCAATCAGGGAATGGCGAATGGCGGGAGGTGGTCGGCACTGTCAGATTGCTGTTGGAGGCGGTGATGGAGGATGTGCTGACCGCGCAGGCTGAACGGAGTGCAACAGGGATCTGTGAATAATGAAAGAGATACATCATGTCCATTGAAAAAGAGGAAAAAAACAGCATTGCCAGTGAGTCCGGGGAAAATGAGGATCGGCTTCCCCCCCCCGCGCGGCGCGGTGAATACCTCGGCGAGTTGCCTGCCTATACTCTCTGGCGGGGCTTGCGAGAATATCCCAAGGCATGGGGGGCGTTGCTGGAGGCGCGGCAGGCAGCCTGGCCGTCACAGCCACGTTTCCACCTGGCGATCCTCAGCGCGGATGGCGATGAGGCGCGGCTTTCCTCGACCATCGCTTCACTGACCGCGCAGTGGTACGCGAATATTCATCTCAGCGTGATTTTTGGCTCTGCTGTCCCGCATGGCCTGATTTCCTCGGAGAAACTCGATTGGCGCGAAGGCGGGGAAAATTTGCTGGCGACCGCCAACCATGTTCTGCTGGAGGGGGATGGCGACTGGGTAGGGCTGGTGAGCGCGGGGGACGAGCTGGCGCCTCATGCACTGTATTATTGGGTTGAGGCGGCGTTTACCCATGCGGAGTGGGAAATCGTTTATAGCGATGAGGATCGCATCGGCACGGGGGGGAGAGGGCTGCCTCATTTCAAGCCGGATTTCAATCTGGACTTGTTGCGCAGCCACGGTTATGTCGGCGGGTTGCTGCTGGCGAAACGGGCATTTTTTACCCGATTGGGGGGGTATGATCCCCGCTTTCTTGGCGCCGAGGAACACGATCTGGTGCTGCGTGCTTTCGAAGCCGCCGGTGCGCGTGCCATCGGCCACATTCCCGACGTGTTTTACCATCGACTGGAGGATGGCGGCTATTGCCGTCGTCCGGTGAACGAATTGTTGGGACAGGGGCATGCCATTGTGGCGGCGCATCTTGAACGTCTGGGGGTGTCCGCCTCGATGGAGGAGGGCTTTTTTCGCTCATCCTGCCGTGTGGCATACCGGCACGCCGGCCATCCCAGGGTTTCCATTCTGGTCGCTGGCGGTGGCCTGGCGCAGTTGCAGCGTTGCCTGGAATCGTTGCTGGTACGTACTGCTTACCCGGAATATGAAGTATTACTCGCCAATGCGGGGGGGGGCGATGCGGTGGCGGACTGGCTGAGACAGTTGGCGGACTTGGGCGAGGAACGCCTGCGCGTTCCGGACGCCGGGCATGGCGGAAGCCGGAGTGCGCTGTTTGACGCACTGGCCGGTGAAGCGCGCGGCGAATACGTGGTGTTCCTGCATGGCGAGTGCGCCGTGGTACAGGAAAATTGGCTCGATGAACTGATTGCGCACGCTCGCCGGCCAGAGGTAGGGGCGGTATCGCCGCGCCTGGCGGATGCCAGGGGGCGGCTGGCTGGCGGCTGCGGCGTGCTCGGCATGGCCGGCATGGCAGTCTCACCATTCGATGGTTTGTCCCTCGATGCCGCGGGATATTGGGGGAGGGCGCACCTGGAGCAGGATTTCAGTCTGTTGCAGGGCGGTTGCCTGGTGATGGAAAAAAATCTGTTCCATGCTCTAGGCGGGTTTGGACACGAATTCGAGACGGATGCGCAAAACGCCTGTGATCTTACCTTGCGCGTCACGCAGGGCGGGCGACTAGCGCTGTGGACACCCTTTGTCACCCTGCTTGCCGAGACAGCATCGCCGGCGGAGGCTGTTTCCTGGCGGGATTTTCTGTACAAGTGGCGGGCGCGGCTACCGGATGATCCGGCCTTTAACCGCAATCTGGATCTGGGGGGGCAGGGTTTTTTGCTCGACCCCCGCCCGGAGGCCGGTGCTGACCCATTGCCCTGGCGGCCCATTCCTAAAATACTCGCGCACCAGGCCGACATTTTCGGTTGTGGCGAATATCGTATCATTTCCCCGGCGCGGGCTTTGCAAAGTGCCGGGCGCGCGCAGACCTGGACCAATTTTTCCCTGCTGCGTGTGGCGGAGATGGCGCGCCTGCGCCCGGATGCCGTGGTGATGCAACGCCCCAATGTGGGATTGATTCCCGCCATCGAGAACTACCGTAAATTTGGTGGGGCTTTTGTGGTGTATGAACTCGACGACCTGTTGAGCCATCTCACCTTGCATAATCCGGCGAGGGCTACCATTACAGGCGACATGGTCGAAGGTGTGAAGAAAACCATCGCGCTATGCGACCGTTTCGTGGTTTCTACACCCGTGCTGGCGGACTTGTACCGCAATCTCAACCCGGATACCCGCGTGGTAGCCAATTATCTGGAGCGGGCGCGCTGGGGAGGGTTTACGCCGCTGCGCCGCCAATCCGCGCGCCCGCGCGTGGGCTGGGCGGGGGGGGGGAGCCATGTCGGTGATCTGGAAATGATCGCGGACGTGGTGCGCGAACTGGCCGGGGAGGTGGATTGGGTTTTTCTCGGCCTGTGCCCGGAAAATCTGCATCCCTATGTGCGGGAAGTACATGGAGGCGTACCCCTGCCGCGTTATCAGGATAAACTGGCATCGCTCAATCTTGATCTGGCGATCGCCCCATTGGAAATTCATTTGTTTAACGAAGCCAAGAGCCATTTGCGCATCCTGGAATACGGCATCATGGGGTACCCGGTGGTCTGCACCGACATCGCCCCCTACCGCGGTGATTATCCCGTGACGCGGGTGCCCAACAAGCATGATGCGTGGATTGCCGCCATCCGCGAAAAATTGTCGGACCTCGATGCGCTCGCCGCCGAGGGCGATGCGCTACGCCGTCACGTGGAAGAAAATTGGATGTTGGAAGATCATCTCGATGAATGGCTGGCGGCTTGGATGCCGGGGTAGTGAGGGGCGCTAAAGTTTTCATGCGTGGGGTCGATAATTGTCTCAAGGTGGGAGCGATCACAAGCGATCCTGACCCTGAAGGAAGTTTGATCAACGCAATTTGTCTTGGGTAAATTAAGGAGAGCATCATGCCACAAGTCATTAATACCAATGTTGCTTCGCTGAACGCGCAGCGCAACCTCAACACCTCCCAGAACTCCATGGCGACGGCTTTGCAGCGTTTGTCTTCGGGTTTGCGCATCAATAGCGCCAAGGACGACGCGGCAGGGTTGGCGATTTCCGAGCGCTTTTCGGCGCAGGTGCGCGGCATGGATCAGGCGCGCCGCAACGCCAACGACGGTGTTTCCTTGGCGCAAACGGGTGAAAGCGCGTTGGAGCAGATGGGTAATATCTTGCAACGCATCCGTGAACTGGCAGTGCAGTCCGCCAATGCCACCAACTCGGCATCCGATCGTCAGGCGCTGAATGCTGAAGTGACGCAGTTGACCTCTGAATTGGATCGTTTTGCGCAGACCACCGAATTCAACGGCCTGAAGATTTTTGATGGCTCGTTCGGCTCGGCCACTTACCAGGTGGGCGCGAACGCCAATCAGACCATCACCGCCACCACCACCAATTTCCGCACCAATCAATATGGCAACAATACCGTTGGCGCTGGATACAACGCCTCCGGTTATGCGACGGGTGAGTTGCAGATTAACTCTGCGAGCGGCACCGGCACCGGTTCGCATATTTCCGGGGTGTCGGTTTCGGTTGCCGGCACGGCCACGATTTATGGTGCAGCCGGTTCCGGCAGTATTACCGTGACGACGGGAAGCTCCGCCAAGGATATTGCCACGCTGATCAACGGGCAGACGCAAACCGGCGTCAAGGCGTCCGCCAAGACCGATGCATTGGTTGCATTCAGTGCGACTGGTTCTTATCAGTTGCAGTTGCTGGGCAGCAACAGCACCGTGGAGACGGTGTCGTTCAACTTGTCTTCCGCCACTACGGCGGCGGGTCTTTCTGCGGCGGTTACAGCGTTCAACTCGGCATCCTCCAAGACGGGGGTAACGGCTCAATTGGATTCCTCCGGCCAAAAGCTTCAGTTGACCGCGGCGGATGGCAGCAATATTTCCCTGGGCAAGGCGACCACGGGTTCGTCGGCGGGCATCATCAGTATTTCCGGCATGAACAATGCGGCGTCATCCGGTAACGCCACCATTGCGGCCGCCGCATCCGGCACCATCACCATCGGGGGTTCGGTCGCGATGAGTTCCGATAAGGCGCTCTCGATAACCAATACTGGCGCGCGGTTCCAGGCGGGGTTGTTCTCCTGCACTCAGAATGCGGCCACTAATACGACAATTTCCTCGTCTCTGCAGTCGGTGAATACGCTGGACATCACCACGGTAACTAACGCCACCATCGCCATCGACATCGCCGATGCCGCGCTGCAAGTGGTGAACAGTCAACGCGCATCCTTCGGCGCCTTGCAAAGCCGTTTCGAGGCCACGGTGTCCAACCTGATGACTTCCTCGGAAAATATGCAGGCTGCCCGTAGCCGTATCCGTGACGCGGACTTCGCGGCAGAAACCGCGGTGCTGACTCGCTCGCAGATACTGCAACAGGCCGGTGTGGCGATGCTGGCGCAAGCCAATGCGTTGCCCAACAACGTACTGTCGCTGTTGAAGTAATCAAGGCAAGATATCCCGGCCAAGGTGACTTGGCCGGGAGTTTGGTGAAGGAGTAGATCATGGAAATCCAGCAATTAACAACTTCTTCGGCGGTGGGGTATCAGCCGACGGCAAAGAGCGATAATGCTCAAGCGAATTCCGTTGCCAACGTCTCGGCAAATCCTGTGGCGCCGGCTTCTGTGCAAGCGGTGCAGCAGGCGGGTGCCGTACCCAAGCCCCAGGAGGTGAAGGAATCGGTGGAAAAAATCAATAAGACCGTCCAGGCCATGGGGCGCAATCTGCAATTTTCGGTGGATGAGTCGACCCAGATGAACGTGGTCAAGGTGGTGGATGTGGAAACCAAGGATGTCATTCGCCAGATTCCCTCGGAAGAAGTGCTGGCGATTGCCAAGGCGCTGGATAAGTTGCAGGGATTGTTGTTCAAAGAAAAAGCCTGACGATCCGTTCCAATCCTGGATCGTCAGGAAATAGAATCTAGGAGAGAGTTGTGGCCATATCATCTCCCGGGGTGGGGTCTAACCTCGATGTGAACGGTATCGTCAGCAAGTTGATGGCTGTGGAAAGTCAGCCGCTGACTCGTTTGACGAAAAAGGAAGCTGCCTATCAGGCCAAGCTCTCGGCTTATGGCAACCTGAAAAGCGCGCTGTCGTCCTTTCAGGGGGCGCTCTCCACGCTCAATAATCCCTCTAAATTTACCGGGCTGTCGGCATCCGTTGCCGATAGCGCGATAATGACGGCCAGCGCGTCCAGTGTGGCTACGCCGGGATCGCATACCGTCGAAGTGACACAGTTATCGCAAGCGCAGGCGATGCGCACCAATTTTACGGCCGCAAACGTCACCGACGTGGTCGGTACAGGAACGCTGACGTTCTATTTTGGTACTGACAACGCCGGCGTTTTTACGCCAAACCCGGAAAAGGGTGCGCAGACCGTCACCATTGATCCGGAAGACAATACGCTTGCTGGCGTGCGCGATGCGATCAACAGCGCGAATATCGGTGTTTCCGCCAGTATTATCAATGACGGAACGACCAACCGGTTGGTGCTGGCCTCCGCCAGCGGCGCCGCTAACAGCCTGAAGATCGCCGTCGCTGACGGCGATGGGAACAATACGGACATGAGCGGCCTATCGCAGTTGGCCTATGATCCGGAGGGGGTGAAAAATATGGTGGAGACCCTGGCGGCGAAGAATTCAACGGTCGTCGTCGACGGTATTACCATCAGTAGCGCTACTAACCAAGTAAGCACGGCAATACAGGGCGTGACGTTGAACTTGGCGAAAACCAATGTAGGCTCTCCGACCAAGGTAACTTTATCACGTGATACCGGCACGGTGACATCCGCCGTGGAAAACTTCGTGAAGTCCTATAACGATGTGGCGAAAACCATCAAGGATCTGACTTCCTATGATCCTAAAACCAAGGTTGCGGGGACGTTGCTGGGAGATTCTGCGGTGCGTTCGGTGCAATCGCAAATACGCGGGGTGTTAAATACGGCGGTCCGCGATCTCAATGGCGAGAACACCACCCTGAGCAGCATCGGCGTGTCATTCCAGAAAGACGGCACGTTGAAATTGGATAGCGGCAAACTTTCCACAGCCGTGAATAGCGACGCCACGCGCGTCGCCGGCTTGTTTGCGGCGGTAGGCAGAGCCGAGGATAGCCTGATACAGTATGTCAGTTCGACCTCCAGCACCCAGCCCGGCAACTATGCGATCGACAATGTGGTGCTGGCGACACAGGGCAAGGTTGTGGGGGCGGGCGCCGCTGGGCTGACTATCAATGCGGGGGTCAATGATACTCTGAGCATGACGGTTGACGGAGTCGCCGCCAGCGTGACCCTGGCGGCAGGCGTCTATACGGCGTCCACCTTGCTGGCTGAAGTGCAGTCGAAGATCAACGGCGCATCGGCTTTTTCCAGCGCGGGCATCGGCGTGACGCTGAGCGAAGCGGGGGGAGTGTTCACGGTGACTTCCAACCGCTATGGTTCCGCCTCTTCGGTTGCGGTCGCAGGCAACGGCGCCGACGGTTTCTTGGGCGCGGGACGCACTTCCACGGCGGGTGCGGATGTAAGCGGCACTATCGGTGGCCAGGCATCGACCGGTTCGGGTCAATACCTGACCAGCGCGACGGGACTCAAGATACAAATTACCGGTGGCGCGGCGGGAAGCCGTGGCGGCATCAATTTTGTGCAGGGTTATGCCTACAATCTCAATAAGCTGCTGGATGGCGTATTGTCCAGCACGGGAACCATCGACAGCCGCACCAGCGGCATCAACAGCAGCATCAAAAGCCTCGATGCCAAGCGCGTAACCTTGGAACGGCGGCTGACCGAAGTCGAGAGCCGCTATCGGGCGCAATTCACGCGGCTCGACACGACGATTGGCGAAATGACGACGACAAGCAACTATTTGGCGCAGCAACTGGCTAATCTTCCCAAGATAGGCCAGTAGCTAGCTACAGACATTAGAAAATATTTGAAAATTGAGGGGCGTCCGTGCACCCCATGCTTGGGGCGTCTCACTTAATTAAGAACACCATTGGACTGAAATTATGAATGCAGCCGCACGTAACGCAGTTGATGCCTATCATCATGTCGGTGTGGATGTGAGCATCAAGACTGCCAGCCCACATCGCCTTATCCTGCTGTTGTACGATGGAGCCATCAAGGCCATCGGCAAGGCACAGTTTTACATGAAAACGCAGAATGTCGCCGAAAAGGGTGTGGCAATCAGCAAGGCCATTGCCATCATTGATGAAGGTTTGAAGTGCAGCCTGGATGTGAAGGTCGGTGGAGAGTTGGCGGAAAATCTGAATGCCTTGTATGAATACATGTGCCATCGCTTGATGCAGGCAAATCTCAAGAACGACACGCAAGTACTGGATGAGGTCACTCGCTTGCTGGTGGATTTGAGGGGGGCTTGGGCAGCTATCGAGAAAGCTCCCATGGTTGCCGAACTTCAGAATGAAGTCGTTTCCCAGTCTGAAAAGCAGCATGTGGCCACCAGTTACGGTAAGGTGTAAGTTTCTGTGAGTGCCGCGGATATTATCGCTACTTATGAATCTGCCTGGACGCTGACTAGGCGGATGTGCGATGCAGCAAAAGACGGTCAGTGGGACGAGTTGATCTCTCTGGAGAGCGCACGTTACGCTTTGATAAAATATTTGATGGCGGAGGACGATGGGGATTCTTCGGATATGGCGTGCAATGCCAGAAAAGCGGAGTTGATTCGTAATATCCTCGATTTCGACGCCATAACCCGTTCACTATCCGATGCATGGATGATTGAATTACGGCAAATACTCAGCAGTGTTGGTACGGAAAAAAAATTGAGCAATGCATACACCACATTCGAATAGCGATGGTGGAAAAGTGAGACGGTCGGTTTTTCCGCTACGGTTCGCCACCGATGACCCTGTCGGCGCGATTCCCGATTTGCAAATGGTGATACACGATTTCGGACGTAACCGTACTCGTCAGCAAAAACGCCAGGAAAAAAAACGTCCCGAACATCCCCCTGAACAACCGCAAGTCCAAAAATCCCCTGATTCAGAGCACCAAGTCGATGATTATGCTTGAATAATGGTTGGCGTCCCGGTAACCTACCCGTAATCTAAGGTTATTGACTTGATTTTTCAGGAGTTACTGTTGGAAGGCATCGTTATTACCTGGCGCGAGTTGTTGATCGGCGCGCTTCTGATCCTGGGTATTTACATTGCCGAGGTGCTGCTGCTGACGCGCTTCGGCAAGGGGCGGGCGGCCAATCGGGACGATGAATGGAGCGCGCGTGAAAAACAGGCGCTGGAACTGGAAATTCACCGCCTGCATGAGCGCCTGGAAAAGCTGCAAGCCGATGTCGAGGCGTTGAAGTCGGGGCAGACGAATACGGCGCGCCCCTACAACGAAGCGGTGAAAATGGCCGAGGGCGGCGTCGAGGCCGATGCGCTGGCGGCCAGTTGCGGCATTTCCCAGGGCGAGGCGGAGTTGATTATCGCGGTGAATCGCCTTAGCCGGCAGAAGAATACGTTATGATCCATAACGACGTTTTGAATCAGTTGCAACTGCTGGTCAAGACGACGGTTCCTCCCCTTGTGGAGGTGGCCGAAACTCCAGCCGAACTGCCCCAGTGGACGGCGGGTCAGAAATTGCCAGCCCATGTCCTCGCCAGCTTGCCGAACGGGAGATTCCAGGTTAGCGTCGGAGAGCATGTCCTCGACATGAATCTGCCCAAGAACACCCAGCCTGGCGATAATCTTGAGTTGGTTTACGTCGCCAACCAGCCGCGCCTCACCTTTGTCTTTTCCCGCGAAACCTCGTCTCCCCTCAAGGCCAACTCCAGCGGCCTGCCGGCCGCCGCCATGCGCGGCGATGTCCAGCTTGCTGCCGCCGAGACAGGGGGAAGAGCACCGGTAACCTTGAGCGAAACCGCGAAATTTCTTGGCGCGCTGCTGCAAAAGGTGGCGGAAAGGCAGAATGATTCTGCTGCGGCGTCCCTGGTGAAAAGCAACCCTCTCGTGGCGTCGCCGCCCGCGGATAGTCGGGAATTCGCAGCGCTGTTGCGTGGCGCGCTGTCGCAGAGCGGGTTGTTCTACGAGTCTCACCAGGCGCAATGGGTGGCGGGTGAGCGCACCTTGGCGGATCTGCAACGTGAGCCGCAGGGCAGGCTCGCCCCGGGGAATGCGGCTGGCGCTCAAATCGCCGCCGAGCAGCAGAAGGCGCCAGCACAGGCCGGCATGCATTCGGCAGCCTTATCACCTCAAGCGCTCAGGGCGGAAAACCTGGTGCATCCGGAAGCCCTGCCGCTCATTCAGCAGCAGTTGCAAACGCTCGATTCACATCAACTTATATGGCAAGGGCTGGTGTGGCCTGGCCAGCAAATGGAATGGACGGTCGAGGAAAGGGAAGAGCATGGCGGCAATGAGGACGCAGAATATGTGAAGTGGCAAACCAAGCTGCGATTGCAGTTGCCGCGGCTGGGCGATGTATCCGCAACCTTGGCGTTTACCCCTCTGGGGCTGCGCATTGGGCTTGCGGCATCTTATGTTCCCACCATCGAAACGCTGAAGGAGGCGCAAGGGAAGTTGCAGAATTCCTTGGGCGCCGCCGGTTTGCAGATGCTGGGCATGACGGTGGAACGGAATGAACACGCCTAGGAAGAATCCGCAGCTTGCCGTGGCGATGGCTTACCGTGCCGGCCAGTCGGCGCCCCAGGTCGTGGCGAAAGGGCGCGGCTTGATAGCCGAAACGATCATCGAGCGCGCCAAGGAAGCAGGAGTCTATGTGCACGAATCGCCCGAATTGGTCGCACTGCTGATGCAGGTGGACATCGACCAGCATATTCCCCCGGAACTGTACATCGCGGTTGCCGAATTGCTGGCATGGCTTTACCAGTTGGAGCACGGCCAGGCGGACGAGAAGATGGTGCCCGATACAGACAAGCATTTACCCGGCGTGGTGGAGGCCGGTCTGCACTAAGAGCCTATTTCAGTATTATCCATGCCCCGCGCCGGAACCATTTGGGGCGCAGTGCGTTGTTGCTCGCGGCTTGTTTGGAATGACCAAACGGCGCCGTTCGCGCCTAGCACTGCGCCCCAAATGGCTCCGGCCCTTCGGGTTGCGTCCAGAAAGCGCGTCTGCGTTGTCGCTCGTCGCGCCAATGGAACGACCATTGGCGCTCCTCGCTCCTAGCAGCCATCACTTTCTGGACGCAACGCGGGGTATGGATACTACTGAAATAGGCTCTAAGAGGGCACGCCTCTCGATGCGAGGAGTTTTATTTTCTTGGCGTTTGAAGCTGTTCCAGCAACTCGGTTTCCAGCCGCAGCACTGCTTTCGCCTTATCCAGATTGTCCCCGGTAACCAAGAAGGTATCCTCGGCGCGTTCTCCCAGCGTGGTGACTTTTGCGGTATGGAGATGGATGCCGTGTTCGAGGAATACCCGGGCGACGCGCGACAGCAGGCCGGGGCGGTCGCCGGCGGTGATGGAGAGAATGTGATAGATACCTTTTTCGTCGAGCCGGATACTGATTTCCGGCGCGATGGGAAAATGCTTCAAGTGCCGGCTTAAGCGACCGTCGAGTGGGGGCGGAAGGGGCGGGAGCTGGATGAGCTGCTGGGTCAGTTCGTGTTCGATGAAATTCAGCAGGTCGCGGTAATGGGCGGATTTTCCCGCTTCATCCAGCACCACGAAACTGTCGAGGGCATAGCCGTGGCGCGTGGTGCTGATCTTGGCCTCGACGATATTGAAATCCGTGCGCTCGAAAAAACCGCATATCCGTGCGAACAGGTCGTCGCGGTCGGGTGTGTAGATCATTACCTGGATGCCGTCGCCGGTGGGACTCAGCCGTGCCCGGACGATCGGGGTGGAGGTGTTCGCGTGAGGGTAGAGCAGGCGGGTTTGCCAGGCTATTTCCTGGGCTTCGTGGCGCAGGAAATAGCCGTCGTCGAATTGTTTCCAGAGCGCTTCGTGGGCGTGTTCGGCAATGGCGTAAAGGCGCAGCGTCTTGAGAGCCTCGACTTGGCGTTCCTGGAGGTAGGTTTCGGGCGCCGGCGAGGCGCCGGAAAGATAGCGACGGGTGGCCTGGAACAGGTTTTCCAGTAATCTTCCCTTCCAGGCGTTCCATACTTTCGGGCTGGTGCCGCGGACATCCGCCACGGTCAGCAGGTAAAGCCCCGTCAGGTGGCGCAGGTCGCCCACGCGGGCAGCGAAGGCGGCGATCACGTCGGGATCGCTGACATCCTGTTTTTGCGCGGTGGACGACATGACCAGGTGGTTTTCCACCAGCCAGCCGACCATTTCGGTGTCTTCCTTATTCAGTCCATGGCTGCGGCAAAAGCGCCGTGCCACGCCCGATCCCAGGTGGGAATGATCGCCTCCCCGTCCTTTGGCGATGTCGTGGAACAAGCCGGCGAGATACAGGACTTCGGGACGCTCGAAGCCGTTGATGAGGCGGCTGCACAAGGGAAATTCGTGGGCGAATTCCGCTACCGTGAAGCGCCGCAGATTACGCACCACGAACAGGATGTGCTCGTCCACCGTGTAGACGTGGAACAGGTCGTGCTGCATTTGCCCGACGACGTGGCCGAAGGCCGGCAGGTAGCGCGCCAGCACGCCGTACTGGTTCATGCGGCGCAGTTCGTGAGTGATGCCGTGCGGCTGGCGGAAGAATTCGATAAAGCGCTTTTTGTTTTCCGGGTCACGGCGGAAGGCGGCGTCGATGCGTGGCGCCGCGCGCCACAGAGCGCGCAGGGTCGCAACGCCGATGCCTTTCAACTCCCGATGTCGCGCCATCGTCAAAAAGCACTCAAGGATGGCCGACGGTTCGCGCCGGAATAGTTGTTCGTCGCGTGCTTCCAGCAATCCGCCGCGGGACTGAAAGCGCGCGTCGATGATTTCCGGCAGGTGGCAGACCGGCGAGTCGATGCGCGCCCGCAAACTGCGTAGCAATATCTCGTTCATCAGCGTGACCGCCTTGGCGGTACGGTAGTAACGCTGCATCAGCAGCTCGCTGGCCGAACGCTGCCTGGTCGGCGCGAAGCCCATGCGTTCGGCCAGTGCATTCTGGTGGTCGAACACGATGCGGTCTTCGCGCCGATTGGCGAGAAGGTGGAGGTGTATCCGCAATCGCTGTAGGAATTTTTCATGGCGCCGGATATTGGCGGCCTCGTCGTGGGTGATGATCTTTTCACGCACCAGGTCGTTCCAGGAGGCGCCTATGCCCAGCGCTCCGGCGATCCACATGACGGTTTGCAAATCGCGCAGGCCGCCGGGGCTTTCCTTGAGATTGGGTTCGAGGTTGTAGGCCGTATCGTGAAAGCGCGCATGGCGTTGCTGTTGCTCCAGCAGTTTTCCGGCGAGAAACGCGCTGGGGTCGATATGCCGTGCGACAGTGGCGGTGAATTGGCGGTAAAGCGAGCGGCTGCCGGCCAGGAAGCGCGATTCGAGCAGATTGGTTTGCACCGAAATATCCCGGATCGCTTCCTCGATGCATTCCGGGACGGTGCGCACGCTATGGCCGACTTCCAGACCGGTATCCCACAGCAGCCCGATCAGGTGTTCCAGTTGGGATTTTGCGTCGTCGCCGGTGCAGTCCGGCAGCAATACCAGCAGGTCGATGTCGGAATGCGGGTAAAGCATGCCGCGCCCATAGCCGCCCACGGCGACCAGGGCGAAGGTTCGCGGCATCGCGGTTTCCTGCCAGATGGTGCGCAGCAACTCGTCGATCAGCTTGCCGTGGCGGTGCAGATAGCCTGTTGGGGCGTTGCCCGTGAATGCTTCGTTCAGGGCTAGCCGCCGTTCCTTGAGTAGGGCGCGCCAGGGTGCCGGCATGGCGGGTTAGGGGATGAAGCCGGGCTTGGGCGGGGCGCCGGTGGAAAGCGTCAGCACCTCATAGCCGGACTCGGTGACCAGAATGGTGTGTTCCCATTGTGCCGACAGGCTGTGGTCCTTGGTTACGATGGTCCAGCCGTCGCCGAGTTGGCGGATGTCGCGCTTGCCGGCATTAATCATCGGCTCGATGGTGAAGATCATGCCGGATTCGAGTTTCACGCCGTCGCCACGCTTGCCGTAGTGCAGCACCTGCGGGTCTTCGTGGAAGGAGCGGCCGATGCCATGACCGCAATATTCGCGCACCACGCTGAATCCGTTGCCTTCCGCATGTTTTTGGACGGCATGGCCGATGTCGCCGAGATGGGCGCCGGGCTTGACCTCGGCGATGCCCACCCAGAGGCATTCGTAGCTGATTTCGCAGAGGCGCCGCGCCTGGATCGGCGGTTCGCCGACGTAAAACATGCGGCTGCTGTCGCCGTGGAATCCGTCCTTGATGACGGTGATGTCGAGGTTGACGATGTCTCCCGCCTTGAGCTTTCGTTCACCGGGAACGCCATGGCAGACTTGGTGGTTGACCGAGGTGCAGATCGACTTGGGGTAAGGGCGGTGGCCGTTCGGCGCGTAATTGAGCGGCGCCGGGATGGTGTTTTGCACCTCGACCATGTAATCGTGGCAAAGCTTGTCCAGTTCGCCGGTGGTGACGCCGGCGGTTACGAAAGGCTGGATGTAGTCGAGCACTTCTCCGGCCAGCCGGCCGGCAACGCGCATGTATTCGATTTCCTGCGGGGTTTTGACGATGATCGGCATGATTACGATGCTTGATGGCTTGAAGGGCGGAGTATAGCAAAGTTCGAGGCGGACACTGCCTTGAGGGGGCGGTTGTTTTTATGATACTATTCGCAGTTGAGCTTTCCAACAAAGCTCATAATTCACACGCCGGCCGTAACAGTACAGGGTGCCCCAAAACAGGGTGACGTTCGGGCCGGCGGAGGTTTTAACCCTTACTTATGGAGTTTTAAATCATGTCGGTAACCATGCGTCAAATGCTGGAAGCGGGCGTCCATTTCGGACATCAGACCCGTTATTGGAACCCCAAGATGGCGCCGTATATTTTCGGCGACCGCAACAAGATTCATATCGTCAATCTGGAAAAAACCCTGCCGATGTACCAGGAAGGGATGAAGTTCATCCGCCAGATGGCCGCCAACAAAGGCAACGTCATGTTCGTCGGCACCAAGCGCCAGGCGCGCGAGATCGTCAAGGAAGAAGCCGAGCGCTGCGGCGCGCCTTTCGTCAACTTCCGCTGGCTGGGCGGCATGCTGACCAACTACAAGACCGTCAAGCAGTCGATCAAGCGCTTGCGCGATGTCGAAGCCCTGCTGGTGGAAGAGAATGCCGCCAAGCTGTCCAAGAAGGAAGCCCTGATGCTCAGCCGCGAACTGGCCAAGCTGGAGCGCAGCCTGGGCGGTATCAAGGACATGGGTGGCCTGCCTGACGCACTGTTCATTATCGACGTCGGCCACGAGAGCGGCGCCATTGTCGAGGCGAAGAAGCTGGGCATCCCGGTGATCGGCATCGTCGACACCAACAATTCCCCGATCGGGGTGGATTATGTCATTCCCGGCAACGACGACTCCAGCCAGGCGATCCGCCTGTACGCGCGCGGCGCGGCCGACGCGATTCTGGAAGGCCGCAGCCAGGTGATCCAGGAAATCGTCGGCGACGAGTTCGTCGAAGTGAAGGACGCCGCCGGACAGGTAGCGGCTTAACCAGCATCGCAACCTAAAAAGGGGCGCAAGCCCCTTTTTTGTATCGGATATCGGCAAGCCGCCGGGGCGGCTTGTTTTTTCTGAAAGTATTTAAGGAGCTTGAAATGGCGGAAATTACCGCGGGCATGGTAAAGGAATTGCGTGAGTTGACCGGTCTGGGCATGATGGAGTGCAAAAAGGCGCTGACCGAGACCAACGGCGACTTCAAGGCGGCGGAAGACCTGCTGCGCATCAAGAGCGGCGCCAAGGCCGGCAAGGCGGCCAGCCGCGTGGCGGCGGAAGGCGTGGTGGCCTGTTTCCTCGGCGCGGATGGCAAGGCCGGTTCCCTGGTGGAACTGAACTGCGAAACCGACTTCGCCTCGAAGAACGAGGATTTCATGGCGCTCGCCAAGCAGTTGGCGCAACTGGTGGTGGAAGCCAATCCCGCCGATGTCGCCGCGTTGGCCGAGGCCAAGCTGCCTTCCGGCGAGACGGTCGAGGACACCCGCAAGGCGTTGGTGATGAAGGTCGGCGAAAACATGACCATCCGCCGCTTCGTGCGTTTCCAGACCGCCGGCAAGCTGGCGGCCTACCTGCACGGCACCCGTATCGGCGTGCTGGTGGATTGCGAAGGTGGCGACGAGCAGCTGGGCAAGGATATCGCCATGCATATCGCCGCCAGCAAACCGGTATGCGTTTCCAGGGATCAGGTGCCGTCCGATCTGCTGGACAAGGAACGTGAAATCTACACCGCCCAGGCAGCTGAAAGCGGCAAACCCGCCGACATCGTCGCCAAGATGGTGGAAGGCCGCATCCAGAAATACCTCGCCGAAGTGACGCTGCTCGGCCAGCCTTTCGTCAAGAATCCCGACGAAACCGTGGAAAAACTGCTGGCTTCCAAGAAAGCCAAGGTCAACGCCTTCCAGATGTACGTGGTGGGCGAGGGCATCGAGAAGAAGGTGACCGACTACGCCGCCGAAGTGGCCGCGGCCGCCAAGGTGTAACGCCATGCCGCAGCCGAAATTCTCCCGCATCCTGCTCAAGCTCTCCGGCGAAGCCCTGATGGGCGACGACAGCTATGGCATCAACCGCGACGTGATCGAACGCATCGTCGCGGAAATCGGCGAAGTCGCCCAGTTGGGCGTGCAGGTGGCGGTGGTGGTCGGCGGCGGCAACATTTTCCGGGGCGTGGCGCCGGCGGCCGCCGGCATGGACCGCGCTACGGCCGATTACATGGGCATGATGGCCACCGTGATGAACGCGCTGGCCTTGCAGGACGCCATGCGCCGCGCCGGCATCCTGGCGCGGGTGCAGTCGGCGCTGACCATCGAGCAGGTGGCGGAGCCGTATATCCGCGGCAAGGCGCTGCGTTACCTGGAAGAAGGCAAGATCGTGATTTTCGGCGCCGGCACCGGCAACCCGTTTTTCACCACGGATACCGCCGCCGCGCTGCGCGCGGTCGAAATGAGCGCGGATGTGGTGCTCAAGGCGACCAAGGTGGATGGGGTCTATACCGCCGATCCGAAAACCGATCCCACCGCCCAACGCTACGAGCGCCTGAGTTACGACGAGGCCATCGCGCGCAACCTGAAAGTGATGGACGCCACCGCCCTGGCGCTGTGCCGCGACCAGAGAATGCCGCTGTGCGTATTCAGCATTTTCAAGCCGGGTGCGCTGAAGCGGGTGGTCATGGGCGAAAACGAAGGAACTTTGGTCGAGTGTTAAGAGCCTATTTCAGTAGGTTCAAAGGGGAACAACATGATTGCCGACGTAAAGAAATCCACCGAACAAAAAATGCAAAAGAGCCTGGAGGCCTTGAAGGCCGATTTGGGCAAGGTCAGAACCGGGCGTGCCCATACCGGCATCCTCGACCATGTGATGGTGGACTACTATGGGACACCCACCGCGATCAATCAGGTGGCCAACGTCAATCTGGTCGATTCGCGCACCATCGGCGTCCAGCCGTGGGAAAAGAACATGATCGCCAAAGTGGAAAAGGCGATCCGCGATTCCGACCTGGGACTCAATCCCGCCGCGCAGGGCGATCTGATCCGGGTGCCGATGCCGGCCTTGACCGAGGAGCGCCGCAAGGAACTGATAAAAGTGGTCAAGGGCGAAGCGGAAAACGCCAAGGTGGCGATTCGCAACGTGCGCCGTGATGCCAACGCCACCCTCAAGGAGTTGTTGAAGGACAAGACGATCGGCGAGGACGAGGAGCGCAAGGCGCAGGACGAGATTCAGAAGCTCACCGACCGCAACATCGCCGAAGTTGACAAGATACTCCACGCCAAAGAAGCCGACTTGATGGCCGTATAAGGCACCCAGACCCGTGGCTCTGTTCCAAAGCTCGACAAGAGCGATTCCCGAGGTGGAGGAAATTCCCCGCCACATCGCCATCATCATGGACGGCAACGGCCGATGGGCGAAAAAGCGCTTCCTGCCGCGCGTCGCCGGCCACCAGCGCGGCTTGGAGACCGTGCGCAGCACGGTCAAGTCGTGCGTTGATCTCGGCGTCGAACACCTTACCCTATTCGCGTTCAGCAGCGAGAACTGGCGTCGTCCGGCCGACGAAGTCAGCTTCCTGATGCAGTTGTTCCTGCGCGCCTTGGAGCAGGAAGTCGCCAAGCTGCACAAGAACAACATCCGTCTGCGGATTATCGGCGACCGCGCGCGTTTCGACGCAAAGCTGATCGACCTGATCGGCGAGGCGGAACAGCAGACCTCCGCCAATACCGCCCTGACCCTGACCATCGCCGCCAATTACGGCGGCCGCTGGGACATCATGCAGGCATTCCGGCGCATGCTCGAGAGCGCGCCGGAACTGGCGCATACCTTCGGCGAGGACGACTTGGCGGCTCATCTGTCGATGCCCGATACGCCGGAACCCGATTTGTTCATCCGCACCGGGGGCGAGAAACGCATCAGCAATTTTTTGTTGTGGCAACTGGCCTACACCGAACTCTACTTTACCGACACCTTGTGGCCGGACTTCAATGCCGCCGCGCTGAAGCGCGCCATCCAGTCCTACCAGCAGCGCGAGCGGCGCTTTGGCCGCACCAGCGAGCAATTGCGGAATAATGCTTAAACAGCGCGTGATTACCGCTGTGGCGCTGCTGTTGCTGTTTCTCGGTGCGCTTTATTTTCTTCCCGCGCTGCCCTGGACGCTCCTGACCCTGGCCGGCATCTTGATCGGCGCCTGGGAGTGGGGCGGCATTGCCGGCTACCCGCCCCTGGCGCGGCGCCTCTATCTGTTGGCCACTTTGCTGCTGGGACTGTTGCTGGCGGCTTGGGGCGATGGCGCGCGGAACGGGTTGTTCGCCGCAGCAACCCTGTTCTGGATGGCGCCGGCCTGGTTGTGGCTGGTTTTCGGCTGGCGCCCGCAACATGCCGCTGTTTTGGCCTGCCTGGGCTGGCTGCTGTTGCTGCCGACTTGGCTGGCGTTGGGATTCTTGCGTGAAATCAATCCCGATTTTCTGCTGGTGTTGATGATGGTGGTATGGATTGCCGATAGCGCGGCCTATTTCGCCGGACGCCGTTTCGGCAAGCACAAGCTGGCTCCGGCCATCAGCCCCGGCAAGACCTGGGAAGGAGTGGCGGGCGCTTGGGCAGGCGTGACGGCGTTCGGCCTGGGCGTGGCGCTATGGGCGCAGACTTCGTGGTGGATCATGGCGGCATTCTGGCTGCTGGCGGCCTTGAGCATCGCCGGGGACTTGTTCGAATCCTGGATGAAACGGATTGCCGGCCTCAAGGATAGCGGTTCGATCCTGCCGGGGCATGGCGGCGTGCTGGATCGCATCGACGGTCTGATCCCGGCGCTGCCGGCCGCCGCGCTGTGCGTGACGTGCCTGGATTGGGGGATGCTGGTGAAATGAGCAAGCTGCGCAA
This sequence comes from uncultured Sulfuricella sp., assembly GCA_964505475.1. Lineage (GTDB taxonomy): Bacteria > Pseudomonadota > Gammaproteobacteria > Burkholderiales > Sulfuricellaceae > JAGXQV01. Next base: position 65,687 of record CAZDIJ010000002.1, on the reverse strand, counting down.
TCTCACGGTTCTCGGCGCCACCGGCACTATCGGCGTCAATACGCTGGACGTGGCGGCGCGTCATCCCGACAGGTTCAAGGTGATCGCCCTGACCGCCAACCGGCAGGTGGAAAAACTCCATGCGCAATGCCGGCAATTCGAGCCGGAGTTCGCGGTCATGCTGGACGCGGACTGTGCCGCGGATTTGCGCCGGCGGCTGCGCCAGGACGGCCTGGGAACGGAAGTGCTGAGCGGTATGGAAGCCTTGGAGCAAGTGGCCTCCCTGCCCCAGGTGGACAGCGTCATGGCCGCGATAGTCGGCGCGGCGGGATTGCGCCCGGCGCTGGCGGCGGCGCGGGCAGGCAAGCGCATTCTGCTGGCGAACAAGGAAACGCTAGTGATGTCGGGGGCGCTGTTCATGGATGTCGCGCACCGGCACGGCGCCGAATTGCTGCCGATAGACAGCGAACATAATGCGATTTTCCAAGCGTTGCCGAGAGGATTTTCGCCCGATTTATCGGAAAACGGCGTGCGCCGGATTTTGCTGACGGCCTCGGGCGGGCCGTTCCGCGCCGTTCCCGTGAGCGAACTGGAACATGTTACGCCGCAACAGGCATGCGCCCACCCCAATTGGGTGATGGGCAAGAAAATCTCGGTCGATTCCGCCACCATGATGAACAAGGGGCTGGAGGTGATCGAGGCGCGCTGGCTGTTCAATACCGCCCCCGAACAGATAGAGGTGGTGATTCATCCGCAGAGCGTGATCCATTCGATGGTCGAATACGCCGATGGGTCGGTGCTGGCGCAACTCGGCAACCCGGACATGCGTACGCCGATCGCCTATGCCTTGTCGTATCCCGAGCGCATCGACGCCGGGGTGGCGCCGCTGGATTTGTTCAAGATCGCCCGTCTGGATTTCGAAAAACCCGATCTCGCTCGTTTTCCATGCCTGGATTTGGCTTACCAGGCGTTGCGCCGCGGCGGGACGGCGCCGGCGCTGCTGAATGCCGCCAATGAAGTGGCTGTGGACGCATTTCTGGCGGAGAAAATTCCATTCCGGGAGATTCCTCGGATCATCGAACGGGTTATGGGAGAGGTTGCCGTCAGGCCGGCCGAGTCGTTGCCGGACGTATTGGCGGCGGATGAAGCGGCGCGCGTTTCCGCCGGGAACATGATCGGAGCGCTATGAACTTCCTGTTTACGCTGGCCGCTTTCGCGGTGACCCTGGGTATCATGATCGTGGTGCATGAATACGGCCACTATCAGGTGGCGCGCTGGTGCGGCGTCAAAGTGTTGCGGTTTTGTGTCGGTTTCGGCAAGCCGCTGATTATCAGGCGCTACGGCGCCGACCAGACGGAATGGGTGCTGGCGGCGTTTCCCCTGGGCGGTTACGTCAAAATGCTGGACGAGCAGGAAGGCACGGTTGCGCCCCACGAACTGCACCGCGCCTATAACCGCTTGTCGGTGTATCGCCGCTGCGCCATCGTCCTTGCCGGGCCTCTGGCCAACCTGATTCTGGCCGTGCTGCTTTACTGGGGGCTGTTCATGCTTGGCGTGCAAGGCGTCAAGCCCATGCTGGGCGAAGCACCGGCAGCCTCGCCCGCCGCCCATGCCGCCTTTCAGCGCGGCGAAGTAATCACCAAGGTCGGCAGGGAAGCCGTTGCCACCTGGCAGGATGCCAGATGGGCGCTGTTGCGGCATGTCATGGAAAACCCGACCCTGGAAATCGAGGTGGAAACACCGCGCCATGCCTTGGAGGTGCGCAGACTCGACGTCAGCGCCATTACTTCCGACGATCTGGAAAACGATTTCCTGGAAAAACTCGGTCTGGTGCATTTTCAGAGCGACATCGCTCCCCGGATCGGCGCCTTGCTGCCGGACGGCGCGGCGCTCAAGGCCGGCCTCAAGGTGGGTGACGAGATCGTGGCGGTCAACCGCCAGATCGTCCGGCGCTGGGAGGATTGGGTGCAATGGGTGCGGCAAAATCCGCAAAAAACCTTGCATGTGGCCATCCTGCGCGGCGACGAGGAGCTGCTGGTCGATATTACGCCTATTCCGGTCAGTGACAATGGCAAGCATATCGGCAGGGTCGGAGCGTCCCCGTTGATCGACAGGGAAATGTTCAAGGCATTGATTACCGAGGTGCGCTATCCGCCGCACCAGGCCTTCGCCAAGGCATTGGCGAAGACTTGGGATACCTCGGTCTTCAGCCTGAAAATGCTGTTCCGCATGGTCGCCGGCCAGGTTTCGTGGAAAAACATCAGCGGTCCGATCACCATCGCCGACTATGCCGGCCAGTCGGCGCACATGGGGTGGGTCGCCTACCTGAGCTTCCTCGCGCTGATAAGCATCAGCCTGGGGGTGCTGAATTTGTTGCCGGTGCCCTTATTGGATGGCGGGCATTTATTGTATTATATGGCGGAAATCATCAAGGGCAGCCCGCTCTCCGAGAAAACCATGGAGATCGGTCAGCAAATCGGTATCGCCATCCTGCTGACGTTGATGCTGTTCGCCTTTTATAACGATATTAACCGTCTGATTACCGGACAATTACAATGAAGCCAAAAATTCTCTCCTTGATTCTGCTGGGACTCTTCGCAGCGCCGTCGTATGCGCTCGAGCCGTTCATAATCAAGGATATCCGGGTGGAAGGGATACAGCGCACGGAGGCCGGCACGGTATTCAACTACCTGCCGGTCAAGGTGGGGGAAAAACTGGATGACGAAAAAGCCGCGGCGGCGATCAAGACGCTTTTCGCCACTGGTTTTTTCAAGGATGTCCGCCTGGAAGTGGAGAACGACGTCCTGATCGTGACGGTACAGGAACGTCCCGCCATTTCGCAAATTGATTTTGTCGGCCTCAAGGAGTTCAACAAGGAGCAACTGAAGGATGGTCTGAAGCAGATCGGGCTGACGGAATCGCGGATTTTCGACAAGTCGCTGCTCGACAAGGCCGAACAGGAACTCAAGCGCCAATACCTCAGCCGCGGCAAGTATGCCATGACGGTGACGACGACCGTGACGCCGCTGGAGCGCAATCGCGTGGCGATCAATTTCAACATCGACGAGGGCGATGTCGCAAAAATACGCGCCATCAACATCGTCGGCAACCAGGCTTTCAAGGAAAAGGATCTGCTCGATTTGCTGGTGTTGAGCACACCCGGCTGGATGAGCTGGTTCACCAAGAACGATCAATATTCCAAGCAGAAGCTCGCGGCCGATCTGGAAACCCTGCGCTCGCATTACATGAATCAGGGCTATCTCGAATTCAATGTCGAATCGACCCAGGTGTCGATCACCCCGGAAAAACAGGACATCTATATTACCCTGAATATCGCCGAGGGGCCGAAATATACCGTTTCCGACATCAAGCTGGGCGGGGAGATGCTGGTCGCGGAAGAAGAGCTGCGCAAGCTTATCCAGATAAAGCCGGGGGACGTTTTCTCGCGCGAGAAATTGACCAAGTCGAACAAGGCCATCAGCGACCGGCTGGGCAACGACGGCTATGCCTTCGCCAACGTCAACGCGGTGCCGGAACTCGACAAGGAGAAGCGGCTGGCTTCCTTCACTTTTTTCGTCGATCCGGGACGGCGCGTTTACGTGCGGCGCATCAACATCGCCGGCAATACCCGCACCCGCGACGAAGTGATCCGCCGCGAAATGCGCCAGATGGAAGGCGGCTGGTACGCCGCCGACAAGATCGCGCGCTCCCGCGTGCGTCTCGAACGCTTGAGCTATTTCAAGGACATCAACGTCGAGACGCCCGCCGTGCCCGGCACCACCGATCAGGTCGACATGAACATCACCATCAGCGAAAAACCCACCGGCAGCATCATGGCGGGCGCCGGTTTCTCCAGCTCTGAAGGGGTGATTCTGAGCGGTTCGGTGAGCCAGGCCAATGTCTTCGGCAGCGGTAACCAGCTAAGCGCGCAGGTCAATTCGGGCAAGATCAATACCGTCTACGCCTTGTCGTTTACCGACCCCTATTACACCGTCGACGGGATCAGCCGGGGCTTCGATTTGTACAAACGCAAGGTGAACGCCACCAGCCTGTCGATCGCCAAGTACAACACGAACTCCATCGGCGCCGGGGTGCGTTTCGGCGTCCCCCTGAACGAATTGGATACCCTCAACCTCGGCTTGTCCGCGGAGAGCCTGTCGTTGACCGTATTTCCCGACAGTCCGCTGCGCTATCGGGATTACGTCGCCCAGTTCGGCGAGAAGAATACGACCTTGCGCCTGGACGCCGGCTTGGCGCGCGACAGCCGCGACAGCATCACCTATCCGACCGAAGGCATATACCAGAGAGGGTTCGGCGAATTCGGGCTGCCCGGCGGAGATTTGAAGTATTACAAGTTGTCCTACCAGCATCAGTGGTTTTATCCGGTCAGCCGGACTTTCACCTTGATGCTGAACGGCGAGGCGGGGGTCGCAGGCAGCTACGGCGACAAGGAATTTCCTTTCTTCAAGAATTTCTATGCGGGCGGCAACACTTCGGTGCGCGGCTACCGTACCAGCACCATCGGGCTGAAGGATAGCGACGGCAATGCATACGGTGGAACGCGCCGGCTGGTGGGTAACGTCGAAGTGCTGTTTCCCTTTCCGGGAATGCGCAACGACCGTTCCGTGCGCATGAGCGCGTTCGTCGATGGCGGCGCGGTGTTCGGTAAGGACGAGAAGATCAATGCCAGCGAAATTCGTTATTCCGCCGGTTTGGCGGTCAGTTGGTTTTCGCCGATGGGGCCGATGAAATTCAGCTTGGCCAAACCCTTGAACCCCAAGGATGGCGACAAGCTCGAACGGTTCCAGTTTTTGCTGGGAACCGTATTTTAATAGTGATAGGTTAGGAGAAGATGTTGAACAGATTGTTGGCGATTTTGATTGCAGGTTGGATGATGCAGGCAGCCGCCGGGGTTTCCGCCGCCGAGCTGAAAATGGGGTTCGTCAATACCGACCGGGTGTTCCGCGAGGCGGCTCCCGCCATAAAGGCACAGAAAAAGCTGGAAAAGGAATTCGCCTCGCGCGACCAGGAATTGCAAAAAATGGCGAAACAGGCCAAGGAGTTGCAGAGTTTCCTGGAAAAAGAAGGCATGACCAGCAGCGAAAGCGAGCGGCGCAACAAGGAACGTGATCTGGCCAACCTGAACCGCGATTTCCAGCGCGCCCAGCGCGAGTTCCGCGAAGACCTGAACCTGCGCCGCAACGAGGAATTAGCCTTGGTGCATGATCGCGCCAAGAAAACCATCGTCGAAATCGCGGAACGGGAAAAATTCGATCTGGTGCTGGAAGACGCCGTGTATTTCAGTTCCAAGATCGACATTACCGACAAGGTTCTGAAGGCGCTCGCGGACAAGTAATCTCACCATGCGGGAGCAGGCCGGGCCGGTTTATACACTGGCGGAGATAGCGGAAAAAACCGGCGGTGAATTGGCCGGTGACGGCAGCATGGCCATCCGTCGGGTAGCGACCCTGGCAAATGCCGGTGAAGGTGATTTGACCTTTGTCGCCAATTCCAAGTATCGCTCACAGTTGGCCTCGACCAAGGCCAGCGCGGTGATCGTCGGGAAGCGGGATAAGGATTTGTCGGCGCTGCCCCGTATCGTTGTGGACAATCCCTATGCATGCTACGCCAAGGCGGTTTCCCTGCTGAATCCGCGGGAGAAGGCGCTGCCTGGCGTTCACCCGAGCGCGGTGGTGGGGGAGGGCGCGCGCATTGCGCCTACCGCCAGCGTCGGACCCCTGACGGTGCTCGGCCGGGAGGTGGAGATCGGGGCAGGCGCGGTGATCGAAGGTGGTTGCCATATCGGCGACCGGGTGGCGATCGGCGATGACACCCACCTTTATCCCCGCGTGGTGATTTATCATGACTGTCGCATCGGGCGGCGCGTGATCGTCCATTCTGGCGCGGTCATCGGCGCGGACGGCTTCGGCTTGGCGAACGAGCAAGGCCGGTGGCTGAAAATTCCCCAGATCGGCCGGGTGCTGGTCGGCGACGACGTGGAAATCGGCGCCAATACGACGATCGACCGCGGCGCCCTGGACGATACGGTGATCGAAGAGGGCGTCAAGCTCGACAATCAGATACAGATCGCCCATAACGTCCATATCGGCGCGCATAGCGCCCTGGCCGGCTGCGTCGGGGTGGCGGGCAGCACCCGGATCGGCCGCTATTGCACGGTGGCCGGTAGCGCGATGATTGTCGGCCATCTGGAGATCGCCGATCACGTCAATATCTCGGTGGGCACGCTGGTCACCAAGTCGATTGCCGAGCCTGGCACCTATACGTCGTCGATACCCTGCTTGCCGCACCGTAGCTGGTTAAAAAATGCCGCTCAATTGCACCATCTCACCGAACTGGCGGAACGGGTGAAACAACTGGAACAGATCATATCGGAAGGAAAGCCATCTTGAGCGCTATGGATATACATGAAATATTGCAGCATTTGCCGCACCGCTACCCGTTTCTGCTCGTGGACCGCGTGGTTTCCTGCGTGCCTGGCGAGAGCATTCACGCCTACAAGAACGTCACCATCAACGAGCCGTTTTTCGTCGGTCACTTTCCCCACCATCCGGTAATGCCCGGCGTGCTCATCATGGAAGCGCTGGCGCAGGCGGCGGGCATCCTTTCGTTCAAGACCATGGGCGAAATGCCAGATGACGATTCGGTTTTCTATTTCGTCGGCATCGACGGGGCGCGCTTCAAAAAACCGGTGTTGCCCGGCGACCAGTTGCATTTGCACGTGAAGATCGAGCGTCAAATGCGCGGTATCTGGAAATACAAGGCGGAAGCGCGGGTGGCCGATCAGGTCGTCGCCGAGGCGGATTTGATGTGCGCCAAGCGGGAAATCGCCTGATGATCGACCCGACCGCCATCGTCCATAGCGGCGCCCGGCTCGGCGATAACGTCAGCGTCGGTCCGTATTCGGTGATCGGCGAACATGTCGAAATCGGGGAAGGCACCCGGATAGGCCCGCATGTGGTGATTACCGGGCATACCCGCATCGGCAGGGACAACCGGATTTTCCAGTTTTCATCGCTGGGTGAAGTGCCGCAGGACAAGAAATACAAGGATGAGCCGACCCGCCTGGAAATCGGCGACCGCAACGTCATCCGCGAATTTTGCACGTTCAATTGCGGCACGGCGCAGGATGCCGGGGTGACGCGCATCGGCGACGACAACTGGATCATGGCTTATGTCCATGTGGCGCATGACTGCCAGGTCGGCAACCACACTATCTTCGCCAACAATGCCCAGCTTGCCGGACATGTACAGGTCGGCGATTTCGCCATCCTGGGAGGATTTACCGGGGTGCACCAGTTTTGCCATGTCGGCGCGCATTGCATTACGGCGGTGGGCAGCGTCGTGCTGAAGGATATTCCGCCTTACGTCACCGCCGCAGGCAACACGGCGCGGCCCCATGGAATCAATGCCGAGGGCTTGAAACGCCGCGGCTTCACCAGCGAGACGACGACCCGGATCAAACGCGCCTACAAGACCTTGTACCGTTCCGGCCTCACCCTGGAAGAAGCGCGGCGGATATTGACCGAGGAAGCGCAGTCTTGCCCTGAAATCCAGGCGCTGGCCGATTTCCTGGCGCATTCGACGCGCGGCATTATCCGTTAGGTTCGCCGTGGCGATGGATGAATTTCTCGCCGCGCCGGACGGCGCGCACAACAAAAAAGTGATTGTCGGCCTGGTTGCCGGCGAGGCATCGGGCGATATGCTCGGCGCCCATTTGATCGCGGCACTCAAGCGTCGCCTGCCGCTTGCCGAATTCGTCGGCATCGGCGGCCCCAAGATGGCCTCGACGGGCATGCGGGTGCTGTTTCCCATGGAAAAGCTGGCGGTGCGCGGTTATATCGAAGTGCTTCGCCATTTTCGGGAGATTCTCGGGATACGGCGCAAACTGATGCGCCATTTCAAGAACAATCCGCCCGATGTCTTCATCGGCGTGGATGCGCCGGATTTCAACCTGAAGCTGGAATCCGTGCTGAAACGGCGCGGGATACCCACCATCCATTATGTCAGCCCGTCGATATGGGCGTGGCGCGGCGAGCGTATCCGTAAAATCGGGCGGGCGGCTTCCCACGTCATGGCGATTTTCCCCTTTGAAAAGCCGTTGTACGATGCGGCAAAGATTCCTTGCACCTTTACCGGCCATCCGCTGGCCGATTTCCTGCCGGAAAATCCCAACCGCTTTGCCGCGCGCGAACAGCTCAAGCTGCGGCAGGACTGTACCGTAATCGCCATGTTGCCGGGCAGCAGACAGAGCGAATTGCATTATATGGCCGAACTGTATATTCGCACCGCGCAAGCCATTGCGGCGCGAAATCCTGCGGTTCATTTCCTGGTGCCGCTGGTCAGCCGCGAAACCCGCAATTTTTTCGAGGAGGCGCTATACCGGCTGAAGGCGCAGGATTTGCCGCTGACCATTCTGTTCGGCCATGCCCATGATGCAATGATCGCGGCGGATGCCGTGTTGGTGGCCTCCGGCACGGCCACCTTGGAAGCCGCGCTGCTGATGCGTCCGATGGTAATCACCTATAAGATGTCGCCGTCTTCCTACCGCATCATGAAACGCAAGGGATATTTGCCCTATGTGGGGTTGCCCAATATTTTGGCGGGGCGTTTCATCGTGCCGGAAATCTTGCAGGATGACGCCACCCCCGACAACCTGGCGCAAGCCTTGTTGAACGTGATCGGCGATCCGCTGGTGAATGCGAAATTGCTCCGGCAGTTCGCCGAATTGCGCCGGGAATTGAAGCAAAATGCAGCCGAACAGGCGGTCGCGGCGATCATGCCCTATCTGGGGGGAGCCGCGCCGTGAACGATGCCCTGCTGATTTGCGGGGTCGACGAGGCGGGACGCGGACCATTGGCCGGGCCGGTCTACGCGGCTGCGGTAATTCTCGACGGGCGCCGCCCCATCGCCGGCTTGGCCGACTCCAAGAAACTTGGCGAAAAAAAACGGGACGCACTGGCGGCAGAAATACGCCGGCATGCCCTGGCCTGGGCGATCGGGCGCGCGGAAGTCGAGGAAATCGACCGCATCAATATCCTCCAGGCCAGCCTGCTGGCGATGCGGAGGGCGGTGGAAAGCCTGCCGCTGGCGCCGGGCGAGGTGTTGATCGACGGGCTGCATTGTCCCACGCTGGCCATGCCGGCACAGGCTATCGTCAAGGGCGACGATAGCGTGGCGCAGATCGCGGCGGCCTCGATCCTGGCGAAAACCGCACGCGATGCCGCCATGCTGGAACTCCATGCCGCGTATCCCCTATATGGTTTCGACCGGCACAAGGGTTATGGAACCGCCGCTCATTTGGCGGCCTTGCGGCAGCATGGCGCCAGCCCTGTCCACCGGGTCAGTTTTGCACCGGTCAGGGCGGTTTTGGGTAAAGGAGGAGGATTGTGATCCATTTTCTGATGTTGCTCCATTTGCTGGGGGTGATCGTCTGGGTGGGCGGCATGTTTTTCGCGCATATGGCGCTACGCCCGGCGGCGGCCGAGTCGTTGCCGCCTCCACAACGCTTGCCGCTGTTCGTCGCTGTGTTCCGGCGCTTTTTTTTATGGGTTTGGCTGTCCGTCGCCTTGATTTTAGGCAGCGGGGCAGTTTGGATGTCCATGCTCGGCGGGTTCAGGGTGGGTTGGCATATCCATGCCATGCTGGCCATCGGAATGACGATGGCGGCGATTTTTTCCTACATTTATTTTGCGCCCTTTTCCCGCTTGAAACATGGCGTGGCGAATCAGGATTGGCCGGCGGCCGGGCAGGCCATGGCGCGCATGCGCCAACTGGTCGGGGTGAATCTGTTGCTCGGCCTGGGAACCACCATCTTGGCGGTAATGGGGCGTTTGCTGGCCATGGGTTCCTGAAAAGCGAAATAGTTTATACAATGCAAGTCTTGCAAACCTCAAGAACAATAGAGAGCTGAATCTCTACGGGAGTCTTCTGACATGTTCGTCATTATCGGGTGGTTGATCGTAGGCGCCTCGGTTTTCGGGGGCTTCGCCTTGGCGGGCGGGCACCTCGCGGCCTTGTTTCAGCCTCTGGAGTTGTTGATGATCGGCGGCGCGGCGGCCGGCGCCTTCATCGTCGGCAACAACAGCAAGGTGATCAAGTCCACCATGAAAACCTTGCCGAGCCTGTTCAAGGGGTCGCCCTACAACAAGGCGTACTACATGGAGCTGTTCGCGCTCCTCTATGAAATCCTGGCCAAGATTCGCAAGGAAGGATTGATGTCGATCGAGGCCGATGTCGAAACCCCCGACTCCAGTCCGCTTTTTTCCAAGTACCCGCTGGTGCATTCCGATCATCATGTGATCGAATTCATGGCCGATTATCTGCGCATCATGGTGGGCGGCAATCTCAATGCCTTTGAAGTGGAAAATCTGATGGACAACGAAATCGAAACCCATCACCACGAGGGGGCGGCTCCAGCGGGCGCGTTGGCCAAGCTGGGCGACGGCATGCCGGCTTTCGGTATCGTCGCGGCGGTGATGGGGGTGGTGCATACCATGGAATCGGTCGGCCTGCCGCCCGCCGAACTGGGCATCCTGATCGCGCACGCGCTGGTCGGCACGTTCCTCGGCATTCTGCTTTCCTACGGCTTCGTCAGCCCGCTGGCCAGCTTGTGCGAGCAAAAGCTGGAAGAATCGAGCAAGGTTTTCCAGACTATCAAGGTGACCCTGCTGGCCAGCCTGAACGGCTATGCGCCGACGGTTGCCGTCGAGTTCGGGCGCAAGGTGCTGTACTCCACCGAACGTCCAAGCTTCCTCGAACTGGAAGCCCATGTCAAACAGAAGAAATAACGACGCCGGCCACATTTCCGCTACCCAGCCATGAGCGACGATTCACAACGCCCGATAATCATCAAGCGCAAGAAGGCTGGGCATGGGGGTGCCCACGGCGGGGCGTGGAAGATCGCCTACGCCGATTTTGTGACCGCCATGATGGCGTTCTTCCTTCTCATGTGGTTGCTGGGGTCTACCTCCAAGGCAACCCTGGAAGGCATTTCGGAATACTTCAAGAACCCGATGAAAGTTTCCAATCGCGGCGGCGAGGGCGCCGGTGACGCGACCAGCGTGATTCGCGGCGGCGGGCTGGATTTGACCAAATCGACCGGACAAGTACGGAAAGGCGCAGCGCAGGCGAAGAAAACCACGACCATCGCCGAGGCCAAGGCGCAGCAGGAAAAAGCCAAGCTGCAGGATCTTAAGGACAAGCTGCAAAAAATGGTCGAGAGCGACAAGAATCTCAGCCAGTTCCAGAAGCAGATTCTGATCGACATTACCTCGGAGGGGTTGCGCATCCAGATTGTCGACGAGAAAAACCGCCCGATGTTCGACATCGGCAGGGATCAATTGAAACCCTATACCAAGGAAATCCTCCACGAGATCGGCAAGGTGCTGAACGATGTGCCGAACCGCATCAGCCTGACCGGCCATACCGATGCCACCCCTTATTACGGCGGGGAGAGGGGCTACAGCAATTGGGAGCTTTCAGCGGATCGCGCCAATTCGTCGCGCCGCGAATTGATTGCCGGAGGGATGGAGGAGGTAAAAATATTGAGGGTGGTCGGCCTGGCTTCCGCCGTGCCCTTCGATAAAAGCGATTTGTTGAATCCGGTCAATCGCCGCATCAGCATAATCGTGCTGAACAAGCGCACCGAGGAAGCCCTGACGGCGGAGAACAGCGCCGCCGGCAGCGAGGAAAAGCCCCCTGAGGATACCGCCGCCGAGCCGAAGCCCGGCGATCAGACCGTAACGGGCAAGGAACCGGCGAACGCCAAAGAGGCGCCCAGTGTTCCTTTCGATAAAAAGCCTCGCTAAGGGGCGGTTTGCCTTGATGTCCGGAAATTTCGCGGAGCGCCCTGGCCGGCGGCGGGCGCCTCCGCTGCTTAGCGCGTTGTTGGCGCAGCTGGCGGCTCTTGCATTGACTTTCCTTCTCGTATTCCTGCTGGCGGCTTATGGCAACCGGGATGTGCCGGTCATTGCCGTGGCGCTTGCGCAGGGAGTTATCGCCATGGCGGTTTCCTGGCTGTTGGGAATGAAGGCCTGGTGGCTGCCGATTCAACTCCTGTTCGTGCCGGGATTGGTCGCGGGGCTTTCCCTCGACATCGCGCCAGGCTGGTATTTGCTGGCGTTCCTGACGTTGCTGGCGGTTTATTGGAGCGTCTTCCGCAGTCAGGTGCCGCTTTATCTGTCGAGCCGGGCGGCGTGGCAGGCGGTGGCGGGCATCTTGCCGGATAAACCGGGGTTGCAAGTGATCGACTTAGGCTCGGGTTTGGGTGGGTTGCTGGGGTTTCTCGGAAGAACTCGTCCACAAGGGCATTATGTGGGCATAGAGGCCGCACCGCTGCCCTTCGCCCTGGGGTGGCTGCGTTGCGCGGCGGGCGCTTGCGATATGCGTTTCGGCAGTTTCTGGCATCACGATTTGAGCGGCTACGATGTGGCCTACGCCTATCTGTCACCGGTGCCGATGGCCGAGTTGTGGCGCAAGGTGCAGGCCGAAATGCTTCCCGGCAGCCTATTCATCAGCAATACCTTTGCCGTTCCAGGCGTGAAGCCGGCGAGGACGGTTCAGGTCGACGACTTTCATGACTCTATCCTGTACATATACCGGCTATAATCGGTATGATGAATGCATGCATTGAGATCGGTGCGGTAAATGAAAAGCCTTGAACAATGGGTTGCCGAAGTCAGCCTGGACAATCTGCCGGTACTGCGCCGCACCGCTTTGGCACTCTCCTATTTGGCCAAGAACGTCGAGGGACTTTCCGCATCGGATATTTCCGAGGTTGTGCTCCATGATCCCATGATGACCCTGAAGGTCGTCGGATTCGCCAATAGCCGGTCGCGCGGGCGCTTCAGCGCGGAAATCGCCAGCGCCCACAATGCGATAATCATGTTGGGGGTTCCGCCGTTTTTCAAGCATTTCGCTTCCTTGCCCGCCATCGAGGACGTCATGTCCGATCGCCCCAAGGAAATGACCGGGCTTCTCAACACCCTGAGCCGTGCCCATCATGCGGCGTGGCAGGCGCGCGACTTCGCGGTTCTGCGAGCCGACGTTAAAGCCGAAGAGGTCTATGTCGGCGCGCTGCTGCACGATATGGGCGAGATCGTGATGTGGTGCTGCGCGCCCGAGCAGATGCTGGCCATACTGAAAATGGCGCGGCGCAAGAGGGTCAGCCGGGAAGAGGCGGAAAGGGAAGTCCTCGGTTTTACCCTCTGGGATTTTCATCAGGCCTTGGCGGCGGAGTGGAAATTGCCCGATTTGCTGATGGGGTTCATGGACAACAAAAACTCGGTCAATCCCCGTGCATTGATGGCGATCATCGGCGCGGCATTGGCGAGGCATGCCGCCAGCGGCTGGCATTCACCAAAACTGTCCGCCGATTATGAAGTGATTGCCGGCCAGTTTAATTTTCCCGTCGATGAGGTCATCGCAATCGTCCACCACAATGCCATTGTTGAAGGACGTTTCTGGGAAGCTTTCCATGTACCTCCCGCCGCCGCTTGGCTGCCGATGTTGCCGGGCGAATGGCCGGAGGAGCCGGACGAGGATGAAAAGGAGCGGCGGCAAGCGCCTCCGGCGGCCTGCTTGATGCCGAATTCCCATGAGCTGCAACGGGTGATGGATGAAATTGCCGCCCACCTGGACGGCACCCTGAATCTTCACGACATGATGTCCTTGGTGCTGAAGGGGCTGCACGAGGGAATCGGCCTGGACCGGGTGGTGTTCGCCCTGATGACGGCCGACCGCGGCGCCGTCAAGGCGAAATACGTCTTGGGCGCGGACAAGGATTCGCCGTTGAGAAATTTTCAGTTTGAAACGAAAAATCCTCACCTTTTCACCCGCTTGTTGAGCAAGACCCAAAGCGTCTGGGTCAATGAATCGAATAAAACCACCTTTGCGCCATTGCTGCCGGATGACATCCGCCGCATGATCGGCGGCAATGGCGATTTCTTCGCCATGTCGGTATTCGTTCACGATAAACCGGTCGGGTTGGTCTATGGGGACCGGCGGCATGGTAGCTGTCAGTTGGATGAACACAGCTATCAGGAATTCAAGCGCTTAACGCTACGCGCCGCCCAAGGGCTGGCGCACTTGGCACGGAAATAACTATCCCATGCAGGAGATGGTATGAATTCCAATCAACTGTGGTTTGTCAGGCATGGCACTATCGTGCTGGGACAGTTTCCGCTCAAGGAAATCGTCCAAGCCATTTCCAGCGGGGAAATCCTGATCTCGGACGAGATCAGTCCAGATCAGGCTAATTGGCTTCCGTTGAGCGATTTTCCCGGCTTGATGCCGGAAATGCCGCAACCGTCCGAAACGGAAACCGAAGAGCCGCTTGATGACGAGGCGAGAAAATGGCGGAAGGAGCGCGTCAAGGCCGCCGAGCGCTGGGAAACCGACCCCGCGGCGCATCAGCAGCCGGGAGACCATGGCGCGATGCCGAGCCGCTGGCTTAAATGGCTGTGGGTGATGTTGTCCATGCTCGCGGTTGCTTCGTTGGGTACCTTCGTGGCGTGGCAGATACAGATTCCGGCCGAATCGCCCAAATTGGAAATCACGCCGCCCGTTCCTTCCTGCGAAGCGGCGGCGGGTCCCAAGGTGAATTGGCAGGGGTGCGACAAAAGCGGTACTTTGCTGGGAAACAGCGATCTTTCCGGCGCCAACTTGAGCCGCGTCAATTTCAATAGCACCGACCTGACCGGCAGCCGCCTGGTTTCAGCCAATCTGGCGCAGTCGGAGCTTTCCTACGCCACGCTGAACCAGGCCAACCTGGCGCGCGCCAACTTGGCGGGCGCCAATCTGAATTTTGCCGAACTGCGCGATGCGGATTTGAGCGGCGCCAATCTGCGCGACGCCAACCTCGCGGACGCAACGCTCGACGGCGCCAAACTTGGCGAGGCGACATGGGTGGACGGGAAGATATGCGCCGCCAATTCGGTCGGCCAGTGTCTTTGAATGAAACAAGTTTCCTCGCGTGAAAATGCGCTGTTCAAGCAGTTGAAAAAGCTGGCCTCCTCGGCGCGGGAGCGCAGAAAATCAGGCAAGGCGCTGCTTGACGGAATTCATCTGATCGAAGCCTACCTCGGCCAAGGCCATGTTCCCGAAATGCTTGCCGTTTCCCGGCCAGCCTTGCATGAAGCCGAGGTGCAAAGGCTGGCGCATGGATTATCCGCTGACAGGCTGGTGGTTCTCGAATCCGGCCTGTTCAATGAAATTTCCACGGTGGAAAGCGCTACCGGGATCGCCGCCGTCATTACCGTTCCTGTCCGGCCTGCCGCGCCGAATACCGGGTCTTGCGTGCTGCTGGAAGCCGTCCAGGATCCCGGCAACCTGGGGTCGATATTGCGCTCCGCGGCGGCGGCGGGGTGCGAAGCGGCTTACCTGTCACCCGATTGCGCCGATGCCTGGTCGCCCAAGGTGCTGCGCGCCGGCATGGGGGCGCATTTCTTCCTGACCTTGCTGGAACGCCAGGATTTGCCCAGAGTGGCGCGGGCGTATCAAGGCAAGGTGCTAGCCGCCGCGTTACAGGGGGAAATCAGCCTTTTTCAGAGCGATTTGAGGGGAAGGGTGGCCTTCATCATCGGCAACGAAGGGGCGGGAGTTTCCGCCAGCCTGTTGGAAGAAGCCGATGAAGTCGTGCGAATTCCCATGCCGGGCGGCATGGAGTCGCTGAATGCCGGCGCTGCTGCGGCGGTTTGCCTGTTCGAGCGGGTCCGACAGATGGCTAATAGCCTAGCAGGCGGGCGCTCTGGTAAAAAATAAAGCTTAGCAGCCATGCCGCGGCCAATGGCCAGAAAATGGCGAAGGCGGTAAAGGGCAAGCTTTTCGATTCGCTGCGCAAGGTGGCGATGGCCGACAGGCAGGGCGTGTAGATCAGGGTGAACAGCATGAAGCTGTATGCCTGTACCCAATCCAGTTGCTGTGCCATGGCGCCCGTCAGGGCATCGCTTTCCAGCCCGTAAATCACCGCCAGCGAGCCGATCACGATTTCCTTGGCGACGAAGCCGAAAATCAGGGCGAGCGCCAGTTGCTGATTGATGCCGAGCGGGTCGAGGAAGGGCGACAGCGCGTCTCCCACCATGCCTGCCCAGGTGTCCCCGCTCCCGACCGCCGCGCCTTGCGGGAAGTGGGTCAATATCCAGACCAGCACCACGCCGGCGACGATCAGCTTGCTGGCGCGGTCGAGGAAGTGCCGCACTTCATGCCAGCCTCGCAAGAGCATTTGGCGGGGGGTGGGCAGGCGGTAGGGGGGCAGTTCGAGAATGAACGGTTCGTTGTTGGCGAAGCGGCGCTTGAACAGCAGGGCGGTAAGCAGCGAGACGGCAAAGCTGAACAGGTACAAGCTGAACAACACCAGCGGGGCGTGTTTGGGGCTGAAAATGGCGGCGGTGATGAAAATGAATACCTGTAGACGCGCCGAGCATAGCGAAAACGGAATTATCAGCATGGAAAGCAGACGCAACGCACGCGAGCGCATGACCCGCGTCCCCATCAGCGCCGGGACGTTGCAGCCGAAACCGAGCAGCATCATCACGAAGCTGCGTCCGTCCAGCCCCAGGCGCGACATCAGCGCATCCATCAGGAAGGCGGCGCGCGACAGGTAGCCGGTATCTTCCACCACAGCCATGAACAGGAAGAACAGGATGATAATCGGAACGAAGGTGGCGACCGTGCCGACCCCGTTATAAATGCCGTCCAGCAGCAAACCGTTCAGCCAGGGCGGCAGCGGCGCGAGCAACGGTTCGAGCGCGTTGCCGCGCAATGCTTCGAGCAGCCAGTTGACGCCATCCTGCAAGGGTTTTCCGAACAGGAAAATGGCCTGGAAGAGCAAGTACATGACCAGGAAAAATAGTGGCAGCCCCAGCCAGGGGTGAAGCAGGGCTTTATCCAGGCGGCTGGTCAGGTTATCCGAGAGCTGGGCGGGAACTTGCACGGCTTCCCTGAGGATGGATTCCATGCTGGTTTCGATCTGATCGTCGGGAGCGAGCATTTCGCGCAAGCGCTCCACCTGCACCGGCCGGCTAACGGCTAATTTTTCGACAATCGTTTGCTGGGCTTCCTGAAAGCCGCCGCCGTATTTGGCGCTGAGCTGACATACCGGCATGCCGATCCGTGACGACATTTTTCCAGTATCGACGGTGATGCCGAATTTTTTTGCCTCGTCGACCATATTGAGCAGCATGACGCCGGGCAGATTCAGCGCCTTGAGTTGCAAGGCAAGGCTTAGTTGACGCTCGATCTGGGTGGTGTTGAGAATGATGGCGACGAGATCGACCTGGTTGTTTTCGAGGAAATGGCGCACAACCTGTTCATCGTCCGAAAATCCGTGCAGGTCGTAAATTCCGGGCAGGTCGACCAGTTCCACCATGTCGCCGCCGAGCAACAGCCGCGCGCTCATCAAATCGACCGTTACGCCCGGCCAGTTGCCGACGCGCGCGGAGGCGCCGGTGATGCGGTTGAAGAATGTCGATTTGCCGGTGTTCGGCATGCCCAGCAGGGCAATGCGCTTCATGCAGGCTGAGCGGTCAGAACAGTTATCTTTTCTGCTTCCTTACGTCTCAGCATGACGTCGGTCGTCCCGATACGGACTTGCATGGGGCCGGAAAATTTCGCGTGGCGAATGACTTCGATGCGCTTGCCAACCCGAAATCCGAGCGCGGCAAGGCGGTAATATAGGCTTCTGTCGGTATGCACCGAGTTGATGGTGGCGCTTTCACCAGGCTTTAGTTCGGTAAGGTCAACAGTGTTGAGCATGATTGTATGATGGTGCGGAGAATGGCTTTGAGAATTGTTCTTAATTATTCTGCGATCCGGGGTTATTTGCAAGATATTTTTGTCCGGCGCCAACCGAGAAGCCAAAAATACGTGCCGCGATCATCGGTATGGATTTGTGATATGGCGGGCTTTAAGCTAAAATAGGCTCCCGTCTCGTGCCTCATTCCCTCTTCAATGACAAAATATATTTTTATCACGGGCGGCGTGGTTTCCTCACTCGGCAAAGGTATCGCTGGCGCATCCTTGGCCACCATCCTGGAAAGCCGCGGGATCAAGCTGACCATGCTCAAGCTCGACCCCTACATCAACGTCGATCCCGGCACCATGAGTCCCTTCCAGCATGGTGAGGTGTTCGTTACCGAGGATGGCGCGGAAACCGACTTGGATCTCGGTCATTACGAGCGCTTCGTCAAGGCGAAGATGACCAAGCGCAACAACTTCACCACCGGCCAGATCTACGAAAGCGTCATCAAGAAAGAGCGGCGCGGCGACTATCTGGGAGGGACGGTTCAGGTCATTCCCCATATCACCGACGAAATCAAGAATTTCATCCGCGCCGGCGCCGGCGACGCCGAGGTGGCGATCGTGGAAATCGGCGGTACGGTGGGCGATATCGAGTCCTTGCCGTTTCTTGAAGCTATCCGTCAGATGGGCGTCCAGCTCGGGCGCAACAACGTCTGCTATATCCATTTGACCCTGGTGCCTTATATCGCTTCGGCCGGGGAGATCAAAACCAAGCCGACCCAGCATTCGGTCAAGGAATTGCGCGAGATCGGCATCCAGCCGGACGTGCTGATGTGCCGCTCCGACCGCCCGCTGCCCGAGGGGGAGCGGCGCAAGATCGCGTTGTTCACCAATGTTTCCGAGGAGGCGGTGATTTCGGCGGTGGATGTGGATTCCATCTACAAGATACCCGCGTTATTCCACGACCAAATGCTGGACGAGATCGTCTGCCACAAGTTGGGCATACTCGCCAAGGCGGCCGATCTTTCGGTATGGCGCGATCTGGTGTATCGGCTGGAGCATCCCCAGTTTTTCGTGGACATCGCCTTCGTCGGTAAATACGTGGATTTGACCGAGTCATACAAATCCTTGTCCGAGTCGCTGATCCACGCGGGTATTCATACCCGCAGCAAAATCAACATCCATTACATTGATTCGGAATCGCTGGAAACCAATGGGGTGGCGAGCCTCGAAAAAATGCACGCGATTCTGGTGCCGGGAGGCTTCGGCAAGCGCGGCGTCGAGGGAAAAATTCAGGCAATCCGCTATGCGCGCGAGAACAAAGTGCCTTATCTCGGCATCTGCCTGGGCATGCAATTGGCCGTGATCGAGTACGCCCGCAACATGGCCAGCATGCCGGGAGCGCATAGCACCGAGTTCGATCCCGACACGCCGTATCCCGTGGTGGCGCTGATTAGCGAGTGGCAGAACCGCGATGGAAAAATCGAAACCCGCACGGCCGAGTCCGATCTGGGCGGCACCATGCGGCTCGGCGGGCAGGCTTGCCATCTGGGCGAAAATACGCTGGCGCGCCAGGTCTACGGCACGGAAATGATTATTGAGCGCCACCGCCACCGTTATGAGGTGAACAACGGTTATTTGCCGCAGTTGGAGCAGGCCGGCCTGTGCGTGAGCGGCAAGTCGCCGAACGAGGAGCTGTGCGAAATGGTGGAGTTGCCAGGACACCCCTGGTTCGTCGGTTGCCAGTTCCACCCTGAGTTCACCTCGACGCCGCGCGACGGCCATCCCTTGTTCAAGGCTTTCGTCGAAGCGGCGCTGAAACACGCAAACTGAAAGCGATACGTGAAACTTTGTCATTTTGAAGCCGGGCTGGATAAGCCGTTATTCCTGATTGCCGGGCCGTGCGTGATCGAATCGCGGCAGCTCGCCTTCGATACGGCGGGAACGCTGAAAGAGATTTGCGCCGAACTGGGTATCCCATTCATTTACAAATCTTCCTACGATAAAGCCAACAGAAGTTCGATAAAGTCGTTTCGCGGCACGGGAATAGAAGAAGGGCTGAACATTCTCGGCGACGTCAGGACGCAAGTCGGCGTGCCGGTTCTGACGGATATTCATACCACGGAGGAAATTCCGCTGGCGGCGGCGGTGGTGGATGTGTTGCAAACCCCGGCGTTTTTGTGCCGCCAGACCGATTTCATCCAGGCGGCGGCAAGCGCCGGCAAGCCGGTGAATATCAAAAAAGGGCAATTCCTGGCGCCGTGGGACATGAAGCAGGTGGTGGACAAGGCACGCCATGCCAGCGGTGCGGACAACATCATGGTTTGCGAGCGCGGCGCCTCTTTCGGCTACAACAATCTGGTTTCCGATATGCGTTCGCTGATGGTGATGCGTGAAACCGGTTGCCCGGTGGTTTTCGACGCCACCCATTCGGTGCAATTGCCGGGAGGGCAAGGCGACAAAAGCGGCGGGCAGCGCGAATTCGTGCCGGTGCTGGCGCGCGCGGCGGTTGCCGGCGGCATTTCGGGTTTGTTCATGGAGACCCATCCCGATCCCGCCGTGGCTTTGTCGGACGGCCCCAACGCTTGGCCTTTGGGGCGGATGCGCGAGCTGCTGGAAACACTGATCGAGTTGGATGGCTTGGTGAAGCGCAAGGGTTTCGCCGAGCATAATTTGTAAGATTTCATTTCAAGGATAAAAAATGAGCGCTATTGTCGATGTGATTGCGAGAGAGATTCTGGATTCCCGAGGTAACCCGACCGTCGAAGCGGATGTGCTGCTGGAGTCGGGAGTGATAGGCCGCGCCGCCGTGCCCTCCGGCGCTTCCACCGGGACGCGCGAGGCAGTCGAACTGCGTGATGGCGACAAGGAGCGCTATCGCGGCAAGGGCGTGCTGAAGGCGGTGGAAAACGTCAATACCGAGATTTGCGAGGCGATCATCGGACTCGATGCCGAGGAACAAAGCTTTATCGACAAGACCCTGATCGAGTTGGACGGTACGGAAACCAAATCCCGTCTCGGCGCCAATGCCATTTTGGCGGTTTCGATGGCGGTGGCCAAGGCGGCCGCCGAAGAATCGGGTTTGCCGCTTTACCGCTATCTCGGCGGCGCCGGCCCGATGCGCCTGCCGGTGCCGATGATGAACATCATCAACGGCGGCGCGCATGCCGCGCATAGCACAGACATCCAGGAATTCATGGTGATTCCGGTCGGTTTGCCGACTTTCCGCGAAGCGTTGCGCTGCGGCGTGGAAGTCTTCCATGCCCTGCACAAGATTCTCGACGCCAAGGGCTTGCCGACCACGGTCGGTGACGAAGGTGGTTTCGCCCCCAGTCTGCCCAGCAATGAAACCGCCTTGCAGTTGATCGTCGAGGCGATCGAGGCCGCCGGTTACCTGCCCGGCTCCGATGTCGCCATCGGTCTCGATTGCGCCAGTTCGGAATTCTACAAGGACGGAAAGTATCACCTGACTTCCGAAGGCAAGGTGCTGTCTTCCGCCGAATTGACCGATTACATGGCGGCCTGGGTGGACAAATACCCCATCATCAGCATCGAGGACGGCATGGCCGAGCAGGACTGGGATGGCTGGAAACTGCTGACCGACAAGCTCGGCAAGACGATCCAACTGGTCGGCGACGACGTGTTCGTGACCAACCCCCGCATTTTGCGCGAGGGCATTCAGAAGGGGGTCGCCAATTCCATTCTGGTGAAGGTGAACCAGATCGGAACCTTGAGCGAAACTTTCGCCGCCGTCGAAATGGCCAAGCGCGCGGCTTATACCACGGTGATCTCGCACCGTTCTGGCGAGACCGAAGACACCACCATCGCCGACATCGCGGTGGCCACCAACGCCATGCAGATCAAGACGGGGTCGGCGAGCCGTTCCGAGCGTATCGCCAAATACAACCAGCTACTGCGCATCGAGGAAGAACTGGGCGATGCCGCCAGTTATGCCGGTCGGGAGGCATTTCGCTACTTGAGCTGAAATGCGCTGGCTGACTTTACTTCTGGTAACGCTCATTCTCGCTTTACAGTATCCGTTGTGGCTGGGTAAGGGGAGTTGGCTTCGGGTTTGGGAAGTAGACCGGGAACTCGCCAAGCAGAAGGAGATCAGCCAAAAGCTCAAGGCGCGGAATGCCTCGCTCGATGCCGATGTGCGTGACCTCAAACAGGGGTACGAGGCCATCGAGGAGCGGGCGCGCAGCGAATTGGGGATGGTCAAG
This sequence comes from uncultured Sulfuricella sp., assembly GCA_964505475.1. Classification (GTDB taxonomy): domain Bacteria; phylum Pseudomonadota; class Gammaproteobacteria; order Burkholderiales; family Sulfuricellaceae; genus JAGXQV01. Next base: position 43,728 of record CAZDIJ010000002.1, on the reverse strand, counting down.
CGCGACGAAATTTTCTTTCAGGTTCTGGAAGAAAATCGGCCAATCCCCAAACCTGATGAAAAACCAAAGTGATTTCAGGCTGTTGCCATTGAAATAAAAGAAACCGGCTTTATTTTATAGCCTCAACATGTTATTTTGCCGAATTAATTAAACCTCAACGGAGATTATTGTAAATGGCTGTCGAACGTACTCTTTCCATCATTAAACCGGATGCTGTCGCCAAGAATGTAATCGGTAAGATCTATTCCCGTTTTGAAACCAATGGCCTGAAGATCGTGGCTTCGCGCATGAAGCATTTGTCTCGCGGCGAAGCGGAAGGCTTTTACGCGGTTCACCGCGAACGGCCTTTTTTCAAGGATTTGGTTGATTTCATGGTGTCTGGCCCAGTCATGATCCAAGTGCTGGAAGGCGAAAACGCAATTACCAAGAACCGCGAACTGATGGGCGCCACCGACCCGAAGAAAGCCGAAAAAGGTACGATTCGCGCCGATTTCGCCGAAAGCATCGACGCCAATGCCGTGCATGGTTCCGATGGGACGGATACCGCCAAGGTGGAAATCGCCTATTTCTTCCCTTCCATGGAAGTTTACAACCGCTAATGCCGGTTAACCTGCTCGACTTCGATCAGCAAGGGCTACTCGCCTATTTTCAGGAAATTGGCGAGAAGCCTTTTCGTGCCAAGCAATTGTTGCGCTGGATACACCAGTTCGGCGAAAGCGATTTCGCCAACATGAGCGACCTGGCGAAGTCGTTGCGGGAAAAGCTGGGGGCGTCGTCGGTGATCGAGCCGCCATGCCTGCTCAGCGAACAACAATCCGCCGATGGCACGCGCAAATGGCTGCTCGATGTCGGGGTGGGGAATGGCGTGGAAACCGTGTTCATCCCCGATGGCGAGCGCGGCACCCTGTGCATTTCCACCCAGGTCGGCTGCGCCCTGGAATGCAGTTTTTGTTCTACCGGACGGCAGGGTTTCAACCGCAACTTGTCGGTGGCGGAGATCGTCGGACAGTTGTGGTGGGCTAACAAGGCGCTGGGCTGCACTCCGCGCAACGAGCGCGCCATCGGCAACGTCGTCCTGATGGGAATGGGCGAGCCGCTGCTGAATTACGACAATACCCTGTCGGCATTGAACCTGATGTTGGATGACCATGCTTACGGTTTGTCGCGGCGCCGGGTCACGGTCAGCACTTCCGGCATCGTGCCGGCGATGGAACGGTTGCGCGAGGAATGCCCGGTGGCGCTGGCGGTTTCGCTGCACGCCCCGGACGATGCGCTGCGTGATGTGTTGGTGCCGGTCAACCGCAAGTACCCGTTGCGCGAGCTGATGGCGGCATGCGGCCGTTACGTGGAAAGCGCGCCCCGCGACTTCATAACTTTCGAATATGTCATGATCGACGGAGTCAACGATACCTTATCCCATGCGCGCGAACTGATCGCCTTGACGCGCGGGGTGCCGTGCAAATTCAACTTGATCCCTTTCAACCCGTTTCCCCTGACCGGTTACCGCCGTTCCCGCGCCGATGCGATTCGGCGCTTTGCCGAGGCGCTGATGCAAGCCGATCTGGTCGTCACCACGCGCAAAACCCGCGGCGGCGACATCGACGCGGCATGCGGCCAGTTGGCGGGGAAAGTCCGTGACAAGACGCGGCGTTCGAATGCGGCCATGCAGGTGTCCGCGTGAAGAAGATCTTCATTTTTCTGGTAAGCCTGACTGTTTTCATGTGGCAGTCCGCAGCCTTCGCCGCGGATACCCAGAGCGACACCCGCTCGCGGGCGCAAATACACACGGAGTTGGGCGCCGCCTATTTCAGCCGTGGCCAGCTTGGCGTTGCCCTGGAGGAATTGAAAGAAGCGGTCAAAGCCGATCCCCGTTACGCGCCGGCCTACAATATGTTGGGGCTGATCTACCTGGAGTTGCGTGAATTTCCGCAGGCCGAGGAGAATTTTCAGCGTGCTTTCAAGCTGGATGACGGCAATCCCGATTTTCACAACAATTACGGCTGGTTTCTGTGTCAGGACGGACGAATCGACGAGGCCATCAAGCATTTTTTCGCGGCGCTCAAAAACCCTCTTTATGCTACGCCGGAAAAATCATACCTGAATGCCGGTGTATGCTCGCTGATGAAGGGCGAGGAGCGGGGCGCCGCGGATTATTTCCTGAAAGCGCTGAAGCTTCAGCCCCAGCAGCTTCAAGCCCTGTATTATCTGGGAGAGATTTCCTACCGGCATAATGAGTATCTGGAGGCAAAAGGTTATATAGGCCGGCATATGCAGGCAGCTCAACCGGGGCCGGAAGTTCTGTGGTTGGCGCTACGCATCGAGCGCAAACTGGGGAACCGGGAAGCGGAATCCAATTTGGGATTGCAGTTGCGCAAGAGTTTTCCCGATTCGCGCGAAGCCTTGGCGTTGCGCAACGGCCAGTTTGACTTTACCGGGTTTGCCAAAATTGAAAAGGGGACGAAGTGACAGACGAAATACTGCAACCTTCGGCTGAAGCTGCCCCGATGCCGATTTCCCCGGGCGCATCCTTGGCCGCCGCGCGTAATAAGATTGGCCTAAGCACCGCGGACGTGGCTCGCAGCCTCAGGCTCTCGGTCAGGCAGATCGAGGCCATAGAGGCAGACGATTTCGAGCGCTTGCCGGGCAAGACTTTTCTCCGCGGCTTCGTGCGCAATTATGCGAAGCTGTTGAATATTGATCCCGAACCCTTGCTGGAGGCCTGTCAATACACAGCCATTCGGCCGCAGGCGCAATCTCAGCCGATTTCAGTGCCGCCCGGACAGGTGGAAATCAGTGCCTCGCGCAGTCAGCGCACCTTCTCTGGAAACAAGCCCAGTCTTTGGTTGAAATACGCCCCCGTCATTTTTGTTCTGGCTCTGTTGGTATGGATGGGGTTCGAGTTTCTGGAAGGGAGTAACGGCAATACGGTTGTAGTAAAGCCTTCGGGAGAGGACAGCGCGGCCGTGGCCTTGGTATTGCCGCCGCCTGTTCAGAGCCAGGTGCAGGGCGAGCCGCCCCCGGCTTCGCCGGAAGCGCCTGTGGCGGCGCTCGTCCCCAAGGAAGATGCGTCGCCAGTTGCTCAGCAGGCGGTGAACAGGGATGCCTCGATTCCTCCGGGCGGCGCGAAGGTGCAACTTTCCTTCAGCGGGGAATCCTGGATTGACCTCCGGGACAAGAGCGGCCGCACCATATTCAAGCAAACCGGCCAAGCCGGCAACGAACAAGTCATTTCCGGCGCACCGCCTTTAGCCTTGACGGTAGGCAAGGCAGTCAATGTGAAGGTTTATTACAATGACCAGCCGGTTGATCTTATCCCCCATACCAGCGGGGACGTGGCGCGCCTGACGCTGAATTAGGCCGGCTCATGTTTCGCGTCGAAATCCCCCGCCGCAAGAGCCGGCAGATCAAGGTTGGCAATGTCTTGGTCGGCGGCGATGCGCCGATCAGCGTGCAAACCATGACCAATACCGAAACCTGCGATGTCGAGGCGACGTTGTCGCAGATCGTCCAGGCGGCACGCGCCGGAGCGGACATCGTGCGGGTTTCCGTCCCCAGCATGGAGGCCGCCGAGGCGTTCGGAAAAATCAAGCAACGCTCGCCGGTGCCGCTGGTGACCGACATCCATTTCGATTATAAAATCGCCCTGCGCGTCGCCGAACTCGGCGCGGATTGCCTGCGGATCAATCCCGGCAACATCGGCCGCGAAGACCGCGTGCGCGCGGTTGTGCAATCGGCCAAGGATCATGGCATTCCGATCCGCATCGGCGTCAATGCCGGGTCGCTGGAAAAGGATTTGCAGCAGAAATATGGCGAGCCGACGCCGCAGGCAATGGTCGAATCGGCGCTGCGGCATATCGAGATTCTCGACCGGCTGAATTTTCCCGACTTCAAGATCAGCCTGAAAGCCTCGGAAATCTTCATGACGGTGGAAGCCTACAAGCTGCTGGCCGGGCAGATCGAACAGCCGTTGCATTTGGGCATCACCGAGGCCGGCGGGTTGCGCGCCGGCAGCGTCAAGTCGGCAATCGGTCTCGGCCTCCTGCTGGCGCAGGGTATCGGCGATACCATCCGGGTTTCCCTGGCGGCCGACCCGGTGGAAGAGGTAAAAGTCGGGTTCGATATACTGAAGAGTCTGCATCTGCGGAATAAAGGCATCAACATCATCGCCTGCCCGTCTTGCTCGCGCCAGGAATTCGATGTCATCAAGACCGTGAATGCCTTGGAGCAGCGCCTCGAAGGCGTTCTCGAACACCTTGACGTGGCGGTGATCGGCTGTGTCGTGAACGGGCCGGGCGAAGCGCGCGAGGCCGACATCGGGCTGGCCGGAGGCTCTCCCAACTTGCTCTATATCGAAGGAAAACCCAGCGGAAAACTTTCGGAAGGCGAAATCGTCGACGAAATCGAGCGCCAGGTGAGGCTGCGCATCGCCGCGATGAAAAAAAACTAGGTGGCTAAACCATTTCAGAGTTTTGACAAATGACGGATTTATTCTCTTTCTCCCCGTTGCATGAACGCCGCAACGGCCGTTCGCCATGGGATGGCGCGCATCGCTCCATTCGCCGCGGTCGGCGCTCATGAGTGCCGCCATTCAAGCCATCCGCGGCATGAACGACATCCTGCCGCAGGATGCCGATTTGTGGGCTTTCTTCGAGGAAACCGTGCAGGATTGGCTCGCCTCCTATGGCTACCGCGGCATTCGCATGCCCATCGTCGAGCAGACCAGCCTGTTCAAGCGCGCCATCGGGGAAGTCACCGACATCGTCGAAAAGGAAATGTATACCTTCGTCGATGCCCTCAACGGCGAGAGCCTGACCTTGCGCCCGGAAGGCACCGCCTCCTGCGTGCGCGCGGTGCTGCAACACAATCTTCTGTACAATGCCCCGCAGCGTTTGTGGTACATGGGGCCGATGTTTCGCCACGAGCGTCCGCAAAAGGGGCGCTACCGCCAGTTTCATCAGGTCGGGGTGGAATCGCTCGGCTATGCCGGGCCGGACATGGATGCCGAGCATATCGTCATGACCGCGCGCCTGTGGCAACAACTCGGACTGGATGGCATCCGGTTGCAGATCAACACGCTCGGCACCAGTGAAGACCGGGCGCGCCACCGGGCGAAACTGATTCATTACCTGGAGCGGCACCAGGATAGCCTGGACGGGGATGCGCGCCGCCGCCTGCACACCAATCCGTTGCGCGTGCTAGACAGCAAGAATCCGGCGATGCAGCCGTTGATCGAGGCCGCTCCCAAGTTGCTCGACGATCTGGACGAAGATTCCCTCAAGCATTTTGAAATCTTGCAGGGCATGCTGCGCGACACCGGGGTGGCTTACGAGATCAATCCGCGCTTGGTGCGCGGACTGGATTATTACAATTTCACCGTATTCGAATGGGTGACCGACCGCTTGGGCGCACAGGGCACGGTGTGCGCCGGCGGGCGCTACGATGGCCTGATCGAGCAGATCGGCGGCAAGGCCGCTCCAGCCTGCGGCTTTGCGATGGGGGTGGAACGCTTGCTGGCTTTGCTGGAAGAAGGCGGTTTTCAGCCGCCATTCCGGGCGCCCGCCGCCTATGTGCTGCACATGGGCGAGGCGGCGGACAGAATGGCGTTGCAGGTGGCGGAACGGCTGCGCGAGAGCCGCCTGGATGTCATCCTGCATTGCGGCGGGGGCGGCTTCAAGGCGCAGATGAAGAAAGCCGACGCCAGCGGAGCGCGCTACGCGGTAATCATCGGCGACGACGAAGCCGCCGCCGGCGAAATCAGCGTCAAGCCGCTGCGCGAATTGGGCGAACAGGCACGCATGACTGTGGAGGCCGCAGCGGAATTGCTACGGCAGGAATGATTCTTGGGAAAAGGTATATAAAATGGCGACTTACGATCTGGAAGAGCAGGAACAAATAGAAGTACTCAAGGCGTGGTGGAAACGTAACGGCAACACGGTTATCCTGGCGGTTGCGGTATTTACCGCGACGGTGGCCGGTTTGCAGGGCTGGCGTTACTATCAGAACAGCCTGGCGGTCAAGGCTTCGATGATGTACGAAGTTTTGCAGAACGTGGCGAAAAGCGGCGATGCCAAGAAAACCCGCGACGCAGCCGGTCAGATCATGGAACAGTTCCCTTCCACGCCATACGCGCCGCGAGCCGCGTTGCTGGCCGCCAAATCCAATTACGACAACGGCGACGTGCAAAGCGCCAAGGCGCAATTGCAATGGGCGGCGGAACAAGCCAAGGAAGATGGGGTGCGCGATATGGCCAGGTTGCGTCTGGCGGGGGTGCTGCTGGACGAAAAGAATTACGGCGACGCCCTGAAACAACTGGAAAAGCCTTCCAGTTCGGCCTTTGGCGCGCTTTTCGCCGACCTGCAAGGGGATATTCTGGCGGCACAGGGTAAAACGGCGGAGGCGCGTAGCGCTTACCAGACAGCCGTGGAGAAGACTGGTGAGAAAAGCCCCTACCGGCAATTGATAAAAATGAAGCAGGACGGCCTGGGCGGCTAGCCGTTTCAACATGGGAGCGCGGAAGTGAGCATGTTTTATAAAATCGGTTTGTTGTGGCTGCTGTCGATGCTGGCGGGATGTGCTTCGCTGACGGAAAACGTCACCACGGGTTTCGGCCTATTCGGCGCTCCCAAGAAGGTTATCGAGAGGGCGGCGCTGCAAGAATTCAAGCCGAGCGCCAAAACGGCGGTGCTGTGGCGTCAACAGGTCGGCGCGGCGAGTGGTTTCGTCTTCGTGCCGGCCATCGACGAGGACAAAATTTATGCCGCCGGCCAGGATGGGCAGATTGCCCGTTTCGAGGCCGGCAGCGGCAAGCAGGCATGGCGCATCGACACCGGGCACAAGCTGTCAAGCGGCGTCGGCGCCGGCGCCGGGCTGGTTCTGGCGGGAACGGCCAAGGGCGATGTCTTGGCTTTCTCGCCGGACGGCAAGCCTTTGTGGCAGGCGAAAGTCTCCAGCGAAATCCTGAGTACGCCGCAAGTGGCGGAAGACACCGTCGTCGTCCGCACCGGAGACGGGCGGATATTCGGCCTGAACGCCCAGGATGGCAAGCAAAAATGGGTCTACCAGCGCACCATGCCCGCGCTGTCTTTGCGCAATTACGCGGGGGTCGCCATTACGCGCGGGGCGGTGCTGGCGGGGTTCCCGGGCGGCAAGCTGGTGGCGCTCAACCTGGCTAACGGCACCATCGGCTGGGAAGCGAACGTGGCGTTGCCGCGCGGCTCAACCGAATTGGAGCGGATTGCCGACATCACCAGCCTGCCCGTGGCCGACGCCGGCATGGTCTGCGCCGTGGCTTTCCAGGGCAGGGTGGCATGCTTCGACCTTCAAAGGGGCGGCCAACTGTGGGCGCGGGAAATTTCCAGCATATCCGGCCTGACCATGGATAACCGCTACCTCTATGTCAGCGATGCCAAGGGCGCGGTGCATGCGTTGGATAAAAATAGCGGCGGCAGCATCTGGAAGCAGGATAAGCTGTTTGGGCGCCAGTTGTCTTCGCCGCAGGTGGTGAACGGTTATGTTTTCGTTGCCGATTTCGAGGGCTACGCTCATTTTCTGTCGCGCGACGACGGCAACTTCGCGGCGCGCATCGCTACCGACGGCAGTGCCGTGGTGGCGCCGCCGCTCGCCTGGGGCGGAAAAATTTTGCAGCAGACCGTGAACGGGGGCGTTTTCGTACTTTCCGTGGATTAAGATTTTCAGGGCATGAAAGACGCAAAGGGGGGGGCATGGAAGACAATCAAAAAGCGAATCCAGACATTTCCGCATTTCTCGCTTCCGCGATTCACGACATGAAGAACTCGCTCAGCGTCATGATAAATTTCCTCGAGGACAATATCGCTACGCTGGAACCCACGGCACAACGGCAAGCCGCGCCGATGCTTTACGAAGTCCGGCGCGTCAATGCCAACCTCATCCAGATGCTGGCGGTCTATAAAGTCGGCAACAATTTCTACCCGTTCGACCTGACGGAAAACTCCATCGACGATTTCGTCAAGGAAATCGTCTCTCAGAATGCGATGCTCCTGGAATATCTCGGTATCGACTTAAAGCTGGATTACGATGAAGAATCGACCTGGTATTTCGATTACGAATTGGTGTCCGGGGTGATTTCCCATGCCCTGAACAATGCCGCTCGCTATACCAACGGCAAACTGAAGCTGGCCATCCGGGAATCCGGCGATGGCCTGGAAATCCGCCTGGATGACAATGGTGCGGGTTATCCTCCCAGCATCCTGGAAACCGGGGATGCCGTCAACAAAGGAGTCAGTTTCGCTTCGGGCAGTACCGGACTCGGTCTATATTTTTCTTCCATGGTCGCCAAACTTCATAGGAACCGCGGCAAGACCGGCTCCATGGCGCTGGAAAACGGCGGCGAATACGGTGGCGGCTGCTTTATTCTGCGCCTGCCCTAAGTTGAAAAAGGAAATCCTATGTTTGCAGCTTCGGATACCAACTCCCTGTTTGCCGGCAAGCACTATCTGATCGTCGATGATTTCCAGGGAATGCGCTCGATGATGCGGGACATGCTCAAATCGTTCGGCGCCAAACATATCGACACGGCCACCAATGGGAACGAAGCCATTGCCTGTCTGGAAAAGGGCAAATACGACGTGGTGCTGTGCGACTTTAATCTGGGCATCGGGCGGAATGGCCAGCAAGTCCTCGAAGAAGCCAAACACCGCGACCTGATCGGCCTGGCGACGGCATGGATCATCATTACCGCGGAAAAAACCTCCGATCTGGTTTTCGGCGCGGCCGAGCACATGCCGGACGACTACATCATCAAGCCGGTCAACGAGGCTACCATGGCCGGCCGCTTGGAAAAAGTGATGGCGCGGAAAGATACGCTGCTCGATATTGAGAAAGCGATGCGCGCAAAAAATCATGCACGCACCGTGGCCATTTGCGACGAGATACTGTCCACCAGCAAAACCAACGCGACTGAATTGCTGCGCATCAAGACCAGCACATTGCTGTCCATGGGGAAATACGAGCAAGCCAGGCAGGTGTTCGAGCAGATACTGGCCAAGCGGGATATTCCATGGGCCAAGACCGGCTTGGGCAAGGTGGCTTTTTACGGCGGCGATTTGGAGCGGGCGCGGCAACTGTTCCGCGAGGTCATCAACGACAATCCCGCCTACCTGGAAGCCCATGACTGGCTGGCCAAGAGCCACGAGGCGGCCGAGGAGCTGGAAGAGGCGCAGCGCGTGCTGGCGCGCTGCACCGAAATATCGCCGAACTCCGTCATCCGGCAAAAGAGTCTCGGGGAAATCGCCCAAAAGCGCGGCGATCTGGAAACCGCCGAAAATGCATACCGGAAAACCATCAAGCTGGGGGAGTTCTCCGTACACAAAACCCCCGTTGCCTATCTTGGCCTGGCCAAAATCTGCTCCGACAAGGATAACCATGCCGAAGCCCTGCAAATTCTGAAGAATGTCCACAAGGAATTCGAAAGCCCCGAAACCAAATTGCACGCCAAGGTGGTGGAAGGGATGGTTTACCGCAAATCGGGAGATTTCGTCGGCGCCGGAAAAATTTCCAAGGAAGTGGCCGATCTGGTTCAGCAGAACAAGGATGCGCTGCCGCCCGGCGTGATGGTCGAGGCCGCCCAGCTCTTCCTGGAAACCGGCAACAAGGAAGCCGCCGAAAACCTGGCGCAGGCGATCGTCAAGAATAACCACGAGAACACTAGGCTGTTGGCTCAAGTCAACGAACTCTACAACCAGGCGGGCTTGCAGGACGAAGGGCAAAAGCTTATCGAAAAATCCCGCCAGGAAGTTGTCGAGGCCAATAACCGCGGGGTAACCTTGGCCAAGGAAGGCAAGCTGGACGAAGCCATCCGGGTGCTCGGCGACGCCCGCGCCATGCTTCCCAACAACAAGCGCATCATGATTAATCTGGCCAACGTCGCCGTTCTCGCCATGCGCCAGAGCGGGAAAAACGACACTCTGCTGCAAATTGCCCGCGAATGCCTGGAACGGGTATCCAAGCTGGACCCGCAGGAGAAATGGTGTACCCAGTTTCAGATGGCGCTGGATGCCATGCCGGCCTAGCGTTTCGCGGAAAACGCCAGTTATTCGGCGCGGGGGAGCGCTGCCGGCTATGGTATAATCGCCTCCCTGATTTTTTCCGCGCCGCCTCATCGTGAAACCCACCCTAGCCTTGGTCGGCCGTCCCAACGTCGGCAAATCCACCTTGTTCAACCGTCTTACCCGCAGCCGCGACGCGCTCGTCGCCGACCTGCCGGGGCTGACGCGCGACCGTCATTACGGTCACGGCAGGGTGGGCGACAAGCCCTATCTGGTTGTGGATACCGGCGGCTTCGAGCCGGTGGCGAAAGACGGCATCCTTCACGAGATGGCGCGTCAGACCTTGCAGGCGGTCGACGAGGCGGACGCCATCGTTTTCCTGGTGGACGCCCGCCAGGGGCTGACTTCGCAGGACAAGATCATCGCCGAGCGTTTGCGCAAATCCGGCCAGCCGCTATTCCTGGCGGTCAACAAGGCGGAAGGCATGCGACGCGACGTGGTGGCGGCCGAGTTTCACGAACTCGGCCTGGGCGATCCGCTGCCAATCTCGTCGGCGCATGGCGACGGCGTGCGCGAACTGGTCGAACTGGCGCTGGCGGGCTTCCCCGAAGAAGAAGCCGCCGAAGACAAGGATGACCACCCCAAAATCGCCATCGTCGGCCGCCCCAATGTCGGCAAGTCGACGCTGGTCAATGCGTTGCTCGGCGAGGAGCGCGTCATCGCCTTCGACCAACCGGGTACCACGCGCGACAGTATTTATATCGAATTCGACCGCGAAGACCGCCATTACACCTTGATCGACACCGCTGGCATCCGCAAGCGCGGCAAGGTATTCGAAGCCATCGAAAAATTCTCGGTGGTGAAAACCCTGCAAGCCATCGAGGACGCCAACGTGGTCGTGCTGGTACTGGATGCGCGCCAGGATGTCGCCGAGCAGGATGCACACATCGCCGGATTTATCCTCGAGGCGGGCAAGGCGCTAGTGCTGGCCATCAATAAATGGGACGGGCTGGACGCGGCGCGGCGCGAAGTGGTCAAACTCGATATTTCACGCAAGCTCCAGTTTCTCGAATTCGCCAAGTTCCACTACATATCCGCCTTGCAGGGCAGCGGAGTCGGGGGGCTGTTCGCCTCGGTGGACGCGGCTTTTGCTTCGGCGATGATAAAAATGTCAACGCCGAAACTGACGCGCATCCTGATGGCCGCCACGGAGCAGCACCAGCCGCCCAAAGCCGGACCGTTCCGCCCCAAGCTGCGCTATGCGCATCAGGGCGGCTCCAACCCGCCACTGGTGATCGTCCACGGCACGGCGGTGGCCAGCATCCCTGATAGCTTCAAGCGTTATCTGGAAAACACCTTCCGCAAGGCGTTCGAGCTGGTCGGGACGCCCCTCCGCGTGCAGTTCAAGCAAGGGCAGAATCCCTTTGCCGACAAGAAGCCCGCGCCCAAAACCGAGAGCGAGGAGAAGCGCGACCGCCGGCAACGCCGCCGCGGGCGCAAGCTGTTCGGCAAGAAATAGGCTCTATGGATGAACCGGGTTTATCCCGGCATTCGATTTTTTTGCTCGGCTGTTTTCCGGCGATATGGTAAAAATTCCCAACTTGGTTCGTCGGGAACGCATCCTGCAATTCCGTCGGACGGAACGCCCCAACCTCCATCCATTTCAGGTGCGATACGATGCAATCCGGCCCACGCGAAATAGTTACCCCCTTCCGCCCCATCCCCCTGGAGGTTCCAGAGGGGATGAAACCCAACGAATTTTTCAACAGCACGGAAAATCTCAATGATCTGATGCACAACAACGGCTTGTTGATGAACCCGGAAAACCTGCTGCTTTACCGCAAGGCGCTGGGGCACAGCAACGAATTCGACACCTCGATCATCTACAACACCTCGAAATGCATCCTCAATCCGCTGGGGCGTCCGGTGCGGCGCACCCAGGTGCCGGACAACGTCAAGCATGTCTGGAACCGGATGAACCAGGTGATTATCGACTACATGCTGGAGCAGTATCCCGATCCGTCCCGGCACTTGGTGCTGGCGGGCGAGGCCAGCCTCGACGCCACTTGGCCGCTGACTTCTCCGGGGGTCCCCAGCATCCGAATGCTGCATAACCATTTCATCGTATTTCCCATGGATGATTTGCGCAATGCCAAGCTTGCCGACCCAAAAAATTCCAATCTTACCGACGGCGGCCAACACTCTCTTTTCGAGAAGTATATGCACGACGTCTACCGGGAATTCATCTGCAAGGCGCTTCATCTGGAGGTGCTGCGCCCGGTGAGCGACGATGCCGCGCGTCTTGATCTGACCGGCTATCCTCAGGGACTGCCGAGTTGGGAAGTGCCGGGAGGCGTGGCCGCCCTGGAAGATGTTCGCTTCTGGCACGAGTACGATTTGGTGCTGAAAGGCTTCATCGACTTTTATCGTACTTTTTTCTCCCAGGTTTCCACCCGCAACGCGCCGATGCTGGGCGATGTATATTTTCCCGAGCAAGTCGAAAGCGTGCTGCTGTTCAACAACGATTTCCTGAAAACGGCGAAGAAGGTCAGGGATCGCTGCATCACCGACGCCAAATACGCCAACGCGATCCGCTGGCAGCCGGCCTTCAAACAGCTTATCTACCGCAACGACGCGGGCAAGCTGATCGTCACCATCAGCCAGAATTCCATCGGCAACGCAATCACCGAACTGCTCGGCGTCGTGGTGAACCGGGTGGCCGATGCGCAGGCTTACGAAAAACAGGAGCCGCAATTGATCGAGCGGCTCCTGGAAGTGCGCCGCCGCCTGATCGAAGCCGATCTGGGGGATGCCATCGCCACCGACTTCTGGCAATAGCAGGAGAAAGGGAAGGTACCCGACCTTTCCGCTCAAGAATACTGTTGGCTAAATGGAGAAAAATAAAGTAAAGTTACGTTTCCCTGATTTTTATAACAATATTGGAGAAATACCATGAGCGCCAAAGGGCAATTGTTACAAGACCCGTTTCTGAACGCTTTGCGCAAAGAACATGTGCCGGTTTCCATTTATCTGGTGAACGGCATCAAACTCCAAGGACAGGTCGAATCGTTCGACCAGTATGTGGTGCTGCTTAAGAATACCGTCACCCAAATGGTCTACAAGCACGCGATTTCCACCGTCGTGCCAGTGCGTCCCGTCACTATCCCCTTCGATAACCCCGCCGCCGAGGCTTGATGTTCGAACGCCCGAGCGGCGGCGGCAAGGCGATACTCGTCGGTCTGGATTTCAACGATCCCGATTACGAGGAGAGCCTGGAAGAACTCAAACTGCTTGCCGAGAGCGCCCGCATCGACGTGAGCGCGGTAATTCGCGGGAAGCGCGCCAAACCGGATGCCAGTACCTTTGCCGGATCCGGCAAGGTCGAGGAAATCGCCGCGGCGTGTCAGGCCGGCGAGGTTTCCCTGGTTATTTTCAACCATGAGCTGACTGCGGCCCAGCAACGCAATCTCGAACGGCAGCTCAAGTGCCGGGTGCTGGATCGCACCAACCTGATCCTGGATATTTTCGCCCAGCGCGCGCGCAGCCACGAAGGCAAGTTGCAGGTCGAACTGGCGCAGTTGGAATATCTGGCGACCCGCCTGGTGCGCGGCTGGACCCACCTGGAACGGCAAAAGGGCGGTATCGGCGTACGCGGCGGTCCCGGTGAAAAGCAGTTGGAAATGGATCGCCGCATGCTGCGCAACCGCGTCAAGCTGCTCAAGGACAAGCTCGCCAAGTTCCGCCAGCAACGCGACATCCAGCGCCGCGCGCGGCAGCGCGCCAATGTTTACTCGGTGTCGCTGGTAGGCTATACCAATGCCGGGAAATCCACCCTGTTCAACCGCTTGACCAATGCCCAGGCCTATGCCGCCGACAAGTTGTTCGCCACCCTGGACACCACCACGCGCAAGCTGTTCCTGTCGGAATGCGGCGAAGTCGTGCTGTCGGATACGGTGGGATTCATCAAGCAACTGCCCCATACCCTGGTGGCGGCTTTCCGCGCCACCCTGGAAGAAGCGATCCAGGCGGATTTGCTGCTGCACGTGGTGGATGCCGCCAGCCACAGCCGCGACATCCAGATCGCCGAGGTCAACAAGGTGCTGACCGAGATCGGCGCGGATCATATTCCGCAAATCGAAATCTTCAATAAGATTGATCTAAGCGGAGCCGAGCCGGGATTGGATCGGGACGAGTATGGTAGAATCCGTCGTGTTCGGGTAAGCGCACTGACCGGGGAAGGCATGGATTATATCCGCCAGGCGCTGGTGGAACACGATACAAGGCGGAAGCAGTGCGCCGGCGGGATGGAAGCCGAGAGCGAAGCTGAGCCTTTAAACATGGAATATTAAATATGGCATGGAACGACCCAGACTGGGGAAAAAAGAACAACAGCGGCGGCCCGCCGGATCTCGATGAGTTGTGGCGCCGCTTCAATCAGAAGCTGAACGACCGTTTCGGCGACAAGATGCCGTCTGGCGGCGGCAGTTCCGGCGGCCGCCGCAGGTTCGGCGGCGGCCTGGGGTTGATACCGGTGCTGGTGGCGCTGGTGTGGCTCGGCAGCGGCTTCTATATCGTCGATGCCGGCGAGCGCGGCGTGGTGCTGCGTTTCGGCAAATACCTCGAAACCACCATGCCCGGCCCAAGTTGGCATTTGCCATACCCGCTCGAAAGCGCCGAAATCGTCAAGCAGGAGCAGGTGCTCCCGGTGGAAGTCGGCTACCGCAACAACGTCAGGAGCAAGGTTCTGAAAGAATCGCTGATGCTAACTGACGACGAAAATATCATTGATATTCAATTTGCTGTCCAATATACCTTGAAATCACCTGAGGACTTTCTGTTCAACAACCGCTCGCCCGAGGATGCGGTGCTGGGAGCCGCCGAAACCGCGATTCGGGAAATCGTCGGCAAGAGCAAGATGGACTTCGTGCTCTATGAAGGACGCGAAGCGGTGGCGGCTTCCGCCAGCAAGCTGATGCAGGAAATCCTCGACCGCTACAAGACCGGCATCAGCATCAGCAAGGTGACCATGCAAAATGCCCAGCCGCCGGAGCAGGTGCAGGCGGCGTTCGACGATGCGGTAAAGGCCGGCCAGGACCGTGAACGCCAGAAAAACGAAGGCCAGGCTTATGCCAACGACGTGGTTCCTAAGGCGCGCGGTATGGCATCGCGTCTGTTGCAGGAAGCCGATGGCTACAAGCAGCGCGTGATCGCCAACGCCCAGGGTGACGCCAGCCGTTTCAAGCAGGTGGTGACGGAATACAGCAAGGCGCCCAAGGTGACGCGCGACCGCATGTATCTCGACGCCATGCAGCAAATGCTGAGCAATTCGAGCAAGGTGCTGGTCGATCAGAAGGGCGGCAATAGTCTCCTCTATCTGCCGCTCGACAAGCTGATCCAGTCCGGCGGCAACAGCGGGCCGACGCCGGAAATCGGCGCCCCGGTCAAGCAGGCCGCGGTCCCGGAATCTCCACCGTCTTCCTCCGAAGTCAATACCACGGCGCGTACCCGTGAAGCATTCCGCAACCGCGAACGGGAGGTGCGCCCATGAAACATTTGAACGCCATATTGAGCGGACTGATCGCGCTGTTCGTTCTGGTCAGCCTGACGGCTTATACCGTGGACCAGCGGCAAAACGCGATCATTTTCCAGTTGGGCGAGATTGTCGATGTCAAAACCCAGCCCGGCTTGTATTTCAAGATTCCGTTCCTGCAAAACATCCGTTACTTCGATAGCCGGGTGCTGACCCTGGATACCAACGAACCGGAACGATTCATCACCTCGGAAAAGAAAAACGTCCTGGTGGATTCCTTCGTCAAGTGGCGCATCGTCGATGTCAAGAAGTATTACGTCAGCGTCGGCGGTGATGAAGCGCGCGCCAGAACCCGTCTGTTCCAAACCGTGAACGACAGCCTGCGCGCCGAATTTGGCAAGCGCACGGTGCATGACGTGGTTTCGGGGCAGCGCGATCAGATCATGGAAATCCTGCGCCAGAAAGCCGACCAGGATGCCCGCATGATCGGCGTGCAGGTGCTTGACGTGCGCATCAAGCGCGTCGATTTGCCGCAGGAAGTCAGCGAATCGGTGTACCAGCGCATGGAGGCCGAGCGCAAGCGGGTGGCCAATGAATTGCGTTCTACCGGCGCCGGCGAGGCGGAGAAGATCCGTGCCGATGCCGATCGCCAGCGTGAGGTGATCCTTGCCGAGGCTTACCGCGATGCGCAGCGCGCCAAGGGCGAGGGCGACGCCAAGGCGGCGGCGATTTATGCCGATGCCTATTCGCAGAATCCCGAATTCTATGCCTTCTACCGCAGCATGGAAGCCTACCGCCAGACCTTCAAAAACAAGAGCGACATCCTGGTGCTCGACCCGAGCTCTGAGTTCTTCAAGTATTTGAAGGCGCCGGGCAAGTAAACCGGCGTTGCGGTGGAATCGAATCTATTGGCCGCGGTGGCGTTGATGCTGGTGATCGAGGGGATTCTGCCGTTTCTGGCGCCCGCGGCATGGCGCGAAACTTTCCGAAAAATGACGGAGATGTCCGATGGGCAATTACGCTTCATCGGATTGTCCTCCATGCTGGGCGGCGTGCTGCTGCTCTATCTGGCCGGCTGGTCCGGCACTTGAATCATGACGCATAACTGGCTGCTTCCCGAAAACGTCGAAGACATCCTGCCGGCACAAGCCTGGCATATCGAAAACCTCCGCCGCCGCTTGCTGGATACCTTCCACGGCCACGGTTACCGGCTGATCGTGCCGCCGCTGCTGGAATACCTGCCGTCGTTGCTGACCGGCACCGGCCACGACATGGACACCAAGACTTTCAAGCTGGTCGATCAGTTGAGCGGCAAAACCATGGGGCTGCGCGCCGACATCACGCCGCAGGCGGCGCGCATTGATGCGCATCTGCTCAACCGGCAGGGGGTCACGCGCTTGTGCTATGCCGCCAGCGTGGTGCATACCTTGCCCGACGGTTTGATGAAAACCCGCGAACCGCTACAGATCGGCGCCGAATTGTTCGGCCATGCCGGCATCGAAGCCGATGCGGAAATTCAGCAACTGATGCTGGATGCCTTGCGCATCGCCGGAGTAACCAAAGTCCACCTGGACATTGGGCATGTCGGTATTTTCCGCTGCCTGATGAAGCACGGCCAAGCGCCGGCGGAATTGGAGGCGGAGCTGTTCTGCGCCCTGCAAGGCAAGGACGGCACCGCCCTCGCCGAATTGGCGCAAACGCTGGATCGTCCAGTGCGCGAAGCGCTGTGCCTGCTGCCCAGGCTGTACGGTTCTCCCGCCGTCCTTGAGGAGGCGCGGCGGCAATTGCCGGATTTCCCCGGAATCGGCGAGGCGCTCGACGACCTCTCCAGCATTGCCGGACGGCTGCATGGCAAGGTGGCGCATTTGTGCATCGACCTGGCTGAATTGCGCGGCTACCACTATCACAGCGGGGTGGTTTTCGCCGCCTACGCCGAGGGCTGGCACAACGCCATCGCCCAGGGCGGGCGCTACGACGAAGTTGGGCAGGCGTTCGGGCGCGCCCGTCCGGCCACCGGTTTCAGCATGGATCTGCGTAGCCTGTGCGAAGGTCTGGCTGCCCCGGCCTTGCCGAAAGGGATATTGGCGCCTTATACCCAGGATGCAGAGTTACAGGATACAATCGCCACTTTGCGCGCCCAGGGCGAAATGGTCGTCACCGACCTGCCCGGACATGAAACGCAGCGCGGCGAATATGAGTGCGACCGGATGCTGGTGGCACAGGACGGTTTGTGGAAATTAGTGAATATTTAGGGAATATCGAGCATGACAAAAAACGTGGTGGTAATCGGTACCCAATGGGGGGATGAAGGCAAGGGCAAGATCGTCGATTGGCTGACGGATCACGCCCAGTGCGTAGTGCGTTTCCAGGGCGGCCACAATGCTGGGCATACCCTGGTGGTGAATGGGCAAAAGACCGTGTTGCACCTGATTCCTTCCGGCATTCTGCGTCAGAACGTGGATTGCTGCATCGGCAACGGCGTGGTGGTTTCCCCCCAGGCGCTGCTGGAAGAAGTGGACATGCTCGAAGCCGCCGGCGTCGCGGTCAAAAACCGCCTGAAGATTTCCGAGGCCTGCCCGGTCATCATGCCGTATCACATCGCCCTCGACCAGGCGCGCGAAGCCGCCAAGGGCGCCGGCAAGATCGGCACCACCGGCCGCGGCATCGGCCCCGCTTATGAAGATAAGGTGTCGCGCCGCGGCATCCGCATGCAGGACATATTTCACCGCGAGCGTTTTGCCGCCAAGCTGGGCGAAGTGCTGGATTACCACAACTTCGTGCTGAAAAATTATTTCCACGCTCCGATCGTCGATTTTCAGCAAACCTTGGACGAAACCCTCAAGCTGGCGGAAAGAATCAAGCCCATGGTGGCCGATGTGCCGCGCCTGCTGTTCGAAGCCAACAAATCCGGCAAGGGCATTCTGTTCGAAGGCGCGCAGGGCACTTTGCTCGACATTGATCACGGCACCTATCCTTTCGTGACTTCCAGCAATTGCATCGCCTCCAACGCCGCCACCGGCAGCGGGGTGGGGCCGCACATGCTGAACTACGTGCTGGGCATCACCAAGGCCTATACCACCCGCGTCGGCTCCGGCCCGTTCCCCACCGAACTCTATGATGCGGTTGGCAAGCTCGACGCACAGGGCAAGCACATGGCCGAACGCGGCAACGAATTCGGCTCCACCACCGGGCGCGCTCGCCGTTGCGGCTGGTTCGACGCGGCGGCGCTGAAGCGTTCGATCCAGATCAACGGCGTCACCGGTCTGTGCGTCACCAAACTCGATGTGCTGGACGGCATGGATACCGTGCGTCTCGCCACCGGCTACAAGCTCGACGGCGGGGTCAGCGACATCCTGCCGGCAGGCGCCGAAGCGCTGGCCAAGTGCGAGCCGATTTACGAGGAAATGCCTGGCTGGAAGGACAGCACCGTCGGCGTACAGCACTTTGACAAACTGCCGCAAGCGGCGCGCGATTATCTGAAACGCATGGAAGAAGTGTGCGGCGTGCCGATCGACATCATCTCCACCGGTCCCGACCGGGAGGAAACCATCGTCTTGCGCCATCCGTTCGAATGAAATAAAAAGGGCTGGTCGAATGACCAGCCCTTTTTTGTGTGGTGCCCAGAAGAGGACTCGAACCTCCACAGTGTTGCCACCGCTAGGACCTGAACCTAGTGCGTCTACCAATTCCGCCATCTGGGCAATTCAGGAAGCGCGCACTTTAATAGGAAAAACATATTTTGTCAACGAAGAAACATAAAATCCGCGAGCAAGACCCCTATCTGGAGCGCGAACGCGCCCAGTACGAACATCCCTTGCCGAGCCGCGAATTCATTTTGCAGATACTTACCCAACAAGGGGTGCCGGTTACCGAGGAAGAACTGGCAGGCCTGCTCGACATCCGTAAAACCGAGCGCGAACTCTTCGCCCGCCGCCTCGGCGCGATGGAGCGCGATGGCCAGCTCATGCGCAACCGCAAGGGCGCGATCTGCATGGTCGACAAGCTCGATCTCATCAAGGGCAGGGTGCACGGCCATCCCGATGGCTATGGTTTTCTTGTTCCCGACGATGGCGGCGAGGATCTGTTCCTCAACGCCAAGCAGATGGACAAGGTGCTGCACGGTGACCGCGCCATGGCGCGGGTTACCGGAACCGACCGGCGCGGACGCCCGGAAGGCAGCATCGTCGAGGTGCTGGAACGCGCCAATGCCCGCTTGGTCGGTCGTCTCTACAACGACCACGGCGTGTACTTCGCGGTCGCGGAAAACCGCCGCATCAGCCAGGACATCCTGATCCCGGCCAACGAAATCCATAAGGCCAAGCACGGCCAAGTGGTCACGGTGGAAATCGTCGAGCAGCCGAGCAAGCATGCCCAGCCGATCGGCAGGGTGGTCGAGGTGCTCGGCAACTACGCCGACCCCGGCATGGAAATCGAGATTGCCCTGCGTAAGCACGATCTGCCGCACGAATTTCCGACGGAAGTGGTCAAGGCCGCAAAAAAATTCAAGCCCACGGTGTTGAAGAAGGACATCAACGGCCGCGAGGACATCCGCCATCTGCCGCTGGTGACCATCGACGGCGAAACCGCGCGCGATTTCGACGACGCCGTGTACTGCGAGCCGAGCGGCAAGGGCTGGAAGCTCTACGTCGCCATCGCCGATGTCAGCCATTACGTCCAGCCTGGCGATGCGCTCGACCGGGAAGCCTACGAACGCGGCAATTCGGTGTATTTTCCGCGCCGCGTCATCCCCATGCTGCCGGAAGAGCTTTCCAACGGCCTGTGCTCCCTCAACCCGGAAGTGGATCGGCTGTGCATGGTGTGCGAAATGAATGTCGGCACCACCGGCAAGATCAAGAACTACCGCTTCTACCCGGCGGTGATGTGGTCGCATGCGCGCCTCACCTACAACAAGGTGGCGGCGATGCTGGCGGACGAGGAGGGCGAGGAGGCCAAACAGTATGCGGCGCAACTGCCGCACATCAAGAACCTCAACGCATTGTTCAAGGTGCTGCTCAAGGAGCGCGGGGTGCGCGGGGCGATCGACTTCGAGACCATCGAAACCCAGATGATCTTCAACGAAGAGGGCAAGATCGAACGCATCGTGCCGGTACACCGCAACGACGCCCACCGCCTGATCGAGGAATGCATGCTGGCGGCCAACGTGTGCGCCTCGGATTTCCTCCAGGAGCACCAGCATCCCACCCTGTATCGCATCCACGAAGGCCCGACCCCGGAAAAACTGGAAAATCTCCGCGAATTCCTCAAGGAATTCGGCTTGGGGCTTTCCGGCGGCGACGATCCCCATGCCAAGGATTACGCCCAACTCCTGGAAAAGGTCAAGGGGCGTCCCGACGAACAATTGTTGCAGACGGTGATGCTGCGCTCCCTGCAACAGGCGGTGTACAGCCCGGACAACGTCGGCCACTTCGGCTTGGCCTATGAATCCTACACCCACTTCACCTCGCCAATCCGCCGCTATCCCGATCTGCTGGTGCATCGCGCCATCAAGGCGGTGCTCGACGGCGAGAAATACAAGCCGGGCAAATGGGCGGAACTCGGGGTGCGCTGCTCGATGACCGAGCGCCGCGCCGACGACGCCACGCGCGATGTCGAAGCCTGGCTCAAGTGCTACTACATGCAGGACAAGATCGGCGAGAGCTTCGAGGGTAGCGTCAGCAGCGTCACCGGCTTCGGCATCTTCGTCGCGCTCGACGACATCTACGTGGAAGGGCTGGTGCACATCACCGACCTCGGCAAGGATTATTTCCACTTCGACGCCGCCAAGCATCACCTGCTCGGCGAGCGTACCGGCCAGCGCTTCCGCCTGGGCGACCGAGTGCGTGTCAAGGTGATTCGGGTCGATCTCGAATCGGCCAAGATCGACTTCCAGTTCGACCCGCTGGAACCAGCGTCCGTCGAGGTCGGGGAAGAAAATCAACCGGCGCGCAAGCGCGGCGCCAAGACCGGTGGCGGCAAAAAGACGGGGAAAGGGCGGTGAGCGGGGTTCTGATCTATGGTTTTCACGCCGTTATCAGCCGCATCCGCCACAACCCGCAGGGGGTGAGCGAGCTTTACGTGGAACGCGAGCGCCAGGATGGGCGCATGCAGGATTTGCTGCGCCTGGCCGGGGAGAACAACATCCGCGTCATCCTGGCCGAACGTCACCGTCTCGACAACCTATCCGGTCATGCCCGCCATCAAGGCGTAGTCGCCATGGTGGCCGCGTTGCCGCAATACCAGGACATCCACGACGTGCTGGAGAAGCTCAGCGAACCGGCGCTGCTGCTGGCGCTCGATGGCGTGCAGGACCCGCACAACCTCGGCGCCTGCCTGCGGGTGGCCGACGCCATGGGCGTGCATGCCGTCATCGCCCCCAAAGACCGCGCCGTCGGCCTCAACGCCACGGTACGCAAAGTCGCCTCCGGCGCGGCGGAGACCGTACCCTTCATCACCGTCACCAATCTCTCGCGCACCCTGCGCGATCTGCGCGACGAACACATCTGGGCGGTCGGCATGGCCAGCGAAGCCGAGCATGACCTGCACACCCTCAAGCTCGACGGCGCCATCGTCTGGGTGCTCGGCGCCGAAGGCGAAGGGTTGCGCCGCCTGACCCGCGAAACCTGCGACCAGTTGGCGCGCATCCCGATGCACGGCAGCGTGGAAAGCCTGAACGTGTCGGTGGCGAGCGGGATTTGCCTGTATGAAACGCGGCGGCAACGGAGTTTGGCATAAACCGCATCCGCAAGTATGGATGTGCTTGAATGGCTTGCATGCGTTAGGTACTGTATCGCTTATTCTTTTCGTCACTTCCAACCAACAAGGTAAATCACCAGAGAAAAATGCGATGAAACCTTCTGAATTGCTGGCCAGGAACCGCGAACAGATTCTGCACATCGTGGCAAGCCCATCGCGCCGCCCGTCCTCGCATCTTCGGCTCCGCACTGCATGGCGGCGACACGGAGCAGAGTGACCTGGATCTGCTGGTGGATACTCTGCCGGGAACCACCTTGCTGGATTTGGGGGCTATTCAGGTCGAGCTGGAAGACCCGCTGGGAGTTCGTGCGGATGTGCTGACGCCGGGCGATTTACCCGTCAAGTTCCGCCAACAGGTGTTGCGGGAAGCCAGCCCGATATGAATGCACAGCCCTTGCGGCAACCGGACTACGTCGAGCACATGATCGAGGTCATCCGACTGGTGAGAAGTTATGTCGAGGGCATGAGCGGAGAGGTTTCATCGCCGACAAGAAAACGCAGCAGGCGGTAATACTCAATATCCTTGTGGTTGGAGAAGCCGCCACTCAGATAGGAAACGACTACCCGGAATGGGCGGCGCGTTACCCGGATGTTCCTTGGCGACAAATGCGCGGAATGAGCAACCGTATGGCTCACGGTTATTTCGACATTGATCTGAATGTGGTCTGGGATACCGTGCGGCAATCGCTGCCGAAGCTGGAAGGCAAGCTGCTTGCCATTCTGCAAGAAACCCGAAGCTGAGTTTGTCTGGATAATCGGGCTTCCCATCCCCGATCCGCTTCCCCGCATGGGGAAATTTGATTGCTTCCACAATCCGATTTGATTTTCCTCGGATTTCTGCGTAAAATTGCCGGTTTTTCAACCCTTGCCTCACCGTCCGCATGCCGGGAGGCTATTATCCACAAGGAGAATACATGCGACACTACGAGATCGTATTTATCGTTCACCCCGATCAGAGCGAACAGGTGCCGGCCATGGTCGAGCGCTACCGTGCGCTGATCGCTTCCAAGAGCGGCGCGATCCATCGCCTCGAAGACTGGGGGCGCCGTCAGTTGGCCTACCCGATCCAGAAAATTCACAAGGCGCATTATGTGCTGATGAACATCGAGTGCGATCAGGAAACCCTGGACGAACTGGAGCACGCATTCAAGTTCAACGATGCCGTGCTGCGTCATCTGACCATGAAGATGGATGCCGCGATCAGCACGCCGTCGCCGATGATGCGCGAGGAGAAATCCCGCTCCATGGAAGCGCAGCCCGAGGTGAAAGCCGAAGCGCCCGCCGCTCCCCAGGAAGCCGCCGCCCCCGTTGCGGCCTAATATTTAGGTGCAAGCCAACCAGGTCGGCTTGGGCGGGGAAATCATCGAAATCGGCGCCTTGCGCCATACCCCCGCCGGCCTGCCGGTACTGAATTTCAGGGTTGCGCACGTTTCGGAGCAGGTGGAAGCCGGCGCGAAACGGCAAGTGCAGTGCGTAGTCCCGGCGATGGCGATCGGCGAACCGGCGCATGCCGGATTGAAGCTGAAAACCGGAGACCGGGTGGTATTGCAGGGGTTTCTTTCCCGCCGCAGCCTGAACAGTCCGCAACTGGTGTTGCATGTGAACAAGATTGAATTGATTGAAGAGAAAGGTTAATTATGCCTCGCCCGACTAAACCGAAAGACAAACGGCCGAACAACCGCAGCATGTTCAAACGCCGCAAATACTGCCGTTTCACCGCGGAGAAGATCGAACACGTTGACTACAAGGATGTGGAAATCCTCAAGGATTTCATCGCCGAAAACGGCAAGATCATCCCGTCGCGCATCACCGGCACCAAGTCGCGCTACCAGCGCCAGTTGGGCACCGCCATCAAGCGCGCCCGTTTCCTGGCTTTGTTGCCTTATACCGATCAGCATTAATAGGGAGCTGCGAAGATGCAAGTTATTCTGTTGGAAAAAGTGGCCAACCTCGGCCAGTTGGGCGACGTGGTCAAGGTCAAGGATGGCTATGGCCGCAATTTCCTGGTGCCGCAGGGCAAGGCCAAGCGCGCCACTCCCAAGAACATGGCCGAATTCGAAGCGCGTCGCGCCGAACTGGAAAAGCAGCAGGCCGAAATCCTGGCGCAAGCCCAGGCACGCGCCGGGAAGCTCGAAGGCATGACCGTGCAGATCAGCCAGAAGGCCGGCGTGGACGGCAAGCTGTTCGGCTCCGTGACCAACATCGACATCTCCGATGCGCTGAAAGGCCAAGGCATCGAAGTGTCCAAGGCGGAAATCCGCTTGCCCAACGGCCACCTCAAGCAGATCGGCGACTACCCGATCGACATCGCCCTGCATCACGATGTGACGGCGAGCATCACCGTATCGGTAGTCGGCATCAGCTAATCCGCCGGTAATCCGGCAGCGGTGCAAAGGGGCTGGGAACAGCCCCTTTTTGCTTTATACTTGGCGACAATGAACGATCCGCAACTCGATTCCATCAAACTCCCCCCTCATTCGGTCGAAGCCGAGCAATCCGTGCTGGGCGGTCTGCTGCTGGAAAACATCGCCTGGGACAAGATCGCCGACATCCTCACCGAGGACGATTTTTACCGCCACGACCACCGCCTGATTTTCCGTCACATCGGCAAGCTGATCGAGCACGCCAAGCCGGCGGACGTGATTACCGTGACGGAAATCCTGGAAAACAGCGGTGAACTGAACGGCGCGGGCGGCTTGGCGTATCTCGGCTCGCTGGCGCAAAACACCCCGAGCACGGCGAATATCCGCCGTTATGCCGAGATCGTCCGCGAGCGCGCGGTGATGCGCAAGCTGGCGGAAGTCGGCAGCACCATCGCGGAAAGCGCTTTCAACCCCACCGGGCGCAATACCACGCAACTGCTCGATGAGGCCGAGGCCAGGGTATTCGAGATTGCCGAGGCCGGCGCGCGCGGCAAGAAGGGTTTCGTGCCGATTCAGCCCTTGTTGACCGAGGTGGTGGAAAAAATCGACATCCTGTTCCACCGCGATAACCCCAACGATGTCACCGGCATACCCACCGGCTTCCATGACCTCGACGAAAAAACCTCCGGCCTGCAACCCGGCGATCTGATTATCGTCGCCGGCCGCCCGAGCATGGGCAAGACCGCTTTCTCGCTGAACATCGCCGAAAACGTCGCCTTGCAAACCGGGCTGCCGGTGGCGGTATTCTCCATGGAAATGGGCGGCACCCAACTGGTGATGCGGATGATCGGCTCGGTGGGACGGCTCGACCAGCACAAGCTGCGCACCGGCCGCCTCGAGGACGAGGATTGGCAGAAGATGACCTATGCCCTCGGCAAGCTCAACGATGCCCCCCTGTATATCGACGAATCGGCGGCATTGTCCTCCATGGATCTGCGCTCGCGGGCGCGGCGTCTCTATCGCCAGGCCGGCAAGCTCGGCCTGATCGTGATCGACTACCTGCAATTGATGAGCGCCAACCGTGACGGCGAAAACCGCGCCACCGAGATTTCAGAAATATCCCGTTCGCTCAAAGCCTTGGCGAAGGAACTTGATGTGCCGGTGATCGCCTTGTCGCAGCTCAACCGCAGCCTGGAACAACGCCCCAACAAGCGCCCGGTGATGTCCGACCTGCGCGAATCGGGCGCCATCGAGCAGGACGCCGACCTGATCCTGTTCATTTACCGCGACGAAGTCTACAACCCCGACAGCCCGGACAAGGGCAGCGCCGAAATCATCATTGGCAAACAGCGTAACGGCCCGATCGGTATGGTGCGCATGACCTTCCTCGGCGAATACACCAAATTCGAGAACTACGCCCACGCCGGCTCGTACTGATCCCATGGCGCGTCCCCTGCAAGCCACTATCGACCTGGCGGCGCTGACCCACAACCTCGGCGTGGCGCGCCGCCATGCGCCGAATTCCAAGGTGCTCGCAGTCGTCAAGGCCGACGCCTACGGCCACGGCATGCTGCGCGCCGCCGCGGCGCTCAGGGATGCCGACGGCTTCGCCGTGCTGCGGGTGGAGGAAGGCATCGCCCTGCGCGAAGCGGGATATGCTCAGACCATCGTGCCCCTCGAAGGCTTCTTCAGCGAAGACGAACTACCCTTGCTGGCGCAACACCGCATCGCCACCGTGATACACAACGCCGAGCAACTCGACATGCTGGCGCGCGCCAAACTGGATGCCAAAGTCGAAGTCTTCCTCAAGATCAACACCGGCATGAATCGCCTCGGCTTCACCCGGCAAGCCTTTCCCCAAGCGCTGCAACGCTTGCAGGCCAGCCCCAACGTCGGCGCCATTACCCTCGCCAGCCATTTCGCCACGGCGGACGACGATACCGGCATTGCCGCCCAGTTGGAATGTTTCAACCAGGCGACGCAAGATAGCACACTGCCCAAGAGCCTCGCCAACTCCGCCGCCATCCTGCGTTATCCGCAAACCCACGCCGACTGGGTGCGTCCCGGCATCATGCTCTATGGTTCCTCGCCGTTCGACGATATGACCGCGCAGGAAATTGGCCTGCGCCCGGCGATGGCCCTGACCAGCCGCATCATCGCCGTGCAGAATCTACAGCTCGGCGAAACCATAGGCTACAGCGCCCTGTTCCGCGCCGAACGCCCCAGCCGCATCGGCATCGTCGCCTGCGGCTACGCCGACGGCTACCCGCGCCACGCCCCCACCGGCACGCCGATCCTGGTCGAAGGCCAGCGTACCCGCACCTTGGGGCGAGTCTCGATGGACATGCTGTTCACCGATCTGACCGAGCTTCCCACCGCCGGTGTCGGCAGCCCGGTGACCCTGTGGGGCGGTGGCCTGCCGGTGGAAGAAGTGGCGCAGACGGCGGGAACGATAGGCTACGAATTGCTGTGCGCGCTGGCGCCGCGCGTGCCGGTGCTGGAACGCCATGGCTAAAGTGAAATCCATCTACTCCTGCACCGAATGCGGCGGGCAGACGCCGAAATGGCAGGGGCAATGCCCGCACTGCATGGCGTGGAATACGCTGGTGGAGGCGGTGGCGGAAAGCGCGCCGTCGGTATCGACCAACCGCTACAACGCGCTGGCGGCGAATGGCAAGCTGCAACGGCTTTCCGACGTGGAGGCGGCGGAGGTGCCGCGCCAGAGCACCGGCATCGCCGAATTCGACCGGGTGCTGGGCGGCGGCATGGTGGAAGGGGCGGTGACGCTGATCGGCGGCGATCCGGGCATCGGCAAATCGACGCTGCTGTTGCAGGCGCTGTGCCACCTGAGCGCCAGCAAGAACGTGGTCTACGTCAGCGGCGAGGAATCGGCGCAGCAGATCGCCCTGCGCGCCAAGCGGCTTGCGCTTGACGCCAGCGCCGTGCAATTGTTCGCCGAAATCCAGTTGGAGCGCATCCTCGCCACCCTGGCGGCGGAAAAGCCCGAAGTGGCGGTGATCGACTCGATCCAGACAGTCTATTCAGAGGCACTCCAGTCCGCCCCCGGCAGCGTGGCGCAGGTACGCGAATGCGCGGCGCAGTTGACCCGTTTCGCCAAGCAGAGCGGCACGGCGGTGGTGATGGTCGGCCACGTGACCAAGGAGGGCGCGCTGGCCGGGCCGCGCGTGCTGGAGCACATCGTCGATACCGTGCTGTATTTCGAGGGCGACAGCAATTCCAGTTTCCGCCTGATCCGCGCCTTCAAGAACCGCTTCGGCGCGGTCAACGAACTGGGCGTGTTCGCCATGACCGAGAAAGGCCTGCGCGAGGTGAGCAATCCGTCGGCGCTGTTTCTGTCGCACCACGGCCAGGAAGTGGCTGGCTCATGCGTGATGGTGACCCAGGAAGGCACCCGCCCGCTGCTGGTGGAAATCCAGGCTCTGGTGGACGAGGCGCATGCGCCCAACCCGCGCCGCCTTTCGGTGGGGCTGGAGCAGAACCGCCTGGCGATGCTCTTGGCGGTGCTGCACCGCCACGCCGGGATCGCCTGTTTCGACATGGATGTCTTCGTCAACGCCGTGGGCGGGGTGAAGATCACCGAGCCGGCAGCCGATCTGGCGGTCCTGCTGGCCATCGTTTCCTCGTTGAAGAACAAGCCGTTGCCGGGGAAACTGGTGGTGTTCGGCGAAATCGGCCTGGCCGGTGAAGTGCGCCCCATCCAGCGCGGCCAGGAACGTCTCAAGGAAGCCGCCAAGCTGGGCTTTACCCATGCGGTGATCCCCAAGGGCAACAAGCCCAAGCAGGGCATCGCGGGAATGGAAATCGTCGCGGTGGAAAGATTGGAAGAAGCCGTGGCGTACTGCCGGGGTTGAATGAAAAAAGGCCGGCAGACGCCGGCCCGGATGCCCGCAAATCAAATCAGGCGGTGGTGGAGATCGTTTCCGGCAGGCTGGAAACACTGTTGGCGTCGTTGCCGCCACCATAGGCGCGCATCAATTCCATGATCTGTTTCATGATCTGGGCATCGAGCCTGGCCGAGTCGTTGGCAGACGTGGCCGCATTTGATCCGCCGCTGGCCGAAGTTTGGCTGGCCTGGTCGTAGGCCATGGCTTCCTTGAAACTGACCTTGCCATCGCCGTCGCTATCCGCTTCCTCGAAATTATCGACAATCTTCGAGATCAGGGCGGAACGCTTGCTGTCGCTGGAGCCGATTTCTTCCAGTTGGCCGGTCAATTCTTCCTTGGTGAAGCCCGCGCCGCCCGGTTCTTCCACGTCCTGCGGGGGCGGGGGAGGCGGCATGCCGCCCATCCCTTTCATCCCGCCCTCGCGCATTTTGTTGAACTGGGCGTCGAGTTCGGCAGTAAGTTTTTGCAGGCTGCTGGATATTTCATCCTGGGTGACCTTACCGTCGCCATCGCCGTCGAGCGAGTTGAAAACCTCCTCGACGCTGGCCGAATTTTCCGAAGCGCGGGTCGGTGACAATTGGCCGAATGCCGATTCCAGATCGCTTTTTTCGATATAACCCTGCCCCTTGGCATCCAGCTTGGAAAACAGCTCTTCCGCCATCTTGGATGGATCGGGGCGTTGCATGCGCGGCATGCCGGACATCGCCGAAGCTCCGTAGCCGCTGATATTGCCGATACTGCTCATGATTTGCTCCTTTCATGGTTGCTGAAAAAATCGGTGGTTTTTACCGTAGCCACCCTTGGCGAGTCATGCCGTTATGGCATGAGTTCGTGATGAGCGCTTATGCAAAATATCGGCCTAATTGCATGTAATTTCATGGTTTTTCATGTTAATGCGGGTAAATTCCGGTTAAGGGGCGGAGCGCCGCTTTGGAAATCCGGTTTCTTTTCGTCAATGCGCTCATAGGATTGCCGGGGTGGCGGCAAGAATTGCATCTGGCCGGCGCCTGACGATAAAGAAAATACTTCATGTAAAACAAAATGCTGTTTAGAACTATTAATGTTATTTGCGGGCATTTTGGCAATGCTTGCCGCTTTGCCCCGTATCGGATGCCGGCTCGCCGCGAATGGGTGTAAATAACTGTAAAGCCGTGATTGCGTGGCTGGTCTAGTCAGGCCGGGTTGACTAAGATAAGCCCATCGTATTCTTGGAAATGGCATGGGATGAACAACAAGGTGCTGCTGGTGGACGACGATGTCGAGTTGGTGGGGATGCTGGCCGAATACCTCGCCGGAGAGGGCTTCGAGGTGAAAGGCGTGCACGATGGCATCACGGGGATAGCCGAAGCCTTGTCGGGGCAATACGCGATCGCCGTTCTCGACGTCATGATGCCGGGCAAGAGCGGAATCGAGGCGCTTGGGCGGATTCGCGCCGAAAGCATCATGCCGGTGCTGATGTTGACCGCCAGGGGAGACGATGCCGACCGCATCGTGGGACTTGAACTGGGCGCGGACGATTATGTTCCCAAGCCTTGCACGCCGCGCGAGTTGACGGCGCGCATCCGCGCCATTTTGCGCCGCGGCGGCGGTACGGCGGCAGGCGCTTCGTCCTTGCCCTTGATCGTGGGCGCGCTGGCCTTGTGGCCGGATCAGCGCCGCGCCGAATGCAGCGGCAAGCCGCTGGCGTTGACCGGCACCGAGTTCAATCTGCTCGAAATGCTCGTCCGCCATGCCGGCAGCGTGGTCGGCAAGGCGGAGTTGTCGGAACAGGGGCTGGGGCGCCCCCTTTCGCGTTTCGACCGCAGCATCGACGTTCATTTGAGCAGCATCCGCCACAAACTGGAGCCGCTGCCCGATGGCCGGTCGCGCATCCAGACCGTTTTCCGCAGGGGTTATCAGCTCATCAGGGAGTAGGCATGGGACGGCTGTTCTGGAAATTCTTCTTCTTTTTTTGGCTGGCGCAGTTCGTTACCTCACTTGGCGTCGGCGTCGCGATCTGGCTGAAGAATTACGACGCCGAGCGTTTTCAGCGCGAAATCGACGCCAGCCCTCCCGCCGCCTTCATGGTCGCATCGGCGGCGGCCACCTTGCGCCATGGGGGAATTTCCGCCTTGCGCGGCCTGCTGGAGGATAGCCGGCGCAATCCGGGGCCGCCGGTCTTCGCTCTGGACGAAAATGGCCGTGAATTGCTGGGACGCCCGGTCGCGGCGGAAACCGCCGGGCGGGTGAGGCAAATCGCCTCCGCGCCGAGTCCGGGCAAGCACGGCGCGGCGGAAAAAGTCGAGACGGACGACGGACACGGCTACTGGTTCTTCGTGTCGCCGCCGCAACGCAATGGCGCCCGCCCGGGGCATCCTCCAGGGCGCCACTGGATGCCTCTGCTGATACCCTTGCTGGCGGGCGGCATCGTCAGCCTGATTTTCGCCGCCTTGCTGGCAGGATATTTCTCCAAGCCGATCCGCACTCTCCGTTCCGCTTTCAAAAGCGCCGCGAATGGCCGCCTGGCTCAACATGTCGGACCGGCGATGGGAAGACGGCGTGACGAATTGGCCGATCTCGGGCGTGATTTCGACGCCATGGCGCACCGCCTGCAAAGCCTGATGGAGGGGCAGCGGCGGCTGCTGCACGACGTTTCCCACGAATTGCGCTCGCCCCTGGCGCGGCTTCAGGCGGCGATAGGGCTGGCGCGGCAGCAACCGGAGCGGCTCGGCGAAACGCTGGCGCGCATCGAGCGCGAATCGGTGCGCATGGACAAGCTGGTCAGCGAACTGCTCACCCTGTCCCGGCTGGAGGCCGGCATGGCCGGTAAATTCGACGAGGATGTCGATCTGAACGAACTGGTTGCCAATGTGGCGGAAGATGCCCGTTTCGAGGCGGAAGCCCAGGGATGCCGGGTGGAGCTGGCGGCGCACGGACGCGCCGGGGTGCGGGGCAATGCCGAGCTGTTGCACCGCGCGCTGGAGAATATCGTCCGCAATGCCCTGAAGCACTCCCCGCCGGGCGGGCTGGTGAGCATCGAGGCCGGCGTGGCGGCTAACGGCCAGACCGCCGTCATTTCGGTTTCCGACGAAGGGAGCGGGGTTCCCGAAAGCGAGTTGCCCGCGATCTTCGAGCCGTTTTTTCGCGGAAACCAGGCCAATGCCCCGGACGGCCATGGCTTGGGGCTGGCCATATCGCGGCGCACCGTCATGGCGCACGGTGGCGGCATCCATGCCGGCAACCGCGCGGCGGGCGGATTGTGCGTCACCGTGACCTTGCCGGCCCGGTGAGTCATGGCAGGCCGCGCCGTCAGCGAACGATGGAAAATCCCACCCTTGCCTGGGTGCTCCGTTCGAGATTGTAGTCGAGCAGGCTTTCGCCGTATCCCTTGAACAACTGGAAGTGCAGGAAGCCGCCGGTGCGGGCGAAGATCGGTTTGCGCAGGGGAAAGGAAATGTCGAATTGGGCACTGCCGCGACCGGCGGCGGCGTGCCGTAATTGTGTCGACAACAACCAGCCATCTTCGCGGCCGTAGCGGAAATTCCAATCCACGTAGCCCCGGTAGTGCTGGATGTCGGGGTTGTCATCCTTATCCAGATAACCATAGAACTTGGGCGCGAAAATCAGCGTGCGTCCGTCCGAAAATGCGGCGAGCCAGACGGGCTGGGCGAAGAGAGTGTCGATGCTGCGGGAATTCACGCCGTCCTTGCCGTTGGATTCGTGTTCGTAGCCGGCGCGCAGGAGATCGGGCATCAGCCCCTGTCCCCCGGTCTTCTCCTGCAAAAAGAGACTGGGGCGGTAGCTGGTGTCGCGAAACGGCTTCGACTCGGCGCCCAGATCCCAGATCGCTCCCTGCGTATAACCGAAGTGCAGGCGCGAAAGCGGCGGAAGCCAAGCCACCGGGGCGCCGTCGGAATCAAAGATGCGGTATTTGAAGCTGAACTGGAAGCGGGCGGTGATCCCGCCACTGTTGCCGGCGACGAAATACATGGGTTCGTTGGCGGACAGAGCCGGCTCGTTCGGGGCGCTCAGGATGTCGTTCGCGCGGCTTGACGCCGTTGCGGGCGCGGCGGGGGCGTGCATCCGCTCGATCGGATCGGCGGCGCTCACGACCAAGACCAGGCGGTTCGATTCAGCTTCCGCGAGATCGGCGCGCACTAGCCCGGAGAGGCCGGCTGCCAACACTCCGCGATAGGTTCGGCGCGTATCTTCCGCCGACACTGTCCCGACGACGGTCAATACCGTTTCCTGCGTCTGGCCGTCGCGCGCCAGCCTGAGCCTGAGCGTATCCGGCCAGGCCGTCTGCGCCGCCGGCTTGACGATATCGAGTTCGATGGGGGCGCCCGCGCGCGCGTTCTCGTCGCGGGTGGCGATCAGCCAGGACGGCGCGGCGGCGGCGGGCAGGGCGATTGAGCACAGGAGCGCGGCCAGCGGCAATTGAGGCCAAAGTTTCGTCAAGCGAGTCATGAAGCTTCCTTTTTCTTGTCCATATCAGCCGCTTGCAGGTGTTTCAGGATGTCTCCCGGCAAGGCGGCAAGCGTTTCTTGGGTGCCCTCGTAGCCGATGCGGATGATTTCCTCGGCACGCCCGAACTCCAGGAAACGGATGTGCCCCAGCGGCGGCTGGATGAGGATGTCCGGGCGGTCCAGTCCCAGACGAGTTTGGGTGATGCGGGTTTCCATGATGTTGATCGAGGCCAGCAGCACCTCGAAGATGTTGGGCAGCGGTTCCGGGGAAAGCCATTTTCTGAATTGCACCGAGACCAGATCATCTCCGGCGAGCAGTTTCTGCCGGATGTCCTTCAGCGAAAGGCGATAGCCGCCCACCCAACGCGAAAGCATGGCGGATAAGCCGCTTTCCGCGTTGCCGGTTTTTTCCATGGGCAGCAGCGGTTTCATGTTCTTGCCGCTAACGATCCCATGGTTGAGATCGACCGCGATCACGATGCCGGCGCCCATGGCGCGCGCCACGCTTACCGGCACCGGGTTGGTGAGGCCGCCATCCACCAGGATGCTCCCGTTGCGTCGCACCGGCGTGAAGATGCCGGGCACCGAAATGCTGGCGCGCACCGCCTCGATCACGTCGCCGCTGCGGATCACGACCTCTTCGCCGCTGCCGATGTCCGTCGCCACGGCGGCGAAGGGCATCGGCAGCGCCTCGATGGCGGCGGCATGGACATGCGCGCGCACCAGTTCGCCGATCCTGGCGCCATCGAGCAGGCCGGATTTGGGCAGCACAACGTCGAAGAAGGAAAGTGTCTTTTTCCAGTCGAAGGACTGAAAAGTTGCCTCCAGCTCGTCCAGCTTACCGGCGGCATGAATCGCCCCGATCAGCGCCCCGATGCTGGTGCCGGCGGTCAAGTCCACCACTATGCCCGCCTGCGCCAGCGCCCGGATTACCCCCAGGTGCGCCAGTCCGCGCGCCGATCCGCTGCCCAGGGCGAGGCCGATCTTGGCGCGGGGCGGCTTGCGGTTATGGCTCATCAGTCCGCGCGCCTTCGCCGATGCCGTGGCGCAGCAGGTTGACCGCGTGCCGCGCGATGGTTTCCGGGCTTTCCAGTTGTCCCCGGTAATCCGGCATGAAGCGCTGCACCGGCTGGACTTCAAAGGGAAACACCACCATCCCCATGAGCGTGACGACCAGAAGGTGAGGGTCGCGGCCGGGAGCGAGTTCCGCGGACAGACGTCCCAGTTCGGCGAACAGGTCGCGGAATACGCAATCCGCCAGGCTGTGCTGGCGCCGTTCATCGCTATCCAGCATCACCCACTGCATCAGGCGCAGAAAATCCCGTTCGGAATTCAGCAACGCGGCGTGTTGCGTGAGGAAGACTTCGAGCCGTTCCCAGGGATTTCCGCCGCCATCCAGCACCGATTTCAACGGCCCCATTTTTTTTTCGAAAACGTAGGCGACGGCCTCCAGATAAAGCCGCTCCTTATCCGGGAAGTGGTGGTAGAGCGCGGCGGGCGTGACGCCCGCGCTCGACGCGATGTCGCGCATGGAAACCCCGTGGAATCCGGCTTTTGCGAATAGCGCCGCCGAGCGTTCGAGCACCTCTTCGCGCGTGTTTCTTAAAACTTGCCCCGTCATGGAATTTCACCTATAGTTTCGGACTGCCTATTAACGAACGTTTAATCGGGTGCTATTTTTACATCTATCCCTGCTATCCTGCAACCATTGATTTTCTTGGGGCATTCCCCGAACGCCATGAGGTACCGACTGTGAACACCTTAAAATCGACCGCTCCCATACTCTTTTTGACCGCTGTTCTAACCGGTTGCGGCCCGAGCGGCAAGCCGCCCGCCGGGACTCCCGGACAGGGAGCGAACGCCGCCATGCCGCCGGCGGAAGTCGATGTCGTGACGGTTGCGGCGGGAACGCAGACGCTGACCCAGGATTTGCCGGGGCGCTTGCAGGCGCGGCGCACCGCGCAGGTGCGGGCGCGGGTGGAAGGCATCGTGGAAAAGCGCTTGTTCGCCGAAGGCTCGGATGTCAAGGAAGGCGATACGCTGTTCCAGATCGACGCCCGCACCTATAAGGCGGCGGCCGATGCGGCGCGCGCCGATGCCGAGGCGGCGCGGCTGGTGGTCGAACGCTATCGCCCCCTGCTGGACGTCAAGGCGGTCAGCCAGCAGGAGTTCGATGCCGCGCTGGCGCGTTACAAGCAGACCCAAGCCGCCTTGGCGCGCGCTGAGTTGGATGTCGAGAACACCCGCGTGCCGGCGCCGGTTTCCGGGCGCATCGGCCGTGCATTGGTGACCGAGGGGGCGCTGGTTGGCAGGGGGGAGGCGACGCACCTGGCGACGATCGAGCAGGTCAATCCGATTTACGTCAACTTCACCCAGCCGGGCGGCGAGTTGCTGCGCCTGCGTTCCGCCATCAAGTCCGGCCGTTTGAAGCGCGCCGAATCGGCCATGGTGGAACTGCTGCTGGAAGACGGCAGCATCTATCCGCAGGCGGGCAAGATACTCTTTTCGGAATTGGCGGTCGATCCGACCACCGGCGCGGTGTCGCTGCGCGCCGAGTTTCCCAATCCCGGCCGCGAGTTGCTGCCCGGCATGTTCGTGCGCATCCGTTTTCCCGCCGCGGTGGCCGAGCAGGCCATCCGCGTGCCGCAACGCGCGGTGCAGGGCGGGCAGCAAGGACAGTTCGTGATGCTGGTCGCGCCCGACGGCAAGGTGGCTCCCCGACCGGTCAAGACCGGCGGCATGGCGGGCGGCGATTTCATCATCGCCGAAGGGTTGGAGGGCGGCGAACAGGTGATCGTCAACGGTCTGCAGAAAGCTCGCCCCGGCGCGCCGGTCAAGGCCATTCCATGGAACCCTTCCTCTGCGCCCGGGCAGCAGCCCGGCGGCGGCAAGCAGAAAGAGGGCTGATCCATGTTCGCCAAATTCTTCATTGATCGCCCGGTATTCGCCTGGGTGATCGCCATCGTCATCGTGCTGGGCGGGGCGCTGGCGCTCAAGAGTCTGCCGGTTTCGCAATACCCGTCGGTGGCGCCGCCCGCCCTGGACATTTCCGTGGTCTATCCCGGCGCGTCCGCCCGCGTGGTGGAAGAAACCGCAGTTGCGCTGATCGAGCAGGAAATGAACGGTATCGAGAATCTGCTCTATATGGATTCCGCCTCCCAGGTCGGTACCGGCACGGTGACGCTGACCTTCAAGCCGGGCACCGACCTCAACTATGCCTCGGTGGAGGCGCAGAACCGCATCAAGCGCATCGAGGCGCGCCTGCCGGACGACGTGCGCCGCGTCGGCGTGACGGTGAACAAGACGGCGCGCAACTACGTCATGATCCTGACGCTGTTTTCGCCCGACAAAAGCCTGAATAGCGTCGATCTGGGCAGCTATGCCGCCGCCAGCGTGCTGGACCCGGTGCGCCGCGTTCCCGGCGTGGGCGAGGCGCTGCTGTTCGGCACGGAATATTCGATGCGCATCTGGCTCAAGCCGGAAAAACTCCAGGGTTACAAGCTCTCGCCCGCCGACGTGGCGCGCGCGATTCGCGCGCAGAACGTGCAGATTCCCACCGGCGAGCTTGGCCAGTTGCCGGCGGCGCCGGGGCAGGAGTTGAACGCGGTGATCGTCACCCAGGGGCGTTTATCCTCGCCGGAAGAGTTCGGCAACATCATCGTGCGCACCAATGCGGACGGTTCCACCCTGCGCGTGAAGGACGTGGCGCGCGTGGAGCTGGGCGCCCAGGACTACTCGGTGGCCGCGCGCATCGACGGCCAGCCCACCGCCGCTATTGCCGTGCGCCTGTCGCCCGGCGCCAATGCGCTGGAAACGGTGCAGGCGGTGAATGCGCGCATGAGCGAGCTTGAGCGTTTTTTCCCCAAGGGCGTCAGTTGGACGGTGCCTTACGACACCTCGAAATTCGTTGAAATTTCCATTCGCGAAGTGGTCAAGACCCTGGCGGAAGCGATCCTGCTGGTGTTCCTGGTGATGTTCCTGTTCCTGGAAAACCTGCGCGCCACCCTGATTCCCACCATCGTCGTGCCGATTGCCCTGGTCGGCGGCGCGCTGGGGCTGTACCTGTTCGGCTACTCGATCAACGTGCTGACCCTCTTTGCCATGGTGCTGGCCATCGGCATGGTGGTGGACGACGCCATCGTGGTGGTGGAAAACGTCGAACGCCTGATGACGACCGAGAAGCTGTCGCCGCGCGATGCCACGCGCAAGGCGATGGATCAGATCGTCGGCGCCATCATCGCCATCACCCTGGTGCTTTCCGCGGTATTTATCCCGATGGCCTTTTTCGGCGGTTCCACCGGAGCGATTTACCGTCAGTTCGCCGTTACCCTGGTATTGACCATCCTGTTTTCGGCGCTGATGTCGTTTACCCTGACGCCCGCCCTGTGCGCTTCCCTGCTCAAGCATGAGCCGGACAAGAAACAGATGCCGAAGCGCGGTTTTTTTGGCTGGTTCAACCGTTTTTTCTCGCGCACCACGCATGGCTACACTTCCGGGGTAGACCGCGTTCTGAAGAAAACCGGGCGCTACCTGGTGCTCTACGCCGTCATCCTGGGCGCCGCCGGCTGGCTGTTCGCCAAGCTGCCCGGCAGTTTCCTGCCGGACGAGGACCAGGGGTATTTCATCAGCCTCATCCAGTTGCCGCCGGCGGCCACCAGGGAGCGGACGCTGGAGGTGCTGTCGCAGGTCGAGCAATACTATCTCAAGCAGCCGGAGGTGGCGCATGTGATCGGCGTTGCCGGCTTCTCCTTCTTCGGGCGCGGCCAGAATGCGGCGATTACCTTCGTCCGGCTCAAGAGTTGGGACGAGCGTCCGGGAGCGCCAAGCTCGGCGCAGGCGATGGTGCGCAAAGCTAGCATGACTTTCTCCAGCATCAAGCAGGCGATGGCTTTCGCCATCAATCCGCCGCCGATTCCTGAACTGGCGGCAGCCGGGGGCTTCGATTTGCGCCTCCAGGATCGTGGCGGGCTGGGGCGCGAAAAATTGCTGGACGCGCGCAACATGGCGCTGGGCATGGCCGCGCAAGACCCGCGCCTGGCCGGGGTGCGCCCCGAAGGACAGGAAGCGGCGCCGCAACTGTTTCTCGACATTGACCGCGTCAAGGCGGAAACCCTGGGCGTGGCGCTGGCCGACCTGAACGATACCCTGCAATCGGCGCTGGGCGTGGCCTACATCAACGATTTCGTGCGCCAGGGTCGCATCTTGCGCGTGCAGATGCAAGCCGAGGCCGATACCCGCCGGAGCGTCGAGGAAATCCTCAAGCTGCCGGTGCGCAACAACCGGGGCGAGATGGTGATCCTGTCGGAACTCGCCGCGCCGGAGTGGGTGGTCGGCTCGCCCAAGCTCGACCGCTACAACGGCCTGCCGTCGATGAAAATCGCCGGGATGCCGGCGCCCGGCCACAGCACCGGCGAGGCGCTGGCGGCCATGGAGGAAATCGCGCATAAACTGCCGCCGGGAATCGGCTTCGAATGGTCGGCCACATCCTTCGAGGAGCGCATGTCGGGAACGCAGGCGCCGCTGCTGTTCGGGGTTTCGCTGATCGTGGTATTTCTCGCGCTGGCGGCGCTTTACGAGAGCTGGTCGATTCCCTTCGCGGTGATGCTGGTGGTGCCGCTGGGGGTGTTCGGCTCGCTGCTGGCGGTGGATTTGCGCGGCCTGCCCAACGATGTCTATTTCAAGGTGGGGCTGATCGCTATCATCGGACTTTCCGCCAAGAACGCCATTCTGATTATCGAATTCGCCAGGAAGTTGCAGGATGAAGGCATGGGTCTCATCGAGGCCACCCTGGAAGCCTGCCGCCTGCGTTTCCGTCCCATTCTGATGACCTCCATCGCCTTTGTCGCCGCAGTGGTGCCGCTGGCCATTTCCAGCGGCGCGGGCGCCGAAAGCCGCCATGCCATCGGCACCGGCGTGATGGGGGGGATGATCGCCGCCACCGTGCTGGCGGTATTCCTGGTGCCGGTGTTTTTCGTCGTGATCCGGCGCATCTTTCCCGGTCATGCCAGGGTCCACAGGGAGAACGATCATGCGTAAATCCGTCTTGCTCGCCTTGCCGGGGGCGTTGTTCCTGCTCTCCGGCTGTACTTCCATTCCCGCCTACGAGCGCCCGGCTGCGCCCGTGGCGGCAAACTGGCCGCAATCCGCCAAGCCGGCTGGGGAAAGGGCGCTGGCCGAGTTGTCCTGGCGGCGGATGCTGCCCGATCCGCGTTTGCAGGCGCTGATCCAGGCCGCATTGGCGCATAACCGCGATTTGCGCATCGCCGTCGCCCGCGTCGAGGAAGCCCGCGCGCTGTACGGCATCGCCCGCGCCGAGCGCCTGCCCACGTTGAATCTCACCGCCTCCCAGGCGTCCGTCCGTACACCCGGCGATCTTTCCGCCACCCGGCAGGCGCAGACCAGCCGGCGCTACGAAGCGGGGTTGGGGGTGACGGCCTTTGAACTCGATTTCTGGGGACGGGTGAAGCATCTCGGCGAGGCGGCCCGCGCCGGTTTTCTGGCGACGGAAGAGGCGCGCGAGTCGTTCCGGCTTTCCCTGATCGCCGATGTCGCCAACGCCTACCTCGGTTTGCAGGAATTGAACGAGCGCGTGGCGCTTGCCCGCGCCACGCTCGAATCCCGGAAGGAATCCCTCTTGCTGGTGCGGAAGCGGCGCGAGGCGGGACTCGCCGGCGATCTGGACTTTCTTGCAGCCGATGGCGTTCACGAAGCGGCGCGGGCTGACCTCGCCAATCTGGAGCGCAACCGTGCCGCGTCGGAAAATGCCTTGACCCTGCTGGTGGGCGCGGAGCCGGAGAATTTGCCTGCCGGACAGCGCTTGGGAGAGCAGGGCATCCCGTTGGATATTGCCGTCGAGGTGCCGTCCACGGTGCTGCTCGCGCGTCCCGATGTGCGCGCCGCCGAACAGAAACTCATCGCCGCCCACGCCAATATCGGGGCCGCACGCGCCGCCTTTATGCCGCGCATCGGCCTGAACCTGGCTTTCGGCCTGGCCGGCGCCACCCTGTCCGGTTTGTATGATGCCGGCAGCGGCGCCTGGAGCTTTGCGCCCAATCTGGCGCTGCCGCTGTTTGACGGCGGACGCACCCAGTCCGGCGTCGATCTGGCGGAGGCGCGCCAGGTCATCGCGGTGGCCGAATACGAAAAAACCATTCAGCAGGCCTTCCGCGAAGTGGCGGACATACTGGCCGCGCGCGACCAACTCGCCGGCCAGCTCGGCGCCCAGGAAGCCGCCGAACGCGCCCAGGCCGAGCGCCTGCGCCTGGTCGAGGCGCGCTACCGTGCCGGGGTGTCGAGTTATCTGGAAGTGCTGGATGCCCAGCGCGATGCCTACGCCGCGCGGCAGGGAACGGTGCAGACGCGCCGTGCTCTGCTGGCCTCCGCCGCGCAGCTTTACAAAGCCCTGGGCGGCGGGCGGGAAGCGGAAAAATCGGGCGGGGTCTGACGCCCGGCCTCCTTACGGCCGGGCAGGGAAGGAGATCAGCGCACCGGGCTGCCGGTATGGCGCTCGGTAATGGCGTCGAGCACCGATGCCGGGACATTCAGCGCGCCGCTGAAATGGGTGTCGGCGACGTCGGCATGGGTAAAGTCGGCGCCTTCCAGATCGGCGCGGGTGAAGCGGGCGAATCTCAGGGTGGCGCCGGCCAAACGGGTGGACTTGAGCACCGCGCCGGAAAAATCCACCGATTCGGCGGCGGCGCCGGTGAGGTCGGCTTCGGATAAATCGGTTCCGGTCATCCGCGCATCGCTGAATACCCCGCGCAGTGCGTAGCAATTACGGATCGAGCCGCCGCTCAGGTCGATGCCGGACATCAGCACGTCCTTGAGATATGCGCGTGAAAAATCGGCGCCGGCCGCCTTGGCGTCGATCAGGTTGGCGCCGAACAGGTAGGCGGAGGTGAACGTGGCCTTGCCGAGGTCGGCCTTGTCGAAATAGGCGTGAAACAGGTCGGCGTTGGCGAAGTTGGCGCGTTTCAGGCTGGCTCCGCGAAAGTTCGCCCATTTGGCGTTGACGCCGGAGAAATCCGCGTCGTTGAGCATGGCGCCCCGGAAATCGGTATTTTCCAGCCGTGTCCCGGATAAGAGAACGCCGCCGAGCTGAGCTTTCGCCAGCCGCCGTCCCGACAGGTCGCAGTGGCGCAAATCGGTTCTGGCTTTCGGGACGGCGCAGTCCCCCCTGGGCAGGGAATCGGCGGCAGCATGGAAAACGAGGAGAGGAACCAGAAACGGCAATGCCCGCATATTCCCCCTCCCCGATAAGGCGCCGGCTTGGCGGCTATCCGATTATAGCTCTTCCTTCATGGCGATGAATCCGCACGGACACTCGTGTGCGCACAGACCGCAGCCTTTGCAATAATCGTAGTCGAAGATGTAATGCGAGCCGTCGCTGGCCAGTTCGGTGGTTTTCAATACCGCCGAATCCGGGCAGAAAGTCCAGCAGTTGTCGCAAGCAAAGCAATTGCCGCAGGAGAAGCAGCGCTGGCTTTCGGCGAAAATTTCCGGCTGGCTCAGGTCGCCTTCCACTTCCTCGCAGCTTAGGCGAGCTTCCACCGGCAATATCGGCGCCTGGGTGCGGGCGCCATGTTCGAAATAGTTGAGATTGATCTGGGAATAGGGAATCACCGATGGCGCGTCGGGATGAGGCAAACTGCGATTCATGATGTAGGCGTCGATGGCTTCCGCCGCGCGCCGGCCGTCGCCCACGGCGCGGCTCAAGGTGCCGCGCCCGCCGCGGGCGTCGCCGCCGACGAAAATGCCGGGATGCTTGGCCAGCCCCCCCCAATGATCGACCGTGAAGAACGGCTTGTTCCCCAGCAGGCTTTCCACGCCGAAGGGCAGGACTTCCTGGCCGATGGCGGGGATCACCTGTTCGACATGCAACACGGTTTCGGTGCCCTCGAAGGCCTTGGTTTCGAATTTGCCATTGGCCTGCGGTACTTTTTTCATGTGCACCAATTCCAGCCCGACCACTTGCTCGCCGCGTAGGATAAGGCGGCGGATACCGCGGAATTCGTGGAAAATCACCCCTTCATCCTTGGCTTGGAAAATTTCCCGCGCAATCGCGGTCATGGTCACTTCCGGCGGTATATCCAGGCCGGGCAGCGCTTGGTGGGTAATGACGTGGACTTCGCGGGTGCCGGTGCGCTTCAGCACGCGGGCAATATCCACCGCCGTGTTGCCGCCGCCGACGATGGCGACGCTTTGGGGGGTCGGCACCGAACCGAGCGCCACCCACTCTTCCAGCAATTCCAGACCGTTGCGCAGGCCGCGCGGAGTGACGCCGTCGATGCTCCACTCGCGCCCGTGGCGGTTGCCGATGGCGAGGAAAACGGCGGCGAAATCGCGCTGCAAGTCCTCGATGTAGAAATCCCGTCCCAGGCGTTTCTGCGGCTCGAAACGCATGCCGGTCGCCAGCAGCCGGTTGACTTCCGCCTGCAATACGTCGCGCGGCAGGCGGTATTGGGGAATGGCAGTGCGCAATACGCCGCCTGCTTCCGGCAGTTCATCGAACAGGGTGACGTTGTAGCCGCGCCGGATCAGGTGATAAGCCGCCGATAAACCGGCCGGCCCCGCACCGACCACGGCTACCGGCGGCGCCGAATTGGAGGGCGGCTGTACCGGGTAGTCCCAATCGTTCTTGATCGCTTCGTCGCCAAGAAAACGTTCGGCGTTGTGAATCGCCAGCGCCTCGTCGTATTGGCCACGGTTGCAGGCATCCTCGCAGGGGTGGTGGCAAACCCGCCCGGTGACGGCGGGCAACGGGTTGACCTTGACGATGATTTCCCAGGCTTCCCGAAAGCGCCCTTCGGCGATCTTGGCCAAGTAGGCCTGGGCGTCCTCGCCTGCCGGACAGGCGTTGTGGCACGGCGCGGCGCGGTGTTCGTGCAGCGGTTTTTGCACGCGCCAGGTGCCGGTATGGTATTGCAGGGAAGAGGCCGGATTGGCAAAAGCGCCACGCGGTATGACAGCCATTTCTTTTACCTTTCAATTTGTTGCATTATTTTGTTAATGCAAAGCATTATTACGCCCAGCGTATTCCGCCCCGGCGCACGGTATCCGCACCTTCGCTATCGAGGGCGTCTTCGCCTTCGCCGCGCAGCCCGTAGATTTCGATGTGGTGATTGGCGATCGCCTGCAAGTGTTCGAGTTCCTCCAGGGCGCGCGGATCGTCCTTGAAGAGGTGCGAAAAACGCTGCTGCGCCTTGAGATATTCGGCAACCGGCTTGGGTTTGCGCAACGGCATGGCGCCCGTCAGTTCGCCGCGTTCCAGTTCGATCAGCGGGAACAAGCCGGTTTGCACCGCCAGGCGCGCGACCTCGATGCTCACCGCTCCGTCGTGCCCCCAGCCAAGGGGGCAGGGCGCATGGATTTGCAAAAAAGCCGCGCCTTCGATCGCCATGGCGCGCCGCACTTTCTTGCGGATGTCGGAAGGGTAGGCGACCGAGGCGGTTGCCGCGTAGGCTACGTGGTGCGCGGCGATGATCGAAATGATGTCCTTTTTCAGGTGGCGTTTGCCCATGCGTTCCTTGCCCACCGGCGAAGTGGTGGTGGAAGCGGCATGCGGCGTGGAACTGGAGCGCTGGATGCCGGTGTTCATATAGGCTTCGTTGTCGTAGCACACGTAGAGCACGTTGTGGTTGCGCTCCAGCATGCCGGACAGCGCCTGGAAACCGATGTCGAAGGTGCTGCCGTCGCCGCCCATGGCGA
>CAZDIJ010000001.1:0-136625 GCA_964505475.1 uncultured Sulfuricella sp. | reverse complement strand
CGCGCTATGCGCGCAAGGGAGGGGGCGTTTGCTGAGAATAGTTTAGAGGCATGTTCCGTTATTTCTCCGGTGCCGCAATGCCATTCGGGGGCTGGGGTGGCGTGTTCGGGGATTTCGATATTCCATTGGACTGGTTATTTTGATATAATTTATAAGTTAATTTGATGGGCTTTCAGCCCATTTTTTATTTGTGGTGCGCCTATGGATTTGAGGGGAGTGCTTGAGCCGTCCGTGGCCGGCCTGGGCTATGAATTGGTCGATTTGGAACTGTCCAACCGCGGGCGGCTGATCCGCTTGTTTATCGACAAGCCGAACGGCGTAACGGTGGACGATTGCGTTGCGGTCAGCAATCACGTGAGCCGTTTGTTGGCGGTCGAGATGGATTTCGATTACGACCGTCTGGAGGTATCGTCCCCAGGTTTGGACCGTC
Organism: uncultured Sulfuricella sp.; assembly: GCA_964505475.1. Lineage (GTDB taxonomy): Bacteria > Pseudomonadota > Gammaproteobacteria > Burkholderiales > Sulfuricellaceae > JAGXQV01. The sequence goes on along the minus strand of CAZDIJ010000001.1, from coordinate 136,195 downwards.
CGCTGAGGAAAGAGGACGACTTTCGTCGCTTTGAAGGCGAAAAGGCGCAGATCAAGCTGCGCGTGCCGATGAATGGGCGCAAGAATTTTGCTGGGGTTTTGCGTGGCGCCGAGGGCGGTGTGCTCAGTCTGGAAGTGGACGGCGCCGTGTTGGCGATAGACTTGGCCAATCTGGACAAGGCGCGTTTGGTACCGAATTTCTAGTTGGAGGTGGTATGAGTCGCGAGATTTTGTTAGTGGTGGACGTGATGGCGCGGGAGAAAAATGTCTCCAAGGAGGTTATTTTCGGCGCGCTGGAACTGGCCTTGGCTTCCGCTACCAAAAAACGGTTTAGCGAGGATGTCGAGGTGCGCGTGAGCGTGGATCGAGACTCGGGCGAGTATGAGACGTTCCGTTGCTGGCAGGTGGTGCCCGACGACGCCGTCGAATTCCCAAGCCGCCAAATCGCATTGAGCGATGCGCGCGAACGCGATGCGGATATCCAGTTGGATGACGCCGTCGAAGAGCCGCTGGAGCCGGTGGAGTTTGGCCGCATCGGGGCGCAGGCGGCGAAGCAGGTGATTCTGCAAAAAATCCGCGAGGCCGAGCGCGAGCAGATATTGAATGATTTCCTGGATCGCCGCGAGCACTTGGTGACCGGAGTGATTAAGCGCATGGATCGCGGCAACGCGATTATCGAATCGGGGCGGATCGAAGCACTGTTGCCGCGCGATCAGATGATTCCCAAGGAAAATCTGCGGGTCGGCGACCGCGTGCGCGCCTACCTGATGAAAATCGACCGCAATGTGCGCGGCCCCCAATTGATCTTGTCGCGCACCGCGCCGGAATTCCTGGTCAAGCTGTTCGAACTGGAAGTCCCTGAAATCGAGGAAGGGCTGCTGGAGATCAAGGCGGCGGCGCGCGATCCGGGGCTGCGCTCGAAGATCGCGGTGAAATCCAACGATCAGCGCATCGACCCGATCGGGACTTGCGTCGGCATGCGCGGTTCGCGCGTCCAGGCGGTGACCGGCGAATTGGCTGGTGAGCGGGTGGACATCGTGCTGTGGTCGGCCGATCCGGCGCAATTCGTCATCAACGCCCTGGCGCCGGCGGAAATCAACAGCATCGTGGTGGATGAGGAAACCGATTCCATGGACGTGGTCGTGGAAGAGGAGCAACTTGCCCAGGCCATCGGGCGAAATGGGCAGAATGTGCGCCTGGCCGGCGAATTGTCCGGCTGGTCGCTGAACATTCTCACCGAGGAAGACGCGCACCGCAAGAGCGAGGAGGAATCGGTCGGCATTCGCACGCTTTTCATGCAGAAGCTCGACGTGGACGAAGAAGTGGCCGACATCCTGGTGCAGGAAGGCTTCAGCACGCTGGAAGAGGTCGCCTATGTGCCGCTGGCGGAAATGCTGGAGATCGAGGCGTTCGACGAGGACACCGTCAATGAACTGCGCAGCCGCGCCCGCAACGCGCTGTTGACGGAGGCGATCGCCAGCGAGGAAAAGATCGAGGAAGCGGCGGACGATTTGCTTCACATGGAGGGGATGGATGCCTCCACGGCGCGCCTGCTGGCCTCGAAAGGTGTGGTAACGATGGAAGATTTGGCAGATCTGGCAGTAGACGACCTGGTGGAGTTGGCCGGGATGGACAGCGAGCGCGCCAAGCAGCTGATTATGACCGCACGGGCGCCGTGGTTTGCCTGATCGAGGGATAGGAGGCTGAAATGAGTCAATCAAGCGTAGCACAATTCGCCAGCGAGCTGGGGCTTCCTCCCCCTTTGCTGCTCGAACAGTTGGGGGCGGCGGGAGTCAGCAAGAAATCCGCCGACGATGTGTTGACCGAACAGGATAAAACCCAGTTGCTGGATTACCTGCGGCGCTCGCATGGCGCGCAGGAACCGAAAGGCAAGATCACCCTGACGCGCAAGGAAACCACCGAGATCAAGAAAGCGGACAGCACCGGCAAGGCGCGCACCATTCAGGTCGAGGTGCGTAAGAAGCGGGTATTCGTGAAGCGCGATGCGGTCGAGGCGCCGGCGCCGGAAATCAAGGTCGTTGAAGAAGCGAAGCCGGAAGCCGTGCAGCCGGAAGCCATAAAGCCCGAAGCCGTGAAGCCGGCGGTTGCTTCGCCCAGCCCGGCGCTGACTGCCGAGCAAATTGCCAAGCGCGAGGAAGAAGCGCGCCGCCAGGCGGAATTGATGGCGCGCCAGGCTGCCGAGGTGCAGGCCAAGCAGGAATTGGAAAAAGCGCGCGGCGAACAGCGCGAGGCCAAGGCCGAAGCCGCACAGGCCGAAGCCTCTCAGCCCGCCAAGGCCGATGTGCCCGTGGTCGAGGGCACGCTGCACAAGCCGGCCGCCAAGCCTGCCGAAAAAGCCGGGGACAAGAAGGCGGCGAAAAAACAAAAGGATACCGCCTGGGAAGATGCCCAGAAAAAGCGCGGCGGCATCAAGGTGCGCGGCGCGGCGGCGCCCAGCGGTTGGCGCGGGCGCCGGGACAAGCACCATCACAAGGGTGACGACCAGCAGCACGGCTTCGCCTTGCCGACCGAGCCGGTGGTGCGCGAGGTGCTGGTGCCGGAAACCATTACGGTTGCCGAACTGGCGCACAAGATGTCGGTCAAGGCCGTCGAGGTCATCAAGGCGCTGATGAAGATGGGCAGCATGGTGACGATCAACCAGGTGCTCGATCAGGAAACCGCGCTGATCCTCGTCGAGGAAATGGGGCACGTGGCCAAGCCGGCCAAGCTCGACGATCCCGATGCCTTCCTCGAAGAGCACGGCGAACATAGGGAGGTGGAATTGTTGCCGCGCGCTCCGGTGGTGACCGTCATGGGCCACGTCGATCACGGCAAGACCTCGCTGCTCGACTATATCCGCCGCACCCGCGTGGCGCACGGCGAGGCGGGCGGCATTACCCAGCATATCGGCGCCTATCACGTGGAAACGCCGCGCGGCATGGTGACTTTCCTCGATACGCCGGGTCACGAGGCGTTCACGGCGATGCGCGCGCGCGGCGCCAAGGCCACCGACGTGGTGATCCTGGTAGTGGCCGCCGACGACGGCGTGATGCCGCAGACCATCGAGGCAGTCCATCATGCCAAGGCCGCGGGAGTGCCCATCGTCGTGGCGGTGACCAAGATCGACAAGCCGGAAGCCAATCCCGAGCGTATCCGCCAGGAATTGGTGGCGCAGGAGGTGGTACCCGAAGATTGGGGTGGCGACACCATGTTCGTGCATGTCTCCGCCAAGAGCGGCGAAGGCATCGACAACTTGCTCGAAAGCGTGTTGTTGCAGTCCGAGGTGCTGGAATTGAAGGCGCCGCGCGATACCCAGGCCAAGGGGCTGGTGATCGAGGCGCGCCTCGACAAGGGGCGCGGTCCGGTGGCGACCATACTGGTGCAGTCCGGCACCCTGCGCCAGGGCGACATGCTGCTGGCCGGCGCGGTTTACGGCCGGGTGCGCGCCATGCTCGACGAGAATGGCGATGCGGTGAAAGAAGCCGGTCCTTCGATCCCGGTGGAAATCCAGGGGCTATCCGACGTGCCGATGGCCGGCGAGGATGTGGTAAGTTTGCTCGACGAGCGCAAGGCGCGCGAGATCGCGTTGTTCCGTCAAGGCAAGTTCCGCGACGTCAAACTGGCCAAGCAACAGGCCGCCAAGCTGGAAAACATGTTCGAGCAAATGGCCGAAGGCGAGGTGCGCGTATTGCCGCTGGTCATCAAGACCGACGTGCAAGGTTCTTACGAGGCGCTGGCGAATGCCTTGCAGAAGCTTTCCACCAGCGAGGTGAAAGTCAACATCATCCACAGCGGCGTGGGCGCCATCACCGAATCCGACATCAACCTGGCCTTGGCTTCCAAAGCGGTGGTGATCGGCTTCAATACCCGCGCCGAGGCGCCCGCCCGAAAACTGATCGACGCCACTGGCGTGCAGGTGCGCTATTACACGATCATCTACGAAGCGGTGGATGACGTGAAAGCGGCGCTCTCCGGGATGCTGGCGCCGGAACAGAAGGAAAACGTCATCGGTCTGGTGGAAATCCGCCAGGTGTTCCGAATTTCCAAGGTCGGCGCCGTGGCGGGCTGCTATGTGCTCGACGGGGTGGTCAAGCGCGGCGCGCAGGTTCGTTTGCTGCGCAACAGCGTGGTGATCCATGCCGGCGAACTGGATTCACTGAAGCGCTTCAAGGACGATGTCAAGGAAGTCAAGGCCGGCTTTGAATGCGGCCTGTCGCTGAAGAACTACAATGACATCGAGGAAGGCGATCAACTCGAAGTATTCGAGATGGTCGAGATCGCCCGGACGTTATGATCGCTCAGGCAGGGGGTGGGCTTTGCCTAGCCCCCGGCGCCTAACTCCTATGCCCAAAGATTTCTCCCGTCCCCGCCGTGTCGCCGAGCAACTCCAACGCGAGTTGGCCGAGCTTATCAGCCACGAAGTGAAGGATCCGCGCATCGGCATGGTGACGCTGACCGGCGTCGACATCACTCCCGACTACGCCCATGCCAAGGTTTATTTCACCTTGCTCGGCGGCGCTGAGCAGGCCGAAACCGCCGCAGCCGGCTTGCAGCGTGCCGCCGGCTTCCTGCGCTCCCAGGTGGCGCATCGCATGAAGCTGCGCATTACCCCCCAGTTGCATTTCGTTCACGATTCCTCGGTGGAAAACGGCGCACATCTGTCGCAGCTGATTGATGCGGCGGTTTCCGGCAAGCTCGCGGACTAATCATTTTGCAGTTCAAACGAATCAAGCGCCGTGTTGACGGTGTCCTGTTGCTCGACAAACCGGTTGGCATCAGTTCCAACAGCGCCCTGCAAAAAGCCAAAATGCTGTTCCAGGCCGCCAAGGCCGGCCATACCGGTAATCTCGATCCGGTGGCGAGCGGGTTGCTGCCGGTGTGCTTCGGCGAAGCGACGAAGTATTCGCAATTCCTGCTCGACGCCGACAAAACCTATCAAGCCGAATTCACCCTGGGGCAGACTACCCGCACCGGCGACAGCGAAGGCGAAATCACCGGCAGCCTGCCGGTGAATGCGACGCGCGGGGATGTCGAGCGCGCGCTGCAAGGTTTTGTCGGGGAAATCAGCCAAGTGCCGCCGATGTATTCGGCGCTCAAGCATCAGGGGCGCGCGCTCTACGAATATGCCCGCAAGGGTGTGGAAATCGAACGCCAGGCGCGCACGGTGACCATATACCAACTGGCGCTGGATGCTTTTGATGGGGTGCGTTTGCGCGTCACGGTCAAGTGCAGCAAGGGTACCTATATCCGCGTCCTGGCCGAGGATGTAGGCCGGGCGCTGGGGTGCGGCGCCTACATGAGCGCGTTGCGGCGCACGGTTACCAGCCGTTTTGAGATCGCCGGCGCGCTGACCTTGGAGCGGCTCGGTGAAATGCCGATGGAGCAGCGCGATGCCTGCCTGCTGCCGCTCGACGTACTGGTGGAGGATTTGCCCAAGGTGACGTTGGATGGCGACAGCGCATTCTACCTGAAACGCGGCAATCCAGTCTGGCTGCCCCGCCAAACCGAACGTGGCGAAGTGCGTTTGTACGAGGACGGCGGAATTTTTCTGGGAGTGGGCGTCGCCATGGATGACGGCAAAATTGCGCCGCGCCGTCTGGTTAATTTTGCCGCCTAGGTTTTTTATAGTTAACTATCGAGAATTACTTGAGAAAGTTGCCCGATAGCGGGTATAATCCAAAACTTTAAATTATTCGTGTTTCGGAGAAGATCAAGATGTCAGTAACCAGTGTCCAGAAAGCACAGCTCGTGCAGGATTATCAACGCGCCACGGCCGATACCGGTTCCCCCGAAGTGCAGGTTGCCCTGATGACCGCGCGCATCAACGACCTGACTGGCCATTTCAAGATCCACGCCAAGGATCATCATTCCCGCCGCGGTCTGCTCAAGCTGGTCAGCAAGCGCCGTAAGCTGCTGGACTACCTCAAGGGCAAGAGCGCCGACCGCTACCGCTCGCTGATCGAGCGCCTCGGCCTGCGCAAGTAATTTCCGGTTGCCAGGCGGAAGCGGTGTGCTTCCGCCGTTCCTAAGCCGCATGGGTGTCCGTGCGGCTTTGTTGTCGTTTCATTGCTGCGTGCGGCGATCAGATCAATCGAAAAAAGGATAATCCCTTGAACCGAATCAAGAAAACATTCACTTACGGGCGTCACCAGGTTACGCTCGAAACCGGCGAAATCGCTCGCCAGGCTAGCGGCGCCGTGATCGTGAACATGGACGACACCGTGGTGCTGGTGACGGTGGTCGGCGCCAAGGGCGCCAAGCCCGGTCAGGATTTTTTCCCGCTCACCGTGGATTACCAGGAACGCACCTATGCCGCCGGCAAGATTCCCGGCGGTTTTTTCAAGCGCGAAGGCCGTCCCTCGGAAAAGGAAATCCTTACCTCGCGTCTGATCGACCGCCCCTTGCGCCCCCTGTTCCCGGATGGCTTCTACAATGAAGTGCAGATCGTCGCTACCGTGGTTTCCTCCAACCCCGAGGTCGATTCCGACATTCCGGCGGTGATCGGCGCTTCTGCGGCGTTGGCGGTGTCCGGCATCCCCTTCAACGGCCCGATCGGCGCCGCGCGCGTCGGTTATTTGAACGGCGAATACGTGCTCAACCCGACCGCGACCGAGTTGAAGGATTCCCAGCTCGACTTGGTCGTGGCGGGTACCCAGCAGGCCGTGCTGATGGTCGAATCCGAGGCGCTCGAACTGCCCGAGGACGTGATGTTGGGCGCGGTGGTGTACGGCCATCAGCAGATGCAGGCGGCCATCGACGCCATCAACGAACTGGCCGACGAAGCCGGCGCGGAAGCCTGGGATTGGGCGCCCGCCTCCAAGGATGAAGCCTTGATCGCCAAGATCGGCGAGTTGGCGCAAGCCGATCTGGCCGCCGCCTACCAGATCAAGCAGAAGCAGGAGCGCTACACCCGCATCGACGCGATCCGCGAGCGCGTGGTGGCCGAAGTGGGCGGTGAAGGCGCCGACGCCGACCGCATCAACTTCATCAAGAACATCTTCTTCGAACTCGAAGCGAAGATCGTGCGCGGCCAGATTCTCCAAGGCGAACCGCGCATCGACGGACGCGATACGCGCACCGTGCGTCCCATCACCATCCGCACCGGCGTGCTGCCGCGCACCCATGGCTCGGTGCTGTTCACCCGCGGCGAAACCCAGGCGCTGGCCGTCGCCACGCTGGGTACCGGGCGCGACGAGCAGATGATCGACGCCTTGCAGGGCAGCTATTCCGACCGCTTCATGCTGCATTACAACTTCCCGCCTTACGCCACCGGCGAATGCGGCCGCGTGGGCACGCCCAAGCGCCGCGAAATCGGCCACGGCCGTTTGGCCAAGCGCGCCTTGGTCGGCGTATTGCCGGGCGCCGACGAATTCGGCTACACCATGCGCGTGGTTTCCGAAATCACCGAATCCAACGGCTCCAGCTCGATGGCTTCGGTGTGCGGCGGCAGCTTGGCGCTGATGGATGCCGGCGTGCCGATGAAGTCCCACGTCGCCGGTATTGCCATGGGCTTAATCAAGGATGGCAACCGTTTCGCCGTGCTGACCGACATCCTGGGCGACGAGGATCATCTCGGCGACATGGACTTCAAGGTCGCGGGTACCGAGGAAGGCATCACGGCATTACAGATGGACATCAAGATTCAGGGGATTACCAAGGAAATCATGCAGGTTGCCCTGACCCAGGCGCGCGAAGGCCGCATGCACATTCTCGGCATCATGAAACAGGCCATCGACGGTCCGCGCCACGACATGTCCGCCTATGCTCCGCGCATCGTCAGCATGAAGATCAACCCGGAGAAAATCCGCGACGTGATCGGCAAGGGCGGCGCGGTCATTCGCGCCTTGACGGAAGAGACCGGCACCACCATCGACATCGCCGAGGACGGCACGGTGAACATCGCCTGCCAGGGGCTGGATGCTTGCGAACTGGCGAAAAAACGCATCGAGGAAATCACCGCCGAAGTCGAAGTGGGGCGGGTTTATGAAGGCACCGTGCTGAAGCTGCTGGATTTCGGCGCCATCGTCAGCGTGTTGCCGGGCAAGGACGGCTTGCTGCATATTTCCCAGATCGCCCACGAGCGTGTCAACAGCGTCACCGACCACCTCAAGGAAGGGCAGTCCGTCAAGGTCAAGGTGCTGGAGGCCGACGAAAAAGGCCGCCTGCGCTTGTCCATGAAAGCCTTGCTGGAAGCTCCCGCCGCCGCACCCAAGCCGGCTGACGAAACCCAGCAGTAATTGCCGAGGGGTGAAAAAAGGCGGCCGTAAGGCCGCCTTTTTTATTGGGAAAAGCAACCGGTTAGTCGAACAGCGTCTGCCACCAGCGTTTGCGGTTGGCGGGCAGCGTCCATTTCGGCTTCAATTCGGCAGGCGGGATCTTGCTCATGATCCAGCCCGGCAGGGGCGGGTTCTTGCTGGAACCGCAGGAAGAGCCAAGATGATTGGGGTCGTAGATCTTCACGAAATCCGGCTGTTCCAGATTATCGGCATAGACAATGCCGCAGTAGCTTTCGTGATGGTCGTGGCGCAGCAGGGTGTCGAGTTTTTCGATGAACTGTCCGACCTGCTGGTCGCTGGCGGGCGCTTCCGGCAAGCCTTCGCCGATGGCATAGAGGTACCAGCCGCCACTCCTGTCGATCCTGGACCAGAAGTCGGTAAGTTGCTGCCAGGACATCACGCTGAACAGCAAGCCGTTCAGGCGGGAGTGGAATTCCTCGGCAGCGGGGGACATGGCGGCGAAACTCGGTGAGGCTTATTTGGCGACCTGACGCTCGCGCAACTCGTCCAGGGTCTTGCAGTCGATGCACAGGGTCGCGGTAGGGCGGGCTTCCAGGCGTTTCAGGCCGATTTCCACGCCGCAGCTTTCGCAGTAGCCGTATTCGTCGGCTTCGATCTTGGCGATGGTTTCGTCGATTTTCTTGATGAGCTTGCGCTCGCGGTCGCGGTTGCGCAGTTCGAGCGCCATATCGGATTCCTGGCTGGCGCGGTCGTTGGGGTCGGCGAAAATGGTTGCTTCGTCCTGCATGGTGTGGACGGTACGGTCGATGTCCTCGCTCAGCTCGCCTTTCCAGTCCTCCAGAATTTTGCGAAAATGAGCCTGCTGGCGCGGGTTCATGTATTCCTCGTTCTTCTTCGGAACGTAGGGGGTAAATTGCTTGTGTAATTCTCCAGACATGTAGATCAACCCGTTTTTGGCAAAACCGCTTTAATAGCAGAAATCCGCCCGCGCCGCAAGGTGCGTCTAAATTTGACGAGGTTTAAAACGATGCTCAACGCTTTGATTTTCGATGTGGATGGGACTTTGGCAGAAACCGAGCGCGACGGTCATCGGGTTGCTTTCAATGCGGCATTTCGTGAACTTGGCCTGGACTGGGAGTGGGGTGTGGAGCTGTACGGCAAATTGCTGGCCGTCACCGGCGGCAAGGAGCGCATCCGCTACTTCGTCGAGAGTTTTCTCCATGATTTTGCCAAGCCGGCCGATTTCGACGATCTGGTGTTGACATTGCATAAGACCAAGACCCGCCATTATGTCGAATTGCTGGAGCGCGGCGGCATTCCCTTGCGCCCCGGCGTGGCTCGCCTGTTGCGCGAGGCGCGGGAGGCGGGGCTGCGCCTGGCGGTGGCCACCACTACCTCGCCGGATAACGTCAGCACCTTGCTGCGTCACAGCCTGGCGGCGGATGCGGAAAGCTGGTTCGAAGTGATCGCCGCCGGGGATATTGTTCCGGCCAAGAAACCGGCGCCGGATATTTTTCAATGGGCGCTGGATAAACTGAACTTGCCCGCGGCGGACTGCCTGGCTTTCGAGGACTCGGAAAATGGGCTGAAATCGAGCATGGGAGCGGGTCTGAAAACCGTGGTCACGGTCAGCGACTACACCGTCGATCAGGACTTTTCCGGCGCGGTTGCGGTGCTGAGCGACCTCGGCGAGCCGCAGCAGCCGTTCCGGCTGCTGGCGGGCGAGGCGCAGGGCAAGCGTTGCGCGACGGTCGAGCTATTGAGGTATTGGCACGCCAGCTAACCGTGCAAGTCGGCGGCCTTGAGGGTGTTTTCCAGCAAGGTCGCCACGGTCATCGGGCCGACGCCGCCCGGCACCGGGGTGATCCACGATGCCCGCTCCTTGGCGCTTTCAAATTCCACGTCGCCGCAAATTTTGCCGTCGGGGAGGCGGTTGATGCCGACGTCGATGACGATGGCGCCTTCCTTGATCCATTCCCCCTTGATGAAGTTGGGCTTGCCGACGGCCACCACCAGCACCTCCGCCTGAGCGACGAAAGACGGCAAATCGCGGGTGGCGCTGTGGGTGGTGGTGACGGTGCAGCCGGCGAGCAACAGTTCCAGAGTCATCGGCCTGCCGACGATGTTGGAGGCGCCCACCACCACCGCATTCTTGCCGCGCAATTCCTCGCCGGTCAGCTTGAGCAGGGTCATCACCCCGAACGGCGTGCATGGGCGCAGGGTCGGCATGCGCAGCACCAGGCGACCGACGTTGTAGGGATGGAAGCCGTCCACGTCCTTATCCGGGCGGATGCGTTCGATCACGGCGGTGTCGTCGATGTGCGGCGGCAGCGGTAATTGCACCAGAATGCCGTCAATTTCCGGGTCGGCATTGAGTTGGTCGATGCGCGCCAACAGTTCTTCCTGGGGCGTGTCCGCCGGCAGATCGACGGATATCGAGCGCACCCCGGCGATGTCGCAGGAGCGGCGTTTGTTGCGCACGTAAATGGCCGAGGCGGGATTGTCGCCGACCAAGATCACGGCCAGCCCCGGGGCGCGCTTGCCGGCGGCGAGGCGCGCCTCCACTTGCAGGCGCAGGGTTTTCAGGAGGCTGTCGGCAGTCTGTTTGCCGTCGAGGATTTTTGCGGTCATGGGAATAGCGCCGGTCAGTAATCAAGTGGCGCTATTTTAAACTAGAAAGCCACTTCCACCGAACCGTCCGCCCGTACCACGCCGCTGACCACCTTGCCGCCGGGGGTGCGCACCGAAACGCTCTGGCCGGAAGCGGCGTTGTTGAGCGCCTTGCCTTCCGCGCTGACCTGGAAGTCCCCGCCCTGTGCGACGATCCTGACAGTCTGCCCGGTCTTGACGATCTGCGGCGCGCGCAGCATTTCGGGACGTAGCGGCTGGCCGGCGGAAATGCCGCCGGCCAGGGTTTTTCCGATAACCTGCCCGACATCGGCAATCACGCCCGGCGGCAGTTGGGTGAGATCGGCCGGTTGCGTCGTCACGTCGCCCGGCGTCAGGAGGTGGCCTTGCGGCAACGGTTTGACGGTGGTGACGACCTGCGCCGTGACCTTGACCGTGACCGGCACGTAGATCGACCAGGGACTCGGTTCCTGGCAGCGAATGCCGATGCTGGCATTGCCCCACAGTTGGGTGCCGGGCGGCAGGAAGCCCTCGGCGTTGGCGCACTTGGGCAGGCGCAGGCGATGGTCGATCGCGCCGACGCTTACCGTGACTTGGCCGGGCAATTCGCCAACCTGGCTGGCGACGTAGCTTTCGGCGATTTTCCGTAGGGAAGCGCTATCTTCGGTGGCGGCGGCAGCGGCGGCGGAAAGAAACGGCAACGCGGCGCATGCCGAAACGATTTTGAATGGGAGAGAGGATCGCATGATGTCAGAACCATTCTAGCTTAATCGGCAAGGCGATTGAAGCGGCATTTGCCCGGTGTTATGATCGGAACCCACCATATCGACCGGGTTCCATCCATGCCGACTTTGTCCAATCCCTCCGAGATTGCGCGCGAAACGCTGAAACAGCTGTCCGCGCGGCGGATGGCGCCGACCCCCGACAATTATCTCAAACTGTACAACGAGATCGCCGGCAAAGCGCCGGCCGCGGATGCCGGCCTGGAACAACTGCTGCAAAAAACCTTGCACCAGGCCTTGACCGACAATCCCGTGGCGGCTCGCGATCTCGCCGGCCTGGAAAGGGCATTGACGGAACACGACTGGAAAGGCGTGGAGCAAGGCTTTGCTGCCCTGTTGCGCGGCAGGCGGGAGGGACGGGATGTGCCGTGGGCGACCCTGATCCGCGAGTTGCTCAAGGAATGGGAGGTCAAACGCAGCGGCTTGACCGCGCCGCGCAAAAAAGATGCCCTGGAGCGCGTCCTGCTCAATTTCGCTTCCGATCCGGTGGTGCTGCACGAGAAATTGCAGGCCTTGGTGCATCGCTGGAAGGAATCGCCGGTCGGCCAGATCGCGGATGCCGGGGAAGACCAGCCGCCGCCCGCCGAAACGGCCGTGCCTGCCAAGCCGGACATGGTGGCGGAAAGCGCGCCGGTTTCTCTGGCCGTGGAATTGCAGGAACTGGTGGCGCAGGTGCTGGAGCATGGCGTGGCAGCGCGTCTGACGCAATTCCCGGAGTTGCGGGCGGAAACCCAAAGGCTGGCGAAGCTGGCGCGCGGTTCCCATGGCGCCGCGGGCGTCGAAAAACTCGGCAAGGAACTCAAGAAATTCTGGTTCCAGTTGGAGTTGCGCGGCGAGGACGACGCCGTGATCCTGGACGGCTTGTTCAAGTTGTTGCGGCTGCTGATCGACAACATCAACGAACTGGTGCTCGACGGCGATCAATGGTTGCGCGGCCAGATCGCGGTGGTGCAGGAAATCATCTCGCATCCCCTGAATCCGCGCATGCTCTACGACGCCGAACGCGGTCTCAAGGAGGTGCTGTTCAAGCAGGGAACGCTCAAGCACAGCTTGGACGAAGCCAAGACCACCCTGAAAAACATGATCGCCACCTTCGTCAACCGGCTCGGCGAAATGTCCGACAGCACCGGCGGCTATCATGACAAGATCGAGGATTATTCGCACAAGCTGCGCCAGGCCGAGGACATCAACCAGATGAACGCCATTCTCGGCGATATTCTGCGCGACACCAAGAACATGCAGACCGACATCCAGCGCACCCGCGACGAACTCAATCAGGCGCGGCGCGAGGTGGAGATGGCGGAAAACAAGGTGCGCGAACTGGAAGCCGAACTGGAGCAGGTCAGCGAGAAAATCCGCGAAGACCAGTTGACCGGCGCGCTCAATCGCCATGGGATGGAGGATGTCTTCCGCCGCGAACTGTCCCATGCCGAACGCACCGGCGCGCCTTTCAGCGTGGCGATGCTCGATCTCGACAATTTCAAGCGCCTCAACGATACCTATGGCCATCAGGCGGGAGATGCCGCACTGGTGCACCTGACCAAGGTGATCCGGGAAATCATCCGCCCCACCGATGATGTGGCGCGCTACGGCGGCGAGGAGTTTATCGTCATGATGCCGGATACCGGCCTCGATGACGGGGTGCAGGTGATAGCTCGCCTACAGCGTGAATTGACCAAGCGTTTTTTCCTTCACAACAACGAGCGCTTGCTGATTACCTTCAGCGCCGGCGTGGCGTTGCGCAACCCCGGCGAACAGCACGATTCGATTATCGCCCGTGCCGATGCGGCGATGTACAAGGCCAAGCTCGCTGGCAAAAACCGGGTGTTTCCCGCCGAATAAGCCCCTTCGCTTTGCCGCTTTCCGGCAATTCTTGCCGCGGCGCTTCTTGCGTCGCCCGTTAAGTCCAAGTCTTACGTGCTTTTTCGATTGGCACGATCCGTGCTTCCAGTGTTGTGAAATCATTTATTCGGGAGTCGCGGCATGGTGAGTCATATCGACAGCGAATTTCGCTTTCTGCAGAAAGCCCTCGATTTGCGTGCCTATCGCCAGCAGGTGTTGGCATCCAATATCGCCAACGCGGATACGCCGAATTACAAGGCGCGCGATTTCGATTTCGCCAAGGAATTGAGCCGGGCGGTGGACGGGCAGGGCGGCAAGGGTGAGCTGCGGACTACCTCGGCGCGCCATTTGCAGCCGAAGCAGGATGGCCGGCTGGGCGTCGATTTGAACTACCGCGCCGCGCTCCAGCCGAGCATCGACGGCAACACGGTGGATATGGATGTCGAGCGGGCGCAGTTCACGGACAATGCGATTCACTACCAGTTCGCCGTAGACCGCATTTCCAGCAAGGTGAAGAGCTTGCTTGGCGCGATCCAGGGGCAATAATCATGTCACTGTTTAATGTTTTCAATATTGCCGGCTCGGCGATGACCGCCCAGTCCATGCGTCTGAATACGGTGGCGAGCAACATGGCCAATGCCGACAGCGTGACGAGTTCCACGGGGCAGCCTTATCGGGCCAAGCAGGTGATTTTTTCCGCCGAAAACGTCGGCGCTCCGGTTCAAGGTGCGGTGGGCGTCAGAGTGAAATCGGTGATCGAGGATAACTCGCCGCTCAAGCTGATGTACGACCCCAAGCATCCGCTGGCCGATGCCAAGGGTTACGTGGCGATGCCCAACGTGAACGTGGTGGAGGAAATGGTCAATATGATTTCCGCCTCGCGTTCCTACCAGACCAACGTGGATATGGCGAATACCGCCAAGACCCTGTTGCTGAAAACGCTGACCATGGGTCAGTGAGATCGAGTTCTAGGAGACTGAAAAATGACCACGATTGCAGAAGCTCAAGCCCTGGCCAATCCCAAGACCGCTACCAGCGCCTCGTCCAGCGGGGTGCAGGCGACCGAGGATCGCTTTCTCAAGTTGCTGGTGACGCAGATGAAGAATCAGGATCCGCTCAACCCCCTCGACAATGCCCAGGTCACCTCGCAGATGGCGCAATTGAGCACGGTGACCGGCATCGAGAAGCTCAACACCTCGCTGTCGGCGATGTCTCAAAGTTTCATCGACAATCAGTCGTTGCAGGCGGCGAATTTGATCGGTCACGGCGTGCTGGTGCCGGGCAACACCATGACCTTGGCGGATGGCACGGCAATTGCTGGCATAGATTTGCAGGGCGCCGCCGACAAGGTGGTGGTGACGGTTCGGGATAAGTCGGGCTTCGTTGTGCAGAGCATCGACATGGGCAAGCAGGCTGCCGGAACGATCCCTTTCGCCTGGGACGGCAAGACCAGCGGCGGCGAGGCGGCGGCGGACGGCAACTACACCTTCGATGTGGTGGCGACGCAAGGCACGGATAAGGTAACGGCGGACAAGCTGGCGCTGGGGCAGGTAATCAGCGTTACGCTCGGAACGACGGGGGTCAAGCTGGATGTGGCGGGGATGGGTTCCGTCGATGCGGCCAAGGTTAAACAGATTTACTAGCGTAGGGGGCTACCATGAGTTTTCAACAAGGCTTAAGCGGCTTGAATTCGGCCGCCAAGAATCTCGATGTCATCGGCAACAACATCGCCAACGCATCCACCGTCGGCTTCAAGTCCTCGCAGGCGCAATTCGCCGATGTCTATGCGGCCTCCCTGTCCGGCGCCGGCGCCAACTCGATCGGTATCGGCACCAAGCTGGCCGCGGTGGCGCAGCAGTTTACCCAGGGCAACATCAGCGTCACCAACAACCCGCTGGACGTGGCGATCAACGGCACCGGCCTGTTCCGCATGAGCAACAACGGCGCAATCAGCTACACGCGCAACGGCCAGTTCCAACTGAACAAGGATGGTTACATCGTTGGCAACACCGGCTTGCACGTAACGGGCTTCCAAATGAAGAACGGGGCGCTTACCGGCGAGTTGGGCGACCTGAAAATCGACACGGCGGACATCAAGCCGAATGCCTCTACCCGCATGGACATGACCGCCAACCTTGATTCGCGCAAGACCGTGCCGGTCGCGCCGTTTCCCGCCGCCCTGACGGCGGTGGTGCCGGCGACCGTGCCGCCCACCTACGTGCCGCCCGATCCGACCATGTACAACGATTCGACCTCGCTCACGATCTACGACAGCCTGGGGAATTCCCATGTGGCCAGCATCTATTTCAGCAAGAACGCGGCGGCCAACACCTGGGACGTCAACATGATCGTCGACGGCGGGCAATACAACGCCGCCGCGAATACCGTGCAGAACCTCGGGCAACTGGTGTTCGACACCAACGGCAAGATGACCGCTCCGGCAGGTCCGCCTGTGGGGATGACCGCCGTCATTCCCCTCCAGTGGGACAACACCATCACCGGCGTCGATTGGGATGTGGCGCAATCCATGACCCTGTACTTCGGCGGCGTGACCCAGTTCGGCAGCAATTTCGGCGTGACCGCGCTGACGCAGGACGGCTTTGCCTCCGGCCGTCTCAGTGGCTTCAACATCGACCCGGAAGGATTTATCCAGGGGCGCTACACCAACGGCCAGACCAAGACCATGGGGCAGATCGCCGTGGCGAGCTTCACCAACAGCCAGGGGCTGAAGCCGCTCGGCGGCAATCAGTGGGTGGAGTCGCCGGAATCCGGCCAGCCGGTCGTCGGTAAGCCCGGCAGCGGCAACATGGGGGTGCTGCAATCGGCGGCGGTGGAGGATTCCAACACCGACCTGACCCAGGAATTGGTGATTATGATTACCGCGCAGCGGGTCTACCAGGCCAACGCGCAGACCATCAAGACCCAGGATCAGGTGCTGCAAACCCTGGTGAACTTGCGGTAACCGATGAGGATTGAGGCATAGCCATGGATCGCATGCTCTACATCGCCATGACCGGCGCCAAGCACACCATGTGGCAGCAGGCATCGACATCGCACAATCTGGCCAATGTCGCCACGACCGCCTACAAGGCCGAAACCAACGCTTTCCGCGCCTTGCCGGTGCAGGGCGACGGCGCGAAAACCCGTGCCTTCGTGGTCGATTCGACCAGCGGCGCGGATTTGAGCGCGGGCGTGATCCAGCGTACCGGCCGCGATCTCGACGTGGCGGTGCAGGGCAAAGGCTGGATCGCGGTGCAGACGGAAGATGGCAGCGAAGCCTACACCCGCAACGGCAGCCTGCAAGTCGGCCCCAACGGCCAACTGCAAACGCGCAATGGCCAAGCGGTGGTCGGCGATGCCGGCCCCATCGGCATCCCGCCCGACGTGCAGATCACCGTTGGGCGCGACGGCACGATTTCCATCATTCCCAACGGCAGCACCCTGACCTCGGTGGCGACCGTCGGCCGCATCAAGCTGGTCAATCCGCCGGAAAGCGAGTTGGTGAAGGGCACCGACGGTCTGTTCCGCCAGAAGAGCGGCGCCCCGGCCCAGGCCGATGCCGGCGTCCGCCTGATCGACGGGGCGCTGGAAGGCAGCAACGTCAACGTGGTGGATACCATGGTCAGCATGATTAACCTGGCGCGCCAGTTCGAGATGCAGTTGAAACTGGTGCAGCATGCCGACACCAACGCCAAGCAGGCGAGCCAGCTAATGAATTTGAACGCATGAGGATAGCACGATGATCCGTTCCCTATGGATTTCCAAGACCGGCCTGGAAGCGCAGCAACTGCACATGGACGTGATTTCCAACAACATGGCCAACGTCGGCACCACCGGCTTCAAGAAATCGCGCGCCATCTTCCAGGATTTGCTGTACCAGATCGAGCGCCAGCCCGGCGCTCAGAATACCCAGCAAAACCAGTTGCCTTCCGGCATGCAGATCGGTACTGGCGTAACCCCGGTGGCGACCGAGCGCATGCACTTGCAGGGCAACCTGGAAAAGACCGGCAACCCGCTCGACGTGGCGGTCAACGGCAAGGGCTTCTTCCAGGTGCTGATGCCGGATGGCAGCACCGCCTATACCCGCGACGGCTCGTTCCAGATGGATAGCCAGGGGCAACTGGTGACCGCCAGCGGCTTTCCGGTGCAGCCCGCCATCACCATCCCCGCGGACGCGCTGAGCGTGACCGTCGGCCGCGACGGCACGGTATCGGTCACCCAGCCGGGCAATGCGGCGGCGCAGCAGATCGGCAGCATCCAACTGGCCAATTTCATCAACCCCGCCGGCCTGCAAAGCCTGGGCGAAAACCTCTACCTGGAAACCGCCTCGTCCGGCGCCCCGGCGGCCAATACTCCGGGCACCAACGGCCTGGGGGTGCTCAACCAGTCGTTCGTCGAAACCTCCAACGTCAACGTGGTGGAGGAACTGGTCAACATGATCCAGACGCAGCGCGCCTACGAACTGAATTCCAAGGCGGTGCAGACATCCGATCAGATGCTCCAACGCCTGAGCCAGATTTAAAATGCGAGGTAAGCAAAATGGTTAGCCTGGTAAACAAGGATTACGCCGATAAGCAATTCCTGAAAGCGATGGGGTTCGACCTGGCGGCGGCGAAGCATGGCGTCCGGGCGCTGGTGTTGCTGGGGCTGCTGGTTTTGTCCGGCTGCTCGGTCGCGCCTTCCACCTCGATCCAGCAGCCCCTCACCACCCGTCCGCAGCCCCAGTCGGCGCCTCTGGTGGGCAACGGCGCGATCTATCAGGCGGGCTACAGCAAACTGTACCTGTTTGAAGACCGGCGCGCGCGCAGCGTGGGCGACACGCTGACGGTGGTCATCAACGAGAAGAATTCCGCCAGTTCGCAATCGAACGCCAGCGACAGCCATAGCGGCAGCACCAATCTGTCGTTGTCCCCCGGCATCCTGGGCGTGGCGAAGGGCAGCCTGAAAGCCGTGACGGGGGAAAATACTTCGGAGACTTCATTCGAGGACAAGGGGCAGAACGCCAATACCGGCACCTTCTCCGGCACCATCACCGTGACGGTGCTGGAAGTGCTGCCCAACGGCAACCTGGTGGTGAGTGGCGAGAAGCAGGTGTCGGTGGGGGACAAGACCGAATACCTGCGCCTGGCCGGCGTGGTCAACCCGAACAACATCGGTTCGACCAATACGGTGAACTCCGTCCAGCTTGCCGATGCGCGCATCGAATTCAAAAACAACCAGTATGTCGACGGCGCCAAGCTGACCAGCGCCTTGGCGCGTTTTTTCCTAAGCGTGATGTTCTGACGGGATGAAGCGAATGAAACCCTTGTATAAATGGCTGAGCATCCTCCTGCTGGCGGGCTTGCCGGCACTGCCCGTCCATGCCGACCGCATCAAGGACATCGCCTCCGTCCAGGGGGTGCGCAGCAACCAACTGATTGGCTACGGCATCGTCGTCGGCCTCGACGGCAGCGGCGACCAGACCACCCAGACGCCCTTCACCGTGCAAAGCGTGGTCAGCATGCTCAGCCAGTTGGGAGTGAACCTGCCGCCCGGCACCAATCTGCAACTCAAGAATGTCGCGGCGGTGACCGTCACCTCCTCCCTGCCGCCCTTCGCCAAGCCGGGGCAAAACATCGACATCACCGTCTCCTCGATCGGTAACGCCAAGAGCCTGCGCGGCGGCACGCTGCTGATGACGCCGCTCAAGGGCGCCGACGGACAAATTTACGCCATGGCGCAGGGCAACCTCCTGGTGGCCGGCGCGGGCGCCGCCGCCGGCGGCGCCAGCACCCAGGTCAATCAGCTCAGCGTCGGCCGCATCGCCAACGGCGCCACGGTGGAGCGCGCCGTCGATACCCCGCTGGGGCAGGGCGAATTCGTCTTCCTCGAACTCAACGGCAGCGACTTCACCACCGCCCAGCGCGTGGTGCAGGCGATCAACAAGTCCATCGGCGAAGGTACCGCCGCCGCCCAGGACGGGCGGGTGGTGCGGGTCAAGGCGCCGCGCGACAGCAACCAGCGCGTGGGTTTCCTGGCGACCGTGGAAAACCTCCCGGTCAACCCCGGCGAATCGGCCGCCAAGGTCATCCTGAACGCCCGCACCGGTTCGGTGGTGTTGAGCCAGATGGTCATGGTGGATGCCTGCGCCATCGCCCATGGCAACCTCACCGTCACCATTTCCAACGAAACCAAGGTCAGCCAGCCCGAACCCTTTTCGCAAGGGCAAACGGTAGCGGTGCAGGAACCCAAGGTGGAAATCAAATCCGACAAGGTCGGACTGGTCACCCTGCCGCGCAGCGTCTCGCTCGGCCAGGTGGTCAAAGCCCTCAACGCCGTCGGCGCCTCTCCGCAAGACCTGCTGGCGATCCTGCAAGCCATGAAAACGGCGGGCGCCCTGCACGCCGAGCTGGAAATCATCTGATGGTCTTCGGCGTAACCGGTCGCCGGATGCGGCCATCCCAGGCGGATACGATCCGCCGATAAAATGGCAGTAGCGCGAGACGCGGTCATTCTGGTAAAATTCGCGGCTTCCTTGGGAGAGGTGCCAGAGTGGTCGAATGGGCCGGACTCGAAATCCGGTGTGGCGCTTGCGTCACCGTGGGTTCGAATCCCACCCTCTCCGCCAAGACATCAATAAACACGCGCTTTCGGGCGCATTTTTATTTTCTACCCCTCAAAAAACCCCTCAAAAATAAAATGCTTAAATTCTTCCCGGTAGAGGGGTGGCGGTCGCCATTGTGGTGTGCGTGGCCGTCCAGGATCGCCGCTGTTGCGTTCGGCGCGTCTGGCTGGGGAAAGCGTCGGCAGCGTGGTAGGCGCGGTCTGGTGGTCGCCGTGGCACATGGCAACGGTCGCCAAGCCTCCCACCACGCGCCATTTCATTCACAGGTGCCGCCGAAATATTCCGCTTCGATGTCCCCCTGTGACTGTTTGTGACTGTTTTCTCTATATAGACCGTATATAGAATTTTGAGGAATTTTTCATAGGCGGATAATAAGTAAAAAACAGTCACAAACAGTCACACCCCCCTGTGAATAAAAATCCCCGCTTCGATCAGTTCGGCCACGGCGGGGCGGTACGTTACGTTATGCAGGTCGTTACGTTTTGCGGCCAGGGCTTGCCAGGATCGCCGCTGTTGCGTTCGGCGGGGTTGGGTGGGGGTTTTGTGTCGGTGGCGTGGCGGGCGCGGTCTGGTGGCTGTGGTGGCCATCGTGGTGATAATAGAAACTTGGGCGGAATGGACGTTGCTTGGTTGCGGTCACTAACCGTCTGAAAATGCATCCATCACGATGTTCGTCTGGTTAGTGACCAATATTCAAGCAAATCACGCGCCACACAAGTTGGATTTATTTGACCGGCGTGGTCGGTTATTCCCGGTCGCCGTCGTTCTTCGGCTGGAACGGCAAAACGGTGGCGCTTCGGGGTGGTGCGCTCGGTGCGAACTTCCCGGTTCCGGCCTTTTTCGCCGCGTCTGCCGCGTCCTTGCGCTTCCCGGCCGCGTCCTTGCGGACTGCTTCGTATGGGGCGAGCGCCTTGGCGGCCTCCAGGCGGAGGCGCACGTCAACGCCGGGATGCTCGATCACAGCGCGCAGGAATGCCAGGGAGGCAGGCTCGTCGCTTCGCTGAATCTCAATTACGGGTGTTGCGTTGTCGGTCGCGTCGTCCGTTGGTGGTGCGGCCACCTCGGGCATCAGAATTTTCGGCGATGGTTTTCTTCCAGCCCCAGGTCGCTTGCCGCCGCCACCTTTCATTCCTTTAACCCCAGCCATTTGATTACCTCCGAATTTTTTGATTCACCATTTTGATACGGCTGTACAGCCAAAAGATTCTGTCCATGGGACACTAAGCGGTGGCCGGACGCAAAAGCTCCAGAGATATTGCCCGCGCTACCCCGTCCCGCCCCACACAGGGGCTTGTAGCGCGTGGTCGAGCAGGTGCCGCCCGTCCCGTTTGTGCTTCACAGACAAGCCACGTTCACCAAGCGCCCGAGTCAGCGCATGTTGTGACCACGGCGTATGCAGGCCGCGCTGTGCCGCCCAGCCAACGAAGCGCGGATAAACGTCCGCAATTTTCGCGCTGTTGCCTGTCGATTGCGCCAGGCACTCGGTCAAGAATTCGCCCAGCAGGTCTTCGCCGTCGAGATAATCGGCACTGGCGGCGGTCACGCTGGCCGGCGGATTCAATCCTTCCCGATACCATGCTACAGCGCCATCAATGCACCAGCGAAGAATCGCGCCGCCTTCGGCCTTGAGTTTGTCGGGTAATTCCGGGTCACGCTCCCCGGCGGGGATTGTCACGGTAAATGGAACGAGGAGAACACGGCGGCGGATGGCTTCATCAACGCCCCGAAAAGTGGGTAGATGGTTGCCCGCGATGAATAACGAGAATTGCGGGGTGAACTCGAAAAAGTCGCCCCTCATGTAGCGCGCTGTGATTACGTCGCCGCCGGTCAAATCCTTGATAACGGCGTCGTTCCAAGTGCGCCCAGGCGGCAACTCGCTGCCCACCACAAGGCGCGCACCACGCAAGCCTGCAAGTTCGGTAGGATGTCGTTCACCCTTCGAGTCCAAGAAGGTTTCCGCCGGGGCGCGCTTGGCATAATCGGCAAGCAGGTATTGGAGCGTGTTCAAAAAGACGCTTTTTCCGTTCGCGCCGTTGCCGTAAAGGAACAGCAGTTTTTGTTCTCGCGTGTGGCCGGTTAGCGCGTAGCCTGCCGCCCTTTGAACGAAGCCGATCATTTCCCGGTCGCCGTCGAACACGCGAGCGAGGAAGGATAACCACAGGGGTGCGGATGTGCCTGTCGGTGCCGGGTCGATTGCTGCGCTCTTGGTCGTGTAGTCGGCACGGTCGGGGGCGCGTAGGTCGCCGGTCTGCAAATCGACCGCGCCGGAAGGTACGCCCAGCAGATCGGGCGAGGCGTCGAACTGTTCCACCACCGCCACAAGGTCTTCGTTACTTCGGGCGGTGAGCTCCACAGCGGCGCGCATCGGGGCGCTACGCAGATCGGCGGCCTTGCGTTTTGCCCCGGTCAGCAGCTTTTGCGCTTCATCGGGAGTGAGTTGGGCGGCCTTGCGTTCTGACCACTCGACAAGCTGCCCCGCCTTGGCGCGCAGGTAATCCCGGATTGCCGTCATGGCCTGCAAGCGCTCATCCTTCGCCCAGCGCGTGCCGTTCCAAAACAACCAACATCCCCATGCCGGTACGTGGCGGGCGTCTTTTGCCCATCCCGCATGACCCAGATCAAGCGCTAGCTGGTCGTGGCTGAGGTCGGGCGAGGTGCAATCCTCAAACGGGGCGATGTTCCAGCCGGAAGCGGTCGCCGCTTGCCTGCCCACCTGTGGTTGCCACACGTTGCCTTGTCGCTCAGTGGCTTTTTGAATCGTGCGCTGTAAGTAATCGGCGCGTTCCCATTTGTCGCGCTTCAACGCTGAACGGTGCATCAGGCGTCCCATGCGGGCGGCATCGTTGGCCGTCCAGTACGCCAAATGCTGGGCAAGCGCGGCGTCGGCGGCGCTGGCGTCAAAGGCGCGGCCACTCCCGCCAGCATCGGGAAACGCCCGCCCCAAGGCGTCGGCGTCGGCGTCCCAGAGTTGTTGGAAGCTCGCCTTCCCGCCGAAGGCCGCCTGCGCCGATTGCGGGGCGGCAAGCATCCGCGCAATCAGGGCTTCGTCGTCGGCAGGATCGGTGCCGCCGTCCGTCCGTGTGGTTGTGGCGGTCGTGGTGGTCGTGGTGGTCGTGGTCGGCGGGAAAAGCTCCGCAACCACAGTGTTGAGCGCGGCGGTGCAATCGGCGCCCGCGTCGCCAGTCGCGCCAGGATGGCCTAGGGCGACAAATCGGCGGCTGGTGTAAAGCTCTGCCGAATACGCGGCATTACGGCATCCGTGTTGGCGAGTTGCGCCCGTGTAACTGCCCCAGACGTGCAGTCCATTGCCGGACTGCGAGACTTCAACGCAAGCGCCGGGGAATCGAGCAACGAGAGCAAGCGCCCCGGCGCTCCACCCATCCCCCTCGCGGCAGGCGTCTAAGTCCAGGCAGAAAAATGGATCGCTTGGAGTCAAAACAAATCCCACGCCTAGCCCAAGGGCTTTAGCGGCGGCCTGCGCGGCTTCCGCGCTCAACCAGTTAGCGGGGTCTTGGGCGTTGCATGGCTTGCCGGTAATTCCACAGGGGATTTTATCGGCCTTGCCGGGGCGCGTCTGGCTGGGCGTGGTGCGGAACAGGATGAACTGGTGATGAGGTTTCAGGGCTTCAATCATCGTAGTCACCCCACTGGCCTTCGTTGTCATGCCCGTGCTCGCCCGAAATTCGGGCGCAATAACCGTAGTCTTCCCCACCGCCGTGCAGGTTTCGCCAGGCCATACAGGTCGAAACGCACACGCGCTCAAAATCAAATGGGCAAAGCCAGTGGTAGCCTTTGTCTAAGTAGGCTAAAGGCGGACGGTGGGTGTCGTTGGCGGCGCTCATTTCGCCACCTCCGCCCCAATCAGGCGGCGCAACTCGCCAACACGGATGCGGGTTGAGTTGCCAACTTTTACAAGGGTAAGCTCTCCGGCTTTGAAGTGTCGGTACAAACTTGCGCGGCTCCGCCGTGCGATGGCGGTAGCATCTGCGAGGCTAAGCAGTGAACTATCGGGGGCAGTGTCGAACTGCTGAACGGCGGGCGGGGTGGTGGTCTGTGCCATGCGTGTTACTCCTCCGCATGGCACAGACTTCTGAAAGGTACGCTTTGCTTTCCAGTGCCACGCGAATAATCAGCGTGAAACAGATTTTAGGGACAGCAAAAAGTGGTCAAAATATCTTGTTTTCAGAAAATAATTTCTTACCGGATTTCGCTGTTTCGGATCGTCTGATAGACGCTTTCGGCTTGCTTGTCGTCACCGTCGAAAACCTTGGAAATAACGCGGGAAGCCACCCGCATATCCATTGAATTTCCCGTGCTTTTCATGGTCTGCCATGTCAACAGAATCCATGCGGCGCGTGGCTTCTGCCGGTTGCCCTGGATTTTTTTAATGGGCGGTTCGCTGGCTATCCTATCGACGATTTCGGAAAGTAGATTGATCGCTTTTCCCACGTCTTCGGCGGCCATTCCATTACTTTCGATCTCTTCTCCGATCTCCCATTGCGTGTCCATCGTGATGCCATTCCAAGCCGTCGCCAAATTGTTTAAGGCGCGGCTAACGCGGCTAGCTTCGCTCCTGATACGGTTACAGCGATCAATGTGGTTTAGATGAAACGCGGGCACTATGCTCGGCATGGCTCCGCCCTCCGATCTCCGCCCGATGTTAGCCAAGCCGTCCAGCATATCGTCAGTGGCCGAAATATTTTCATCGGCCAAGGCAGCGGCAGCCCGTTCCCGGTAGAACGCTTCGCGCTTTTTGTTGCGAGCACGTTGGAGCGGGTCAAAGAAGATGGGGTTCTTCGGCGTTTCCTCGATCATGCCGTTTTCCTTATCGGGGTCACACTGGCGGCGGTCGCCACAGTGCTGCAAAACTTCGCCCAGTCGCCCATGAGTCGGCGGCGCTTGTCGAACAGCGAACCGCGAGCATAGGCAGCTTCTGCCTTGTCCTTGAGTTGATGCGCCAGCGCGTGCTCGATCACCTCACGCGGATAGGCCGTAGTCTCGCCTGCCCAATCGCGGAAGGTGGAACGGAAGCCGTGCGCGGTTACGTCAACGGCCATGCGGCGCAGGACGGCGGTTAGTGTCATGTCACTGAGCGGCGCGTTTTTCGTGTTCGGGAAAACCAGATCAGTCCCCGCCATGCGCGGCAGCGCCGTGAGTATCGCCAGTGCGGAATCTGATAGCGGTATGCGGTGTTCCTTCTCTGCCTTCATGCGCGTGGCCGGAATTGTCCAGACTGCGGCGTCCAGGTCGATCTCTGCCCATGTTGCGCCGCGAGCCTCGCCAGACCGGGCAGCCGTCAGAATGACGAACTCCAGACAGCGTGCGCCCATTCCGGCCTGTTTCTGCAATGCGAGTATGAATCCTGAAAGCTCCTTGTAACTCAGCGCCGCATGATGTTCCACTTTTTGAACCTTGCCGCGAGCGGGTAGCAGGGTGTCCAGGTGGCCGCGCCAGCGTGCCGGGTTATCTCCCTTGCGGTAGCCGCGAACCGTCGCCCAGCCCAGTATTGACTCGATGCGCCCGCGCAGTCGGCTTGCCGTTTCCGTCTTGGTTGTCCAGATAGGCTCCAGCACGCGCATGACGTGCGATGTCTCGATGTCGGCCACGACTATTTTGCCGATGATGGGGAAGGCGTAGGTTTCGAGCGTTGCGCCCCATTGCGCCGCATGTTTCGCGTTCTTCCAGCCGGTTTCATGCGCGGCGATGTATGCGGCGGCGGCTTCTCTGAATGGCATGGCGGCGGCACGGGCGGCGGCAAGCTCACTGCGCCTTGCTCGGGCATCCTGTACCGGGTCGATGCCGTCCTTGATCTTGATGCGAGCAATACGGGCGGCTTCCTTCGCGCCTGCAAGCGTGACCGTGGGATAGCCCCCCAGCCCAATCTCTCGGCGCTTCCCGCCCACTGTCACGCTGAGAATCCAGCTACGTGCGCCGGTTTCGACAACCTGCAAGATCAGGCCGGTGACTCCGCCGACACGGTGATAACCTGGTGTGGTCAGGCGTCCCACTTCAATGGCGGATAGTTCCGCAGCCAACTTTGGCATTTCCTACCCCTCAAAGTACCCCTCAAAGGATATGCTATTACATGCGTCAAGATGATGCAAGCTGGAACAGTTGCAAACAGGCAAATTATTGAATAAAATATGTTTTCGTACAGGCTGAGACAGGGTGAAATGGACAGAAAACGGACACCCTCTCCGCCAAGCCGATGTCAAAAATCGTCTAAATAAATTTCATGAAAGCCGGTGCTTGCCGGCTCGTCAAGCCGCTTTACGGACAAGCTCCGAGTATCTCCGGCAACAGGGGATATGAGATTTTTGTGTAAACGGCCAGTCGGCGGGAAAACGATATTTCGTGGATTATTCCCATAACAAACTTCAAATGTTTAACTCGCCGGGAGCGGCGCCGCATTTCCTGCCCGATCCCGCCATTGCCGAAGCGTTGCGGCTGCTGGATAAGCCGGACTTTCTGCTGGCGGTGCACGATGCGAGTTTTCCGGGCGTGGCCGGCGAAGACGCCGGGCGCGGCAGCCCTTATGGGGCGGGGGGCTTGGCGCTGGCCACGTTTGCCCGTTCCCTGGGGTTTACCGGTCTGCAACTGGGGCCTCAGGGGCATACTTCCCCGGTCAATCCCTCGCCTTACGACGGTACGCTTTTTTCCCGCAGCGTCTTTTCACTGGACTTGAGGGCGCTTGCCCGCGATGCCGAGTGGGGCGGTCTGCTAGGGGAGGAGACCTGGGGCGCGATGGTGGAGGGCAATCCCCGTCCCGATGGGGGGCGAGTCGCCTACCGTTATGCCTTCGATGCCTATGCGAAAGCCGCCGAGGATATCCACCGGCGTTTCGATGCGGCCTTGCGGCGCCGCGAACCGGTCGCCTTGCGGCTCGCCGCGGCGCGCGCGGCGCTCTGGCGGGAGAACCGCTGGCTGCGCGACGATGCCCTGTACGAGGCGCTGAGCATCGAGTACGGCCTGCTTCCCTGGCGGCAATGGCCGCAGGAAGGGATGGGGGCGCTGGACCGGGTGCTGCCGGTCTCGCCGGCCGCGGCCGGCGAGCAGCGCCGGCGGATGCTGGAGCAAAGCCACGGTAGCCTGCTGGAGCGCTATGCGCTGATCCAGCTCATCCTGCTTGAACAGCACCGGACTTTCCGGGGGCGCATGCAGGCTCTGGGTCTCAGGATATACGGCGACGTGCAGGTGGGGTTGTCCCTGCGCGACGCCTGGAGTCGCCAAGACCTGCTGTTGCACGGTTATTACATGGGCGCGCCGCCCAGCCGCACCAATAGCGAGGGGCAACCCTGGAACTACCCGGTGCTGGATCCGGCTCATTATCTCGATCCGGCGGGCGGTCCCGGCCCGGCGCTAGGCTTCATCGCCGAACGCCTGGGCAAGATGCTGGCGGAGTTCGACGGCCTGCGCCTGGATCACCCCCATGGCCTGGTCTGTCCCTGGGTCTACCGGGCGGACAATCCCGATCCTTATCACGCGGTGCAGAACGGGGCGCGGCTGTTCTCTCCCCCGGATCTGCCCGAGCATCTCGGTCTCGCCCGCCACGCCATCGTGCGCCCGGAGCAGCGCAACAGCGAGCGGCCTTCCTATGCCGACGACTGGGTGCGGGAACTGTCGCCCGAGCATGAGAACCGCTATGCCTTGCTGATGGACACCCTCATGGAGCAGGTGCGCGTCCATGGCCGGCGCAAGGAGGATATTCTTTGCGAAGTGCTGTCCACCGAGACGCTGCCCCTCAAGCAGGTGCGCATGCGGCACGGCCTGGGGCGTTTCCGGGTGACGCAGAAGGCCAATCTCGACGATCCCGCGGATGTCTACCGCAGCGAGAATGCGCACCGGCACGACTGGGTCATGGTGGGCAATCACGATACGCCGCCCATCTGGCGCCTGGTGAAGCACTGGACGGAGCGGGAAGAGGGCGCCAGGCAGGCCGCCTATCTCGCCCGCCGCCTGCGTCCCGTCGATCCGGCCTCCCTGGCCTCCGTCCTCGCCGCCGACCCGCGCCGGCTGGCGCATGCCAAGGTGGCGGAGCTGTTTCTCAGCCCCGCCCGCCACGTTATGGTGTTCTTCGCCGATCTGTTCGGTATGGAGGATATTTATAACGCGCCCGGAACGGTGAACGAGGACAACTGGACGCTGCGCTTGCCGCCGGACTTTGTCCGTCGTTATGAAGAAGACCGGCGCCGCGGCAAGGCGCTCAACCTGCACGCGGTGCTGGCGCTGGCCTTGCGCGCCCGCCCGGAGATCGCCAGCGCCCGGCCGGAACTCATCGCCAGCCTGGAGGAACGGGCGGGCTGGCGCATTGATGGGGCGGGCGAGGCAGGTTGAACCCAGCCGGGAAGCGGCTCACTCGGCGAGCCAATAGCAGGTCAGCGGGGGTAGGACGAGCGCGGCGTTTTCCAGCGCGACGCGCGCGCCCGAGCACAGGTCTTTCATGGCGTCCTGCTGGAAGAAGCCGTGTGTCTTCAAGGCATCGGCTGGAAGCGCCTGGGGCGCGGCGTTGAAGTTGGCGGCCACCAGCACCCGGTTGCGGCTGTTTTGCGGGTCGGTGCGGAAAAAAACCAGCAGGTTGGGGTTGTCCACCGCCAGCAGTTGGCGGTTGTCGAAATCCGCGAATGCCGCTATTTCCTTGCGCAATGCGATGATTTTTTTCAGCGCGCTGAATATCCGCTGTTCCACCGTGCCGGTTTGCCGGCGTTTTTCGGCCTTGTTCCAATCGAAGTGGGAGCGGTTCATCCAGCGGTTGTCGGCGGCTTTGGAGGGGTCGGCGAGATATTCCAGGCTGTTGAGCGTGCCGATCGCGTCGCCGTAGTAGAGCAGCGCTATTCCACCGAACGAGAGGATCACGCCGTGCAGCAGCACGATGGTCTTGATCGCGGCGTCGATGGCTTCTTCATCCTGGCTTTCAAGCGCCGATTCCAGTCCGACCAATGAAGCCAGCGAGCCGGAAATGCGTGCGTCGCCGGTCTTGGCGTTCTCGCCGAAGGGCAGCCCCCGGGCGGGAGAGTCGGGGAAACGTCCGGTGAAGTAGTCGATCAGAAAGCGCCGGTGGCGGAGCGGATCATGGCCGGCCGACTGGACGTCGCGGTCGTCGAAACCGAGGCCGATGTCGTCGTGGCAGCGCACGTAGTTGAGCCAGGTCGCCCGTTCCAGCTTGAGCGGCAGGTTCTTGATCCCCTGGTTGAGCAAGGTCGCGTTCTTGGTTGCCACCGCGTCCCAGAGCAAGGCCATGAGCGTGGCGTTGTAGGCAATTTCGCATTCCTTGGCGTTGATCGCGTCCTCGCCGAAATATTTGGCGATTTCACCGGGAGCGACAATCGCCTCGGCGATGAACAGCACGCCTGGCGCGGTCACCTGGCAGCAATCCTTCATCAACTGGAGCAGCAGGTGCGCCTCGCGCTCGTTCTGGCACACGCTGCCCATTTTCTTCCACAGGAACGCCACCGCATCCAGACGCAGGATGTCCGCGCCCTGGTTGGCCCAGAACAGAATGATGTCGATCATTTCGATCAGCACCGCCGGGTTGCGGTAGTTCAAATCCCACTGGTAGCCGTTGAACACAGTCATCACCCACATGCCCATTTCCTCGTCCCAGGT
Organism: uncultured Sulfuricella sp.; assembly: GCA_964505475.1. GTDB lineage: Bacteria > Pseudomonadota > Gammaproteobacteria > Burkholderiales > Sulfuricellaceae > JAGXQV01. The sequence goes on along the minus strand of CAZDIJ010000001.1, from coordinate 106,500 downwards.
GAAGTTGCCGGGCGCGGTGGCCGGAAAAATCTCCGGCATGGTTTCCTCGTAGATGTCGGGCGTTTCGCGGTCGTTGAAGACGAAGTAGTAGTCCTGGTATTTCTGTTCGCCCTGGCGCGCCCGCTGCGCCCATTCGTGCTCGTTCGAGGTGTGGTTGACGACGACATCGAGGACCAGCAGCATGTCGCGTTTCTTCAGCGTCGCCGCCAGCGCCTCGACATCCCTGGTCGTGCCGAAACGCGGGTCCACCCGGCGGAAATCGCGCACTGCGTAGCCCCCGTCGCTGTTGTCCGGCGGGCAATCGAGCAGGGGCATGACGTGCACCATGTTGACGCCCAGTTCCTGCAAGTAGGGCAGCCTTGCCCGCAAGCCTTTCAGGTCGCCGGCGAAACGGTCGCAATACAGCGCCATGCCGACCCACTTCTGGCTCAGGAACCAGTTGTAGTCCTTTTCACGCGCCAGGTCCGATCTCCGCAGCGCCGGCGCCCGCTCGATGTAGCGGGAAGCAAGCGTCTCGACCAGGCTGACCATCTGCTCCTTGAAATCGGGACGGCCGCCGTAGAGCAGGGAAAACAGGGAATGAATGGCATAAAAGTTCGCTCCCAGGCGGGTATAGAAATGCCGCATCCGCATCTTGCCGATTTCCGGTTTCAGTTCGATCAGGATTTCGTTCAGCAATGAGTGGGAAGCTTGTTCGTACATAATATTCCTTTGGTTCTATTCGGTTTTTTCCGGCATGGCCGCGCCTCCGCTGTCGCTCTCTTCGGAAGCCAGCAGAACCACCGGAAAGCAAGCCAACAGGTTTCCCAGCGCGAGTTGGCCGGCTGCCGCATGGCGTTCGCCGGTGAAGACGTTATGCCAGGCGGCGCCGGCCAGCTCGGCGGGCAATTCCAGTTCCGCGTCGCCCCATACCTCCGTCCCTAAAGGCAGGAGATGGCGGTCACCCAGCAGGCGCACCGGCAGGCGCGGCGCCAGGGCGATCAGGCAGCGTCCGCCATGGCAGCGGGCATAGGCGCAAGCATGGGCGGCGAGTTCGCCGCGCACAGTCAGGGGCAGGTAGCTGCCGTCGCGGAACACCTCCGGCCAGCGCGCCCGCAGCGCTAGGCTCCGCCACAGGGTATAAAGTTTGATGCGGCCGTCCCCCATGTCCGTCAGTAGCGGTTTCAATCGCTCCGGCCACTGTTCCGGCGGCGCGCCGGTCAACTCCCGCAATTGCGCGAGCAGTTCGCGGCGCCGGGCGAAATCCACCGGGCGGCGATTGTCCGGGTCAACCAGGTTGAACTGCCACAACTCGCAACCCTGGTAGATGTCCGGCACGCCTGGCGAGGTGGCCTTGATAAGGGTCTGGGAGAGGCTGTTGAGCAGGCCGTGGCGGGCGATGGGCTGCACCAGGGGGACGAAGTCGGCGAGGAACAGGTTTTTCTCGCCCGGCGCCAGGAGCGCCTGGACGAACCCGCTCATGGCGGCCTCATATTCGGCGTTGGCGTTGACCCAGTTGCTGTGCTCCTTGGATTCGCGCAGCGCCTTAATCATGTAAGCCTCGATGCGCTCGCGGTAGCTCGCCAATTCTTCCTCGCCGGGCAAGGCGAGCGGCCAGGTGCCGGCCAGGGTTTGGTAGAGGAGATACTCGTCGTTGCGGGAAGGTGCGGCGACGCCTTCCACCAGGCGCTTGCGTCCGCGGTTGAGGCGGCTCCAGCGCTTGAGCATCAGATGCCAGGCGGCCGGCATTTCCGAGAGCACGTCGAGGCGGGCGCGGACATCCTCGGAGCGCTTGCTGTCGTGGGTGGAAGTGGCCAGCAGGTTGTGCGGCCAGCGGGCGGCGCGGGCGCGCGTGGCGGCGTGGAATGCCGGCACGGATACGCCGAAGCGGCGCGGTTCGCCGCCGACATCGTTGAGCGAGGTCAGGCGGTGGTAGCGGTAGAAGGCGGTATCCTCCACGCCCTTGGCCATCACCGGCGAGGAAAATTGCTGGAATTTCATGGCGAAGGCTTGCACTTTTCCGCGGAAGGAGGCGCTGCGGCCATGGGCGATGTCGCAGGTCAGCACATCCTGGAGAAAATCATAGATGCCGGTATCCGCCGCCGGGCAGCGTTTCTTGGCGACCGCCACGGCCCAGGCGATGTGGCGGCGGTCGTCGTCGGACAGGCGTCCGGCGGCGACATAGCTGCGATAGACCGGGAAACAGGCCACCGCTTCCACCAGGGCGTCGCGCAGGCCGTTGAGGGTGAAGTCGCAGGTGTCGCGGCTGGCGGCGGCGATGCGCGCCAGGCCGTTGGCGAGCACGGTGAGTTCGCTCGCCAGCGCCGTGTGCATGATGAGCTTCTTGGCCTCGTAGGCCAGCGTGTCGAAGTCGTCGCCGGCGCCGGTGAATTCCCGGTAGATGCGGGTCATCCGCCTTTCGGCGGCGCTATCCACGAACAGATTGTTCACCAGGTTGGCGAAGCGGTAGCCGGTGGCGCCGTGGATCGGCCAGTCATCGGGCAGGCGTTCGTGGTCGGCGAGTATCTTTTCGATCACCAGATAAAGCGCCAGCGGTTCGCCCGGCGTCCAGGGTTTGCCGCCCGCCGCCTGCTGCAAGCGGCGGAAGTATTGCCCCGGATCGTGGAGACCGTCGGGGTGGTCGATGCGCAACCCATCGACCTTGCCTTGAGCCAGCAGATCGAGCACGAAACGGTGGGTGGCGTCGAACACCGCCGGCTCCTCCATGCGCAGGGCGGCCAGGTCGTTGATGTCGAAAAAGCGCCGGTAGTTGATTTCATCGGAAGCGACGCGCCAGAAAGCGAGGCGGTAGCCCTGAAGCCGGATCAGTTCGTGCAGCAGGTCGTAACTGGCGGCATCGCCGGGGCGGCCATTGAATTCCGCGAGATTGTCGGCGATGTGATGGGAGATTTCCGGGCAGGTTTCGCTCAGCGCGGCGAGATGGCGCTTGTGCACTTCCTTGTCGCGCTGGCGTTCGGCCATCCGCGCCGGAACCGCATCGGTGCGCGCCGGCAGGTGGCCGAAGGCGGTAAGCAGGGCTTGCAGTTCCTGGTAGCGCTCGTCGCCCTCCCCGAGCACGGCCGCCAGGCGCTCGCCGCGGTGGCCGACGATGTGCGGGTAGGCCGCCGGGTCCACCGGCAGCCGGTGCTGGTAGTAGAACAGGTTGAATTCGCCGCGCGCCGCATCGTAATCTAGGCGCAGTTCGCCGCGCTTGAGCACCGCGCCGTAATGGTCGCCCAGCAAGGGCAGGAGCACCTTGCCGCGGAGATCGCTGTTGAGCGGCTCCCATTCGATGTCGAAAAATGCGCCCCAGGCCGAGGCCGGGCCGTTTTCCAGCACGTCCAGCCACCAGGCGTTGTCGGCGCCCATCACGCCCATGTGGTTGGGCACCACGTCGAGTATCTGTCCCAGACCGTGCGCCTTCAGCGCCGCGACGAAATCCTCGAATTCCTGCGGAGTGCCGATTTCAGGATTGAGGGCGGCGTGATCCACGATGTCGTAGCCGTGGCTGCTGCCGGGGCGCGCCCTGAGATAGGGCGAGGCATAGCAGTGGCTGATCCCCAGCTCGGCGAGATAAGGCGCCAGCGCCGCCGCCTGGACGAAGGTGAATTCGCGGTTGAACTGTAGCCGGTAAGTAGCGCGCGGGATGATGGCCGTGCGGGAGGGCGAGGGTTCTTCTTCGCGGGGCGCCACCGCGCAGCCGCGTTCACTGCGCAGCGCCTCGCCCACGGCGGCAAAGCGGGCGTCGCCGCGCCAGTCCTCGATGTCCAGGGGCAGGCGGCGGCGCCAATTGGGATGCTGGCCGTCGTGGCTGCCCGGCAGGTTGGCTTGCTCGACCACCCCGAGAATGTCGTCGGGCTGCACCACCATCACCTGGGCGGGCGTCCTTGCCAGGAAGGTCTGGATGGCCGCCATGAAGGGCGGCGTGATGTCGGGCACGGAAATCGGATGGATGCTCGCGCCTTCCGGCAACAGCCCTTCGCGCTCCAGCGCCATGAGAAAGTAGGCGCGATCCTGGGCGCGTTCCACCACCAGCCTGCCGCGCATATCCTCCGAGGGAAACAGTTGCAGGGCGCTGCGGGTGTCGAGGTCGTGGCCCCGCCAGAAGCCGCGCAGGGTCGGCAGATCGTGGGTGCTCAGGGTCACCAGCGCCTGGCGCGGATACCCGGAAGGCGGCTTGAAGCCGCCTTCCGCCGTGCGCTCGAAAAGGAAGGGGCGGTAGGAAAGCACGCCCGCCATGGCAAGGCGGGGACGGAAACCTTCTGGCACCGTGCCCAGGTCTTCGCCGATCACCATGCAGCGGTTGCGCTGGCTTTCCAGGGCGACGATGCCGAGCATCTCTTCCAGCGGATAGGCGACGTAGGCGCCGTGCGCCGCAGTCAGCCCGGCGGGTACCCAGAATACCCGCGCCAGTCCCATGACGTGGTCGATGCGCAGGGCGCCGCCATGGCGCATGTTGGCGCGCAGCACGGCGATCAGGGGCGCGTAGCCCGCCTCGCGCAGGCGGTGCGGGACGAAGGGCGGCAGCCCCCAATCCTGGCCGAGGAGGTTGAAATCGTCGGGCGGCGCGCCGGCATGGGCGCCGGCGGCAAAGACATCCTGAAAGACCCAGGCTTCCGAACCGCCCGGATTCACTCCCACCGCCAGGTCTTGATAGAGTCCCACTCCCAGGCCGCGCCGCCAGGATTGCCGTCCCGCCGCCGCGAGCTGTTCGTCGGCCAGCCACTGTAGCCAGGCGAAGAATGCCACGTCCTCGTGGTGTTCCGCCGCGAACGCCGCCACGGCCGGCGCCTCGGGATGGCGGTATTCCTCCGGCCAGGCCGGCCATCCCCAGACGGCGGGATTGTCGCGCCGGAAATGGGCTTGCAGGGCATCGAAGCGCGCGTGGCGTTCCAGCGCCTCGCCGCCCGCTTCGCGGAACAGGTGGAAGGCGCGCGCCCGGTGGGAATCGTTGGGAAGGTGATGGTCGCGGAAATGGCGGTAGAGCAGTTCGAGCACCTCGCGCTTGGCGGCGGCCACCTCCAGGTAATCGACTTCGTCGCTGCCGCGCAGCCGCCGCAGCCGCGCCTGGAATCGTTCCGAGGCGGCGAGGCGGCGCGCCGCCTCGCATTCGGCGAATTCCGGGACGGCCTCCACGTTGAGGTACAGGAAATTGACGAAGCAGCGGCTCGACGGGCTGTAGGGGCTGATGCGTCCGGGGTCGTCGGGAAACAGGGCGTGCAGGGGGTTGACGCCGACCACGCCGCCGCCGGCATCCGCCGTCAGGTCCACCAGGGAGAGCAGGTCGCCGAAATCGCCGATACCCCAGTTGTGCCGCGAGCGCAGGCCATAGAGCTGCACCGCCGGACCCCAGACGCGGTTTTCCCCCTTGACGGCGTCGGGTTGATAGCAGGACGGCGGCGCGATGGCGAGGGTCATTGCCGCCTGGACTTGCGCCTCGCGTCCCGGCTGCTCGATTTCCAGGCGGTAATAGCCGGGCGCTTCGAGCGGCGGCAGCTTCAGTTCGCCGCGCAAGAAGCCGGCGCCGCCCAAGCGCCGCTCGTCCAGGCGCGGCAAGTCAGCGGGTACGAACTCGCCCGTTGCCGGAGCGCCGTCCTCCGGCGTCAGTATCCAGCGGTGCGGTTGTCCCGCCCGCGCCGCCGGCAGCGAGAGCGGCACGTCCGGCGTGGCTCCGGCCTGCAACACCATGACCGGCGGCAGGGGGCGTCGCCATTCCTGTTCCTCCAGGCTCGCCAGCAATTCCGCGGGATCGCTCTCCGCGGGAAAATGCATGGCCGCCAGCAAGGCGCGCCGGGTGTCGTCCGAAACCGTATGGAGCTTTCCCCAGATGTCGTGGTAGTCGGCGGCGATGCCGCAGCGGCCGGCGAGCCGCGCCAGCGCTTGGTGGTCGTTCGGCGGGGTCATGTCGGCTCTCCGGTTTGCAGATGCCAGGCCACCGACCAGGGCGGCAGCCGTCCGGCGGCGAGCGTGGCGGCATCGAGGTTGGCGGTGGCGAAGATCAGGGCGCCGTTCGCCGGCGCCGCTTCGATCGTATTTTCGCCGAGGTTGGCGGCCAGCGATAGCCGGCTGCCGTCGCCGAGACGCCAGCGCAGGCTCAGCGCGCGCTCCGCCAAGAGCGTCAGTTGCGGGCTGCCGTTGCCCATGCCGGCGAGGCGCGGAACGATCCACTGGCGGCGCAACGCCAGCAGCCGGCGATGGTGTTCGAGTACTTCGCGGTGCGGCGACCGCCCGCTGGCGCTCCAGTCGAGAACGCAAGCGCCGAAGGTGGCCTCGGAATTGGGGTCGGGGATGCGCTCGCGCGCGGCGGGGTCGGCGAAGCGGGCGAAGCGCGAGAATTCGCGCCGCCGCCCTTCGGTCACGGCGCGCGCCAGTTCGGGGCCAAAATCGCAGAAGAACAGGAAGGGCTGGGCGGCGGCGAATTCCTCGCCCATGAACAGCATCGGCGGCTGCGGCGCCAGCAGCAGCAAGGCCGTGGCGGCTTCCTGCGCGGCGGGGGAGGCGAGATGGCAGAGCCGTTCGCCGAAGGCGCGGTTGCCGATCTGGTCGTGGGTTTGCAGGAAATCGACGAAGGCGCCGGGGGGCAGATGGGCGCTCGGCTCGCCGCGCGGCTCGCCGCCGCGGTAGGGGGAAGCCTCTCCCTGGTAGGCGAAGCCTTGGGCGAGGCAGCGCCCCAGAAGGCGCGCCGGCTCGTCGGCGTAGTCGGCGTAATAACCGTCGTTTTCGCCGCTGGCGAGGACGTGCAGGACGTGATGGATGTCGTCGTTCCATTGCGCCGTGCTGCGGCGCGGGTTTCCGGCGGCGTCGCGTTCCAGGTAGCGCGCCTGGTTGCGGTCGTTTTCCAGGATCAGGTGAATCTGGCGCTCGCGCCCCGGGCAGCGCCTGACGGCCTCGGCAAGTTCATCGACGATGTCCGGCGCGCTGTCGTCGCAGATGGCGTGGATGGCGTCCAGGCGCAGGCCGTCGAGATGGTATTCCTCCAGCCAGTAGAGTGCGTTGTGGATGAAGAAATCGCGCACCGCGCGGCTGTTTTCGCCGTCGAAATTGATCGCCGCGCCCCACGGCGTGGCATGGCGCGGGTTGAAGAAATCCGGGGCGTAGGCATGCAGATAATTGCCCTCGGGGCCGAAGTGGTTGTAGACCACGTCGAGCAGCACCATCAGGCCGCGTTGGTGGGCGGCGGCGACCAGGCGCTTGAAGTCTTCCGGGCGTCCGTAGGCGGCGTCGGGCGCGAACGGCAGCACGCCGTCGTAGCCCCAGTTGCGGCGGCCGGGGAAATCGGCCACGGGCATGATCTCGATGGCGGTGACGCCCAGTTCGGCGAGATAGTCGAGGCGTTCGGCGACGCCGGCGAAATTGCCCGCCGGGGTGAAGCTGCCGACATGCAGCTCGTAGACCACCGCCTCTTCCCAGGGGCGTCCGCGCCAGTCGCCGTCGGGCCAATCGAAGGAGGACGGATCGACGACCTCGGACGCGCCATGGATGTCATCGGGGTTGTAGCGCGAGGCTGGGTCGGGCGCCAGCAATCCGTCGGGCAGGCGGTAGCGGTAGCGGCTGCCGGCCTGCGCGCTCGGCGCCGTCAGCTCGAACCAGCCTGAGCCGGCCTGCGTCATCGGCAACTCCTGCGCCTCGTCGAGCCGCAGCGCGACCGCCGCGACGCCGGGCGCCCAGAGGCGGAAGCGCGCGCCGCCGCCGGGTAGCGGCTGGGCGCCGAAAGGCATGTCGTGGTGGCGTTTTTTCATGTGGACTTCCTTTGTACGAAGAGGGCGAGCGAACGGGCTTCCAGGGTATAGGTGTCGCCATCCTGGAATTGGCCTTCGGCTTCCAGGCCGCTGTCGAGGTGGGTGTCGAGCAGGCATTTCCAATCGCCGCTCTCGCACAGCAATGGCAGACTGAAAGGGATCGCTTCGTGGTGGCTGTTGAAGAGCAGCAGGAAATTGTCGTCGCGGATCGGCCGGCCGCGCCGGTCGCTCTCCTGCATGGCCTCGCCGGCCAGGTAGACGCCGAGGCTGCGGGCGAAATCGTGCGCCCACTCGTCGTCGTTCATCTCGTTGCCGTCCGGTTTGAACCAGTGGATGTCCTTGGTGCCCGAGCCGTGGATGGCGCGCCCCTGGAAGAAGTTGCGGCGGCGGAATACCGGGTGCTCGCGCCGCAGGGCGATGACCCTCTGCGCGAAGGCGAGGAATTCCTGATCGGCGGGGGAAAGTTTCCAATTCACCCAACTGATTTCGTTATCCTGGCAGTAGGCGTTGTTGTTGCCGTGCTGGGTGCGTCCCATCTCGTCGCCGGCCACCAGCATCGGCACGCCCTGGGAGAACAGCAGGGTCGCCAGCAGGTTGCGCTTCTGCCGCGCGCGCAGCGCGTTGATGGCGGCATCCTCGGTATCACCCTCGGCGCCGCAGTTCCAGGAGTTGTTGTTGTCGGTGCCGTCGCGGTTGTCCTCGCCGTTGGCCTCGTTGTGCTTGCCGTTGTAGCTCACCAGGTCGTGCAGGGTATAGCCGTCGTGGGCGGTGATAAAGTTCACGCTGGCGTAGGGCTTGCGGCCGCTGTGGTCGTAGAAGTCGCTGGAGCCGGTGAGGCGCCGCGCGAAGTCGCCGATCAGGCCGCCGTCGCCCTTCCAGTAGGCGCGCATGGTGTCGCGGTAGTGGTCGTTCCACTCGCCCCAGCCGGCCGGGAAATTGCCCACCTGGTAGCCGCCCTCGCCCAGGTCCCAGGGTTCGGCGATGAGCTTGACCTGGGACAGCACCGGATCCTGCACCAGGATGTCGAAGAAGGCGCCGAGGCGGTTGACTTCGTGCAGTTCGCGCGCCAGCGCCGAGGCCAGGTCGAAGCGGAAGCCGTCGACGTGCATCTCCAGCACCCAGTAGCGCAGCGAGTCCATGATGAGTTGGAGCACGCGCGGCTGTTGCAGGTTGAGCGTATTGCCGCAGCCGGTGTAATCCATGTAGTAGCGCGGATCGTCGCCGACCAGCCGGTAATAGGAGGCGTTGTCGATGCCGCGGAAGGACAGCGTCGGTCCGAAATGGTTGCCCTCGGCGGTATGGTTGTAGACCACGTCGAGAATCACTTCGATGCCGTTCGAGTGCAAGGTCTTGACCATGGTCTTGAACTCGCTCACCACGCCGCTGGAACTGAAGCGGTGATCCGGCGCGAAGAAGCCGATGGAGTTGTAGCCCCAGTAGTTGGAAAGGCCGCGCTCGACCAGGTGGCGGTCGTCGATGAAGGCATGCACCGGCATCAGTTCCACCGAGGTGACGCCGAGGCGCTTGAGGTGGTCGATCATCGGCGCGGTCGCCAGGCCTGCATAGGTGCCGCGCAGCGGCGGCGGAATGTCCGGGTGGTTCTTGGTGAGGCCGCGCACGTGCAGTTCGTACACCACCATGTCCGCCCAGGGGACGCGCGGCGACTTATCCTCGCCCCAGGTAAAGGCCGGATCGACGACCCGGCACTTGGGCATGCCGGGGGCGTTGTCGCGCCGGTCGAAGGACAGATCCCCGCGGCGGTGGCCGATCTTGTAGCCGAAATGGGCGTCGCTCCAGCGCACCTGGCCGACGATGTCCTTGGCGTAGGGTTCGATCAGCAGCTTGTTGGGGTTGAAGCGGTGGCCGCGCGCCGGGTCGTAGGGGCCGTGCACGCGGTAGCCGTAGAGCAGGCCGGGACGCGCTTCGGGCAGGTAGCAATGCCAGATCAGGTCGGTGCGCTCGCGCAATTCGATGCGCTGGATTTCGCGCCGCCCGCTGGGGTCGAACAGGCAGAGTTCGACGCGCTCCGCGTTTTCCGAAAAAAGTGCGAAGTTGACGCCTTCTCCGTCCCAGTTGGCGCCGCGCGGAAAAGGGGCGCCGGGCCAGACGGCGCTGATCGGTAGGTTCATGGAATTCTCCTATATGCGGTAACGGGTGACATCCGGCACGTCGGGTCCCTTGGCCAGCACCACCACGCCGTTTTCGCTGACGGTGTAGCGGGCGCGGTCGGCCGCCGCGTCGAAGCCGATATGGCTGTGCGGCGCGATCTCGTTGTAACGGTCGATGATGACGCGCTTGAGGCGCGCGCCGCGGCGGATGACGGTGTAGTCCATGATGACGCAGTCCTCGATCTCGACATCCTCCTCCACGATCACTTCGCGGCGCAGGATCGAATTGCGGATGCGCGCGCCCTTAATCAGGGTGCCGGCGCCGATGGCGCTGTCCTGTATCTCGCCCGAGACGATGCGCGGCGCCGGTCCCTGGTAATTGCTGGAATTGATGAACCACTGCGGGTTGAAGAGGTTGAAGCGCGGCTGTCCGCCCAGTACGTCGTGGTGGGCGGCGTAATAGGCGTCGATGGTGCCGACATCGCGCCAATAGGGTTGTTCCTCGTAGTCCGAGATGCCGGGGATGCGGTTGTCGGCGAAATTGTAGGCGAACACCTGGTGGCTGTGGATGAGGCGCGGCAGGATATGGTGGCCGAAATCGTGTTCGCCGCGCTCCTTCGCCTCGCGCAGCGCCGCCAGTAGGACATCGGTGTTGAACAGGTAGTTGCCCATCGAGCCGTAGGCGCACTTCGGGTCGGAGGGAATGGCGGGCGGATTGGCTGGTTTTTCCAGGAAGCCGCGGATGCGCCCCCGCGCGTCGGCGTCGATGATGCCGAAGGCGGAAGCCTCGGCCAGCGGCACGGGCAGCGCCGCCACCGACACGTGCGCCGAGCTTTGCTGGTGGAAATCGGCCATCTGCCGCACGTCCATGCGGTAGATGTGGTCGGCGCCGAATACCGCGACCATGTCGGGGGCGTGGCGCTCGATCAGGTTGATGTTCTGGAACACGGCGTCGGACGTGCCCTGGAACCATTCCTGCCCTTCGCGCATCTGCGGCGGCACGACGGTGACGAACTGGCCGGGGCAGGTATGGGTATGTCCCCAGGCCTTGTTCACATGCTCGATCAGCGACTGGGACTTGTATTGCACCAGCAGGTAGATGCCGCGGATTTCCGAATTCACCAGGTTGCTGAGGACGAAATCGGCGATGCGGTAGCGGCTGCCGAAGGGCACCGCCGGCTTGGAACGGTCTGCCGTGAGGGGGTGCAGGCGGGAACCCTGGCCACCGGCCAGCACCATGGCGAGCACTTTCATGATAGTTCTCCTTGTGGATGATCGAGCGTTCTGAGCAGGCTGAAGAGCGGGATGGACAGCCAGTCGGGGCGGTTGTCCATTTCATAGCGCATTTCGTAGAGGGCTTTTTCGATGATGAAAAATTCGATCAGCCGCTCCGTCGCGGCGGTGTCCGCCGGCCAGGCCGGACAGCCCTGGATGACGGCGCGGTAGCCGTCGAGGAAGGCCGCGCCGGCTTCGGTTTCCCAGGCTTGCACCAGGGGGCCGAGGCGGTGGCGGTCGGCGGGGCGCTCGGTGGTGGTGCGGTTGGTCGCCAGCGCCGAGACGTAGCTGAAGGAACGCAGCATGCCGGCGACATCGCGCAGCGGCGAATGTTTCTGGCGGCGTGCTTCCAGCGGCCGCGCCGGCTCGCCCTCGAAGTCGGTGATGATGAAATCGTTTTCCACCAGCAATACCTGGCCGAGGTGGTAATCGCCGTGGTAGCGCATCTTGGCGGCGGAAATCCCCGCCAGGGCGTGCGGCGAAATCCGTTCGAGCAGCACGGGACGCAGCGACAGCAGGTGGTCGCAGGCCGTGCCCAGTTCCGCCGATAGGCTGCCGCGGCGGCTTTCCAGATCGTCGAGCGTGGCGACGGCCTCGGCGTGCAGTTGCGCCGACCAGGCGGCGAGGTCTGCCGCCGTGACCGGCTCCGGTTCGAAGGCGGCGTTGCCGGTGGAGCGGCAGAAGGCGCGGTGCAGTTCGGCGGTGCGGCGGCCAAGCACGTCCATCAGGGCGAGGAAATAGCCGTGGGGGCTAGCCCCGGATTCCGCCGGATGCGGCGCCAGGTCGGCCAGATGCTCGGCGAGGAAGCGCTCGAGGTAGTCCACCGCGTGGTTCCAGCCCGTCCCCTGGTTCTCCACGTACTCCTGGAGCAGCGCCAAGGTCATGGTCTGGCCGTCGGCGCGGTGGAATTCCACGGCGCCGGCGACGGGCACGATATGCGCGAAGGGCGACTCTTCGGTGAGGAAACGCCCCACTTCCACCTCCGGGTTGGTGCCGGGCTGGAGGCGGCGGTAGCCCTTGAGGAAGAGCCGGTTGCCGAAATAAACCGCGGTGTTGCTTTGTTCCAGCGCCGGATGGCGCACCGCTTCGCCGATGCCGCTTTCCAGCTCGGCGAAGCGGCTGCCGGCGCGGAATTCGATTCGTCCCTTGCCCAGCGGGAGATCGAGGTTCTGGCCTATGCCCTGAACCAGCGCGCGGCAGAAGCGGTCGTCGCCGAAAGCGCCGTAAAGGATGCCGGTGCGATCCTTTTGCCGCACCCGCGCCAGCGTCCAGGGCGCCAGCGCATGGAGGTTTTCCTCGCCGGTGTCGTCCTCCCAGCAGATCGCCATGGGCAGGAAATAAGTCTGGGGCGCCAGGCCGGCGCAATGGACTTCGATGAGGGTGAGCAGCCAACTGCCTTGGGCGGTATTCATCTCGCCCTGTTCCCGTATCTCGATGCGCTCGATGGCGTGTCCCTTGGCGGCGAACCAGCGCTTGCTGGCGATGTAGGGCGCCAGCACCTTGTGCTGGAGCAACTCCTGGGCGGTGGCGGCGATGGCGCGGCGCACCGTGGTGGCGCTGGCGCGGCCGCCGGAGAAGGTCAGCCAGCCCTCGGTGAGCACCAGCACCGGCAGTTCCGTCCGCGCCAGACGCTCTTCGTGCCAGTAAGGCACCTCGACATCGGTGGCGAGGCGGAACCCGTAGGTGCCGTAACCCTTGAGGGTCAGCAGGTAGGGCAACTCGCCGATGGGCGGAAAGGCGGAGCGCCCGAGCAGTTCCACCGGCACCCGCCCCTTGAAGGCGGAGAGGTCGAGTTCGACCGGCTGGGCGGTGCGCGAGAGGTTGACCACGCACAGCAGCGTTTCGTTTTCCCATTCGCGCACATAGGCGAGGATCTTGCGGTTGCCGGGTTCCAGGAGTTTCATGCTGCCGCGGCCGAAAGCCTTGTAGTTCTTGCGCACGGCGATGAGCCGCTTGGTCCAGTGCAGCAGCGAGGAAGGGTTGCGCGCCTGAGCTTCGACGTTGACGGCCTCGTAGCCGTAGATTGGGTCCATGTTGGGCGGCAGGTAGAGCCGCTGGGGATCGGCCTTGGAAAAACCGGCGTTGCGGTCGGGACTCCATTGCATCGGAGTGCGCACGCCGTTGCGGTCGCCCAGGTAGATGTTGTCGCCCATGCCGATTTCGTCGCCGTAGTACATGATCGGCGATCCCGGCAGGGTCATGAGCAGGAAATTCACCAGCTCGATCTTGTCGCGGTTGTTGTCCATCAGCGGCGCCAGACGGCGGCGGATGCCGACGTTGACGCGCATGCGCGGGTCGGCGGCGTACATTTGGTACATGTAGTCGCGCTCGCGCTTGGTGACCATTTCCAGAGTCAGTTCGTCGTGGTTGCGCAGGAAAATAGCCCACTGGCAATTGCCGGGGATGTCCGGCGTCTGCTGCATGATGTCGATGATGGGGTGGCGGTCTTCCTGCGCCACGGCCATGAAAATGCGCGGCATGACCGGGAAATTGTAGGCCATGTGGCATTCGTCGCCATCGCCGAAATACTCGCGCACATCCTCGGGCCATTGGTTGGCCTCGGCGAGCAGCATGCGGTTCTTGTAGCGTGCGTCGATGACGGCGCGGATTTGCTTGATGACGGCATGGGTTTCGGCGAGGTTTTCGTTGCTGGTGCCTTCGCGCACGCATAGGTAGGGAATGGCGTCCAGGCGCAGGCCGTCCACGCCGCAGTCGAGCCAGAAGCGCATGATGCGGATCACCGCCTTGACCACCAGCGGATTGTTGTGGTTGAGGTCGGGCTGGTGAGAGAAGAAACGGTGCCAGTAGTAGGCGCCGGCCACTTCGTCCCAGGCCCAGTTGGATTTTTCCGAGTCGGTGAAGATGATGCGGGTCTCGGGGAATTTTTTATCGGTATCCGACCAGACGTAGAAATCGCGTTTTTTCGAGCCGGGGGGGGCGCGGCGCGCGGCCTGGAACCAGGGGTGCTGGTCGGAAGTGTGGTTGATGACCAGTTCGGTGATGACCTTGAGTCCGCGGCGGTGCGCCTCGCGCACGAAGTTGCGGACGTCGGCGCGGTTCCCGTAGCTTGGATCGACGTTGTGGTAGTCGGAGATGTCATAGCCGTCGTCGCGCATCGGCGAGGGGTAGAAAGGCAGCAGCCACAGGGTGTTGACGCCCAGATCCTGGATGTAGTCGAGTTTTTCGGTGAGTCCCTTGAAGTCGCCGATGCCGTCGTCGTTTTTGTCGTAAAACGCCTTGACGTGCAGTTCGTAAATGATCGCATCCTGATACCAGAGGGGATCGTTTGCCCACTCCAGGTCTGCGGGGGAAGTGGCGGCGTGGTGATTGCCATTGGTTTTATGCATCATGCCTCCGCTTAAAGGAAATAGTCGAAGTCGCGTTCGCTGCGCAGGCGGCGGCGCAGCCGCAGGATGTGCAGCGGCGAGGCCTGCGGGTCGAGGCGGACGAAGTTGCGCGCGCCCTGCCAGAGGAAACGGGCGCCCGAAAGCAGATCGTGCGCCTGGTAGGGAGCGTCGCCGGGCATTCCCATTTCCGCCAGCGGCAGCTCGATCCAGCCCGCCTGGACATTGTGCGGGTCGAGGTTGGCCACCATCACCAGAGTGTCGTCGCCGGACGTCTTGCTGTAGCAGAGCATCAGAGGGTTGTCGATGGCGTGGAAGCGCAGGCTCCAGTCCGACTGCAAGGCCGGGTTGTCGCGGCGGATGCGGTTGAGGCGGGCGATGTAGTCGCGCAGACTGTCGGGGCGTTGGGTATCCCAGTGGCGCAACTGGTATTTCTCGGAATCCAGATATTCCTCGCCGCCCGGCTCGCGCGCCTGGCGCTCCATCAATTCGTAGGCCGGTCCGTAGACGCCGTAGCTGGCGCCCAGGGTCGCCGCCAGCGCCACCCGCAGCAGAAAGGCGGGGCGGCCGCCGTATTGCAGGAATTCGGGGAGGATGTCCGGGGTGTTGGGCCAGAGATTGGGGCGGAAATATTCGCGGGAATCGTGGCGGGCGAGTTCGGTGAAATAGTCGGTCAGTTCCTGCCGGGTGTTGCGCCAGGTGTAGTAGGTGTAGGACTGGCTGAAGCCGAGTTTCGCCAGGCGGTGCATGATCTTTGGCCGGGTGAAGGCCTCGGCGAGAAAAATCACCTCCGGGTGCTCGGCCTTGACGCCGCCGATCAGCCATTCCCAGAAGGGGAAGGGTTTGGTGTGCGGATTATCGACGCGAAAGATGCGCACGCCTTCGCCGATCCAGTGATCCACCACGCCCTTCAGTTC
Source organism: uncultured Sulfuricella sp. (assembly GCA_964505475.1). Lineage (GTDB taxonomy): Bacteria > Pseudomonadota > Gammaproteobacteria > Burkholderiales > Sulfuricellaceae > JAGXQV01. The sequence goes on along the minus strand of CAZDIJ010000001.1, from coordinate 91,138 downwards.
GTTCCACAGCGCCTGCCAGTCGTCGCTCTCGAAGTCGAAGGGGTAGATGTCCTGGTACTTCTTGGGCGGATTTTCGGCGTACTGGATGCTGCCGTCGGGGCGATGGCGGAACCATTCGGGATGGCGGGTCACGTAGGGGTGATCCGGCGAGCACTGGAAGGCGATGTCCAGCGCCACTTCGATGCCGAGCGCGCGGGCTTCCACGACCAGCTTGCGAAAATCCGCGGCATTGCCCAGCTCGGGGTGGATGTCGCGGTGGCCGCCTTCGGCGGCGCCGATGGCCCAGGGGCTGCCGGGGTCGCCCGGGCCGGCGGCGAGGCTGTTGTTGGGTCCCTTGCGGAAGTTTTTGCCGATGGGGTGGATGGGTGGCAGGTAGAGCACGTCGAAGCCCATCGCGGCGATGTCCGGCAGCCGCTGCGCAACGCCGGCGAAGCTGCCGTGGGTTTCGTTTGCGGCGCGGCAGGAACGGGGGAAAATTTCGTACCACGTGGAAAAACGCGCGCGCTCGACATCGACCACCACCTCCAGCACGCGGCCGTACTCGCTGACGAAAAGCCGTTCGGCATGCGCGGCCATGAGGGCGGCCAAGTCCGCATTTTGCGCCATGGCCTGCCCGGCCTCGGGCGTGGCGGCGCGCAGCTTGACAGCCCACTCCGCGAGGCGGCGCTCGTCGCCGCCGGCGCGCGCGGCGGCGGCATCCGCCAGCGCGGCGCCGGCCTGGAGGGCGGCGGCGATGTCGCCGGCATCCTTGCGCCGCGCCAGGTCGTGGCGCCAAGTCAGGAAGCGGTCTACCCAGGCAATGACGGTGTATTCGTGCCTTCCCGGGGTGGCGACGCTGAATTGCGCCTGCCAGCAGTCGTTGCCGGCGTGCGTCATGGCGACTTCGATCCACTCGTGGGAGCCGCCGGGACGATGCCGCAGCAGGCAGCGCAACTGGTCGTGCCCGTCGCCGAAGACATCCGCCTCGACCCGGACTTCCTCGCCCACGGTGCGCTTGACGGGGAAGCGTCCGGCGTCGATTTCGGGGCGGATCCGCTCGATCACCGCGCGGGCGCGGCTGGCTTGGGGAAAGTTGGCTGTCGTCATGCTGCGCCTCCATCGGTTCGCTTCAAATAGACTACTCCCAGCGGCGGCAGCGTCAGCGAGAGCGAGTGATAGTGCCCCTGCGCCGCCACCGGCGAGGCTTCGGCTCCGCCCAGGTTGCCGATGCCGCTGCCGCCGTAGATGGCCGCGTCGCTGTTGATTATTTCCCGCCAGTAGCCGCCGTGCGGTACGCCGACGAGGTAGTTTTGCCGCACCACCGGCGTGAAGTTGCATATTACCAGCACGCTGTCCTCGGGGCGGCGGCCATGGCGCAGGAAACTGACGACGCTTTCTTCCCAGTCGTGAAAATCCACCCAACTGAAGCCGTCGCCGGAAAAGTCCTTCTCGTGGAGCGCCGCTTCGGCGCGGTAGCAGCGGTTCAGGTCGCCCAGCCAGCGCTGCATTCCGGCATGCAGCGGGTATTGCAGGACATGCCATTCCAGGCTTTCGTCGTGCTGCCATTCGCGTTTCTGGCCAAACTCGCCGCCCATGAACAGGAGCTTCTTGCCGGGATGCGCCCACATGTGCCCGTAGAGCAGGCGCAGATTGGCGAACTGCTGCCATTCGTCGCCCGGCATCTTGCCGATCAGCGAACCCTTGCCGTGCACCACCTCGTCGTGCGACAGCGGCAGGACGAAATTCTCGGTAAACGCATACCAGATGCTGAAGGTGAGTTTTTCATGGTGAAATTTGCGGAACACCGGGTCTTGCTGGAAATATTTCAGGGTGTCGTGCATCCAGCCCATGTTCCATTTCATCCCGAAGCCCAGCCCGCCGGCATAGGTGGGGCGCGACACCATCGGCCAGGCGGTGGATTCCTCGGCGATGGTCAGGGTATCCGGGTGATCGCGGTACACCGCTTCGTTGAGGCCGCGCAGAAAGTGCATGGCGTCGAGATTTTCGCGCCCGCCGTGGACATTGGGAATCCACTCGCCTTCCTTGCGTCCGTAGTCGAGGTAGAGCATCGAGGCGACGCCATCGACGCGCAGACCATCGACATGGTACTTGTCGAGCCAGAACAGGGCGCTGGACATCAGGAAGGCGCGCACTTCGTTGCGTCCATAGTTGAAGATGGCGCTGTTCCATTCGGGATGATAGCCCTGGCGCGGATCGGCATGCTCGAACAAATAAGTGCCGTCGAAATAGGCGAGGCCGTGCTCGTCGCTGGGGAAATGCGACGGCACCCAATCGAGGATCACGCCGATGCCGGCCTGGTGCAGGTGGTCGATCAGCGCCATGAAATCCTGCGGCGTGCCCTGGCGCGCGGTGGGGGCGAAATAACCGGTGGTCTGGTAACCCCAGGAACCGAAGAACGGATGTTCCGTGACCGGCAGCAGTTCGACGTGGGTGAAGCCCAGTTCGCGCACGTGATCCGCCAGCAGCGGCGCGATCTCCCGGTAGCTCAGGGAGCGGTCGCCATCCTCCGGCGCTCGCCGCCACGAACCCAGGTGCACCTCGTAAATCGACATCGGCGCGTCGAGCGCGTTGGCCGCCCGCCGCCGCGCCATCCATTCCCCGTCGTTCCAGGCGTAAGCCATGTCCCAGACGCGCGAACCGGTGCGGGGCGGCGCTTCGCCGAACATGGCATAGGGGTCGGCTTTATCGACCCGGTAGTTCCGGCTGCGCGAAACGATGTGATATTTGTAGCATGCGCCGCTGCCGATGTCCGACACGAAGCCTTCCCAGATGCCGGAGCCGTCCGTTCGCGGCGATAGCGGCTGAGCGGCGTTGTCCCAGCCGTTGAAGTCGCCGATGACCGATACGGCCTTGGCATTCGGCGCCCACACCGCGAAGTGCGCGCCGTCGCGGCCGTCCCGGTTGACGAGATGGGCGCCCAGCTTTTCGGAAAGGCGCGCATGGGTGCCTTCCTTGAACAGAAATATATCGTGCTCGGTGAGCAGTCCGGGACTGGCGCGCAAGCTGTCTTCTTGCGGCGTGGCGGATTTATTCGGGGTCATGGGAAAACCTCCTGGGCTGTATTGTATGGCAGCCGGCAAACGCGGCGGCTGCATTGACGGGCTTCGGCGGGACGGCGCTGAATACAATGCGCCGCCCCGGCTCTTTCGGCATCGTGATGAGCCGGTCAAGCGAAACGGCCTGACCGGTTGGGGATTGGTCCATCGTCGCTCCCTTGTGGTACGAGAAAACCCTTGTGCTTTATGTTTGTGTAAATTATTATTGCCTAAAAATATTATTCTGGCAAGCGAAGGAGAAGGGCAGTGGCAAGCGGAACGAGGAAACATGGCGGGGACTATTCCGAAGATCGCCAGCCGGACGAGTCCGGGCGGTATCCGGCGCCCGCCGAGGAAGCCTTCAGCAAGCTTTTGCAATTGGTGCGCACGGTTCAATCCGGCATGCAGAACATCGACAATAGCCACGGCCTGAGCGGCTCGCAACTCTGGGCGCTGTGGCAGATTTCCGCGCAACCCGGCCTGCGCGTCACCGAGTTGGCCGAGGGGCAGCACATCCACCCTTCCACCGCCAGCAATTTGCTCGACAAACTGGAAGCGCGCGGCCTGGTGCGCCGGGAACGGCGCGATGCGGACAGCCGCGTGGTGCGCCTCTATCTTGCCGAGGCAGGAGTGGAACTGGCCAGGAACATCCCGGGACCCATGCAAGGCCGGCTGCGCCGCGCCCTGCGGGAAGTGCCGGAGCCGGTTCTGGAAGGCCTGCTTCAAGGAATGGCATCGGTGCTGGAATTGATGAGCGAGACGCGCCCGGCGCCTTGATCCGCCTCCCCTTCAAAATTCTCCGCATGCAAGCTTGTCCGGGCTTGGCGTCGTCGCCAGGACAATTGTTTCAGCGTCTGCCTGCTTTTCAACCCAGGTTCAATATGATCTTCCTGGAAATTTAATTCCATACTGAATTCGTCAACAATTGCTATAATCAAAACGGAATCCTGAATCCTGTATCGGATGACATGCTTTATTCAGTTAGGCGGATAAGTGGGAAAGGAGGTGCAAGATGTTGGATATCAACAAGATGATAGCCGATGAAGAGGCTTACCGGAGTGACCCGGAAGGGGTGCTCGCCGATCTCCCGGAATGGTCGGAAGGGGTCGCCATGGAGTTGGCGGCGCGAGAAGGAATTTCGTTGACCGCCGATCATTGGAAGGTGGTGCGCTATTTGCGGGGCTATTTCCTTGCCCACGGAGCGCATGCCAATGCGCGCGAGGCGCTCTGCTGCCTGGAACGGGAGTTCGGCGACGAAGAGGGGAGGAAATGGCTCTATCGGCTTTTCCCCGGTGGTCCGGTGCGGCAGGGATGTAAAATTGCCGGCCTTCCCGAGTTGGCGCATACCGTGGATCGCTCGTTCGGCAGCATTCACTAGGCGGTATGCGATGAAAAGCATGGTCGGAGCAGTGATGCGTTTGTCGGCGTTTTTTATTGCATTGCTATGTGGCGGAGGGCAGGCGATGGCATGGGATGGTAGTGGATACCGCAAGCCGGAGTTGAGTGAGTTGAAGAAACGGCTTGATGCGCAGCAGTATCATGTAACCCAGGAAAAGGGCACCGAATGGGCGTTTCGCAATGCCTATTGGAACAACAAGCGGGAAGGCATCTATGTCGATGCGGTGTCGGGCGAGCCGTTGTTCAGTTCGTTCGACAAGTTCGATTCGGGTACCGGCTGGCCCAGCTTCACCAAGCCGCTCGAACCGGCCAATGTCATGCTGCGCGAGGATACCTCGCATTCCATGGTGCGTACCGAGGTGCGCAGCAAGCATGCCGATTCGCACTTGGGGCATCTTTTCGACGACGGACCGGCGCCCGGCGGGCAGCGTTATTGCATGAATTCGGCGTCGCTGCGCTTTATCGCCAGGGAAGACCTGGAAAAGGAAGGGTACGGCGAGTACCGCAAGCTGTTCGAAAAGGAATGAATGGCCGTCATGGCTTAAATTGCTTGGTTCCACGGGGGATGGTCTTATAATGGCGCAATGAAATGCCCGTTGCTTCCCCGGATGCCGGTGAAAAGCCGGCGTGATATGCCGAATTCCGATGAAAGGCTTGCGCGTCCGGCAGGCCTTTCGGTTTGCCTGCGATAGCCCATGCAGCCCTCGTTCTTGCAGCCGGCTGCTCCCTACCTTCCCGATACCCATTGGCGTTCGCTGCATTATTTCAACCTGTTCCGACTGACCGTCGCGGGCTTTTTCGTCGTCGCCTACATTCAGTTCGGCACCGTGCCTTTCGGCGAGGAAAACCCTTCCCTGTTTTTTCTGGTAAGCCTGCTCTACACTTTGTTCGCGGTGTCGATGATGGTGGCGATCGGGGTTCATTGGCCGAGTTTCAACCTTTCCCTGAGCCTGCAAATGAGCGCCGATGTCGGCTTCATCGTGACCCTGCTGCATACCAGCGGGGGTATCCGCAGCGGCGTCGGGCTGCTGCTGGTGGCTTCCCTCGCCGCCGCCGGGATGGTGCGGCGCGGACGGCTGGCGATGTTTCACGCCGCGTTGGCGAGCATCGCCGTGCTGCTCGAACACAGTTACCGGGTCATCGCGCTGGGTGGGGATGCGCGCGACTATTTGCATGCCGGCTTGATGAGCGTGGTGTTTTTCGCCACGGCCGGGCTGGCCTATACCTCCGCCAAGCGGCTGATCGCCAGCGAGAGCCTGGCGCGCAAGCAAAGCGTGGACTTGGCCAATCTGTCGCAAGTCAATCAACTGGTGATCCGCGACATGCAGGACGGCGTGATGGTGGTGGATGCGGCGGGCAAGGTCTGGCAGCGCAATCCCCAGGTCGAGAAACTGCTGGGCGCACCGCCGCGGGTGCGCCGCAAATTGCTGCTGAACGATTATTTTCCGGCATTGGCGGTGCAGTTGTGGAAGTGGCGCAATCAGGAGTGCAGCGATTTTCCGCCGCTGCTGGCGCCGGCCACCGGTCGGCAGGTGCAGGCGCGTTTCGTCCCGGCGGGGTACAAGCGCTCCCAGGGGGTGGCGATCTTCATCGAGGATGTCGGCCAGATGCAGGCGCGGGCGCAGCAGTTGAAGTTGGCGGCGCTCGGCAGGCTGACCGCCAACATCGCCCATGAAATCCGCAATCCCTTGAGCGCCATCGGCCACGCCAGCGAGCTGCTGCAAGAAGACGAGCAGGATGCGACCCAAATCCGCCTGCTCCAGATCATCCGCGACAATACCCGCCGTCTCGACCGCATCGTGCAGGATGTCATGCAGCTCAACCGGCGTGACCGCGCCAACCCGGAACAGCTCGATCTGGCGCTCTATCTGGCTGATTTCGTCAATCAATTCTGCGAGTCCGAACAGGTGCCGCGCGAGGCAATCAGCCTTGTCGTCGCGGATGAGGCGTCGCTATGTTTCGATCGCCACCATTTCGACCGGGTTTTGTGGAATCTGTGCCGCAATGCCTGGCGCCACTGCCGTAAGCAGGCGGGCAGCATCAGTTTGGCGGCGGCTACCCCGCTGGCGGGGAATTTCGTACAATTGGACGTGATCGACGATGGCGGCGGGGTGGCGGAAAACCTCCGCCCCCAGTTGTTTGAACCATTCTTTACCACCGACAGCAAGGGATCCGGGCTGGGGCTGTATATCGCCCGCGAGCTGTGCGAAACCAATGGCGCCGCCCTGGATTACGTTGAAACGGCGGTGGGGTGCCAATTCAGGGTCAGCGGCAGGAGGACATGCGGTGAAACGCACGCAGCGCAGCAAGGATAGCGACACGCCGGCCGGTCCGCCGCGTGTTCTGGTCGTCGACGACGAGGCGGATATTCTCGAACTGCTCGAATTGACCCTGTTGCGCATGGGGCTGGAAGCACGGCGCGCCATGAGCGTGGCCGAGGCGCTGGCCTTGCTCAAGAGCGGCGATTTCGCGCTCTGCCTTACCGACATGCGCTTGCCCGACGGCGAAGGCTTGCGCCTGGTGGAATATATCGGCGAGCACTGCCCCAATTTACCGGTGGCGGTGATTACCGCCCACGGCAACATGGAAAACGCCGTCGCCGCGCTCAAGGCCGGGGCTTTCGATTATCTGTCGAAACCGGTTTCGCTCGACCAATTGCGGGTGCTGGTCAAGTCCGCCCTCAATCTGGAAGTGCCCTCCGCAGGTGAAAAGAACCATGATTTGCTGGGCGGCTCGCCGCCCATCGAGGCGGTCCGGCAATTGGTCGCCAAGCTGGCGCGCAGCCAGGCCGCCGTCTACATCACCGGCGAATCGGGCAGCGGCAAGGAGTTGGCGGCGCGCCTGATCCACCAGAACAGCACGCGCCGCGACAAGGAATTTGTCGCGGTGAACTGCGGCGCGATCCCGGAAAATCTCATGGAGAGCGAATTTTTCGGCTACCGCAAGGGCGCCTTTACCGGCGCCGATCAGGATCGGGACGGCTTCTTCCAGGCGGCCAACGGCGGTACGCTGTTTCTCGACGAGGTCGCCGACCTGCCGCTGGCGATGCAGGTCAAGCTGCTGCGCGCGATCCAGGAAAAAAAGGTGCGCAAGGTCGGCGCCACCCAGGAGGAAAGCGTCGATGTCCGCATCATCAGCGCCACCCACCAGAACCTGAACGCCTGCGTCGAAGCCGGCAAGTTTCGCCAGGATTTGTATTACCGCCTCAACGTCATCGAGCTGAAAATGCCGCCGCTGCGCGAGATGCGCGAGGATGTGCCGGAATTGGCCGAGGCCGTGCTCGACCGCCTGGCGCGCGACGCCGGGATGGAGAAGGCGCCGCGCCTGGCGCCGGCGGCGCTGAGCGCCTTGCGGGATTACAGCTTTCCCGGCAATGTGCGCGAGTTGGAAAACATCCTGGAGCGCGCCCTGGCGCTTAGCGCCGGGGAAAACATCGGCGAGGCAGACCTTTATCTCGCGCCCCCCGAATTTTCCCCATCCTCCACGGAGTTGGGGAACAATATGGCGTTGCCGGATTATCTGGATCAGTTGGAGCGCCAGGCGATCATGGATGCCCTGGCCAAGTCCCGCTTCAACAAGACCGCCGCCGCCAAGCTGCTGGGCATCACCTTCCGCGCCCTGCGCTATCGCCTGGAGCGTCTGGGGATAGATTGAGCGGGATTGGCGGCGCCGCGATCAGGCTTTCCTGGCCTTATTCGAGCCGGTTGCCACCTTCACCGGTTTCACGTTCCAGATTTTTTCCGCATATTCGCCGATGGTGCGGTCGCTGGAGAAATAGCCCATGCCGGCGACGTTGAGGATGGCCTTGCGCATCCATAGGTCGATGTCGCGGTAGAGCGCATCGACCTGTTCCTGGCAGTCGATGTAGGCCGCGTAGTCGGCGAGCAGCAGGTAGCGGTCGCCGTTGGCGGTGAGGGCGTCGAACACCGGGCGGAAACGCTCCGGGCGGTCGGGCGAGAAAAAGCCGCTGCCGATCATGTCCAGCGCCTGTTGCAGTTCGCCGTTGCCGTTGTACCAGTCCCACGGATTGTAATTGCGCGCAAGGTTGGCGGCTTCCTCGGCGGTGAGGCCGAAGATGAAGATGTTTTCCGCGCCCACCCGGTCGCGGATTTCGACGTTGGCGCCGTCCAGGGTGCCGATGGTGAGCGCGCCGTTCAGCGCCAGCTTCATGTTGCCGGTGCCCGAGGCCTCCGTGCCGGCGGTGGAAATCTGCTCGGAGAGGTCGGCGGCGGAGACGATGTCGCTGGCCGAGGTAACGTCGTAATTGGGGAGGAACACCACTTTCAGCAGATCGCGCACCGCCGGATCGTTGTTGACCACTTCGGCGATGCTGTTGATGAGCTTGATGGTCAGCTTGGCCATGGCGTAGCCGGGCGCCGCCTTGCCGCCGAAAATCACCGTGCGCGGCAGGAAGTCGCCGTCCGGGTTGGCGCGGATGCGGTTGTAGCGCGTCACCACGTGCAGGACGTTGAGCAACTGGCGCTTGTATTCGTGAATGCGCTTGATCTGCACGTCGAACAGCGACAACGGGTTGACGCTTACCCCCAGCTTTTCGTGGATCAGTCCGGTCAGCTTGACCTTGTTGGCGTGCTTGATGGCGCGGAACTGCTCGCGGAAGGCGGCATTGCCGGCCAGCTTGGAAAGTTTTTCCAGTTGGCCGAGATCGGTGATCCATTCCTTGCCGATGTGCGCCGAGATCAATTGCGTGAGTCCGGGGTTGGCCTGGTTGAGCCAGCGCCGTGGGGTGATGCCGTTGGTGATGTTGACGATCTTGCCGGGGTAGAAGCGCGCGAAATCGCTGAATATGGTCGATTTCATCAGGTCGGTGTGGATTTGCGCCACGCCGTTGACGTGGTGGCTGCCGACGGTGGAGAGATAGGCCATGCGCACGCGGCGTCCGCGCTCCTCGTCCACCAGCGACATGCGGCGCATCAGTTCGAGGTCGCCGGGGTTGCGGTGCACCACGTCGGCGAGGAAGCGCCGGTTGATTTCGTAGATGATCTGCAAATGGCGCGGCAGGACGTTTTCCAGCAGGCTTACCGGCCAGGTTTCCAGCGCTTCCGGCATCAGCGTGTGGTTGGTGTAGGAGAAGGTGCGGGTGGTGATATTCCATGCCCTATCCCAGTCGAGGCCGCGCAGATCGACCAGTACCCGCATCAGTTCGGGAATGGCGATGGAGGGATGGGTGTCGTTGAGCTGGATCGCTACTTTCTCGGGCAGATCGTCGATCGGATGCCGGGACTTGTCGAAGCGGTAGAGGATGTCCTGGATCGAGGCGCTGACGAAAAAGTATTGCTGCTTCAGGCGCAGTTCGCGCCCCATCTCGGTGGTGTCGTTGGGGTAGAGCACCTTGGAAAGGTTTTCCGATTGGTTTTTGTCCTCCACCGCCTTGATGTAGTTGCCCTCGTTGAAATATTGCAGGTCGAAGTCGCGCGACGCCTTGGCCGCCCACAGGCGCATGTTGTTGACGGTCTTGCCGCCGAAGCCGGGGATTGGCGTATCGTAGGCCATCGCCATCACATCTTCGGTTTCCACCCAGTGATGGCGCAATTGGCCTTTCTCGTCGGCGTATTTCACCACCCGGCCATGGAATTTCACCGGGAACAGCACCTCGGGGCGGGCGAATTCCCAAGGGTTGCCGTAGCGCAGCCAGTTGTCCGGGTGTTCCACCTGGTAGCCGTTTTCGATGCGCTGGTTGAACATGCCGTATTCGTAGCGGATGCCGTAGCCGTAGCCGGGCAGGCCGAGGGTCGCCATCGAGTCGAGAAAGCACGCCGCCAGCCGTCCCAGGCCGCCGTTGCCGAGCGCCGCGTCGGGTTCGATCTGGCGGATTTTTTCCATGTCCTCGCCCAATTTCTGCACCGCTTGGCGGCATTCTTCCTCGAAGCCGAAATTGAGCAGGCTGTTGAGCAAGGTGCGGCCGATCAGGAACTCCATCGACAGGTAGTACACCCGCTTCACGTCCTGGTCGTAATAGCTGCGCATGGTTTCCATCCAGCGCCCGATCAGGCGTTCGCGCACGGCGTAGGCGATGGCGTAGAACCAGTCGCGGTCGGTGGCGGTGATGGTGTCCTTGCCGACCGAATAAATCAGATGGTTGATGAGAGAGTGCTCGACGGAGGCGATGTCGAGTTTCTGGATGTCCGGGATGGATGCTTCGGAAGACTTGACCATCGTGATTCTCCAAGTTGCCATGTGCAATGGCAACAGGATAGCGGCTTGAATCGTGGCGGTAAAGCGCGGGAGCGTGAATATCCTCATGGCATCCCGGTTCTGTACCGGTTTGGCGGCAGCGGGGCGGCCAGGAAGCGAGTTCAGGCGGAAGCGGGGTTCTCGGGTAAAATGGGGAAAACAAACTATTCACTGGCAATAACCATGAAAATCGACCGATCAGGATTCCTGCAGGGCGCGCGCTTCGTCGATACGCCCAATTGCGACGACCGTCCGCCCGAGCAGGACCTGGAAATCTCCCTGCTGGTGATCCACAACATCAGCCTGCCACCGCGCGAATACGGCAGCGGCGACATCATCGACTTCTTCACCAACCGGCTGGATAGAAGCAGGCACCCTTATTTCGGCCTGATCGCCGATTTGCGCGTGTCGGCGCATTTCCTCATCCGCCGCGACGGCGAAGTCATCCAGTTCGTTTCCTGCAACCGGCGCGCCTGGCATGCCGGCGTATCGGTCTGGCGCGACCGTCCGCGCTGCAACGATTATTCCATCGGCATCGAGCTGGAGGGCAGCGACGAAGATACCTTCGCCGACGTTCAGTATGAAAAACTGGCCGAACTGACCCGTGCGATCCGCGAGATATATCCCATCGAAGACATCGTCGGCCATGCCGACATCGCCCCGGTGCGCAAGACCGACCCCGGCCCGCATTTCGACTGGCAACGCTACCGCTCCATGACGGAAGGCCATTCCTGAGTTTTCGCAATAATCGGTAAATCGGCATGTGCTGAAAACCTTATATTTGCGGGGTTGGGAACCTATTTTGGAGGTTTTGCACTAGAATCGGGCATTTCTGGGCGAGCCAAGAACGATGAGCAAAGCGGGGTTCAAGGAAAACTGGCAGGGCGAGGCGGATTGCAAAAACTGCGCCATCCGCAATTCGGTGCTGTTCGCCGGTCTGGAACCCGCCGAGTGCGAGCATCTGCACCGCCCGGTAGACGATTTCATTCTGCCGCCGCAAAGCCTGCTGTACCGGGCAGGCGAGCCGGCGCAATACCTCTATACCATCCGCAAGGGGCTGCTCAAACTGGTGCAATACCTCCCGGATGGCCGCCAGCGCATCGTGCGGCTGCTGCGCGATACCGACGTGACCGGATTGGAGGCGCTGCTCGGCCAGCCTTACCAGCATGACGCCATCGTTCTGCAACGGGCGGAAGTCTGTCGTCTGCCGCTGGAGGAAGTGCAGCGCCTCGACCGTGAAAATCCCAAGCTGCACCGCGAACTGATGACGCGCTGGCAGCGCGCGCTGGACGAAGCCGACGCCTGGCTGACCCAGTTGTCCACCGGCAGCGCGCGGGCGCGCATGGCGCGTTTGCTGCTGCGTCTCGCCCACCGCGACGAGCGCCCCTGCGAACTGTTCGGGCGCGAGGACATGGGCGCCATGCTGGGCATCACCACCGAAACCGCCAGCCGCATCATCGCCGAGTTCCGGCGCGGCGGGGTAATCCGCGATGCCGGCGGCGATGCCGTGCAATGCGATATCCGCGCCCTCCAAAACATCTCCGCTGATTGAGATTTCGCAATGACGGCCTGGCCGTCGCTGCCCTACCATGCACCCAAGTTTCGTCGGAGGGGTCATGGATAGCCTACGTGTCAAGCTCTACCTGTTGGTTGCCGGCTTGTTCGACCAGCCGGAGGATGCCTGCGCCGATTTTCATTTTTCCCTGGTCGCCAAGCTGCGCCAAGGCATTCCCCCGCAATGGCCATGCCGCGGCATCCTGGAAGCGCTGGAGCGGGACATGCTGGAGGATAGCCATAGCGCGGCCGAGATGAATGCCGAATATGAACGGCTGTTCGCACCAGGCGGCCGGATTTCCCCTTGCAGCGCAAGCTGGCTGTCCGCCGAGGCCGCCGGCGAGGCGCGGCGATTGATGGCCAAGCATGGCCTGACCGCCGGAAAAGCCCCCGACCTGATCGGCGAACTGGAATTCATGGCCTATCTGATCGCCGACGACAGTGCTACCGGCCATCTTCAACGTCAATTTCTGCAAAGCCATTTGGTCAAGTGGATACCCTATTTCGCCCAGGCCGTGCGTTTCGCCGCACGCCTGCCGCGCTACCGCCTGGCGGCCGAACTGCTGGAGCTGGCGGTGCTTGGCGACATGGCTTGGCTGAACGGCGGCGCCCCCCTTCACCTCCGGGTTGCTTGACGGCAACCCTTTCAACCCGCCCCGGTTCCGGGGCGGGTTTTTTATTTCACGCCTGGCGCGATTTCAGTTTCATTCCGGCGCATCCCCATTCAACGTCCTATAATGAATATCGTCAGTATGCAGCGGTGGGATGGGATAAATTTTTATGCCTCTAAACTATTCTCAGCTATCGCTCCTTCCCCTGCTCGCGGGGGAAGGCCGGGATGGGGGCAAACAGCGGCGGCCATGCGGGCAAACGCCCCCACCCCAACCCTCCCCCGCGCGCTATGCGCGCAAGGGAGGGGGTGTTTGCTGAGAATAATTTAGAGGCATGTAAATTTTTTGCCATTCATTTTTTGAGACAAGTGATGGAGAAGACCATGGGAAAACTTGCCAGCATCACATTGCTTGCCATGACGGTCGGGCTTGCCGGATGCGCGAGTGCGCCGCCGGTGCCCTTCTCGCTGGTGGATGAAAGCAATAACCGTCATGTCGGCACATTCTTTCAGGACAGCGAGCGAGTCACTGCCCAAGTCGCGGGGAAGACGTTTCATGGTTACTACATGGTCGCCAGCGGCAGCGTGACGACCACGAGCGTGTGGCCACGCTGGCTGGGAGGGACGGGGGATAGTTATGCCACAACCCGGAGCAATTCGGCGAGAGCCTACCTGTCCGCCGACGATGGGGAAAAACTGAGTTGCGAATTTCTTTTCGAGCCGCCCCGTTCACTGGGGGTATGCAAGTCGAGCAAGGGCGGAATCTATCAACTGGTCGGCGAACCGCGCCGATAGCCGGCTAGCTCGATTTCACCGTCAAGCCGCGGGTGCGGATGGCCGCGGCGAAATCCTCCAGCCACGCGGGGGAAACGTCCGACAGGCGCGCGGCTTCCTCCTGCATGGAAGGGCGCGCCAAGCCGTAGAGCATCACGCCTTCGAGGCGGATGTCTCGACCCGCCAGCGTTCCGGCAAACTCCAGATAGGCCTCCTTTTCCGTTTCGGGAGGCGGCTGGCCGTCCAGCGCGAAAATGCAGGTTTGCAGCCAGGTTGGGCATAGCCCGGCGGCGATGCGCAGGTGCTCGCGGACGGTTTCCGGGGTTTGCCGGGTACCGTTGATCGCGGCCATTCCCCCGGAGGTGGCGCGGTCGAGCTTGAACCAGACTTCGCCGCCGAGCGGCGCCATCCGACGCAGCCCTTCCTGGACTTCGGGGCGGTGCATCAGGCTGCCGTTGGTAATCAGCACCAGTTTGATTTTGCCGGTCAGGCCAAATTCCGCCATGATTTCGCCAATCAGGGCGACCACCGCCGCGAAATTCGGCGCGCTGGTTGGTTCACCGTTGCCGGAGAGGGCGATGTCGTTGAGGCGGCGCGCTTCCGGCGGCACTTGCCGGGTCATGAAATCGCCGTGCAGGAGTCGTTCCAGGAAGCCGCGCAATTCGTCGCCGAGCAGGCCGAGATCGGCGGACGGCGCGCTGCCGCGCCGGAGTCCGGGCACCTGGCAGTAGATGCAGCGCCAATTGCAGGCGTTGTCGGTGTTCAGGTTGATGCCGAGCGACACCCCGCCGCTGCGCCGCGAAACCACCGGGTAGACGTAGGTGAGCGCCGCACTGTCGCGGCTGTGGTCGGAGGGGGTGAGGACTCGGTTCATGCGGCCATTGTAGCGGATGTTATAATCGGCATTCCTCTTCCCCCGAAAACCGCCCCATGCAGATCACCCGCAGACTCGAATTCGACGCCGGCCACCGCATTCCCAATCATCGGAGCCAGTGCCGCCATTTGCACGGCCACCGCTATGCCATCGAGATTACCCTGGCGGGCGGGATCATCGCTACCCCCGGCGTTTCCGACGAGGGGATGGTGATGGATTATTCCGAGGTCAAGGCGATCGCCCAGCGCACCGTGGTCGATCTCTGGGATCACGCTTTCCTGGTCTATGCCGGGGACAAGGTCGTCGCCGATTTCCTGCGCGCCCTGCCCGGCCACAAGACCGTCGAACTGGATTTCGTTCCCACCGCAGAAAACCTGGCCGCAGAGGCTTTTCGCCTCCTCGACGGAGCCTACCGCGATACTTATGGCAACCATTTGCGCCTGGAACGGGTGCGCCTCTATGAGACGCCCAATAACTGGGCGGACGCCACGCGGGACACGGATGCTACTGAAATAGGCGTTTAACCGCATCTTGTAAATACGCATCCATCTCGGACATCGCCGTGTAGAGTCCCGGCGCGATGCCGGCGCCGCGCAGGTCGAGGGCGTCCGGGTAGCCGCTGGCGGCTTCCGCGCGCGCCTTGGCGTCGCGGCGCCACTCCGTCACCCAGCCGGCGGTGTCTTGCAGCGCCGTTTCGGAAAGCCGCTGAAGGGACGCCAGCACGGTCTGGTGGAAGCCGTTGCGGGAAAGTGCGGCATGGACGCGCAGGATGCCGCACAGGTCGCGTTCGGCGAGCGCGGGGAGAAGCAGCGCGAGATTTTCTTCCATCACTCTGGCGCGCGCGGCGGCGACGTGGTTGTCGAGAATGCTCTTGAGATCGCGGTAAACGGCGCGGGATTGCTCGCCGGGGTCGGCGGTTTCGGCGATGAAGGCCTGGACGGCGGTCAACGCCGCCAGCGCCTGGCCGGGCTGGCGAGTGCGCTCGAGCACGGCCTGGCAATAAGCCTCGGTCTGTGGCGCGCTCAAGCGCAGGACGAGTTTTTCCATGATTCAGCTCAACACCACCAGCCGGGGGTCGTCGATATGGTCGATGAGGATGCGTTTGACCCGCTCCTGCCAGAGTCTGCCGAATTCCATTTGCTCGGCGGCGCCGGCGACCCCCGCCAGGATCAGCTGCATCAATTCCTTCATCGCCGCTTCGGGCGGCACCACCTCGGGATGATAGGCGACGGCCGTGGAGGCTTTGTTGTCGGTGCGCTCGAAATGCATCTCGCCGGCGATGGGGACATTGAAGAACAGCAGGTTGCGCCGGTCGAATCTGCCGGCGATGCCCTTGAAGCCGCTATCCTGGGTGGCGCCGGTTATCAGGGTGGCGATATTCGCCATGACGCCGGTGACGCCGCTGGTGATCGGCTCGCGGAAGGATACCTTGATCGCGCCGCGCTCCGGCGTGGCGTCGGGATAGAGCCGTTCCAGCGCCTTCATGGCCGCCAGGTAGGCGCCCGCCACGGTGGGACAGGAATGGCCGGCGAGTTTTACCGCGTCGTGATAAGTGTATTCGATCAGGCTATCTTCCGCGGCGCCGAGGAAGCCGGCCAGCGGGTCGGTCAGCGTGATGGTGCGGACCTCGTTGAAAAAAAGCGGGGTTTTCATGGTGAAGCTCCGGTTCGAAAGGGGCTTATGGTATGTCTGTTTGCGGCAAAATACCAAGCCGGTGAAAATTTCAGTAACATGCCGATTATGCGTTGTTTGAAAAGGCATCACCCGTGACTACAAAAAAAAGCATTCGCGTTTTGCATCCCAAACAGCTTTACCATCGCTGCGATCCTACTCAGTTCCAGTTCAAAACCACCGATGAACTCGAAGACCTGGCCGATATCGTCGGTCAGCCGCGTGCCGTGAATGCGGTGCGTTTCGGCATCGGCATGCGCCGCGAGGGTTACAACCTGTTTGCCTTCGGTCCCGCCGGCGCCGGCAAGCATACCCTGGTGCGCGGATTCATCGAGAAGCAGGCTGCCGCCGAACAGACCCCCAACGACTGGTGTTACGTCAACAATTTCGATCAGCCGCACAAGCCTCGCGCCTTGCAATTGCCGCCAGGGCAGGGCGTGGCGCTGAGCAGCGACATGGAGCAACTGGTGGAGGATTTGACCAGCGTGATTCCGGCGGTGTTTGAAAGCGAGGACTACCGCACGCGCAAGCAGGTGATCGAGAATGACCTGAAAGAGCACCAGGAAACCGCTTTTGCCGAGTTGCAGCAGCGCGCCGAGGCGCGCGGCATTGCTTTGCTGCGCACGCCGGAAGGCTTCGCTTTCGGGCCGTTGCGCGGCGGCAAGGTGCTCGGGCCGGATGATTTCAACAAGCTGCCGGAAGCGGAGCGGCGGCGCATCGAGGCCGAGGTGGCGGAGTTCGAGGAGCAATTGCGCGGCTTGCTGCGCCAGTTTCCACAATGGGAGAAGGATACCCGCCGCAAAATCAAGACGCTCAACGGCGAAGCGGCGACTTATGCGGTGGGGCATCTGGTCGATACCCTGCGCCAGAAATACGCGGCCTTGCCGGACGTGTGCGCATATCTCGATGCGGTGCAGCAGGACGTGATCGTCAACGTGCATGATTTCCTGCATACCCAGGAACATGCGCCTTCCCTCGTGGATGCCGGGCAGGCGCATCTCCTGGCGAATTCGTCGGCGTTCCGCCGCTACCGCGTCAACGTGCTGGTGGATCGTGACGCGCTGCGTGGCGCGCCGGTGGTGTACGAGGACAATCCCACCTATGCCAACCTGCTCGGGCGGGTCGAGCACATCGCCCAGATGGGCACCCTGGTCACCGATTTCAACCTTATCAAGCAGGGCGCCCTGCATAAGGCTTGCGGCGGCTATTTGATGATCGACGCGCACAAGCTGCTGACCCAGCCGTTTGCCTGGGAGGCGCTGAAACGCGCCCTGCGCTCGTCGCGCATCGACATCGAATCGCTGGGGCAGGCCTTGAGCCTGGTCAGCACCGTGTCGCTGGAACCCGAGCCGATCCCGCTGGCGGTCAAGGTGGTGCTGCTCGGCGAGCCGATCCTGTATTACCTGCTGTCGCACTACGACCCGGAGTTTTCCGAACTGTTCAAGGTGGCGGCGGATTTTGCCGAGGACATGCCGCGCTCGCCCGACAACCATCGGCTGTATGCGCGCCTGATCGGTTCGCTGGCGCACCGCGAGAAACTGCTGCCATTCAAGCGCAACGCGGTGGCGCGGGTAATCGAGCACAGTGCGCGCATGGCCGGCGACGCGGAAAAACTCTCCACCCACATGGGCGATCTCGCCGATTTGCTGCGCGAATCCGATTATTGGGCGGCTCAGGTCGGCAACAAGACGGTGGACGCCGAGGACGTGCAGCGCGCCATCGACGCCCGCATCCACCGCTCCGACCGCCTGCGCGAACTGATCCACGAGGAAATTCAGCGCGGGACGCTGTTGATCGAAAGCGAGGGGGTAAAGGTCGGCCAAGTCAACGGCTTGTCCGTGGTCGGCATGAACCATTTCGCCTTCGGTCGGCCGAGCAAGATCACGGCGCGGGTGTGGATGGGCAAGGGCGATGTGGTGGACATCGAGCGCGAAGTCGAACTGGGCGGGCCGATCCATTCCAAGGGGGTGATGATCCTCGCCGCCTTCCTCGGCGCGCGCTATGCCGCCGAACATCCCTTGACGCTTTCCGCCAGCCTGGTGTTCGAGCAGTCCTACAGCGCGGTCGAAGGCGACAGCGCCTCCTCGGCGGAACTGTATGCGCTGCTGTCGGCCTTGGCCGACGTGCCGCTCAAGCAATCGCTGGCGGTGACCGGCTCGGTCAACCAGCATGGCGTGGTGCAGGCGATCGGTGGCGTCAACGAAAAGATCGAGGGGTTCTTCGATGTCTGCCGCGCGCGCGGCCTGACCGGCGAACAGGGGGTGATGATCCCGGCAGCCAACGTCAAACACCTAATGCTGCGCCAGGATGTCGTCGCGGCGGTGGCGGCCAAGCAATTTCACGTTTATGCGGTGGAAAACGTCGACCAGGGCATGGAGTTGCTCAGCGGCATGCGCATGGGCGCCCGCTACAAGCACGGCGGTTATCCCGCCGGCACCCTCAACCGGCGTATTGCCGACCGGCTGGCGGCATTGTCCGAAAGAAAGCAGGTGCTGCTGGCGGTGACCGGCGGAGACGAACCTTGAACATCTTGCCCGCCGATCCGGCGATTCGCCGCATCCTGGTGGCGCTCGACGCTTCCAACCATAGCCTCGCGGCGTTGCAGGCCGCCGCGGTGATGGCGGCGAAGATGGAGGCGGAATTGCTCGGCCTGTTCGTCGAGGATGCCAACCTGCTGCAACTCGCCGGGCTGCCGTTCGCGCGCGAACTGGGTGGCGTGGCCGGAGTGGCGCGGCGGCTCGACGCGGCGGCGATGGAGCGTTCGCTGAAAGCCCAGGCGGAACGCTCGCGCCTGGCCTTGGCCGCCGTCGCCGAACCGTGGCGGCTGCGCTGGTCGTTTCGCGTGGTGCGCGGCGAGATGGCGGACGAAGTGCTGGCGGCGGCTTACGAAGCGGACATGGTCAGCATCGGCAAGATGGGGCGCCAGCCTGCTCCGGGCGGGCGTCTGGGGCCGGTGGCGCGCCGCGTTGCGGCATCCGCGCCGCGTTCGGTGCTGCTGACCCGTCATGACGCGCCGTCGCGCGCCGGCGTCGGCGTGGTTTACGACGATGGGGCGGCGGCCGACAAGGCTCTGTGGGTGGCCGCCAGGCTGGCGCGCGATGGCGGCGGCCTGACGGTGCTGATACCGGCCGCCGACGGCGCCAGCGGCCAGCGCCTGGAGGATGAAGCGGCGCAGTTGCTGCGCAGCAGCGGGTTGCCGGTGCATTACCGCTGGTTCGACAGCAGCGGCAGCGTGCGCCCGGCTCAGCTGTTGCAGGGCGAGGGACTGCTGGTCGCCGGCGCCGCCAGCGGCCTGGCGACAGCCTTGCTGGAGGAGCTGGATTGTCCGGTGCTGCTGGTGCGGTAAAGTGATAAAATTTAGCCGATTACAACTTCCTATGTTTTTTACCGTTTAAACATGAAAACTGCCTTTCTCGATTTCGAACAGCCGATTGCCGAGCTGGAAGCCAAGATTGAAGAGCTGCGCTATGTCCAGGACGATTCGGCGCTGGATATTTCCGAGGAGATCGGGCGTCTGCAAAAGAAGAGCCAGGCGTTGACCAAGGACATCTACGCCAAGCTTTCCTCCTGGCAGATTTCCCAAGTGGCGCGTCACCAGCAGCGCCCCTATACGCTCGATTACATCCAGGGGATATTCACCGATTTCGAGGAGCTGCACGGCGACCGGGCATTTTCCGACGATCCGGCGATTGTCGGCGGTCTGGCGCGTTTCAACGGCGAGACGGTAATGGTGATCGGCCACCAGAAGGGGCGCGACACCAAGGACAAGATCTACCGCAATTTCGGCATGCCGCGTCCCGAGGGCTACCGCAAGGCGTTGCGCCTGATGCGCCAGGCGGAGAAATTCCGCATTCCGATCATGACCTTCATCGACACTCCCGGCGCCTATCCCGGTATCGGCGCGGAAGAACGCGGCCAGTCCGAGGCGATCGCGCGCAATCTGTACGTCATGGCCGAACTCAAGACCCCGATCATTTGCACGGTGATCGGCGAGGGCGGATCGGGCGGCGCGCTAGCCATCGGCGTCGGCGACATTACGTTGATGATGCAGTATTCCAGCTACTCGGTGATTTCGCCCGAAGGTTGCGCGTCGATTCTCTGGAAAAGCGCCGACAAGGCGCCGGAAGCGGCGGAAACCCTGGGGATTACCGCCAACCGCCTGAAAACCCTGGGGCTGATCGACAAGATCATCGCCGAGCCGCTCGGCGGGGCGCACCGCGACCCCAACGCCGTGATGCAGGGGTTGAAAAAGGCGTTGCAGGAATGCTTACGCCAATTGCAGGATAAATCCCTGGACGAGCTGCTCAAGCTGCGCTTCGAGCGGCTGTTGGCATATGGCAAATTCAAGGAAGTGTGATGATTTGATCGAGCATGCCGCCGCCAGGCTGGCCGGCCGGGTCGGTTCCGGCGGGCGGGTGACGCTGGCACTGAGCGGCGGGGTGGATTCCGTGGTGTTGTTCGACATTCTGCGCCAATTGCGCCCGTCACTGGATTTTCATCTTTCCGCGCTTTACGTCAATCACCGGATCAGCCCGAACGCCCCCGCCTGGGGGCGTTTTTGCGCCGGCTTGTGCGCCCGCCACGGCGTGCCGTTCGCCGAGGAAGCCGTGACGCTGGACAGATCGGGCGGCGAAAGCCTGGAAGCCCTGGCGCGCGAAGCGCGCTACCGGGTTTTTGCGCAGTGCGATACCGATTTCCTGGCGCTGGCGCAACATCTCGACGACCAGGCGGAAACCGTCCTGCTGCAACTGCTGCGCGGCGCCGGCGCGAAAGGATTGAGCGGCATGCCCGAGGTGCGCGGCTTGGGCGCTTCGATGTCCATCCTGCGCCCCCTGCTCGACGTGCCGCGCGCGGCAATCGTGGCCTATGCCAAGGAACGCGGCTTGACCTGGGTTGAAGATGAGAGCAATCGGGATCTCGGTTTCGACCGGAATTTCCTGCGTCACGACGTGCTGCCGCTTCTGGAGCGGCGTTTCCCCGCCTGTAGGCAAACCTTGGTGCGCGCCAGCCGGCATTTGGCCGAGGCGGCCGGGTTGATGGATGAACTGGCTGCCGGCGACGCGCGGGACGCGGTCAGGGAAAACCGTCTGCATGCCGGCGCGCTGCGGCAGTTGTCGCCCGCCCGCGCCAAAAACCTGCTGCGCTACTTTCTCGACCTACAGGGCGTGACCATGCCTTCCGCGCTGCGCCTGGAGGAGATTCTGCGCCAGTTGACGGATGCCCGGCCGGATGCGCGCATTCATATCAGCCTGGGGGAATTCGAACTGCGCCGCTACCGGGACGTGGTCTATGTCCTGCGCGGGCGCCGCTCCGGATTGCCGGAACTTTCCCTGCCGTGGCGCTTTGAAGAAATATTGGAATTGCCGTGCGGCAGGTTGAGTTTCGAGCGCCGCCGCGGCGAGGGCATCAGCCTGGAGCGCTTGAAAAACGGGGGGCTTACCGTGCGCTACCGACGCGGCGGGGAGCGGTTGCGCCCGGTGTGCGGACGCCCTTCGCGCAGCCTGAAGAACCTTTTGCAGGAAACTGCTGTCCCGCCGTGGCGGAGGGAAAGCTTGCCGCTATTGTTTTGCGGCGATCAACTGGTGTTCGTGCCCGGTGTGGCGATTGATTGCGCCTTCCGGGCTGGGCCGGAGGAGGAGGGGGTGCTTGCAAGGTTCGAGATTCATCTATAACATGTCTTATATAAGATGAGTCGCGGCGCTTGTCGGCTGACCACTCCTGAATTGTCATATCCATAAGCGAGGAGAATAAAATGAAGCTCATCAGCGGGGTGATTTTTGCCGTGGCCTTGGCCTTCGGCGGCGCGGCGCAGGCAGCGGGCGAAATCGTCATCAAGTTCAGCCATGTGGTGGCGCCCGATACGCCGAAAGGCCGGGCGGCCGAGAAATTCAAGCAGTTGGCGGAGGAAAAGACCAAGGGCGTCGTCAAGGTCGAGATTTATCCCAATAGCCAGTTGTATAAGGACCGCGAGGAAACCGAGGCCTTGCAGGCCAACGCGGTGCAGATGCTGGCGCCTTCGCTGTCGAAATTCGGCCCGCTGGGGGCGCGTGAGTTCGAGGTGTTCGATTTACCCTATATTTTTCCCAACTATGAGGTCGTGCATCGGGTGATGGACGGCGAGGTCGGCAAAAAGCTGTTTGCCAAGCTCGAATCCAAGGGGCTGAAGGGTTTGGCGTTCTGGGACAACGGGTTCAAGGTGATGAGCGCGAACAAGCCGTTGCGCACGGTGGAGGACTTCAAGGGCGTGAAGATGCGCATCCAGTCCTCCAAGGTGCTGGACGCGCAGATGAAGGCGCTGGGCGCCAATCCTCAGGTGATGGCGTTTTCCGAGGTTTACACGGCCTTGCAGCAAGGCGTGGTGGATGGCACCGAGAATCCACCGGACAACCTCTACACCCAGAAAATGCACGAGGTGCAGAAGTATTTGACGGTATCCGACCATGGCTTCCTCGGCTACGCGGTGATCGTCAACAAGAAATTCTGGGAAGGCCTGCCCGCCGACGTTCGCACCCAGCTTGAACAGGCGATGACCGAAGCGACCGCTTTCGAGCGCGACATCGCCAAGAAGGAGAATGACGAGGCGCTGAACAAGGTGAGGGCGGCCAAGACCACCGAGGTTTACGTGCTGCCCCTGCAAGGCCGGCAAGAGTGGTACAAGGTGCTGCTGCCGGTGCATAAGGAGTTCGAGGACAAGATCGGCAAGGACATCATCCAGTCGATCTACAATACCGCGGCGCAAGTCGAAAAAGAAGGCAAGAAATAAACCCGCAGCCCGGCCGCCGAAGCGAAATGAACAACAATCTTTTCCATGGCGGCCTCAATAGTTCCTCCCCTTTCCCCGGCATGTGCCGGGGTCTTTTTTTGCATGCCAGGAGAACGCCGTGATTAACCGTTTTCTCGACCACCTGGAGGAATGGATTATCGGTTCCTTCATCGCCGCCGCAAGCCTGGTGACCTTCGTCGCGGTAGTCATGCGCTATACCACCGGGGGCGGCATCAGTTGGGCGCAGGAATTGACCATTTATCTGTTCATCTGGATGGCCAAGTTCGGCGCGGCTTACGGCGTGCGCACCGGGATTCACATCGGCGTCGATTTCGTCGTCAACTGGGTCAGCCCCGCCAACCGGCGGCGCATGGTGGCCGTTGCCTTGTCGCTAGGGCTGATCTTCACCGGGGTGATCGCTTTTTTCGGGGCGCGCTGGGTGATTTTTATTCATGGAACCGGGCAGGAATCGCCGGATTTGGAAATGCCGATGTGGATCATCTATCTGGCGATTCCTCTCGGTTCCGGTCTGATGTGTTACCGCTTTTTTCAGGTGCTGGCGCACTTCCTCAAGACCGGCCACCTCCCCAGCCACACCTATGGCGAGGAAGAAGACCGTGATCTCGATGTGGTGCAAGGAGGCATCAAATGACTTTCCTGCTTATCGTATCCATCCTGCTGCTCTTCCTGATTACCAGCACGCCGATTTCCATCGCGCTGGGCATGACGGTGCTGGTGTTCCTGCTGTTCTTTTCCTCGTTTTCCATTGATACCGTCAACATCATCTCGCAACGCCTGTTCACCGGCCTGGAGAGCTTCGCCATCATGGCGGTGCCGTTCTTCGTGCTGTCCGGCCAGTTTCTTACCGACGGCAAGATCGCCGCGCGCATCATCCGCTTCGCCAACAACCTGGTCGGTTGGATGCCGGGCGGCATGGCGATGGCGGCGGTGCTGGCGTGCGCCTTCTTCGCCACGATTTCCGGCTCCAGCCCGGCGACGGTGATGGCCATCGGTTCGGTGATGCTTCCCGCGATGGTCAAGGCGGGTTATCCCAAGCGTTTCGGCGTGGGGGTGATTACCACCGCCGGCAGCCTGGGCATCCTGATTCCGCCGTCGATCGTGATGATTATCTACGCGGTTTCCACCTCGGAATCCGCAGGCAAGCTGTTCGTCGCCGGCATCGTTCCCGGATTCCTGCTGGCTATGATCCTGATGAGCCTGGTGTACGTCCAGGCCAAGCGCAACAATTTCCCGACCTTGCCCAAACCGAGCGCCGGGGAACTTTGGACATCGTTCAAGGATGCCTGGTGGGGGTTGTTCCTGGTCGTCATCGTCATGGGCGGCATCTACGGCGGCATCTTCACGCCCACCGAGGCAGCCGCCGTGGCGGCGGTGTACTCCTTCGCTGCGGCGCTGTTCATCTACCGCGATCTCAAGTGGAAGGAAGTACCCCAGGTGCTGTTGAGGGGCGCCAACACCAGCGCGATGCTGCTGTACATCATCACCAACGCCATCCTGTTCTCGTTCCTGCTGACTTCCGAGCAGATACCCCAGGCGATTTCCCATTGGGTGACCGATCAGCAGTTGTCGCCCTGGGTGTTCCTGCTGATCGTCAATCTCGCCCTGCTGGCGGCGGGGCAGTTCATGGAGCCGAGTTCCATCGTGCTGATCCTGGCGCCGCTGTTCCTGCCCATCGCCAAGGCATTGGGCATCGACCCGATCCATCTTGGCATCATCATGGTGGTCAACATGGAAATCGGCATGATCCATCCGCCGGTGGGACTCAACCTGTTCGTCGCCAGCCATCTCGCCAAGATGGGCTTGACCGAAGTGACCGTCGCCACCTTGCCCTGGGTATTCGTCATGCTGGCCTATCTGATGCTGGTGACCTATGTGCCGGAAATTTCGTTGTGGCTGCCGAACCTGTTGTATAGCAAATAAGGCGAGCGGATGATATTCCATAACGTCCCTTCCCGGCGCCGGGGCGTTATTGCCGGAACGGCTGGGGGATGAGCGCCGTTCTGGCGATCCTTCCGGTTTTCGCCCTGATCCTGCTGGGAGCCGGGCTGCGGCGCTTGATCGGATTCCGCGAGGACTTCTGGAGCCAGCTCGACAAGCTGGTCTACTTCGTGTTTTTTCCCGCGCTGCTGTTTCATTCGCTCTCCGGTTTCCGCGTCGATTTCGCCAGCGCCGCGCCGATGCTGGAAGCCGGCGTATTGTTCATGCTCGCCGGGATGATCCTGGGATATGCCGCCAAATACCTGTTTCGCGACCCGCCGCGGGTATTCGCCTCGGCGTTCCAGTGCTCGTTCCGCTTCAACAGCTATATCGGGCTGGCGCTGGCCGGGTCACTGCACGGCCAGCAGGGAATCGCGGCAATCGGCCTGCTGATGGGGTTTCTCGTGCCGATGGCGAACATCGCCTCGGTATGGGCGCTGGCAAGGCATGGCGAAGGGAACTGGCTGCGGGAAATTTTTCTGAACCCGCTGATTATGGCGACGGCCGGCGGCATAACATTCAGCCTGGCTGGATGGCACCTGCCGGAAAGCTTGCGCGCCACCATTGCGCTGTTGTCGCAAGCCTCGCTGCCGATGGGGTTGATCGCGGTCGGCGCCGGCTTGCGTTTGCAGGGTTTGAACCGCCATCGCGGCACCCTGTGGTACGGGGTGGCCGTCAAACTGGGCGTGCTGCCGGCGGTGGCCTGGGGGCTGGCGGTGCTGTTCGGCCTGCACGCCGTTTATTTCCACGCTGTCGTGCTGATGGCCGCATTGCCCTTGTCCACGGTCTCCTATGTGCTGGCGGCGCGCATGGGCGGCGACGGCAATATCGTCGCCGCCCAGGTATTGCTGACCACCTTGCTGGCGATGGCGAGCCTGCCGCTCTGGCTGCTGCTGATGGGGTTCTAGTGGTCTGCTTTCAAAATTTATCATGCCTCTAAACTATTCTCAGCAAACGCCCCCTCCCTTGCGCGCATAGCGCGCGGGGGAGGGTTGGGGTGGGGGCGTTTGCCCGCATGGCCGCCGCTGCTTGCCCCCATCCCGGCTTTTCCCCGCGAGCAGGGGAAGGAGCGATAGCTGAGAATAGTTTAGAGGCATAAAATTTATTTGTCCCGCTATTTCAAAAGCAGACCACTAGCCGCCGTTGGCGACGACTTTCAATATTCTCTGGTTGTCCTCGCTGGCGAAGCAACTGTAGCTTCTGCCGGGGCCGGCGTTGCGGATGTCGACCCTGAGTTCATAGCGCCGCGCCATCAGCTTGGTGCCGGCGTATTCGATGATTTCCGGGGTGCCGCGCGACATGGATTCGATCTTGAGGTTGTCCGGGTCGGGAAACGGCACCCATTTCCCCAGGTCGCTGACGCATACGTGCTTCGCCAACCCCGGTGGAATGGCGCTTTTCCCGCCATCGCCACCCTGCATCCGCACCGTTTGCGCGTTATCTCCACAGGGAATTTGGCTGAAGGTGTTGCCGCAGCGGTAAAGGGCGCCGGCTTGGACGGACAGGCTGGAAAGCAGGAGCAGTGGGAGCAGTAGGATTTTCATGGTTCGGCTTCCTCGTCTCTGTGAAAAATGACCTGTCGGGGCGGCTTACTCCGGGAATACCGTCCGGTAGGCTTCCCGCCCGGCATAGGCAAGCACCGGGAACGCCACGATGAAGGCGGGCAGGAAGAGCAGCAGGGAGATGAAGATGGCGGCGGCGAGCAGCAGCGCCCAGGCCATCATCGCGGGAAAGTTGGCGAATATCCCGCGCACGCTGGCGCCGACCGCGCCGGCCAGGTCGGTGCGGCGGTAGTACAGCAGCGGCACGGCGAAGGCGCTGATGGCGAAAATGATGAAGGCCAGCACCGATCCCATCACCGATGTGAACAGGAGGAAGGAAATCAGGCTCCAGTCGCGGAACAGGGATTGCAGGAAGGCCACCAGGAAAAACGTCGGCGTGGTGCCGAAGTACATGGTGTAAACCGTGGCGGCGTCGGTGATCCATACCAGGAACAGGAAGGCGCACGCCAGCGCCAGCACCCACAAGCGCGGCGGGCTGGCGCGGAACCCGTCGAGCACGTCGTGCAGACGCGGCGTTTCGCCAGCCGCCGCCCGGTCGGCAATGCTGAAAAAACCGCACAGGAATACCGGGGCGATGAGCATGAAGGCGCCGGCGAAAGGGATGGCCATCGGTGTGAATCCCAGCAGGATGGTGGCGGGGAAGATCAGGACGGCGCCTGCCCAGAACACCCCGGCATAAGCCAAGCTGACGCTTGCTGTTTGCCGGAAGAGCGACCAGCCCCCGCGCAGCCAAGTGTAAATATCGGCCAGGCTGGCCTTATGGGGCGATAACTGGCTCATGCCCGCGGCTACTTGGACAAGGACACCACCACCGCGCTGATGCCGAGGCCGCGCAGCTTGGCCTGGGCGGCCTCGGCTTCCGCCTTGTTATGGAACGGACCGACGTTGAGCCGGGTTTCGGTGTACGACTTGATGCCTTGTTGCGCCAGTTTTTCTTGCATCTGGATGGCGTTTTCCGGGTTGGAGAAGACACCCAATTGCACCGCGTAATTCTTGGCAGGCGGCGGATGGCCGCCGGAGGTGGGCGGCGGAGGCGGCGGGGTGCTTTTCTCCATGGCCTTGGGCGCTTCGGCAAGTTTTTTCGGCTCGGGCGCCTTGGCGTCGGCGGCGGGCGCGCCATTGGATTTGGCGAGGGCATCCCTGACCGCTTCCTTGGAAGCGACCACCAGTTCCTGCGAGGAACGCGGTTTGGCGGTTTGCCCGGTGGCGGGGGGCGCCATCATGCTAGCCGGTGATTCCGCGTAGGGTTTGGTGGCAAGCGTTTTGGCCGCCTTGCCGGATGCCTCTCTTGCGGGAGACGGCGTGCTGTTGATGACTTGCGGCGGGGGCGGGGGCTGGGTAGCGGGCGGCGCGGCGAGTTCCGGCGGTGTTTCGGCGGCGGGCGAAGCCGGCGGTATTTCGGGGGCTGCCGCCTCGACGGCGGAAGCGGGCTGCTCGACGGCGGCGGACGGCTCGGCAGGCAGCACCGTTTGCTCCGGCTGCGGCGCCGGTTTGTGGCTGCGCGATAGCATGGTCAGGCTGGCGGCCGCCACCAGCGCCAGCACGACGGCTACCGCGACACGCTTGAATGCGCGTTTTTTGATGTCGTCGCCTTGTTCTTCCTGTGCCATTCCGAAATCCCCTTTGGAAAGCGAGCGAAAACTCATTCTTTCGATGATGGTAGCATGTAATGCCGCTACGCGACAGCCAGGGCGCGCCCGTTCTGAGGAAGCGGCCAAGCCGCGTTGTACTTCGGCGAACGACTGTCTGGCGGCAATCGGCCGGTTTGCGGCAAGCGCTTGTCCACCACTATGCAGTGTCCGTCCGGCGCACCGCCTCAAATGTCTGTCCGGCGCCAGGTCATGATGGTTTTTCGTCCCGGCATGCCAATCCGTCCGTATCGGTTTTTTCACGCAGTTCCAACCACTGCCCTCATTCGCCGCTTCCCTTTTTGTCTGCCGTGTTTTCTGGGCAAGAGCCTGCAAGCCGGCGTCGCCGCCGCAATGCGAACGCCCAAGGCGGACGGCTGGCTGAGCGCGGGAACCGGTACGGTTCGTCAGTGCGAACCTGATATTTTGTCATGCGTTTATTTTCATTTGAAACAATGTGTTACTGAATGTCGCGTGTTTTCTCCTGCCAAAATGGCATATCCACCTTTTTGCGGGGCGTTCGTGCGTAAGTGTTTTTTTGTTTATAAAACAGCATGATATGCGACATTTTTCGGCCTGGCACGCAATGTGCGTTTAGTGCAAGCGAGCGTGCCAGGTACTTTGGGGGGGCGCTCACTATCCGGCTCAACCGAGCCGGCAAGCTAAAACCAACTCTTCGAAGAGGTATCTTATGAAAATCAAGACCATCGTTATTACTTCCGTGCTTTCCATGTGTATTGGCGGCGCCGCTATCGCCGAACAGAAAGGCATGTCCGGCATGAGCGGTATGTCCGGCATGGAAGGTCAGAAGGGCATGTCCGGCATGAGCGGTATGTCTGGCATGTCCGGCATGGAAGGGCAGAAAGGCATGTCCGGCATGAGCGGCATGTCCGGCATGGAAGGCAAGAAGAAAGGCAAGCAGGAAGGTATGTCGGGGATGTCTGGTATGAGCGGCATGTCCGGCATGGAAGGCAAGAAGAAATAGTGAAGTAAGTCATTCGGCACGGGCGAGTGGGCCATCCCCTTCGTCCGCGTTTTATTTTCATGAAAGCTTCCCATGAAATCTTGCTTCTTGAAAGCCATGGCGGTGCTCGTGCCGCTGCTGATCGCCGTTTTGCCCGCGCCTGCAACGGGCGCTGAGCCAACTCGGAGCGTAACGCCTCGATTCGTGGCCGGTTTGGCGGCGCACCAGCGGCCGGCCGGCGCGCCGGTCGTCCGGGAATTCGCTCCCGCCCCCCGTTGGCGCAGCTATTCGCTAACCGGCGTCAGCGAGCCGGTGCCGGCCAGCCTCGGTTTTCTCAATAGCCAGGGCGCCTGGTACACACCTTTCAATCATCCGGGAATGCCTGGTTATTACGATCTGCGCAACTGGCACCACGGTTCCCGCGAATCCACCAAAGCGAGCCGATAACGCCATGAAAAAACGGATGAAGTTATTTCTTGCCGGTCTGCTTTTCCTGATTCTTTCCGGGTGTGGCGATCCTGTTGTTCAGGGCGCCGGTTCGCCCGACGGCGGCCAGCCTGCCGCCGAAACCGGGAATGGTTTGTTGCGCGCCACCTACAGCGCGCTGCATTTCAAGCCGGCCATTGATTCGGCCAGCGACGAGCAGTGCCTGGCCTGCCATAAGGAGGTTCTGGAAGACCCGGTGCGCGCCGCCTCTCCCGCCGGCGTCAAGGCTTCCGAAAGCCTTGCCTGGTATCAGCGAAGCAGCACTTACGGCGGCGAGCAGGATACTTTCCATCGCCGCCATCTGGTTACCCCGATGGCCATGAAGCTGATGACCCTCAAGTGCAATACCTGCCATCAGGGACACGATCCGCGCGAGGAAGCGCCGGGTTCATCGGCCACCTCCGCGCCGCAGGGCGATGCCGGCTTCACGCTGCGCAAGCAGGTCAATCCAGAAACCACCTGCCTCAAGTGCCACGGCCAGATGTCCGCCCAGGAGATCATGGGGCTGCCCGGCGCATGGCATGAGGTCAAGGAACTGTTCCATAACGATTGCCTTGCCTGCCATGCCTCTACCCGCACCAACCGGCACAATGTCAGTTATCTCAACGCCGGAGCCATCGAGGCGGCGGCGATGGCCGGCAAGGATGACCATACCGGCGGCGATGTCTGCTATGGCTGCCACGGCGGCCGTCCCTGGTACCGTATCGCCTACCCCTACGCCCGCAATGCCTGGCCGGAGATGCCGGAAGGCACCCCGGAATGGGCGCGGCGGCGCCCCAAGCATTCCGAATCGCGTTTTCAGAAGGCCGAGCCGAAACCATGAACAAGTCCCACATCATCCCCATCAATCCGGCGCGCCGCAATTTTCTGAAGACTACGGCGGCCGGCACCGTTCTGGCGGCCACCAGCGGCCTTCTGGAACTGGCGCTGGGGCAGAAGAACGCGCAGGCTTTCGCCTACGAGCCTTATTACCGCGACGACCAACTCACCACCGTCGTTACCTCCTGCGACCACAATTGCGGTTCGCGCCACATGCTGGTCGCGCACAAGAAGGGCAACGTCATCGTGCGCCTATCCACGGACGACGGTCGCTATCAGGCGGGCGGGGCATTCGGCAAGGATACCTTTGCGGAACCCCAACTGCGCGCCTGTCTGCGCGGCCGCTCTTACCGCTCGCGCCTCTATTCGCCAGAACGCCTGCTTTACCCGATGATGCGCGTCGGCGAGCGCGGCGAGGGAAAATTCAAGCGCGTTTCCTGGGATGAGGCGCTCGACCACATCGTGGCCAAGATGGTCGAGTTAAAAAAGAAATACGGGCCGACCGCCATCCTCGACCAGGCCTACGCCGGCACTTCCTATGGCGTGTTGCATAAATCGGATCAAATCGAGGGTTTGCTGGCGCGCTTCCTCGGCATGTTCGGCTGCCGCACCAATTCATGGTCGGTGCCCAGCTATCAGGGGACGACTTTTTCATCGAACATGACCTTCGGCACCATCCAGGACGGCAACGAGGACGACGCCTTCGCCCACAGCAAGCTGATTATCATGTGGGGCTGGAATCCGGCCTACACTTTTCACGGCGGCAACACCTTCTACTACATGCGCATGGCCAAGCAGAACGGCTGCAAGTTCGTGGTGGTCGATCCGCAATACACCGATTCGGCCGCCGCCTACGACGCCTGGTGGATACCCATCCGTCCCAATACCGATGCGGCGATGCTAGCGGGGATGGCGCATTACATCTTCGCCAACAATCTCCAAGACCAGAAATTCATCGACAAATTCGTGCAGGGCATGGATGCCGGCACCA
Source organism: uncultured Sulfuricella sp. (assembly GCA_964505475.1). Lineage (GTDB taxonomy): Bacteria > Pseudomonadota > Gammaproteobacteria > Burkholderiales > Sulfuricellaceae > JAGXQV01. The sequence continues at coordinate 59,819 of CAZDIJ010000001.1, read as the reverse complement.
TGCCAGATTGGGCTAAGGGGCAGGAAAGCTTCAAGGATTACATCCTGGGGAAAAACGACAAAACCCCGAAAACCCCGGAATGGGCGGAGAAAATCTGCGGCGTGGCGGCGGCGGACATCAAGAAACTCGCCGACCTATACGCACGCACCAAGCCGGCGGCGCTGAAAGCCTCCTGGGGGCCGGGGCGCAACGCCTATGGCGAGCAATACAACCGCATGGCGGCGGCGGTGCAGGCGATGACCGGCAATATCGGCATTCTCGGCGGCTGCGCCGAAGGCGTCGGCAAGGGCTGGCATGCCGAATCGGTCGCCTACCCCTACGACGAAAACGCCAATCTCTGGTGGGCTTCCATCAAGTCCGACCGCTGGGCGCATTGCGTACTCAACTACCCCAACGTAAAGCGTGAGGAAATCGGCTGCTGGCCACGCGACGATGAGTTGGACGGCAAGATACCAAATATCAAGGCCATTTTTTGGCATGGCTCGGACTGGTTCAATCAGCTCACCAACATCAACAAGGAAATCGAGGCGATCAAGAAGCTGGAACTGGTGGTTTGCTCCGATTCGACCATCACGCCATCCGGGCTGTGGGCGGATGTGCTGTTGCCCATCGCCACCCATTTCGAACGGCACGATGTCGGTTTGCCCTGGTACAAGGGGCATTACTACATCCACCGTCCCAAGGTGATCGAGCCGATGGGGGAGTCGAAGACCGATTTTCAGGTCTACACCGAGCTTGCCTACCGGCTGGAAAAACTCGATCCGTCCCTCAAGGACTTCGGCAAACGCTACAACCCACGCGCCGACCGCGGCTATTTCAAGAACCCCGATGCGGTGGACGAGGCATATCTCGTTGCTTGGTGGAAAAATGTCCAGCATCACCAGGGCGTCAAAATGTCCTGGGAAGATTTCAAGCGGCACGGCGTCTACAAGTTCACCTTCGACAAACCCCATGTCGCCTTCCGCGAGCAGATCGAGCAAGGCGCGCCTTTCGAGACCCCGTCGGGGAAAATCGAGATATTGTCGACCACCCTGGCCAAGGTCAAGGATTGGACCAGGACCCAGTGGGGTTACCCGATTCCGGCCATTCCCAAGTGGGTCGAGCCGTTCGAATGGATGGGACATCCCTTGGTCAAGGAATACCCTTTCCACATGATTACCCCGCATCCGCGCCATCGCACGCACTCGATTTTTCACAACATTCCCTGGTTGCGCGAAACCTTCCAGCAGGAGATTACCCTCAACGCCAGCGATGCCCGGCGGTTGGGGGTCGTCACCGGCGATACCGTCGAGGTCTGGAACGCGCGCGGCAAGATCATCGTGCCGGTCTATGTCACCGAACGCTGTCTGCCAGGCGTGGTGGTGGTGTATGAGGGGGCATGGATGGATATCGACAGACAGGGGGTAGACCGCTCCGGCAATCCCGATTTCCTGACCAAGGACGAACCCAGTCCGGCAGGCGCCTTCGCCTACAACACCATCCTGGTCAACGTGAAAAAAACTCCGCTCGAACACCGCCCTGGCTGGGACAGCCAGGCCACGGCGCGCTCCTTTGTTTTCCGGCGCGACGCCTGAGGAACCGGCCATGACCAAGAAAATCGACATGAAGCAAGCCAAGGATGCCCTCAAGCGCAAGGTGTCCCAGGTCTACGAGCCGGTGAGGCCGGCCATGCAGTTCGGCTTCATCCACAATAACGTGGATTGCATCGGCTGCCGCGCCTGCGAAATCGCCTGCAAGGACAAGAACGGCTTGCCGCCGGGGCCGCGCTTCCGCCGTGTGATGTATATCGAGGGCGGCGTGTTCCCCGAGGTGTTCGCCTATAAGGTGAACATGTCCTGCAATCATTGCGCCGAGCCTGCCTGCCTGCCCACTTGCCCGACCGGCGCGATCTGGAAGCGCAGTGCGGATGGCATCGTTGATATTGATTCGACGCTGTGCATCGGCTGCCGCAAGTGCGAAGCGGCTTGTCCCTATGGCGCTCCCCAGTGGAATCCGAAGGAGCGGATCATCCAGAAGTGCAATCTCTGCGTGGATGAAATCGAGGCTGGCCGCAAGCCGTATTGCGTGATGGCGTGCATGATGCGCGTGCTGGACATCGGCCCCATCGACAAACTTTGGGCGGGCAGGCATCCGACGACGGCTATCGGGCCGCGCGACAAGCCGGTGCGCTGGGTGAAAAACATGGCGAACCCGGAACTCACCAAGCCGTCGATCGCTTTTGTACCTCATAGCAAGGGAAAGGTCGAATGATGCTGAATGCGGAAATTGCCGCGGTGCTCGCCGAGGACGCCGCCACCCTGGCGCTATTGCAGGATCGGGAGCTGTCCGCGCCAGTGCTGGCGGAACTGAAGTCCATCGGTTTCCCGGACAACCTCGGGTTGTTGCCGGCCAGTGGCGCGAGCCAGGCGACCTTCGGGATGATGCGGCTGGCGGTGTCGTCCTTGCCGGCGGCGGCCGATGCCCGCTTCCTGGACAATCTGGCGGCGGACTTCGCCGCCATCTACCTGACGGGCGCCTTTGGCGCATCGCCTTGCGAATCGTTCTGGCTTTCGGATGAGCATCTGCTTTGCCAGGAAGCCATGTTCGACATGCGCGCCCTATACGCCGCCGCCGGGTTCGCCGTCCCCGACTGGCGCAGCCGTCCTGACGACCACCTGGTTTTCCAGCTTCAGTTCCTCTCCCGCCGGCTGGTTTCGGCGGAGAGCGACGACGATTGGCGCTCGCTCGCCGGCTTCCTCGACCGGCACTTATTGCGCTGGCTGCCGGATTTCGCCGACCGCGTCGCTTTTCATTGCGATACGCCGTTCTATGCCGCCCTGGCGATTCTCACCGATGTCTGGTGTCAGCAGTTGCGCGGGCTGATCGAGCAGCATCTGGGAGAAGCCAGGCCAAGCCCGGAGGAAAGCGAGGACATCCTGCGCACGCGCCGGAACGCAGAAGAGACGCCGATGCACTTCGTGCCCGGCGCCGCCGGACCAAGCTGGTAGTGCACGGCCAATCGAATGCGGATACCTCGTCGTTTCTTGCCGGTAAGCGATTAACCAAAAAACCCAGTCAGCCACGGATAAAAACGGATCATGCCTATGAACCATATTCAGGATGTTGCCTTGCATCCCATGCTCCCTCATCCCCGTCCCTTCTCCCGCCTGCGGGAGAAGGGAGAAAAGCCCCTCGCCCGCAGGCGCACCCTAAAGGGCATAAAGGAGAGGGGTTGGGGTGAGGGCGCCTGAAAATTGTTCATAGGCATAAAACGGATTGACGCAGATAAGACATCAGGCCGGCAAAGATTGCTGATCACCCGGAGGGTGCAATGCGTGCGCCTTGCTGGACATTGATAATCCGTGATTATCCGTGTCAATCCGTGGCTGGACTGCTTTTTCTAGGATTAAATCAGGAGAAAACTGTGACCCATAAAGAATCGCCGATCATCGAACCGCACCAGGAGCCATCATCCGATGGCCAGCCCGGCAATGCCGGTTCCCGCCGGGGCTTCTTGAAAAACGCGGGCGCCCTGGGCATCGGTTCTTTACTGGGCGCGGCGGCGCTGATGACCCATTCCGACGAGGCCCAGGCGAAGGTGGAATGGGCGGAGTGGTTTCAGGGCAACTATCGTCTGATGACTGATGAAGAAAAAGCCCAGGCTCGTGCCCGGCTTGAGAAACGCTATTCGCGGGAGTATGGCAAGCGCGTTACCGTCGATGGCACGCCGGCGCTCGAAGGGGTGCTCATGGGCTATGCGCTGAATATCAAGAAGTGCATCGGTTGCCGCCGCTGCGTCAAGGCTTGCGTGGAAGAGAACAATCAATCCCGCGGCGGCGAACAGGAAATTGAATGGATTCGCGTCCTCAAGCTGGAAAAGGGCGGTTTCGACAAGGAAAAAATGAAGCAGGGCTATCCCGACGAGACCGGAATCCAGGTCGGCGGAAACGCTTACAGTCCGGCCGGCGTCGTCCTGGAAGGCGAGCATTACTATCAGCCCGAGGCGGTTCCCGAGAAGGACGCCTTTTACATGCCGATCGCCTGCATGCAGTGCGAGAAGCCGCCATGCGTCAAGGTCTGCCCGGTGAGAACCACCTACCGTGAAGCCGACGGCCCCGTGGTGATCGACTACAACTGGTGTATCGGCTGCCGCATGTGCATGAATGCCTGCCCTTACTGGGCGCGCCGCTTCAACTGGAGCGATCCGAAGCTGCCCAGAGAGGCGATGAACCCGGTGACCCATTACCTCGGCAACCGTCCGCGCATGAGGGGCGTTGTCGAGAAATGCACGTTTTGCCTTCAACGGACGCGCAAGGGACGTTACCCCGCCTGCGTCGAGGTTTGCCCCGTCGGCGCACGCAAGTTCGGAAACCTGCTCGACCCCGATAGCGAAGTCAGCCGAATCATTGATCGGAAACGGGTCTTTCGTTTGAAGGCGGAACTCAACACTTTTCCAAAATTCTTTTATTTCATGGATTGAGGCGCTACGTCATGGGTAAGTTGACACGGTTTGCATACGATTACGTTTCCTATGTCGTGAGGGGGGGCGTGTTGTTCTACGCCTGGATCGCTTTTCTTTGCGTCCTGGTCGCGGGACTGTTGTATGGGTCGTTCCTCCACGCGGCCGACGGTCTGGCGTATACCGGCTTGACCAGCCAGGCGCACGACGGCCTGTATCTGGCGAACTTCGTCTTTCTCGTCGGAATCGCCGCCGGGGCGGTCACCATCGTTTTCCCCGCCTACGTCTACCACCATAGAGCCTTGCATAAGGTCGCCGTGCTGGGCGAGATGCTGGCCATTTCGGCGGTAATCATGTGCATCCTGTTCATTCTTTCCCACATGGGCAGGCCTGACCGGCTCTGGCACATGCTGCCCATCATCGGCATTTACAACCTTCCCAACTCGATGCTGGCATGGGACACCCTGGTGCTGGTGGGTTATATGCTGCTGAACCTCGCGGGCGGGTTTTATTTCCTTTACAAGAAATACACCGGCGCACCGTTGAACAACAAGTTCTACATGCCGCTGATCTATGTTTCCATCGTCTGGGCCTTGAGCATACACACCGTGACGGCTTTCCTCCTCAACACGATGCCCGCACGCCCCATGTGGCACCACGGCATGATGCCGATTCGCTTCATCTCGACGGCATTCGCGGCCGGGCCATCGTTGATTATCTTGATTTTCCTCATTGTTCGGCGGAATACGCGGTTGTGGATCGAGAACGAGGCGATCGACATGCTGTCGGCCATCGTCACCTATTGTCTCGGGATAGCGCTTTTCCTGACATTGTCGGAGATCGTCACCGAACTGTACGCCAATACCGAGCACGCCCTGGGGTTGCAATACCTGATGTTCGGGGTGCACGGCCTGAACGATCTCGTTCCCTGGTTTTGGGGTTCCCTTGCCGCGAGCGTAATCGCCTTTCTGATGCTGCTGACGCCCCGTTGCCGGAAGGATTACCGCCTGCTGGCCATTGCCTGCGTCCTGACTTTCTCGGGCATCTGGATCGAGAAGGGGATGGGGTTGCTCATCCCCGGATTCATTCCATCGCCCATTGGCGAGTTCACCCAGTATTTTCCCAGCTCCCTCGAAATACTCGTGACCTTGGGAAATTGGGCGGCCGGTTTTCTCATCCTTACGGTGTTATTGAAAGGGGCGATCGGCATATTGCTGGGGGAAGTGAAATATGCCGGCGGCGTTCCGGCCGGAATCCCGGGCGCCGCGAGCAGCGGCGCGGCAACAGCGCTTGAATCCGCATAAAGGGGCAGCCATGAGAAAATATGCATTCGCCGCGGCGTTCCTGGCGTCCTTCTGGATGGGGGGTTGCTCCGCGCTCGCGGAAGACCTATCCTGCTTTGAAAGTCGGAAAGGCGCCTCCGAGGTTACCCAGCGCATGCTGAAGGAAGGGCTGCCGAACGTCAAATGTTCTCCCAAGACCGGGGCGGTATTATGGTGGGGAGACCCTTATGACGGCACCGTGCCCATGGGGAAGATGCCCATCGCGGAGGCGGACTATTCGCGCGGCAAGGCGGTGGTCAAACCGCGCTCCGAGAAACTCGGTTTGCTGCCCTTGTGCGGGTCGTCGTGCCATAACGGCGTGATTCCGGCCTCCTTTCCCAAGAACAAGAACCCTCGGACGCTCACGATGCACCAAGGCATCGTCCTGGACGCCACCAAGCTGCCGCATGGCCGGGGCGGCGTCTGGTGCCTCGATTGCCACCATCCCACGCAGCGCAACAAGCTGATCGACAACCTCGGCGGCGCGGTCAGCTTCGATCAGCCGCAACTCTTGTGCGGCAAATGCCACGGCGACGTTTACCGGGATTGGCGGGATGGCATCCACGGCAAGCGGATAGGCGAATGGGCCAGCAACGGGACGAAACGCTGGTTCGTTTGCACCGAATGCCACAATCCCCATAATGTTCAGCAAGGCGAGCGGAACAGCGGATTTGCCCAGCACGAGCCAGAGCCGGCGCCGGCGCTGCCGAAAGGCTTGAAAACAGCCGATCATGAACGCCAGCGGCATGGCGCGGGCGGACACGGCGCCGCTCCATCTCGGTGAAGTCCGCTCCTGTCATGGCGGTGGCGCGGCGGTGGCCGGGCGGGAGCGGCCGGTTCCGCGGCGCGCCCAATTTTGCGGGCGTCTTTCGATGAACCGGAAAACCCCTATCTATTTCGGGCCTCCCCTCGCCCTGCTCACCGCGTCCCAGGGCAACACCATGGAGATCAGCGGGAAGGTCAATCGCACGGCGGAACGCTATCTGGAAATTATCAAGTATCATGGCATCGAACTCTCCGAACCGGAGCGCGTCTGCCTTACCCAGCTTTGCGGCATCGGCTTCATGGCGCCGCGGGAAATCCGCGAACTGCCCGACGAGGTCAGATTTAGCGGATTCGAAAGCCAGGGGCTGGACAAGGAAGCCTTGGCGGCGAAACTGGAATCGGCAAGTTTCGCCGACCTGGTGGCGACCATCGAAACCCTGGGATTTTAGGTTGCCGTTTCGCGCGCGCCGTGCTCGCGGCATGGGCAGGCGATGTTTCTCCGGGATTACGGCGCGGAACGCAGTCAGGATATACTCTGTTCAACCCAGATTATCCATTGGGGCGCCAGCGCTCGCGCTGGCTCGAAGAGCCGCCTAATGGATAATCTGGGTTAAAAGCGGACTCCTCAACGCAAGGGTAGTAGCACAACAGTGAAGGTTCCCGAAACCCAACCATGTATCCCGGCGTTCACCACCTGAGCCACCGTTTGCTGCGGGGCGTGCTGCTGGTCGCCGGCTGCGCTTCGCTGTCTCTCGGATTGCTGTTTCTGGGACTCTACAGGGATCAGTTGGTGCACGAACGCGCCGAAATTTCCCTGCAACTGAACCGCATGCTCCAGGTGACATGGGAAAACGCCATGCTGAAGCGCGACGTGGAGGGCTTGCGCGAGATCGTCGCCAAGCTCGGCGGACTGGCCGGCATACGGGACGTGCTGATTCTGGCGCCCTCCGGCGAGGTGCGCTTCGCCTCCGATCCGGCCAAGCTGGGGCGCGGGATGGCCGATGTGGCGCGCGCCACCACGGCCGGCAAGCCGCTGAGCAGTTTTGAAAATCTCGATTCCGGCGGCGAGGTGCTGCGTTCCATCAACCCGGTGCCCAACCGCGCTCCCTGCACCCCTTGTCATGGCGCCGTCGCCGATCATCCGGTCAATGGCGTGCTGGTGATCGACTACGACGCGGCGCCGATCCGCGACAGCGCCTTGCGCAGCGCCGCCTTGTTCCTGCTGGCGGGCACGGCCGTGCTGACGCTGACCCTGCTCACTCTCTGGTTGTTGCTGCGCCGCCACGTTATCGCGCCCTTGGCAGGACTGGATGCCGCCGCGCGCGCGCTGGCGTCCGGCGATCTTTCAGTGCGCGCTCCCTCGGCCGGGGATGATGAGATCGGCCGCGCCGCCGCCAGCTTCAATGTGATGGCGCAGCGCCTGTCCAGGCAAATTTCGCTGGCCGAGGCGCAGCAGCGCTTTCTCCAGAAGCTGCTTGACGGGCTTCCCGACGGCGTCCGCCTGATTCGTGTTTCGGACATGCGGGTGGCGCTCGCCAACCGCGCTTTCTGTCAGCAGGCCGGTCAGCCCGCCGAGGCGATCTTGAACCAGCCTTGCCACCAGTGCAGCCATGGACGCAATACCCCCTGCGTCTCCACGCTGCTCGTCTGCCCGCTTGTCGAATTGAAGCAGGTTGGCGATAGCCTCAAGGCCAATCACCATCACCAGCGTCCCGACGGCACCCTGTTCCCGGCGGAAGTGCATGCGGTTTTGGTGGAACTCGACGGCGAATGCGGCAAGGAGCGTTATGTCGTGGAATCGGTGCGCGATCTTGGCCAAGTCACCCGCGTCTCCCATGAACAACGCCTGTCGGAATTGGGGCTGCTGGCCGCCGGCATCGCGCATGAAATACACAACCCGCTCGGGTCGGTGCGCCTCGGCGTCCAGGGGCTGGCGCGAGAACTCCGCGAGGGACGCATCACGCCGGATCAGATCATTGATTACATGGGGCTTATCGACCAGGAAATCGACAATTGCATCGCCGTCACCCGCCGCCTCCTGCTGTTGGCGCGGCCGCCGACCAACAGTCTGCAACTGGTGGTGCTCGGCGAGGCGCTCGGCGACACCTTGCGGCTGCTGGAATTCGATGCCCAGAGCCACGGCATCCAGCAACGGCTCGACCTGCCCGAGGAGCCGTTGCGGGTGCTCGCCGACGAAGCCGAAATCCGCATGATCTTCCTGAACCTGATCCAGAATGCCCACCACGCCATGTCCGGCGGCGGCACGCTGACCGCCGCGTTGAGCGGCGCCGACGGCCAGGCCTGGATCGAGATCGCCGATACCGGCATCGGCATGGAGCCGGAATATGTCGCCCGGATTTTCGACCCCTTCTTCAGCCGGCGCGCCGACGGCGTGGACGGCACCGGCCTTGGGCTGACCATCGTCAAGAACTTCGTCGAGCGGATGGGCGGCGTCATTGCCGTGGAAAGCGCTCCCGGCCTGGGAACCCGCTTCAGCATCCGCCTGGCGCTGGCGGAAACAGTACTGGAGAACGGCTAGTGAAAAAGAAAACGCTGCTCATCATCGACGACGATGCCGTTTTCAACGGCCTCTTGCGCAGGCAGATCGAATCCATGGGCTTCGCCACCATCGGCGCCGTATCCTGGGCAGAGGCGCAGCAAAGGTTGGGCGAAGTCGAGCCGAGCGCCATCATTCTCGACTTCAAGTTGCCGGATAGCAACGCCGGAGCGATTCTGGCCGAGATTCGCAACCAATATCCGGTGATCGTGCTCACCGGCTACGGCTCGATCCCCAATGCGGTGAGCGCCATTCGCGAGGGCGCCGCCGATTTCCTGACCAAGCCGGTGAACGTGGACGAGCTGGAACTGACCGTGCGGCGCGTGCTGGAAACTGCCGAACTGCGCGAGTCCAATCAGTTCTATCGCACGCAACTGGCTTCCCGCCGCCCCGGGCCGATGGTCTTCGAGAGCGCGGCGATGCGCGAAGTGCAGGCAATGATTAATGCCGTCGCTCCCACCGATACCACGGTGCTGATACTCGGCGAATCCGGCACCGGCAAGGAAATGGTCGCACAGGCGATCCACGACCGCAGCCTGCGCGCCAGCCGCGAGCTGGTCGCCATCGACGCCGGCGGTCTCCAGGAAACCCTCTTTGAATCCGAGCTGTTCGGTCATGAGCGCGGCGCCTTCACCAGCGCCGACCGGCAGAAGAAGGGCTTGATCGAGGAAGCCGGCGGCAGCACGCTCTTTCTCGATGAAATTGGCGACATCGGCGCCGCCATCCAGGCCAAACTGTTGCGCGTGATGGAAACCAACACCTTCCGCCGCCTGGGGGGCAACAAGACGCTTTCCGCCGATGCCCGTCTGGTCGCCGCCACCAACCGCGATCTCGCAAGCATGGGACGCAGCGGCGCCTTTCGCAGCGATCTTTATTTCAGGCTTTCCCGTTTCGTCATCACCCTGCCGTCCTTGCGCTCCCGCCGCGAGGATATCGAGCCGCTGGCCAGGCATTTTCTCGCCCAGCTCAGCCGCCCAGCCGCGATGAGCCTGGCGCCGGATGCGCTCAAACTGCTGGTCGCCTACGACTGGCCCGGCAACGTGCGCGAAGTGCGGAACGCCATCGAACGCGCCGTCATCCTCGCTCGTCCCGGCAGCCAGGTGCGGGCTGAGCACCTCTCCTTCATTCCGCGAGACCAGCCCGGCGAAGTGGTGCTCCGTTTCGGCGAGGAGCCGAGCCTGGAGCAGATCGAGCGCGAATACCTGCGCCAGATAATGATCCGGCACGGCGGCAACCGGCAGAAGACCGCCGCCGTGCTCGGCATCAGCGAGCGGCACGTCTACCGGCTGATCGAGAAGTACCGCGAAGGCTGACGGATGGCGGGGACGGGATGGGCGCTTCAGGCCGGCGTTCCGGTATAATTCGCCTATGAGCATGAAAATTCTGGCGTTCGATACTTCCACCGAATATTGCTCGGTCGCCTTGCTGGCCGGGGAAACGCTGTTCACCCGCGACATCCTCGCCGGACAGCGTCATTCCGGGCTGCTGCTGCCGCTGGTGGATGAGATGCTGGCCGAAGGCGGCATGGGGTTGGCGGAACTGGACGGCATTGCCTTCGGCAGCGGGCCGGGTTCCTTCACCGGCTTGCGCATAGGCTGCGGCGTGGCGCAAGGGCTGGCATTCGGCGCCGGTTTGCCGGTGCTCGGCGTTTCCACACTGCTGGCGCTGGCCGAGGGCAGCGCGGCGAAGCGCGCGGTTGCTTGTCTCGATGCGCGCATGGGCGAGGTGTATCACGCCGTTTACGAGAAGGATGGCGGGGCATGGCGCGAGATTTGCGCGCCCGGCCTGTTCGCGCCGGCGGACATACCCTTGCCGCCAGGCGCGGGATGGGAAGGCTGCGGCAGCGGCTTCGCCGTCCATGGCGATGTCTTGCGCCGCCGGCATGGCGGTTGTCTGAGCAGGGTGCTGCCCGACGCGCCGCCGCGCGCCGGCGACATCGCCCGTCTGGCGGCGCCGGCTTTCGAGCGCGGCGAGGGAGGGGACGCGGCGCTGGCGGCGCCGTTGTACATTCGCAACAAGGTCGCGTTGAAGACCAGCGAGCGATGAACGCCGTACTCCAGCAACCGATTCCCGGTTACCGGCCGATGCGCGCGGAGGATGTCGATCGGGTGGTCGCCATGGAACGTGAAATCTATCCCTTTCCCTGGACGCGCGGCAATTTCACCGACTCGCTCGCCGCCGGCTACAATTGCTGGATCAGCCAAGTGGAGGGGGAAATGGCGGGATACGGGGTGATGATGGTGGCGGCCGGCGAGGCGCATTTGCTCAATCTCGGCATCGCAGCTCCCTGGCAGGGAATCGGACTGGGGCGCCGCCTGTTGTGCCACATGGCCGGCGTGGCGCGCGAGCATCATGCCGAAATCATGCTGCTGGAAGTGCGCACTTCCAATGCCGCCGCGCGCAATCTTTATGCCTCGAGCGGCTTCAAGGTGCTGACCATCCGCAAGAATTACTATCCCGCCGGCGCTGGGCGCGAGGATGCGGTGTTGATGGAGTTGGCGCTGTGAACGCCAGGCACGATCTCTATCTCAAGGAAATGGGGCTGGGGCCGCGCTGGCGCCTGCGTTCCTCCGCGCCCGCCGCAACGGAGGAGGCTGCCTCGACCAGCGCGGATTCAGCTAGCGCGGATTCAGCCAGCCGGCGGCGGGCGGCGATCATGTCCATGGATTGGCCGGGCTTGCGCGGTTCGATTTGCGCCTGCGCCGCCTGCCCGCTGCATGCCACGCGCACCCAGGCCGTACCTGGCGTGGGGGACGAACAGGCCGACTGGCTGTTCGTCGGGGAGGCGCCGGGCGCCGACGAGGATGCCCAGGGCGAGCCGTTCGTCGGCCAGGCCGGCAAGCTGCTCGATGCCATGCTGGCGGCCATCGGCCTTCGGCGCGGCGGCAATGTCTATATCGCCAACGTGTTGAAATGCCGCCCTCCCGGCAACCGCAATCCGGCGCCCGACGAGGTGGCGCAGTGCGAACCCTATCTGCTGCGCCAGGTCGAGCTGCTCCAGCCCAAGCTGATCGTCGCACTCGGCAAGTTCGCCGCTCAGACCCTGCTCGGCGAGGATACGCCCATCGCCCGGCTGCGCGGCCGGTTGCACGATTTCCGTGGAATCCCGCTGGTCGTCACCTATCATCCGGCCTATTTGCTGCGCACCCTGCCGGACAAGTCCAAGGCCTGGCAGGACTTGTGTCTGGCGCGCAAGACGATGCGGGAAATGGAGCCGCCCGGATGAAACGTCCCGACACCGCCAGCGACCAGTTTTATCACGATCTCATCAATCGCATCAGCGAAGGCTATTGGCTGCTGGGGCCGGATCAGCGCATCGTCGAGGTCAACGACGCGCTATGCCGGATGCTGGGCTATGGCCAGGAAGAGCTGGTCGGCCGGCATCCCTTCGAGTTCGTCGATGAGGACAACCTTGCCGCCTTCCGCTCGCAGATTGCCAAGATCGCCGAAACCCGCCACCGCGTTTACCGAATCACCCTGAAAACCCGGGACGGCGATGCCGTCCACACCCGTTTCAGCGCGACCTCGGTGCACGACGAGAGCGGAAAGCTGCTCTATTCCTTTGCCTTCATCGCCGACATCACCCAGTTGCGCAACGCCGAGGATGTGCTGCACCAGGCCTTGAGCGAGCAGAAAATCATCCTGGAAAACGCCGACATGGGCATCGCTCTCGCCGGCAAGCGCAATTTTCTCCGGGTAAACCGCCAGTTCGAGGCGATGTTCGGCTACGGGCGCGGGGAACTGCACAATCAATCCACCGATTTGATCCATCCTTCGCGCGAAGCGTTCGCCGAATTCCGCCGCGAGGCGCGCGCCGTGATGCGCCACGGCATGTACCGCAACGAGCGCCTGATGCGGCGCAAGGACGGCTCGACGATCTGGTGCCGCATCGTCGGCAAGGCGATCGACCCCTCCGATTTGCCCAACGGCACGCTATGGATGGTCGAGGACATCAGCCAGCGCGTGGAGGCCGAGGAAAGCCAGCGTCTGGCCGCCAAGGTTTTCGACAGCAGCGTCGAGGGCATCCTGATTACCGATGCCCATAGCCGGATCGTCACCGTCAACCATGCCTTTACCGCGATCACCGGCTACGGCATCGAGGAAGCGGTGGGTAAAACTCCGGCCATGCTGCGTTCCGGCAAGCACAGCGAGGATTTCTACCGGCAGATGTGGGCATCGCTCAAGGAAGCCGGGCAATGGTGCGGGGAAATCTGGAACCGCCGCAAGAGCGGCGAGACCTACCTGGAATGGCTGACCATCAGCGCGGTCAAGAACGACAAGGGCGAAACCACCAATTACGTCGCGGTGTTTTCCGACATCACCTCGCGCAAGCTGGCGGAGGAGCGCCTCAATTATCTCGCCAACTATGACGCGCTGACCGGGTTGCCCAACCGCATCCTGTACATGGAGCGCCTGGCGCTGGCGCTGGCGCATGCGCACCGCAACCGCAAAATGGCGGCGGTGATGTTTTTCGACCTGGACCGCTTCAAAATCGTCAACGACACTTTGGGGCATACCGCCGGCGACGAACTGTTGCAAGAGGTCGCCAAGCGGGTCGCCGCTTGCCTGCGCGAGGACGATACCGTGGCGCGCCTGGGCGGCGACGAGTTCACGGTGATCCTGGAAGGCATCGGCAACGAGCGGGATGTCGCCCCGGTCGCCCAGAAAATCATCGACGCGCTGGCCAGGCCGATCAGCCTGGGCGAACAGGAGATGTTCATCACCGCCAGCATCGGCATCAGCGTCTACCCCAACGACGGCCTCGATGCGCAAACGCTGGTGAAAAATGCAGATGCCGCGATGTACCGCGCCAAGGATCTGGGCAAGAATAATTACCAGTTTTTCAAGGTGGAGATGAATGCCCGCGCCTTCGAGCGGCTGACCCTGGAAAATCGCCTGCGTCGGGCGCTGGAGCGCAACGAATTCGAGCTTCATTACCAGCCCCAGGTAGACCTTGGCACCGGCCAGGTGGTGGGCGCCGAGGCGCTGATCCGTTGGCGCCATCCCGAACTGGGGCTGGTGTCGCCCGACCGTTTCATTCCCATCGCCGAGGAAACCGGGCTGATCCTGCCGATCGGCGAATGGGTGCTGCGCACCGCCTGTGCCCAGAACAAGGCCTGGCAGAATGCCGGCTTGCCGCCCTTGCACGTGGCGGTCAATATTTCAGGGCGCCAGTTCAGGCAAAAGAATCTGATCGGCATGGTCGAGCTGATCCTGGCGGAAACCGGATTGCGCCCCGAACATCTCGAACTGGAAATCACCGAGAGCGTCATCATGGAGCAGGCCGCCGAAACCATCGCCACCATCGGCGACATGCGGCAGCTCGGCCTGCACCTGTCGATCGACGATTTCGGCACCGGCTATTCCTCGCTCAGCTACCTGAAGCGTTTTCCCATCGACACCTTGAAAATCGACCGGTCGTTCGTGCGCGACATCACCACCGACCAGGACGATGCGGCCATCGTCAAGGCGGTGATCGCGCTGGCGCACAGCCTGAAGCTGCTGGTCATCGCCGAAGGGGTGGAAACCGCCGAGCAACTCGGTTACCTGCGCGAGCAGGGCTGCGACGAAATCCAGGGCTTTTATTTCAGCCGCCCTTTGACGGTGGAAGCGTTTACCGCGAGGATGGCCAACAACTGGGTATCGGTGGTTTAGAGCCTATTTCAGATATTCCGTACCCGGAACCACGCCGCATACAGCGCCGGCACGAACAGGATGGTGAGCGCGGTGGCGATCAGCAAGCCTCCCATGATGGCGTAAGCCATCGGACCCCACAGAATGCTGCGCGTCAGCGGGATCATGGCGAGCATCGCGGCGGCGGCGGTGAGCAGGATGGGGCGGAAGCGGCGCACCGTGGATTCGCGGATCGCCACCCAGTCCGGCATGCCGGCGGCGATGTCCTGGCGGATCTGGTCGATCAGGATCACCGTGTTGCGCATGATCATGCCGCCCAGGGCGATGGTGCCGAGCATCGCCACGAAGCCGAAAGGCTGGCGGAACAGCAGCAGCGCCAGCGCCACGCCGATAATCCCCAGCGGCGCGGTGGCGAGCACCATGAAAGTGCGCGCCGCCGATTTCAACTGGATCATCAACAGCCCCAGAACCACCCCCAGCATCATCGGCATCCCGGCGTTGATCGAGGCCTCGGCGGCGGCGTTTTCGCCGAGCGCGCCGCCGATCTCGATGCGGTAGCCGGGCGGCAGTGTGGCGCGGAGGGCGTCGAGTTGCTTGTCGAGCCGCATCGAAACGTCGGGCGCCTGCACCCCGTCGATGATGTCGGCGCGCACCGTGAGAAAGAGGTCGCGTCCGCGCCGCCACAGGATGGGTTCCTCCAGCGCTTCGCCGACCCGCGCCACCTGGCCTAGCGGCACGCTGCGCCCGTTGGCGCCGGGCACGTTCACCGCCGCCACCTGGTCGAGGCGCTGGCGTTCGCTTTCCGGGGAGCGCAGGACGATGTCGATCAATTGGTCGCCCTCGCGGAATTGCCCGACCGGCAGGCCTTCCACCACGCTGTACAGGGTGCGCGCCACGTCGCGCGAGGAGACCCCGGCGGCGCGGGCGCGATCCTGATCGACAGCGACGCGCAGCACCGGCGCGAGATTGCCCCAGTTGGTATGCACATCGCGCAGGCGTTCGTCGCGGCGCAGCACGGCGGCGGCCTCGTCGGCCAGCTTTTTGAGGGTGGGAATATCGTCGCCGAGCACGCGGAATTCCACCGGATAATTCACCGGCGGGCCGAGCGGCACGCGCATCACCCGCCCGCGCACGCCGGGAAATTCGTCGGCGAGCACTTGGCGCAGGCGCGCCGTGACCTGCTCGCGGGCTTCGATGTCACGGGTGAGCACCACCACTTGGGCGAAGTTGGGGCGGAACAACTGCTGGTCGAGCGACAGGAAAAAGCGCGGCGAACCGTAGCCGACGTAAGTGACGTAGCTCGCCACGCCGCCTTCCTTGGCGAGCAGGGCTTCGAGCCGCGCCGCTTCCTTCTCGGTGGCGCGGATCGCCGCGCCCTCGGGCAGCCACAGTTCGACCATCAGTTCGGTGCGGTTGGAGGAGGGGAAGAACTGCTTCTCGGTGAGCGCCATGCCCGCCCCTCCCAGCAGGAACAGCGCCAGCGTGCCGGCGATTACCGTCTTGCGGTGGTGCAGGCACCATTCGATGAGCCGCCGCAGACGGCGGTAGAACGGCGTGTCGAAGACTTCGTGGCGGTCGCCGGGGTGCGCCTTGAGCAGATGGTAGCCGGCCAGCGGAGTGACGAATACCGCCGCCACCCAGGAAGCCAGCAGCGCCAGCGTGACCACCGCGAAGAGGGTGAAGGTGTATTCGCCGGTGGTCGATTTGGCGGTGGCGATGGGCAGGAAGCCCGCCGCCGTCACCAGCGTGCCGGTCAGCATGGGGAAGGCGGTGGCGCGGTAGGCGAAGGCGGCGGCGCGCAGCCGGTCGTAGCCTTCCTCCAGCTTGCGCGCCATCATTTCCACGGCGATCATGGCGTCGTCCACCAGCAAGCCCAGCGCGATAATCAGCGCCCCGGTGGAAATGCGGTGCAGGTCTATGCCGAACTGGCGCATCAGCAGGAAAGTCGCCGCGACCACTAGGGGGATGGTCACCGCCACCACCAGCCCGGCGCGCAGCCCCAGGCTGAGAAAGCTCACCGCCAGCACGATGGCGACCGCCTCCAGGAAGGAATTCATGAATTCGTCCACCGCTTCCTTGACGATGGCCGGCTGGTCGGAAACCTTGGCGTATTCCACGCCTACCGGCAATTCGGCCTTGAGCGCCGCCATTTCGCGCTTGAGGTCTTTGCCCAGGCGCAGCACGTCGCCGCGCGTCTTCATCGCCACCGCCAGCCCCACGGCGGGCTTGCCGCCGAAGCGCAGGGTGGTTTCGGGCGGATCGAGATAGCCGCGGGTGATGTCGGCCACGTCCTTGAGGCGCAGGGTTTTGCCGTTCACCCGCAGGGGCAGGTTTTCCAGTTCGGCGAGGTTTTCCAGGTTGCCTTTCACGCGCAGCGGCACGGACAGGCCGCCGGCCTGGATGCGCCCGGCGTCCTGCACGATATTGTGCGCCTCGATGGCCTGGGCGATGGCGAGCGGAGGAATGCCCAGCGCCGCCAGGCGGTGATGCGATACGGTGATGCTGACGCGCTCGGGCTGGACGCCGATCAGGTCGATCTTGGCGATGTCGGGCAGCTTGAGCAGGCGCTGGCGCACCAGTTCGGCGTAACGGCGCAGCTCGGCAAGGCTGAAACCATCGCCGCTGAAGGCATAGACGGTGCCGAACACGTCGCCGAATTCGTCATTGAAGAACGGGCCGGCTGCTTCCGGGGGCAAGGTGTGGCGGATGTCGCCCACTTTCTTGCGCGCTTCATACCAGAGGCGCGGGACTTCGGCGGACGGGGCAGTGTCCTGCAATTCCAGGATGACCAGCGATTCGCCGGCACGCGAATAGCTGGTGGAAAACTTGTAGTAGGGAACTTCCTGGAGCTTTTTCTCGATCCGGTCGGTAATCTCCTGTTCCACCTGGCGCGGCGTCGCGCCCGGCCACAGGGTGCGGATCACCATGGCGCGGAAGGTGAAGTCCGGGTCTTCGCGCTGCCCCAACTGGAAATAGGCGAGCACGCCGCCGATCGCCACCAGGACAATGAAGAACCAGGTCAGCTCGCGCTGGCGCAAGGCCATCGCGGTGAGATTGAAACGGTCGTTCATCCAAAACTCCTTATTTGAACCACGGGGAACACCGGGAAAAGCCAGGGAAACAACAAGTTGAAAAACATTTCCCATTTGCTCGTCGGGTGGGCGGCATTCCCTTCATCCTTGAAAAAGCACTTGAGTCACGGGCTGGCGCGGATTTTCACGTATTATCAATTTGTTATATTGGGCGTAGCGGCTATCTGCAATGCCATCGCTTCCCCGTGCCCCCCGTGGTTGAAACGTGTTTTAGATTCATGGCTGCGCTCTGACTTTCTGCCCCTCGCGCAGCAGGTTGGCGCCCGCCGTGACGACGATGTCGCCGGGAGCGAGGCCGCCGCTCACCAGCCAATCGTTGCCGGAAATTCCAGCGGTGGTCACGGCGGCGGCCTGGACGGTGGCGCTGGCGCTATCGAGTTTCCACACCCGCGTCGCGCCGTCGCGGCTGACCACCGCCGCCAGCGGCAGGCGGATCGACGCCTGGCCGGCGCCGAGCAGGCGGACGGTGGCGCTCATTCCCAGCGGCAGTGCGCCGGGCGGCGCCTCGACGGCGATGCGCGCGGCATAGGTGCGGCTGGCCGGGTCGGCGGCGCCAGCCAGTTCGCGCAGCTTGCCGGGATGGGCAACGCCGGGCTGGGCGTTGATGGCGACCTCGAATCCGGTAGCGGATTCGACAGTTTTCAACGCGCTTTCCGGCACGCCGACCTCGATTTCCCGTGCGCCGGGGCGGGCGATTTTCAGCACCGGCTGGCCGGCGGCGACCACCTGGCCGGCGTTGAAATCCAGCGCCGTGACGATGCCGCCGCCATCCGCCGCCAGGGTGGCGTAGCCGACCTGGCGGCGGGTCTGGCCGAGGATGGCTTCGGCGGCGCGGAGTTTTTCGCGGGTCGCGTCGGCGGCGGTTTGACGGCGGTCCAGTTCGGCGGCGGAGATGAAGCCTTGCTCGCGCAACCCCTGGTAACGCTTCAGTTCGGTTTCGGCGAGGCGGGCTTCGCTGCGCGCGGCGGCGGCGGCGGCCTGCTGGGCATCGGCGGCGAGCTGGTAGTCGGCCGCTTCCAGCTTGCCCAGCACTTGCCCGCGTCGTACGCTGTCGCCCAGATTCACATGGCGCTCGACCACCTTGCCGCCGACGCGGAACGCCAGCGGCGCTTCATGGCGGGCGCGCACCTCGCCGGCCAGGACGAGGGCTTCGGAGACGGCGGCCGGGGCGATGGTGAGGGTTTTCACCGGACGCACCGGCTCGGGGGGCGCGGTTTCCTCGACGCAGCCGGCGATGGCCAGGCAGGCCAGGGGGAGATAGGCGAGATTACGCATGGGGGGTCTCCTTGATTTCCAGCGCGCCGCGCCACAGGGCGCGCAATGCGGCATCCAGTTCGGTGAAGTAGTCGGGGTGGAGCAGGGCGGCGATTTCGCTGCCGGGGCGGATGCAGCCGCTGTTGCCCAAAAGCTGCCATAGTCCCAGAATCATTCCATAGGACTGCATCAGCAAGCGCGCGCCGGCGGCGGCGTCGCGGAAGGGAAAATGGCGGCACAGCATGCCGCCCGCCAGCCGCAGGCGCTCCGCCATGCGCTGCTCGAACGCCGCCGCGGCTTCCGGCGTGACGCCCTTGTGCAGCAGCGCGCCAACCAGCGAGCCGAGCGGCAGATAGGCGGGCACCTCGGCGATATGCGTCCTGGTCAGATGCATCATGTCGTCGAAATCCATCGACCTTTCTTCCCAGGCGCGCTCATAGAGCGCTCCGAAAAATGCTTCGACATGGCGTTCGTGGGCGGCCAGCAGGAGGTCTTCCTTGCTGGAGAAATACAGGTAAATGGTGCCCTTGCCGATGCCCGCGGCACGGGCGACCTCGGCGACGCTGGCGAGGCGATCGGGATTTTCCAGCCAAAGCCCGACCGCGGCGTCGAGCAGGAGATTGCGGCGGGCCAGGCGTTCTTCTTCGGAAGCGGGGTATCGTGGCATGTGTGTGACCACCGGTCAGTTAATTGCGCCAGTCTAATGACTGGCGGTCAATAAATCAATTCGAATTATCTTAAATTCCTTATTTGAACCACGGGGAACATGGGGAAAAATCGGGAAAACAACCGGTTGAAAGAGATAGGCTGTTCACCCGCCGGGTGAGCGGCATTTTCTTCATGCCTCGCCGCAATTCCATCATTTCCCCGTGTTCCCCGTGGTTAAACTGCGTTTTTAGCATTATGGCCGAGAGGGGGCGCGAATATTCTTCGCGCGGGGCGTGCCATCGAAAGTTCATCCGGCCACGCTTGCGGCGACGTGAGAGTGACGGGTATATTGCTCTGGCTTGCATTTTATTTTAGTGAAAGGAATTCCATGGAATACGTCAATCGCAGCCTGGTGGTAATCAAGCCCCGGCAGCCCTTCTTCGACTGGCTGAAAGGGACGCCTGACTGGGACCTGGATTTGACCCTGGAGACGTTGCGGGTGGACTGCACCGCTCTGCTGATTCCCGAATTCGAGGAACCGGAAGGGGCTGTCGGCTATGTCGATGATATGTTCGAGCAGATTTTCGAGATGGAACTGGCGTCCTGGAGCGAAGACACGTCTACCTGGCCGCAAAAGCGCACGCTCAAGATGTTCTGGGAGTGGTTCGACGTGGAATTGCACTCGATGGTGATCGACACCACCGGCGGCGAGGACGGCGACGGTTCCCAGGGAGTGAGCCTGCATTGAACCCAGATCATTCATTTAGGCGGCTCTTCGAGGCTGCGCGAGCGCTGGCGGACAGTTTGCGGTCATTTCCGCCGCTTGTTCGTCGTCCATGGAATAGCCATGAACGCCTCGCAAGCGACGAAACTGCCTCACAAACCGTCTCGCCATCATCTCGCGCCCTAATGGATAATCCGGGTTGAACATCGAGTATGCCGATATGCTGGGAACGGCTGCCGGCATTCTGACCACGGCGGCTTTCGTCCCGCAAGCGCTCAAAACCTGGAAATCCAAATCCGCCGGGGATATTTCCCTTGGCATGTTTCTCGTGTTCAGCGTCGGAGTTTTGCTATGGTTGATTTACGGCGCCCTGATCGGCGCCATGCCAGTCATTGCCGCCAATTCCGTGACGCTGGTGCTGGCGCTCGCCATTCTGGCGATGAAGATCCGTTATAAGTGACTTCCGCAGGATCCTCGATTTTTCCCAGACGCGGCAATCTTGATGTTCTCTTTCATGGCGTTACTCAAGATGATAAACCGCGTTGATTACCAAATATTTAGTTGACGAACATCAGTGAATTTGAGGTAATAGCACACACAAAAATAACCACTCTTGTTGCATTGAATTGAGCCTTCGAGGTGGAGTGGACAGGGGGCTTGCGGGGCGCGGGGGTCATCCTTCGCGCCTTTTGCTTTCCCGCCGATCGCTGGGATCGACAGCGTCCGCTAGGGGAAAGCCCGATGGGGCATTTTCATAAATGCCCGTAGAATAACCAAAAATCAAAAAAAATGGAGGTTTGAATGGCTGACTATTGGAAACGCTTTTCTTCAAGAGTGCGCAAGAATGCCGCCCGCCTTGCCCGCCAGCCGGGGCAAGGGGCGCTCGCCGCGCTGATGTTGCTTTTCGCGGCCGGGGGCGCGCGGGCGAATGGGGTGGATACGCTGAAATACATGGCCAGCTTGAATCTGGAGGATTTGTTGAAAATCGAAGTTTCCTCGGTTTCCCGCAAGACGCAAAAGATGGCCGATACCGCCGCCGCCGCCTACGTCATCAGCCAGGAAGACATTCGCCGTTCCGGCGCGACCAGCATTCCCGAGGCATTGCGGCTCGCTCCCGGCCTGGATGTGGCGCGCATCGGGTCGAGCGCCTGGGCGGTCAGTTCGCGGGGATTCAATGGAAAATACGCCAACAAGCTGCTGGTGCTGATGGATGGGCGCACCCTTTACACTCCGATGTTTTCCGGCGTTTTCTGGGATATCCAGGACACGATGATGGAGGATATCGAGCGCATCGAGGTGATCCGCGGGCCGGGCGCCGCCATGTGGGGCGCCAATGCCGTCAACGGCGTCATCAATATCATTACCAAGCAGTCCCAGAATACCCAGGGGAATCTCGCGGTAGCCGGCGTGGGCAGCCACGAACGCGGTTTTGCCGGGTTCCGCCACGGCGGGCAGGTGGGCGGCGACACGCATTACCGGGTCTACGGCAAGGGCTTCGACCGTAATGCCGTCACCGATTCCGCCGGGCAAGACGCGCATGACGATTGGCGTTCATTGCAGGTGGGGTTCCGCATGGATACCAGGATTTCCGGCGACGACAAGCTGACCGTGCAGGGGGATGCCTACCGGATGACGGTGGGCGAAATGGGAAGCTCCAGCGCGGTTTTCGCGCCCCCTTATACAGCGGACTTTATCGCCGATAGCCAGGCCAAGGGGGCGAATTTGCTGGTGCGTTGGGAGCGCCGCCTGTCCGCACAGTCGGAATTCAGCTTGCAGGCTTATTACGACCGGGTGCAGTTCAACGCCACCAAACTTTCGGATGTGCAGGATACCCTGGATGTCGATTTCCAGCACCGCCTGCGTCCGAATGCCACGCATGACCTGATGTGGGGCGCCAATCTTCGCTATATCCACAGCAGTTCGGAGGGGACTCCCGATATTTCGTTTACGCCCGCGAATCATGGTTACCGGAATATCAGCGCCTTTGCCCAGGACGATATTGCCCTGGTGCCGGAACGTCTGCGCCTGACCCTGGGCGCCAAGCTGGAGAATAGCCATTTCGGCGGCACGCAATTCCAGCCCAACGTCCGCCTGCTGTGGACGCCAGACGAAGAGAACTCGGTCTGGGCTTCGGTTTCCCGTGCTTCCCGGACGCCCTCGCGGGGCGAGGCCGAGGCGCGCATTGCGCTGTTGATGGTTCCTCCTTCGCAAGCGACCTCATTCCTGCCGATGCAACTGGCCACCGCCGCCAACCCGGATTTGGGGGCGGAAAAATTGACCGCCTACGAAATCGGCTACCGGGCGCAGTGGCATCCGCGCCTGTCCTGGGATGTCGCGGCGTTCGCCAACCATTACCGCGGGCTTTCCCAATGGAGCACCGGCACGCCGTCCCTGGCTTTTTCGCCGCTGCCTTACTTGAGCATGCCGCTTGCCTATGTCAACGCCAGCACCACGACCCGCACCTACGGCATGGAAATGACCGTGGACTGGCGCGCGCTCGACTGGCTGCGGCTGGAAGGGACGTTCACGCGCCTGGTCATGAACGCGCCGCCCTACGACGGCACCAACCCCGACGTGGCGGGCTTGAGTCCGAGAAATCAGGCATCGTTGCGCTGTCTGATGGACTTGAGCGCCACCACCCAGTTCGATCTCTGGTTGCGCCGCGTCGGTCCGTTGACCGCGCAAACCCAGCGCATCGACGGCTATACCGCGCTGGACGTGCGCCTGGGCTGGATGCCGCGCAAGGGGCTGGATTTGTCGCTGGTGGGGCAGAATCTGCTGGATAGCCGCCATCCCGAGTTTACCGAGAACGCTACCAGACCGAACTATGAAATCCCACGCGGCGTTTATGCCAAGGCTACCTGGAGGTTTTGATCGTGAGCAAATCCTTGAGTAATTTTGTGCGCTGGATACCCGCCATTCTGACGGGTCTGCTGGCGCTGGAGTATTTTTCCCTCGGCAGCGCCTGGATCACCTTGCTGGCGCTGGCGCTGTTCGCTCTGTATAGCGCCTTTTCCCCGAAACAAGGCTTGATCGGGCAGATCCAGTTGCCGCGGGACGACGGCTTCCTGGACACCCAGGACGTTCAATGGTGGTACTGGACCGGTCATCTGGAAACCGAGGAGGGGCGCCGCTTCGGTTTCGAGGTGGTGTTCTTCGCCTTCCGCAATTTCGGCCTGTTCTGGGATCAATTGGCGCAGGGCGCGATTACCGATGTGGAGGGAAACCAGTTCCACTTTTCCGAGTACGTGCATTTCGGTCTCCAGAGCCACCCCAAGAACGCCTTCAATCTGAAGGCCGGCCCCGGCGATGTGCTGCGGGCGGCGGGCGGCGGAGGCAAGGATCATCTGCACAGCGAAATCGACGGCTTCGTCCTCGATCTCGATCTGGAGCAGACCAAAAAGCCGGTCATGCACTACTGCGGCGGGCCGCATCCCTATTATTTCGGCGGTTACACCTATTACTACTCCAGAGTGAACATGGCGACCTCCGGCACCCTCACCTTTGGCGGCAAGACCTACAAGGTGAGCGGGTCGAGCTGGTTCGACCGGCAATACGGCGACCTGCTGGAAGCGATTACCCAGGGCTGGCAATGGTTCGCCATCGAACTCGACGACAACCGCCAGATCATGATCTACGACCTGCTCGGCAAGGGTTCGGGAGTGGAGCGCGCCGGTTCGATTACCAATGCCGACGGCCATACCCGCAACCTGACCGGCAACGATTTCAAGATCGAGCAACTGGGCAAGTGGCAAAGTCCCCAGACCGGCTGCATTTACCCCATGGGCTGGCGCGTCTCGGTGGCCGGGTTGACCCTGACCGTCGAACCCATGGTGGTGGATCAGGAACTGTGCGCCGAGCACGATTTGTGGATCGGCCCGGAGTATTGGGAGGGCGCGTGCAGCGTCGGCGGCGACGTGAGCGGGAAAGCTTACGTGGAACTCAACGGCTTTTGCCGCGGCCCGGAAGGCACGATAGATTTCCGCAAGACTGCGGGGCAAGCAAAATCACAGAAGGCCGGCAATTGAGGGCACGGGCGGTTTGATGTCGGGATACGCAAAAAAACATGCCAGGCTTTCCCTGCTCTTGCTGGCCTGTGGCTGGGGCGTGGCTGAGGGGGCGGTTGGCAACGATGTGCAGGATTTGCTGCCGTTGTCCCTGGATGAGATTTTCGCCACACCGGTGGTGACGGCTTCCCGCCATCGGGAAACCCGTGCCGAGTCTCCGGCGCACATCATGGTGTTTACCCGCGACCAGATACGCGAGCGGCGCTACAAGAATCTTGCCGACCTGCTCGAAGACTTGCCGGGCGTCGATTTCCAGCGCGGCACCAAGTCTTCCGCCTACAACAATTTCGCCTTCCAGGGGCACGTCAGCAACAACAAGATACTGATCTTGCAGGACGGCGTGCGCATCGACCATCCCGCCGGCGGCAAGATACCCGTGGCGGAAAATTACGCCCTGTATCATGCCAAGCAGGTGGAAGTGCTGTACGGTCCCGCCGCCGCGCTTTACGGCGCGGACGCATTCGCCGGCGTCGTCAACGTCATCACCGGGCAGCCCGCCGAAAACGAGGGGGCGTGGGTGTCGGCGGGCGGCGGCTCGTTCGGGAGCATGGAAAGCTCGCTGCTGGCCGGGGTGCGCCTCAACGAGCGGATCGCCCTGACGGTGGGGGGGCATAAGCAGCGCTCCGACGGTGCCCGGCTCGACCAGTATTACCCCAAGGATTTTCCCAGGGTGGATGCCAAGACCTTCTCGGGGGCGGTGGCGGCGCCGGCGGCGGCGCGCGAGAACTACGCCGGCGGGAACGCCAGCGATAGCTTGTACGCCCGCCTCGACGTGGGCGACGATCTGACGTTGGGCTACTACCGCAACTATTTCCGCAGCCTTACCAGCACCGGAGATCGTCCCGATACCGCCCTCTATCTTGCCGACGCCAACTGGAATACCGCCATCGAGACGATGTACGGCGCGTTGCGCTTCGAGTTGACGCCCGCTCTGAAGGGCGAACTGGTGGTGGATTATTCAGGCTATGAAGTCGATCCGCGCTCGAAGTACGTCAATATTTTTACCGATTTCCAGGATCACGGCTACGATTACGCCAAAGCCTGGCGCCGGGGAATCGAGCAGAATTTCAACTGGCGGTTCGATGGAGCGCATACCGTGCTGGCCGGGATTGGCTACAAGGAGTATTACGCGCTCGAAATCCCGGATTTTCCCAAGCCTTACGACACCGGATCGCCCAGGGATGCGCAAGGCGTGACCTATCCCAATACCACGCTGCCCATCGCCTCCTTCGAGGCGCGCTACAGCAACACCTCGGCTTATTTTCAGTTGCAGAGCAAGTGGAACAAGGCCTTTTCCACCATGGCCGGGGTACGTTACGACCGCAATTCCGCGTACGGCGGCAGCCTCAATCCCCGCCTCGGGTTGATCTGGCGCAACGCTCCCAATAGCGACCTCAAACTGCTTTACGGCGAGGCATTCCGCGCGCCTTCCGCCGAGGAAAGTTTCAGCACCTTCGGCACCTTTTCCGGCGCCAGGAATAGCGACGGACTTTATCTCGGCAGCAATTTCCGTTCGCCGAATTTCGGCCTGAAACCGGAAACCTCGCGCAACCTGGCGCTGACATGGGACTGGCGGCCGCGTTCCAACCTGAATTTCATCGCCAACCTGTACTATGCGGAAATCGACAACCTCATCGTCACGCGCGACCAGGCGGTGCCGACCCAATACATTCCCGGCGCGCTGCTGTCGCAGTCGAGCATCAAGGACAACGCCGGCAAGGAATCGCATCGGGGCGCCGATTTCATCCTGCACTGGCGCAACCAATTCAGCAACGCTTGGAGCAGCGATAGTTGGGGCGGTTACAGTTACGTGGCCGGCCAGGTGCGCGAGTCGCCCAACGGCATCGACCTCGATCAGAGCTACATCGCCGAACAGAAACTCAAGCTGGGTACGACGTTCCGCTACCGCAACCGTTTCACGGTGACGCCCAAGCTCTACCTGATCGGCGCCACTACCACCGGGCGCAGCGACAAGACCAGGCCGGGCGAGCGCCTGACGACCCCCGGCCATGCCGTGATGAACCTGCACTTTGGCGTGCACAAGCTGGCCGACCGGAACCTGTCGGCCTATCTGGACATCTACAATCTGTTCGACCGCCGTTACTACGCGGCGTATGGGTCGAGCAGCACGACTTTCGTCAACATGCCGCAGCCGCCGCGTTCTTTCATGCTGTCGCTGGAATATCGTTTCTGAAGGTGCCGCTAAATTGATATTCAGAACAATCAATAGGTTTTTCCGGAGTGCTCGGCCTGCATCCTGGCGCGGCCGCTGGCTGGCGGCATTGCTGGTGCTGGCCGTGTCCGGCGTTAGCCTGAATGCGCGCGCGGATCAGGCGGCCATATCCGAATATGGTTTGAAGGCGGTGCTGCTGTTCAAGCTCCCCCAGTTCGTCTATTGGCCGGAAACCGCCAAGCCGCAATCCAGCCTGGTTTTTTGCATAGCCGGCGCCAATCCGTTCGGCAACGCCTTGGAACAGTTGGCGCGCGAGCCGGTTCACGGGCGCGGCGTCGAAATCGTCAACTTGGCCGCCATCGGCGACAATATCGCCTGCGACTTTATCTTTGTCAGCCGTTCCGAGAGTTCCGGCATTGACATGATCCTGCGCAAGCTGGCCGGCAAGCGCATGGTCAGCGTTTCCGACATTCCGGGCTTCGCCAAGGCGGGCGGCATGGTCGAGCTGACCGTGAGCGGCGACCGCGTGGGGGTGACGCTCAACCGCAAGGCGGCGCAGAAACAGGGACTGGAATTCAATGCGCAGTTGCTCCGTCTGGCGAAGGTGGTGGAGCCATGAGCAAGCCGGGAATGCTGTCCGCGATGTCGATACGCGGCAAATTGGCGCTGCTCGGCGCCGGCTCGCTGGTTGTGGCTTCGCTGCTGGTATTTCTCCTGGTGGGCTACCAGCAGCAGAATCTGCTGCGCAGCGAATGGGTGGATTCGCTGTCGGCGCAGAGCCGCATCATCGCCACCAACAGCCAGGCCGCGCTGGCCTTCCAGGACAAGCGCGAAGCCGGGCGCCTGCTGGCCTCCCTCGAAAGCAATGCGTCCATCCAGCAGGCGCGCATTCTGCTTCCGAACGGCGGCGTGTTCGCCGAATTCCGCCGCGATTCCCGGGCAGGGATCGCCGTTACCCAGCTTTCCGGGCTATTGCCGGGTTACCGGTTCTCCGATTCGCACCTGGTGGTGTGGCAGCCGTTGATCGAAGGCGGCAGGGTGCAGGCGACCCTGGAATTGGTCGCCTCGCTCGACCGTTTCGACGAGGCGTTCCGCCGCAGCCTGGCCAATACGGGCTGGGTATTGTTCGGCGTCTTGCTGATTTCCCTGTTTATTTCGCACGCGGTGGCGAAATGGTTTTCCATTCCCTTGGAAAACCTGAGCCGTCTGATGGCCAGGGTCAAGGAGGATTACAGTCTCGACGAACGCGCCGAAATCACCAGCGAGGACGAAATCGGCAAGCTCGGCCAAGGCTTCAACGCCATGCTCGATAGCCTGCAAGCGCGCGATCTGGAGTTGGCGGACTACCGCGAGCAGCTCGAGGACAAGGTCTGGCGGCGCACCCAGGCGCTCAACCTGGCGATCGAGGAGGCGCGCGAGGCGAATCATGCCAAGTCGGACTTCCTGGCGCGCATGAGCCATGAGATACGCACTCCGATGAACGCCATCATCGGTTTGAGCCGCCTTACCCTGGGCACCAGCCTGGATGCCAAGCAACGCGACTATCTGGAGAAAGTGGTGTCCTCCTCCGACGCACTGCTCGGGGTAATCAACGACGTGCTCGATTATTCCAAGATCGAGGCCGGCAAGCTGACCTTGGAGGAAATCCCATTTGAACTCGACGGCGTATTCCGCAATGTTTCCGCGCTGGTTTCCCTCAAGGCGCAGGACAAGGGGCTGGAGCTGTTGTTCCATATCCGCCGCGACGTTCAGCGCCACCTGGTGGGCGACCCGCTGCGGCTGGGGCAGGTGCTGACCAATCTGGTCAACAACTCGGTCAAGTTCACCGAGGCCGGTGAGATCGTGGTGGGCGTGGAACCTGGGATGCAGCTCCCCGACAAGGCGGAACTGCGTTTTTCGGTGCGCGATACCGGGATCGGCATCGAACCCGCGTTGCAGGACGGATTGTTCCATCCCTTTACCCAGGCCGACGGCTCGGTGACTCGCAAGTTCGGCGGAACCGGGCTGGGGCTGGCGATTTGCAAGCAGCTCAGCGAAATGATGGGCGGGCGCATCTGGCTGGAAAGCACTCCCGGCAAGGGTTGCAGCTTCTATTTCACCGCGGTTTTCGGCCTGCAAGCCGGCGGGGACGCCCAGCATCTGCCGCTCGACCGGCTGGCGGGGGTGCGGGTGCTGGTAGTGGACGACAACGAAACCGCCCGCCTGGTGTTGCGCGAAGCCCTGCTGCATTTCGGCATGAGGCCGGAAACCGCGGCGGATGGCGAGTCGGCGCTGGAAATGCTGCATCGGGCGCAGATGGAAAAGGATGCCTACCGGGTGGTGCTGCTCGACTGGATGATGCCGGGCATCGACGGTATCGAGACCGCGCGCCGTATCCGCCAGAACAGCCGGTCGTTGGGAGTGGTGCCGGCGATCCTGATGATTACCGCCTACAGCCAGGACAAGATTTCCGCCGCCGCCGGAGAGGCCGGGATCGGCCACTTGCTGGCCAAGCCGGTCAGCGAATCCACCTTGCATGACGCCATCGTCGAGGCGCTGCTGGGGGAGGATGTCGCCGGCTATCGCCGCTGCTACCGCCAGGCGGTGAAGGAAAGCCGCCGCGATTTCCGGGCGCTGCGTGGCGCGCGCGTGCTGGTGGTGGACGACAGCCCGCTCAACCGCGAAGTCGCCATCGAGTTTCTCAAGGAAACTGGGGTGGTTATCGACGAAGCGGTCAACGGCCGCGAAGCAGCGGAAAAGGTATTTGCCGGGGCTTATCACCTGGTTCTGATGGACATCCAGATGCCCGAGATGGACGGCATTACAGCCACCAGGCTGATCCGCGGCGATACCCGCTGCCGCGATCTGCCCATCATCGCCATGACCGCGCACGCGATGGCGGGCGACCGCGAGCGCAGCCTGGAAGCGGGCATGAACGACCACCTTACCAAGCCGATCAATCCTGAAATACTGTATGCCGCGCTGGAGCAATGGATCGGCGGGAGCATGGCCATATCCTCCGGCGAGCCGGGGAAAGCCGAAATGCAGAAAGCCGAAACGCCGGCCCCGTTCGGCATTGAACTGGACGGCGTCGATACCGTTCTCGGCATGCGCAACCATATGGGCAAGAGCGAATTTTACCTGCGCATCCTGCGGATATTCCAGCGCGACTTCGGCGATGCCGGCAGCCGCGCGCGCGACTTGATCGCGCGCGGTGAAACGGCGGAAGCCCTGCGCCTGAGCCACTCGGTCAAATCCGGGGCCGCCGCCATCGGGGCGCAGGAATTGTCCGGCCATGCGCGCGAACTCGAACTGGCTCTCGCCGAAGGCCGCGAGACGCGGATTCAGGTGGAAAAATTCGCCGCGGCGGCCAGCCGCATCGCCAAGTCCCTGGAAGCGCTGCCGGCGGAAGGGCAGCCATCCGCCCCGGCCATGCAGGGCGCCGGCAAGGGAGAGGCGCTGCCGTTGCTGGACAAGCTCGAAGCCTTGCTGGAACAGGACGACGCCGCCGCCGAGGATGTTTTCCGCCGCTTGCGCGGCGGGATTGCCGATGCCAGCCTGGGCGCGTTGCTCGACCGGATCGGCGACCTGATCGAGGATATCGAATATGAACGGGCGCTGGAATTGACCGCCGAACTCAGGCTGGCGCTGAATGTGGGAGAAATGCCATGACGCAAACGTCTTCGATACTCGTGGTGGACGACGAGAAACAGAACCGTGCGCTGCTTTCTGAACTACTCAAGGAAGAACACCAGATTTTCCTGGCGAAAAACGGCGTGCAAGCGCTGGAGCGGGCGCGCGAGCATTTGCCCGATCTGATAATGCTCGACGTGATGATGCCGGAAATGGACGGCTACCGGGTCATCCGCGAACTCAAGGCGGATACTTCGACGCGGGATATTCCAGTGATATTCATTTCCGCGCTGGATTCGGCGGGCGACGAGGAAAAAGGGCTGGCGCTGGGGGCGGTGGATTATATTTCCAAACCCTTCCATCCTTCCATCGTGCGGGCGCGGGTGCGCAACCACCTGTCGCTGCGCACCGCGCTGAACCAGTTGCGCGCCCAGAAGCAGGCGTTGGAAGAGGCCGCCGTGCTGCGCGACGATGTCGAGCGGATCATGCACCACGACTTGAAAAGCCCGCTCAACGGCATCTTGATGGCGGCGCACATGCTGCTCGGTGAAAGCGGACTGGGGGAGGAGCAGGTCGAGTTGCTCAAAATGGTCGAAAAATCGGGCTACACCATGCTGGAAATGATTAGCCGCTCCCTCGATCTGTACAAGATGGAGCAGGGTTTATACCGCTTCGCGCCGCAGCCGGTCGATTTGATTCCCGTCATCCGGCGGGTGCTCGACGACAATGGCGCGCTGGTGCGCACGTTGCAGATCAACGCGACCATGCGCGTCGATGGCCGCGAAGCAAAAGGCGGCGAGGTTTTCATGGTGCCCGGCGAAGCCACGCTGTGTTATTCGCTGCTCGCCAACCTGACGAAAAACGCCATGGAAGCCTCGCCCGAGCGTGGTGGCGTCGCCGTCGACCTGCGGCATGACGCCGGCGTTTTTTCTATCGCCATCCACAATCAGGGCGCCATACCCGAAGAAATCCGCGAGCATTTTTTCGACAAATACGCCACCGCCGGCAAGAGCAGCGGCACCGGCCTCGGCACCTATTCCGCGCGTCTGATGATCCAGACCATGGGCGGCGAGATCGGGTTCGACTCCTCGGCGGAACGGGGAACCACCGTAACGGTAAGATTCCCTCCGTTTCCCGGAGATTTCGCTGAATTGAATTGATCTACATGCCTCTAAACTATTCTCAGCAAACGTCCACGCCCTCCCTTGCGCGCATAGCGCGCGGGGGAGGGTTGGGGTGGGGGCGTTTGCCCGCATGGCCGCCGCTGCTTGCCCCCATCCCGGCCTTCCCCCGCGAGCAGGGGAAGGAGCGATAGCTGAGAATAGGTTAGAGGCATGTTGATCTATAGACAGTCATTCAGCCACGGATTATCAAAAAACTGTTTTTCCATGTTTGTGGCAAATGGCAGGCGTTCGGCGACGCATTGATCCTAAATTCCTTATTTGAACCACGGGGAACACAGGGAAAAACCGGGGAAACATCCTGTTGAAAGAGATCGACTGTTCACCCGCCGGGTGAGTGACATATTTTTCATGCCTCGCTGCAATTCCGTCATTTCCCCGTGTTCCCCGTGGTTGAACCGCGTTTTTTAAGTTGATTCATCAGTGCCAATCCGTGTGTATCCGTGGCTGAAAGCGTATTTCGGATAATTTGGGATAATTACTCCGGGCGCATCTGCGGGAACAGGATCACGTCGCGGATGCTCGGGCTGTCGGTCAGCAGCATGATTAGGCGGTCGATGCCGATGCCTTCGCCGGCGGTGGGCGGCAGGCCGAATTCCAGCGAACGGATGTAGTCGGCGTCGTAGTGCATCGCCTCGGCGTCCCCCGCTTCCTTCTGCCGTACCTGCTCCATGAAGCGCTCCGCCTGGTCTTCCGCATCGTTCAACTCGGAAAAACCGTTGGCGATTTCGCGGCCGACGATGAACAGCTCGAAACGGTCGGTGATGCCCGGATTGGCATCGTTGCGCCGCGCCAGCGGGGAGACTTCGGCCGGGTAGTCGATGATGAAGGTCGGCTGGATCAGCAGATGTTCGGTGGTTTCCTCGAACAGCGAGAGTTGCAGGCCGCCCACGCCGTCGGTCGGCTTGTAGGCGGCGTTCATGCCCTTCAGCGTGTCGATCAGCGTCTTGCGGTCGTTAAACTGTTCATCGCTGAATTTCCCCGGATGGTATTTCTGGATCGCCTCGACGATGGTCAGGCGGTCGAACGGCGCGCCCAGGTTGACGGTGTTGCCCTGGTACTGCACCACGGTGTGGCCGAGCACCGATTTCGCCGCCTCGCGGAACATCTCCTCGGTCAAATCCATCAGGTACTTGTAGTCGCGGTACGCCTCGTAGAATTCGATCATGGTGAATTCCGGGTTGTGGCGCGTCGATAGCCCTTCGTTGCGGAAATTGCGGTTGATCTCGAAGACCTTCTCGAAACCGCCCACCACCAGGCGCTTGAGGTACAGTTCGGGGGCGATGCGCAGGTACAACTCCATGTCCAGCGCGTTGTGATGCGTGCTGAACGGGCGCGCCGAAGCGCCGCCGGGAATCGGGTGCATCATTGGCGTTTCCACTTCCAGGTAGCCGCGCTCCACCAGGAAGGAACGGATCGCCTGGATCACCTTGGAGCGCACCGTGAACACCTTGCGCGACTCCTCGTTGGTGATCAGGTCGAGGTAGCGCTGGCGGTATTTCTGCTCCTGGTCGGTGAGGCCGTGGAATTTCTCCGGCAGCGGACGCAGCGACTTGGTCAACAGGCGCAGTTCGGTGACGCGCACCGTTAGCTCGCCGGTCTTGGTCTTGAACAGGGTGCCCCGGGCGCCGAGGATGTCGCCCAGGTCGT
This sequence comes from uncultured Sulfuricella sp., assembly GCA_964505475.1. GTDB lineage: Bacteria > Pseudomonadota > Gammaproteobacteria > Burkholderiales > Sulfuricellaceae > JAGXQV01. Next base: position 26,702 of record CAZDIJ010000001.1, on the reverse strand, counting down.
AATGCTTGAAGGCTTCCAGCGCCTCGGCCCCGGAATCGTCGGCGGTGATGAAGAGCTGGAGGCGGCCGCTCATGTCTTGGATGGTGGCGAAACAGGCCTTGCCCATCACCCGCTTCAGCATCATGCGCCCGGCCACGCTGACGCGGATCGGCGTGCCTTCCAGAACATCCTTGTCGGTCTCGTCGTGGCGGGCGTGCAAATCGGCCGCCATGTCGCCGCGCGAGAAGTCGTTGGGAAAGGCGATGCCCTGCTCGCGCAGCTTTTTCAGCTTTTCACGGCGTTCGGCGATGATCTGGTTTTCGTCCTGCGAAGGCTGGTTTTCCATATTTTCCATTTGATTAAACTCCCTGCTTCAAACTCGCGCCGATAAAATCGTCGAGGTCGCCGTCGAGCACCGCCTGGGTGTTGCCGACCTCGTAATTGGTGCGCAGATCCTTGATGCGCGACTGGTCGAGGACGTAGGAGCGGATCTGGTGCCCCCAGCCGATGTCGGTCTTGCTGTCTTCCATCGCCTGTTTTTCTTCGTTGCGCTTGCGCAGCTCCAGTTCGTAGAGGCGCGCTTTCAGCATGGACATCGCCTCGGCGCGGTTCTTGTGCTGCGAACGGTCGTTCTGGCACTGCACCACGGTGTTGGTGGGCAGGTGGGTGATGCGGATCGCCGAATCGGTCTTGTTGATGTGCTGGCCGCCCGCGCCGCTGGCGCGGTAGGTGTCGATGCGCAGGTCGGCGGGGTTGATTTCCACTTCGATGGAATCGTCCACCTCGGGGTACACGAAGACGCTGGAGAACGAGGTGTGGCGGCGCGCGTTGGAATCGAAGGGCGATTTGCGCACCAGGCGGTGGACGCCGCTCTCGGTGCGCAGGAAGCCGTAGGCGTAGTCGCCGCTGACCTTGATGGTGGCGCTTTTCAGACCCGCGACTTCACCGTCGGATTCTTCCAGGATTTCCACCGTGAAGCCCTTGCGCTCGCAGTAGCGCACGTACATGCGGAACAGCATCGAGGCCCAGTCCTGCGCCTCGGTGCCGCCGGAGCCGGCCTGGATGTCGATGAAGCAGTTGTTGGGGTCCATCGGGTGGGCGAACATGCGGCGGAACTCCATGTCCTCCACGGTTTTCTCCAGCTTCTCGGCATCTCCGGCGACGCTCTCCAGGGTGGCGTCGTCGCCTTCCTCCTTGGCCATCTCGAACAGGTCGGTGCTGTCGCGCAGGTTCTGTTCCAGGTCGCGCAGGGTGAAAACGATGGATTCCAGGGTGCGGCGCTCCTTGCCCAGTTCCTGGGCGCGCTTGGCGTCGTCCCAAATCGCCGGGTCTTCCAGCAGTTGGGTGACTTCGACTAGACGTTCCTGCTTGGTGTCGTAGTCAAAGATACCTCCGCAGGTCGGTGGTGCGGGCGGACAAGTCCGCGAGGCGGTTGGCGATGGCGTTGAGTTGTTCGGCTTCCATGTTCGTTCTATCCTGAAATCCGCACGGCGCGCCATGCGCGTCATGCTTCGGCGTTAAAAGGGCGAATTATACACTTTCCCAGTGCTCGATTATGAGCTGCAAGCTTTGGGCGCCGTTGTATTCGTTGACGTCGAGGCGGTAGACGGCGCGGATGGCCGGCGGCAGCGGGTCGCTGTGGGAAAAGAGGATGGCGTCGAAACGGTTGCCTTGCTGGGCGAGGCGCAGGCGCAAGTGTTTCTCGCCGACCACGCGCTGGTTTTCCACCGCGAATTCGCCGTCGAAGCTGGGCTGGGGGAAGCCTTGCCCCCACACCTGCTCGCGCAGCAGGCGCGCCAGGTCGAGGGTGGCTTCGCGCGGCGCGAGGGATCCGTCGGTTTCGGCGATATGTTCCAGGTCGGCGGGCGACAGCAGGGATTGCACCACCGCTTCGAAGGCATGGGTGAATTCCTCGAAATGCGCGGCGGCGATGGTCAGGCCGCAGGCGGCGGCGTGGCCGCCGAAGCGCCGCACCAGGTGGGGATGGCGCTTGGCAAGCAAGTCCAGGGCGTCGCGCAGGTGCAGGGTGCGGATCGAGCGTCCCGAACCCTTCAGTTCGCCGTCGTTGCCGGGGGCGAAGGCGATCACCGGACGGTGGAATTTATCCTTGAGGCGCGAGGCGAGGATGCCGATGACGCCGGGGTGCCAGCTTTCATCGTAGAGGCTCAGGGTATAGCCATCCTGGGATTCGATGCTTCTCAGCGCGGACAGCGCGCCGCTGTGCATTCCCGATTCGATTTCGCGGCGTTCGCGGTTGAGCGCGTCGAGCCGTTCGGCGATGGCGAGCGCCTGGGTTTCATCGTCGCAAAGCAGGCAGGCTATGCCCAGCGCCATATCGTCGAGGCGTCCGGCTGCGTTGAGGCGCGGTGCGGCGGCGAAGCCCAGGTCGAAGGTGGTGGCGCGCGCCGGATCGCGCCGCGCGACGCGCAGCAGGGCGCGGATGCCGGCGCAGGCCTGGCCGGCGCGAATGCGTTTCAGCCCCTGGTGGACAAGGATGCGGTTGTTGCCGTCGAGCTTGACCACGTCGGCCACGGTGCCGAGCGCGACCAGATCCAGCAGCCGGGCGAGGTGGGGTTCGTTTTGGCCGGCAAAGGCGCCGCGTGCGCGCAGTTCGGCGCGTAGCGCCAGCATGACGTAGAAAATCACCCCGACCCCGGCCAGACTCTTGCCCGGGAAAGGGCATTCCGCCTGGTTGGGGTTGACGATGCAGGCTGCTTGCGGCAATTCGTCGCCGGGCAGGTGGTGGTCGGTAATCAGCACTTCCATGCCCAACTGGCGGGCGGCTTCGACACCGGCGACGCTGGCGATGCCGTTGTCCACGGTAATCAGGATGTCGGGGCGGCTCCCTATCTCCTCAATCCTCTCCCGCCCCACAAGGGGACTCCGATCCGCTACGGGCTCAAGCCCGTGCGGAATCGTATGCGAGGGGAGAAGAGGCAAACGATTTCCACCCGACGGGTGGAAGGAAGTTGCTGCCAATTGGACGATTTCCGGGGTCAGGCCGTAGCCGTATTCAAAGCGGTTGGGGACGATGTAATCGACCGTCGCGCCAAATTCGCGCAGGGCGCGCACCGCCACGGCGCAGGCGGTGGCGCCGTCGGAATCGTAGTCGGCGACGACCAGCAGGCGCTTGCCAAGGCGAATCGCGTCGGCGAGGCGGCGCGCCATGTCATGGATGTTTTCGAGACTGTCGAAGGGCAGCAGCCCGGCCAGTCCATATTCCAACTGGCTGGCCGAGTCGATCCCGCGCGCCGCGTAGATGCGCGCCAGGACTGGCGGCAGTCCTGCGCGGGTCAGCGCTTCAAGATATTGCGCGGGGTAGCCGCGGGGTCGAATTCGGGGCATGGATCGGCAGGCGGTGTGGATTCGAGGAAGGCCAGCGCGATCATGGCGTTGGTGTCGCGCAGCCGGTGCGACAGGAGGCGCGCGATGTTGCGGTAGAGCTTGGCGCTGGTGGCGGGGGTTTTCCAGAAATCGCCTTCGCCGAGGCGCAGCAGGATGCATTTCGCCACCGAGCGGACGGTGGCGGAGCGTACATTGTTGTCCACCAGCGCCATTTCGCCGAAGCAGGCGCCGGCGCCGAGATTGCGCAGGATTTTTTCCCCGCCGACGGCGAGTTTCTTGCGGATTTCCACTTCGCCGTCGATGATGATGTACATGAAATTGCCCGTGCTGCCCTCGGTAAGGATGGTTTCGCCAGGGTTGAAAACGCATTTTTCGGTGTTGCCGAGCAGGTCGATCAGCTCGGATTGCGAGAAGCCGGAGAAAACCTCGACGGTGTTCAGGAGGCGGAGGATGATCCGCTCCAGATCGAAGGTGCTCAAGCTCGATTTGACCCAGCCAGCCATGATGCTTCTCCTCTCATTTCATTAGAGTAAGCGCTGCGTTCCGCGCCGCCAGAATTTCCACAGATCGGGGCGGGTCAGCGTGATCTCGATGGCGCCGCGCTCTCCCGGCGCAATCACGGTCAGGCGTCCGATGTTCCCTCGCCGCAAGGCGGCTACGGCCGGCGCCAGCCAATCGCGGTCGAGCCGTTCGAGGGCGTCTTTGCGCGCCGCGTCTTGCCGCATAGTATCGCCCAAGTTTTCCATGACGAACAGTGGCGCGGCGGCGGGTTCGGGGTTTTGGGGAAAGGCGGGCGGCAGAGGCGCATGGGGGATGGCGGCGGCGATGGCGAGGCCGCGCGCCAGCGGGTCATCGCCATAAAGCCTGTCGCATGGCGCGGCCAAGGGCTGCGAGAGGGTTCCGCCGCCCCACGGCCAGATGCTGTTGACCGGCGGTTTGCCCGCCGCTTCGCGGGCGGCGTTGAGAGGGTGGGCGTGCAGCAGCATTTGCGCTTCGTTGAGCCGTTTGCGCCAGCGCGCGCCGTCTTCCCCGGCGGGCAGGAAATGGCGGATGTCGCGGCCTTCGGCTTCGGCGAGACTGTGGGTGCGCAGGGCGGGAGCGGCGGGCAGGCGCAGATACCAGCGCCACGGGTGGGGGGCGCTGAAGCACAGCCCATCCGCCGCGAAATGCCGGTTCAGCGTTTCGACGAACTGCGCCGCCTCTTCCCCGGAGGGAGCCGCCGCGCCGCCGGCGAGCAGGACAAGCCGGTTGCGCATCAGTTGCACCGCGACCGGGTCGGCGCGCAGCCAGTAGCCGCTGCCGGGCGTGCCGCCGTCGCCGAGCAGGGCGTAGGGCGCCGCCGGAACATCCTGTTGTCGTTCCGCGCCGAATGCCCGGCACAGCCAGCTTGCCGCTTCGCATTCCGGCGATGCCGTAACCTGTCCGTATCTCGACAGCGCCGCCAATCCAGGCGGAAGTTGGGGCGTCGCCGCCACGAGGGGCGGCAAATCGGGGAGCAGTAGGCGGCAATGCATGGAAATAGATGGCGGAGGGCGGAATTTTCGACGGTTTGCGCTTTATTATGGCGGAAACGCCGACTATAATCAAAGCGTACTAAATTCGTCGGATATTTTTCCGTCGCCGAGGGTGTGTTGGGTAGCGGCATTCCGGTTGGGCAAAAGGGTTGCGAAATGACAAGAATAACCTTGATCCAGACATTGAGAGAATCCCGCTTGGCATGGCTGGTGTTGCTGGCGGGCATGGCGCTGACGGTGTCGGCCTGGTATGCCGCGTCTTCCTGGGAGAGGGAAAAGGCGCAGCGGGATTTCGATGCGCACGTCAAGGATACCTTCGATGCCGTGCAGCAGCGCGTGGATTACTATACTTACGTCCTGCACGGCGCGCGCGGCCTGTTCGCCGCTTCCGACACGGTCACGCGCGACGAGTGGCGGCGCTATAACAGCGAAGCAGGTTTGGGGGCGCATCATCCCGGCGTGCATTCCTTCGCCTTCATCCGCTATGTGCCGCTTCGGGAAAAGGCGCGCTTCGAGCAGCGGGTGCGTGGCGACGCCAGCGTCAACGGCAGGGGATACCCCGATTTCGCCATCGTTCCGCCGGGTCAGCGGGACGAATATTTTTCCATCGAATACGTCGAGCCGGAAAACCTTTACGGCAAGCTGCTCGGCACCGACCGCGGCGCCGAGCCGGATACCCGCAAGACCCTGGAGCGCGCCCGCGACACTGGCCGCGCCGCCGCCAGCGGGCGCTTGAGCGGCCCGGTGGAACACCTTGAAAGCACGCATTTCTTTCTGATCGTGCTGCCGATCTACCGCAACGGCAGCAATCCCCTGACCGTTTCGGAGCGCCGCGCCGCCCTGTTAGGCTTTGTCGCCGCCCGCATAGAACTGGAAACCTTGTTCAAGGGGGTGGTCGGCGCCGGCGTCCTGAAGCGGCTGTTTTTTGAACTGTACGATGGCGGCGACGCGGAAGGCGCCGTGAAAATGACGCCGGGCAACCTGCTGTACGCCGTGGATGGCGAAAGCCATCTCCATGCGAAGGCGGCGCCGTTTTTTTCGCAGCAAGAGAGCATGCAAATGGCCGGGCGCAACTGGCTGTTTTATTTCGGCAGCCGCACGGGCAACGGCGCCGGCGGTTCACTGCCGCTGGCGCTGCTGCTGGGCGGGGGCGTGACCAGCGCGCTGCTGTTCGTGCTGGTGTTGATTTTGGTGACGCAGCGGCAGCGGGTGATGGGCGAGGTGGCGCGGCAGAAATCATTGTTCTCGCAGGTAATGGATGCCTTGCCGGTGAACATTTTTCTCAAGGACAAGGAGTTCCGTTTCGTCCTGGTGAACGAGGAAGCGGCGTGCACCTTGGGCGTGCCGAAGGAGAAGGTTCCCGGCAAGAGCGATTTCGATCTGTTTCCACACGAGGTTGCCGCGCGCCTGCGCGAATACGACGAACACGTGCGCTCGGTGGAGCGGCTGGTGATGCGCGAGGAGCGCCTGGTCAGCAACGGACGGGAGCGCTGCATGCTGGCGGGCAAGGAAATCATCCGCTTGCCCGGCAGCAGCGAGCCCATGCTGCTCGGATTTTCCTTCGACATCAGCGACCGCAAGAAGGCCGAACGCGAGCTTGAGCGGCAGCAGCACTTTGTCCGCCAGGTGATCGACAATGCCCCCAACATTATTTTCGTCAAGGACTATGCGGGCAAATTCCTGCTGGTCAATCAAGCCGGCGCGTCCTATTGGGGATTGACCCCGGAGCGGATGGTCGGTCGCAACCAGGCCGAAGTGTTCCCGCAAAGCGAGGAGAGCCAGGCGATTTCCCTGATCGACCAGTTGGTCATCGACGAGCGCGAGAATATCGACCTGGAGGAATCCATCACCCTGCCCAACGGGGATGCATTGTGGCTGTCGCTGATTAAGCGCCCGCTGCCGCAGCCCGACGGCAAGGTGCACGTGCTTTGCATCGCCACCGACATCACCGAGCGCAAGCATGCCGAACTGGCGCTGCGCGAGAGCGAGGAGCGGTTGCGGGCGATACTCGACAACACCACGTCGGTAGTCTTTCTCAAAGACCTGGAAGGGCGCTATCTGCTGACCAACAGCGAATATGAGAAGCGCAGCGGCGGGCTTACCCGCGAGCAGATCGCCGGAAAAACCGATTACGATTTCTTTCCCAAGGCGGTCGCCGACGTTTTGCATGCCAACGATCAAGCCGCGCTGCGCGCCGGGAAGCCGTTGGAATTCGAGGAAAGGATTCCCGGCGAAAGGGGCGAGAGGATCTATGTCGCCGTCAAGTTCGTCTTGCGCAATTCCGCCGGCGAGCCTTATGCCCTGGCGGGCATCGCCACCGACATCACCGAGCGCCTGCGCCTGGAGCAGGAGGCGGCGCGGGCGCGCGCCAACGAACTGAGCCGCTCGGTGATCGACGCGCTGGGCGAAGGGGTGGTCGGCATGGATACCGACCTGCGCATTACCTTCGTCAATCCCGAAGCGGAAAAAATGCTGGGACGGAGCGAAGCGGAATTGGCGGGTGAACCCGTATGCCAGGTGGTCTATGGCTGCCACTCCGGCGAACGCTGCGTGCGCGGGGAATGCCATTTGCGGGAGGTGGCCGGCGGCGGGGAATCCCTGCATGCGGATGACGCCGAATTCGTGCGTGGAGATGGCGGCACGTTTCCGGCGAGCTTCGTGGCGACGGCGATGGTCGAGGGCAAGCGGGTGCGCGGCGTCGCCCTGTCGTTCCAGGACACCACCCGGCGCAAGCAGGTGGAAGAGGCGGTGCGGCGCATGGAAAGGCAGCAGAGGGCGCTTCTCGACAATCTGCCGGACATGGCTTGGCTCAAGGATGAGGAAAGCCGCTATATCATGGTCAACGAGGCGGTTGCCCGCGCTTGCGGCCAGACGCCGGAAGCATTGGCGGGCAAGAACGACCTCGACCTGTGGCCCCGGGAGATCGCCGAGCTGTACCGCGGCGACGACCGCGAAATCATGGCGACCGGGCGTTCCAAGCGGATCGAGGAGCCGTTCGAGGGCAAGGACGGCAAGCGCCTGTGGATCGAAACCATCAAGTCGCCGATCTATGACGATGCCGGCAAGGTAATCGGCACCGCCGGCATCGCGCGCGACATGACGGCGCGCCACGACTCGGAAGACCTGGTCAACCGGCACTTGGCCGAGTTGGCGCGGGTGAATGCCGAATTGGACGAATTCACCTATGTCGCCAGCCACGATTTGCAGGAACCGGTGCGCAAGCTGCTGGCGTTCAGCGAATGGCTGCGCAAGGATTTGGGGGGCGAGCTGCCGCCGCGCGCGGAGCAGGATTTGCAATTCATCACCGACGCGGCGCAGCGCATGCAGCATTTGGTGGGCGACCTGCTGGCGTTGTCGCGCACCGGCAAGCTTTCCATGGTGCGCGAGCACCTGGCGCTCGACGAAGCGGTGGACCGGGCGCTGGACGCGCTCGCGCTGCGCATCGCGGAAAGCGGCGCGACGATTTCGCGCGCGTCCTTGCCCAAGGTATGGGGCGATTTGACGCTGCTGACCCAGCTTTACCAGAATCTGATAAGCAACGCCCTGAAATTCGTGGATGGGCGTCCTCCCGAAATTGCCCTGACTGCGGAACAGGTCGGAGGAGAGTGGGTGTTCGGCGTGCGCGATCAGGGTATCGGCATTCCGGCGAAATACGTGGGGCAGATCTTCCAGCCCTTCAAACGCCTTCACGGGCGCGGACAGTTCGAGGGGTCGGGTATCGGCCTGTCGATTTGCCGCAAGGTGGTGGAACGGCATTGCGGGCGCATCTGGGTCGAGTCCGAGGAAAACCGGGGCGCCTGGTTCAAGTTCACGCTGGGTAAACAATACGGCCAATAAGGGGGCGTGATGCTCAAACAATTGATAGGCGGATTTTTGCTGATTTGCGCCGGCGTGGCGGCGGGGGGCGCGGCTTTTGCGGAGAGCGCGCCGATGAAGATCGTGGTTTCCGTGCCGGGGCCGCGCAATATCTCTTACCTGCCGATCGACCTGATCGGGAAAATCGGCGCCGATCGCGCCGAGGGCGCCGCGGTCGAATTGATCCAGGTTGGCGGCGGCGCGGTGGCGTTGCAGGAACTGATGAACCGCAACAGCGATTTCGCGGTGGCCGGCTTTCCCGCGGCGATGTCGTTGCGCGCCAACGGCGGGGATGTGGTCGGCCTGGCGGCGGTGGACGATCTTCCCCTGTTCATCCTGATGGTGCGCGCCGGGCTGAAGGGGCAGATCAAGGGGGTGGCCGATCTGCGCGGCCGGGTGATCGGGGTGAATACCAGTTCGCTTTCCAGCAAGACCACCTCCCAGCAACTGGCGGAGTTGGTATTGAAGTCGGCCGGGGTCTCGCCGGACGAGGTGCGCATCATCGCCGCCGGGCAAAGCTGGATGGAGCAATCGTCCCTGCTGCTGAGCGGTTCGGCGGACGCGGTGATGGGCGACGAGCCGTTCGCCTCGCGCCTGTTGGCGGAAAAGCAGGTGTTTTTCCTGACCAATCTGACCGACCCCGCCGATACCCAGCTCATTCCCGGCGCCGGTTTCCTGCACGCCGCCCTGGAGGCGCGCGGCGAGACAGTCAGGAACGAGCCGCAAAAAGCCGAAAAAATGGTGCGCATCCTGCGCCGCACCCTGCAATGGATGGCCAGCCACAGCCCCGAGGATATCGTCCGCAAGCTGGATGTCCGCGACCCTGAAGAAAAGCGCTCGTTGCTGGATACGCTCAAGAAATACAAGCGCTTGTACAGCCCAGACGGGCGCTTTTCCACCGCGCAACTGCGCGAAACCCAGCATTTTTTCCGTGCGACCTCGGGCGGCAACCCGGCGGCGCAGGCGCTGGAAATCGAGAGCATCATTGTCGATCGCTGGGCGGGGAGAATCCGCTAAATGCCGGCGCCGGACTTAAATGCGGGATTCCGCTCGCTGAAGCGCCAGGCCAGCCTGCGCCTGGTGCTGGCGCTGTCCGTGGCGATGCTGTTGACGGTGGCTGCCGCTTTCTGGTTTTACAGCGCTTCGTTCGAGAAGGCGGCGGCGCAAAAAATAGGCAATTCGGTGTTTCATTACGCGACGCGCATCGGCCAATTGGAGGCCGAGTGGGAAGGCGAAGCGGTGCGCCTCAAGGCGCGGCTGGAATTCGCCCGCCTGCTGGAAGACCCGCGAACCCGTTGGGTCAACCTCAACAGTTATTTCATCGCCCAAAGCGGCAGTCCGGTTTTTTCCCACGTGCTGATTTCCTCGCCCGGCGGCCAGGTTTTGTACCGTTATGGTTCCGGGGCGGAGAATCTGCCCGACAGGCTGAGCCAGGACGGCTATATCGGCTGGTATTACGACGCGCTGCGCTCGTCGCTCTACCGGGTGTACCGCCAGACCCTCTGGCTCGGCAAAGGGGAGATGGGCTGGCTGTATTTGTTCAAGCCGCTGGACAATGCCTTGCTGTACGCCAATATATTTCCCGACGCCAAGCTGTTTCTCAGTTGGCACGGAATGGTGGTCGCCAGTTCGCAGGGCGGCGCCACCCCGGATATTCGTCCCGGCTACCAGGGCGCGCTGCACCGGGGGGGGCAGCGCTATGAGCAATTCCCGCTGGCGTGGGAAAGAAGGAAGAACGCGGACTTGTCGCTGATTATCCAGCAGCGGGTGGAACGGCCTTTTACCATGCAGGAACTACTGTACGGCAGCGCCGTGATGGGCATGCTGTTGAGCCTGTTCCTCTGGATGCTGCTGGGGCGGTGGCTGACGCGGGTGGTGCGCCGCACCGCGGCGTTGCGCTCGGCATCGCGGATGTTTGCCGGCGTCCGCGAGGTGACGCCGGAAATCGAGGCGGCATTGGCCGAGGCGCGCGCCGCCAGGATCGACGAACTGAGCGAGGTGGCCGGCGCCGTCGATGAGCTGATGCAGGCCATCAAGCGCGGCGATGCCGATCTGGCGCGGCAACTGGACAAGCTTCGGCAACTCAACGCCGAACTCAACGAATTCACTTATATCGCCAGCCATGATTTGCAGGAACCCTTGCGCAAGCTGGTCATTTTCAGCGAGTGGCTGGTGCGCGACCTGGGCGAAGAAATCCCCGATCGCGCCGCCAAGGACATCGAATTCATCAGCGCGGCCGCCAGCCGCATGCGCAATCTGGTGCAGGATTTGCTGAACCTGTCGCGCGCCGGCAACCGCGAACTCCAGACCGAACCGGTCAGCCTGGAAACGGTCGCCGACCTCGCCCTGGAATCGCTGGCGCTGCGCATCGAGGAAAGCGGCGCGGTGGTTACCCGCGATCCCTTGCCGGAGGTGTCGGGCGATGCCGTGCTGCTGACCCAGCTTTACCAGAACCTGATTAGCAATGCCCTGAAATATGTCGATGAGCCGGCGCCGCGCATCCATCTCGATGCGCAACGGCTGGACGGCAAATGGGTGCTGGGGGTGCGCGACAACGGCATCGGCATCAATCCCGAATACGCCGAGCAGATTTTCCAGCCGTTCAAGCGCTTGCACGGGCAGGGGAAGTTCGATGGGACGGGGATCGGGCTGGCGATTTGCCGCAAGGTGGCGGAACGCCATCACGGCCGCATCTGGGTCGAATCGGTTGAAGGCCGGGGCGCCTACTTCAGGTTCGTTCTGCCCGCCAAGGAGCAGGAACTCTAAGCCGTCTTGGGATATACTTTGCGGGTAGCCGCATGTTTTGCGAATTTGCGGGCATTGGGGGAAGAACGCATGAAAATGGCAAACCGAAACAAACCGGCGGTGATCCTTCTGGTAGAGGACGATCCCGGCGATCAGGAACTGACCAGGCGGGCGCTGCTCGACGGCGAGGTTCCCCATGACCTGTACATCGTGGAAGACGGCGAGGAAGCGCTGGATTATCTGTTTCGCCGCGGCGCTTATGCCGCTGCCGGCAGTTACCCGCTGCCGGACTTGATCCTGCTGGATCTGAACCTGCCGAAACTGAACGGCAAGCAGGTGCTGGAGCAGATTCACGGCGATCCCAAGCTGCGCCGCATTCCGGTGGTCATCCTGACGACTTCGCAGCAGGAAAAGGATATTCAGCAATGTTACGACAGCGGCGCCAGTTCCTATATCGTCAAGCCGGTGGCGATCGACGATTTCATACGGATGGTGCATTGCATTGATGAATACTGGTTCGAGATCGTCCGCCTATCCCCCGGGGAGATGCATTCATGTCCGGCGACCGCCTGAAGATCGTCGCCGTTGACGACGACGAGGTAGACCAGGAACTGCTGCGGCGCTACCTGGAAGAGGTGCGCGGCTACGACATCGAGTTGCTTTGCTTGAATGGGCTGGAGCCGGATTGCGAGGAAACCGCCGGGCAAGCGGCCGACGTGATTTTTCTCGACTATCTGCTGGGCAAGGAGAACGGTCTGGACAAGCTGCGCGCCTTGCGCGCCTGCGGCATCCGCACGCCGATCGTGATGTTGACCGGGCAGGGCGACGAAGGGCTGGTGGTGGAGCTGATGCGCGCCGGCGCCACCGATTACCTCGCCAAGGCGCGGCTCTCGCCGGATAGCCTGGAGCGGGTGTTGCGCAGCGCACTCAAGGTCGGCGAACTGGAAAAACAGGCGTCGGTCGCCGAGGAGAAATTGCGTCTGGCCGCCAAGGTGTTCGAGAACGTCCTGGAAGGCGTGATGGTGACCGACGCCAATGCCCGCATCCTCTCGGTAAACCCCGCTTTTTCCAACATCACCGGCTACGGGGCGGAAGAAATCGTCGGCAAAAATCCCAACCTGATGCGCTCGAAATTCCACAGCGCCGAGTTTTTCGGCGAAATGTGGCGCCAGCTTGGCGAGTTTGGTCAATGGCGCGGCGAAATCTGGAACAAGCGCAAGAGCGGCGACGTTTTCCTGGCCTGGCAGACCATATCCGCCGTGCGCAACGACGACGGCAAGGCAACCCATTACGTGTCGGTATTGTTCGACATCACCGAGCGCAAGCGCCACGAGGAGTTGGTGCGCTACCAGGCCTACCACGATATTCTGACCGGGCTGCCCAACCGCCAGTTGTTCCACGACCGCCTCACCCAGGGGCTGCTGCATGCGCGCCGCGAGGGGGAGATGCTGAGCGTGATGTTCCTCGACCTGGATCGCTTCAAGGAAGTCAACGATACCCTGGGGCACGATGTCGGCGACAAGCTGCTGTGCGAAATGGCGAACCGGCTCAAAACCAGCATCCGCAAAGGGGATACCGTGGCGCGCCTGGGGGGCGACGAATTCGTCCTGCTGCTGCCGCGCATCAAGAAAATGGACAACCTGGTGCAGCTCGCGGAGAAAATCCTGGAGACGCTGCGCCTGCCGCTCAAGATCGGCGAACATGAACTCACGCTGACCACCAGCATCGGCATCAGCGTCTATCCGAGGGACGGCGACAAACCGGACGTGCTCATCAAGCACGCCGACGAAGCCATGTACCAAGCCAAGCAGAATGGCCGCAACAATTATTTCATGTCGAATTCCAGCCATTAGATGCCGTCTTTCGAGCTTTTCGTCGGCTTGCGCTATACCCGCGCCAAGCGCCGCAACCATTTCATTTCCTTCATTTCCCTGATCTCCATGCTCGGCATTGCGCTCGGCGTGGCGGCGCTGATCGTGGTGCTGTCGGTGATGAACGGCTTCCAGACCGAATTGCGCACGCGCATCCTCGGCGTGGCGGCGCACATCGAGATCGGCGGCGACGGCAATCAGTTGTCCGGCTGGCCGCAGGTGGCCGAATTCGCCGCCCGGCACAAGGAAGTGCGCGGCGCGGCGCCCTACATCATGGCGCAGGGACTGCTTTCCTTCGATCAGACCGTGCACGGCGCGATCATGCGCGGCATCCTGCCGGAACGGGAAAGCCGGGTGGCCGACATCGGCGAGCACATGAAGGCGGGCAGCCTGGATAACCTCAAGCCGGGCGAATTCGGCATCGTCCTCGGCGCGGACATCGCCCGCACCCTGCGCGCCTCGCAGGGCGACAAGGTGGTGCTGATCGCGCCGCAGGGGCAGGTGACGCCCGCCGGAGTGATGCCGCGCCTGAAGCAATTCACCGTGGTGGGCATTTTCGAGGTCGGCATGTTTGAATACGACAACGGCTTGGCGCTGATGCATATTGCGGATGCCGCCACCCTTTACCGCATGGGGGACAAGGTGAGCGGCGTGCGGCTCAAGCTCGACGAGCTGTTCGCCGCGCCGCGCGTGGCGCGCGAACTCAACGCCACCTTGCCGCCGGGACTCTACGCCGGCGATTGGACGCGCTCTCACGCCAATTTCTTCCGCGCCATCCAGATCGAAAAAAACGTGATGTTCATCATCCTGCTGCTGATCGTCGCGGTGGCGGCCTTCAACATCGTTTCCACCCTGGTCATGGCGGTCACCGACAAACAGGCCGACATCGCCATCCTGCGCACCCTGGGCGCCTCCCCGGGCAGCATCATGAAAATCTTCATCGTCCAGGGCGCCCTGATCGGAGTGATCGGCACCTTCATCGGCGTGGGCGGCGGCGTGGCGCTGGCGCTCAATATCGACGTGGTGGTGCCGGCCATCGAGCGCGCCCTCGGCATCCAATTCCTCGCCAAGGATGTCTACTACATCAGCGACCTGCCTTCCGAATTGCAGTGGCGCGATGTCGGCGTAATCGCCGTCGTGTCGTTCGTCCTCACCCTGCTGGCGACCTTGTATCCCAGTTGGCGCGCCTCGCGCACCAATCCGGCGGAGGCGTTGCGCTATGAATGACGCGACTTATGGGAACCTTGCCCATGCAGCTTTATTTAGCTATGCAATATATCCAACCTCGAATTGAGAAGGCGCGCCTTGAGGCGTCCTCCCGGCTGGATTCTGCTACGCGGGCGGATTTTGGCCAATTCTTGACTCCGCAAAGTACCGCGGAGTTCATGGCGGGGCTTTTCAATTTTTCAGATCGCCCATCTATCCGCCTTCTCGATGCGGGTGCGGGGGTGGGGTCGCTGACGGCGGCTTTTCTGGATTTGTTGAGAAAATCCAAGAGCCAAACCACTGACATTTCAGTGACACTTTATGAACTCGATGGGCTTCTGGCATCTTATCTTTCCGAAGAAATAGCGTATTACCAGGAATTATTCAGGGAAGACGGAATAAAGCTAATCACCGATCTGATTCAAGACGATTTTATTGAAAACGCGGTGAATCGGGTTCAATTCGGCAATGTCGGCAAATTTAATTTCGCTATCCTCAATCCGCCTTATAAGAAAATTGCCAGCCATTCGCGTCATCGCCTTATGCTCCGCCAGGTTGGTATTGAAACCGTCAATCTTTACCCGGCGTTTGTCATGTTAGCCATCGCCATGATGGAGCAGGGCGGCCAGGTTGCTGCGATTATTCCTCGGAGTTTCTGCAATGGCCCTTATTACCGTCCTTTCCGTGAGTTCATTCTGGCGCATACGGCAATACGGCATATGCATTTGTTCTCCGCACGCGACAAAGCGTTCAAGGATGATAAGGTATTGCAGGAAAACATTGTCATCCTGCTTGAAAAAGGTGCTCGGCAGGCTGAGGTGAAGGTGTCCACCTCGACCGACGATGGTTTTGCCGATTTCTCGGCACATGCGTATTCATTCGGTCAGATCGTTTTCCAGGACGATGCGGAATGTTTTATTCACATACCACTATCCCCGGAACGGAATATCAAGGAGCTATTCCCGGCGCTACGTTATTCGCTTGTGGATATCGGCGTCGATGTCTCGACTGGGCCGGTTGTCGATTTTCGCGTAAAAGACCATTTGCGCGAGATGCCGGAACCGGGGAGTGTTCCCTTGCTTTACCCTGGACATTTTTCCGGGTTGTCAATTAATTGGCCAAAAATCGGGATGAAGAAATCCAATGCGCTGATGCACCATTCAGAAACCGACAAATTGTTTTATCCTAATGGTTTTTATGCCGTGATTCGGCGTTTTTCTTCCAAAGAGGAAAAACGCCGCATTGTGGCAAGCATGGTTTATCCCGATGCATTTTCCTCGTCATGGTTGGGATTTGAGAATCACCTGAATGTTTTTCACCGGCAAAAGCAAGGGTTGCCGGAGTATTTAGCGCGTGGTCTGGTGATTTTCCTGAATTCCACGCTTGTGGATGAGAGTTTCCGCCGATTTAGCGGCCATACCCAAGTAAACGCGACCGATTTGCGGATGATGAAGTACCCCAGCCGGGATGTATTGGTTGCGCTGGGGCGGTGGGCGTCGATGCAAGGTGATATTTCGCAGGAACGGATAGATGCCCGGTTGGAGAGTGTGCTATGAGCGGCCACAAGAATATCGACGACGCTTTGAGAATTCTTGTAGGTCTCGGTTTTTCTCGAGCGCAGCAGAACGAGCGTTCTGCACTTTGTTTGCTGGCCTTGGTCGGTATTACCCCAAGCAAGTCATGGCGGCAGGCGGACAACCCACTGATGGGTATTACGCCGATGATGGAATTTAGTCATAACCATTATGGAGCAGCCTACAAGCCGAATACCCGCGAAACCTTTCGCCGTCAGACGGTGCATCAATTTGTCGATGCCGGGATCGCGATTCCAAATCCAGATAATCCGGCGCGTCCAGTCAATAGCCCAAAATTTGTTTATCAGATAGAGCCGGAAGCGCTTGCATTGCTTCGAGCCTTCGGTACGCAGGCATGGCCGGAGAAATTGGCAGTCTACCTCTCGACACGTCAAATGCTGGCTGCACGGTATGCGAAAGAAAGGGACATGAGGCGGATTCCGGTGGTAATCAGGCAGGGTGCCGAAATTCGATTAAGTCCCGGCAAGCATAGCGAGCTGATTAAAGCAATCATCGAAAAATTTTGTACGGGCTTTGTTCCTGGCGGTCTCCTGATTTATGCGGGGGATACTGGCGACAAATGGGGATACTTCGATAGCGTCCAACTAACCAGGCTGGGTGTCGCCGTCGATTCTCACGGCAAGATGCCGGATGTGGTGATTTATTGTCCTGAACGGAATTGGCTGGTGCTGATAGAGTCCGTTACCAGTCATGGCCCCGTTGACGGCAAGCGTCACGAAGAATTGGCTCAGTTGTTCTCCGGTTCATCCGCCGGTCTGGTTTACGTGACGGCTTTCCCATCTCGTGCGCTGATGGCTCGTTACGTTGGTGAAATAGCTTGGGAAACCGAGGTTTGGGTTGCGGAAGCACCATCACACCTGATTCATTTCAATGGCGAACGGTTTCTTGGACCCTATGAGAAATCCAATTGAGTGCGTAACATGAATCAAGTCGTTTCCTGTTCCAATGTTCATAAAGTCTACCGCCAGGGCGAACTGGAGGTGCCGGTGTTGCTCGGTATTTCCCTGGAAATCGCCCGTGGCGAGCGGGTGGCGATCGTCGGCGCTTCCGGTTCGGGCAAGAGCACCTTGCTGCATCTGTTGGGCGGACTGGACGACGCCAGCCGTGGCGAGGTCGTCATCATGGGGCGCAATGTCAATGCCTTGAGCCAGGTCGAGCGCGGCAATCTGCGCAACGCCTCGCTTGGTTTCATTTATCAGTTCCATCATTTGCTGCCGGAATTCACCGCGCTGGAAAACGTCGCCATGCCCCTCTTGATCCGGCGCATGGCGAAGGAGCTAGCCTATGCCCAAGCGACTGCCATGCTGACGCAGGTTGGTTTGGAGCATCGCCTGAAACATACGCCGGGCGAGCTTTCCGGCGGCGAGCGCCAGCGCGCCGCCGTGGCGCGCGCGCTGGTGACCAAGCCCGCCTGCGTGCTGGCCGACGAGCCGACCGGCAATCTCGATCGCGTCACCGCCCAAGGGGTGTTTGGCCTGATGCTGGAACTCAACCGGCAGTTCGGCACCAGTTTCGTCATCGTCACCCACGACCTCGATCTGGCGGCGCGCGCCGACCGGATATTGCGGTTGGTGGACGGGGCGTTGGAAGAGGGCTAGTTTCCCGCGCGCCGCCGTTTGCGTTCGCGCCATTGGCTGACGACGTGCAGCCGCCATAGGCCGCGCACCGTAAAGTAGCCTGCGGTGGAAAGTATCGCGCCGAGGGCGGGTACGCCGACCAGCAGCGGTTCGCCGAGTCCGGCGATCCAGTCGATGAATTCGGGGAGCCAGTCGCTCCAGCTTTCCGCCTTGAAGTCGCCGGCGATATCCACTTCCTTTCCGTGCTGACCGAGTATCAGCGCGCCGAGCCGGTAGGCGGCCACGTACAGCGGCACGAAGGTGAGCGGGTTGGTGTAGAGCGTGGTGAATACCGCCACCGGCAGGTTGACGCGGAACACGATGGCGAGCAGCGCCGCGCTGAGCATCTGGAACGGCCCGGGAATCAAGCCGGTGAACAGGCCGATGGCGACGCCGCCGGCCACCGAGCGGCGGTGCAGGTGCCACAGGTTGTGGTGGCCGAGCAGCGGGGCGAACAGCCGGACGGCGCGGTTTTCACGGATGTGGTCGTGGCTGGGCAGGAATTTCCTGAAGTATTTGCGCGGCATGGGGCGGGCGGGTCGAAATGCAAGCCAATATCTTAGCCTTTGTGGCCGGCGTGTGGCTACTGCAACAGCAGGCGGCCTTGCCGGCGCTGGCGTGGTGGCTGGTTTTGCCGTTGCCGGTTTTGGCCGGGCGGCTGTGCCGCCCGCTGGTTTTGCGCCGGACTTTGTTTGCCGCGGCGGGCGCGGCGGCGGGTTTCATGTGGGCTGCCACCCTCGCGCATCATCGCTTGGCCGACGAGTTGCCGCGGCACTGGGAGGGGCGCGACATCCGCCTGAGCGGCGTGGTTGCCGCGCTGCCTTCCGCGGGCGAGCGCGGCCAGCGTTTCGAGTTCGATGTCGAAAAGGTGCTTACCCCGGATGCGGCGGCGCCGCGCCGCATCCAGTTGACCTGGTATGCGGCGGGATTCGGCGGAAAAACGGTTGAAGCGCCTCCCGCCGTGCAGGCGGGCGAACGCTGGCGCCTGACGGTGAGGCTGAAACGTCCGCACGGCAATGCCAATCCGCACGGTTTTGATTTCGAGGCCTGGGCGCTGGAGCGCAATTTGCGCGCCGGCGGCTACGTGCGCGCGGAGGAAACCAATAGCCGCCTGGACGAGCGCGTCTATCGGCCTTCCTACCTGATCGAGGCGGCGCGCGAAACGGTGGCGCGGCGCTTTCATGCGGTGCTTGGCGAGCGGCCTTATGCCGGGGTGCTCAAGGCGCTGGCGGTGGGGGAGCAGCATGCCATCAGCCCGGCGCAATGGCAGGTGTTCCAGCGTAGCGGCGTCACCCATCTGATGAGTATTTCCGGGCTGCACGTCACCATGCTGGCGGGACTGGCGTTCGCGTTGGTTTACGCCGTATGGCGGCATATCCCGTCCCTGGCTTTGCGCCTGCCGGCGCGCAAGGCGGCGGCGCTGGCCGGGGTTTTGGCGGCGCTGGGCTACGCCTGGCTGTCGGGTTTCGGCGTGCCGACGCAACGCACGCTGTATATGCTGGGAACGGTGGCGGCGGCATTGTGGCTGGGGCGTGCCGGTTCCGCTTCGCGGGTATTGTGCATCGCCTTGGCGATTGTTCTGCTGCTCGACCCCTGGGCGGTGCTGGCGGCGGGGTTCTGGTTGTCGTTCGGGGCGGTCGCGGCGATTTTCTACGTCGGCGGCGGGCGCTTGCGGCGGCCCCATTGGCTGCGCGAATGGGGCATCACACAGTGGGCGGTGACGCTGGGACTGACTCCCGGATTGCTGTTGCTGTTCCAGCAGGTTTCGCTGATTTCCCCGCTCGCCAATGCGTTTGCGATTCCGGTGATCGGCCTGGCGGTGACGCCGCTGACTCTTTTCGGGGCGATAGCGCCGTTCGATTGGCCGCTGCTTGCCGCGCACGAACTCATGGCGTGGTGCATGGCGGCTCTGGAAGCGCTGGGCAGATTGCCCGACGCGGTGTGGCAGACGCATGCGCCGCAGCCTTGGGCGGTGGCGGCGGCATTGCTGGGCATCTTGTGGCTGCTGCTGCCGCGCGGTTTTCCGGCGCGCTGGCTGGGAGCGAGCGGCATGCTGCCGCTGTTCTTGGCG
Organism: uncultured Sulfuricella sp.; assembly: GCA_964505475.1. Classification (GTDB taxonomy): domain Bacteria; phylum Pseudomonadota; class Gammaproteobacteria; order Burkholderiales; family Sulfuricellaceae; genus JAGXQV01. The sequence goes on along the minus strand of CAZDIJ010000001.1, from coordinate 6,905 downwards.
CTGCCGCCGCAGCCGCGAGAAGGCGAGTTGTGGTTGAGCGTGCTGGATGTCGGGCAGGGGTTGGCCGTGGTGGCGCAGACCCAGCGGCACGCGCTGTTGTTCGACAGCGGGCCGCGTTTCGGCGGCGAATCCGACAGTGGCAGCCGCGTTGTCGCACCTTTTTTGCGCGCCGCCGGGATCAAGCGGCTCGATGGGCTGATCGTCAGCCACGACGATGCCGATCACAGCGGCGGGGCGCTTTCGATCATGCAGGCGCTGCCGGTGGCTTGGCTGGCTTCGTCCTTGCCCGCCGGACACGCCATTCCGCGGCAAGCCCGGCAAGCGCTGCCGTGCTTTGCCGGGCAGAACTGGGAATGGGATGGGGTGCGTTTCGAGATGCTGCATCCGTCTCTGGGCAGCTATGCCGATGCGCGGGTGAAGGACAACGACCGCAGTTGCGTGCTGAAAATCACCAGCCGTTACGGCGGCGTCCTATTGCCTGCCGATATCGAGCAGCGGGCTGAGCGGGAAATCCTGGCGCGCGCCCCCGACAAGCTGGCGTCCGCCCTGCTGATAGCGCCGCATCACGGCAGCCGCACTTCGTCCGGCGCGGATTTCATCGCGCGGGTAAGGCCTGCCACGGTGGTGTTCACGACCGGTTACCGTAACCGCTTCGGGCATCCCAAGCCGGATGTCGTCGCGCGTTACCGTGACGCGGGCGCCGAGTTGCGCCGCAGCGACCGCGACGGCGCCCTGCTGTTCCGCTTCGGGGAGGATGGCGTTCAAGCGGTTTCGTGGCGTGAAACCAGGCAGCGCTATTGGCAAGAAAGGCGGGAGAATTGAGCCTGTTTCGGCGCGGCATTCAGAAACATGCCTATGAACAATATTCAGGATGTTGCCTTGCATCCCATGCTCCCTCATCCCCGTCCCTTCTCCCGCCTGCGGGAGAAGGGAGAAAAGCCCCTCGCCCGCAGGCGCACCCTAAAGGGCATAAAGGAGAGGGGTTGGGGTGAGGGTGCCTGAAAATTATTCATAGGCATATTCAGAAAACCGCCGCCATCCACGGCTTGGCGCGGATAAGGGCACGCGTTGCGGCTGCCTGTGCTTCACCCGGTAATTGAGGGAATGGCAACCCGTTGATAATCCGTGGTAATCAATGCAAACCCGTGGCAGGTGCTTTTTATTGGTTTACATTCTCGGTAAATCCATGAAAAATCCTTGGCTGGCGGCGAATATCTTGGGAAAAGTTCGGTTCGCCCCAATTTCAAGGAAAATAAAACCAGGAGTCGGGAATGTTTGGGAACCAGCGGTTGAAACGGGAGTTGGCCGAAATGCAGGAACGCCTGCATCAGGCCGAGGCTGAGCGCGAGGCGGAACGGGCGCAGTGGGAAGCCGAGCGGCGTTCGCTGGAGGCGCAAACCAGCCAGGGGGGCGGCAAGGATCTGGTGTATGCCAAGTTGTTCGAGAACCTGCTTCTGTTCGCAGGCTCGATTGCCGAGTCGCAAAAATCCTTGGCCAAGCTTGCCGCGGAGATGAAGGCGCAAAAAGACGAGTCGACGAAAACCTTCGATCTGACTGAAACCAATGTGGTGGCGGTCGGCAAGATAACCGGCAATCTCAATACCATGTCGCAGAGATCGCGCGACATCGCTTCCAGCGTCGAAGCGCTCAGCAACCGCGTCGGCGAGATCGGCGGCATCGTCAGGCTGATTAAGGAAATCGCCGACCAGACCAATTTGTTGGCCTTGAACGCGGCCATCGAGGCGGCGCGCGCCGGCGAGCAAGGGCGCGGTTTCGCGGTGGTGGCGGATGAGGTGCGCAAGCTGGCCGAGCGCACGACCAACGCCACCGGCGAGATTTCCGGGCTGGTGCAGTCTATCCAGCAGGAAACCTCGCAGGCGAAAAGCCAGATCGAGATCAGCCCGCAGCAGGCGGCGGTTTTTGACGAAGATGCCAAAATGGCGGTGGGCAGCATGGCGGAATTGCACGCCGTATCGGAAAAATTGCAGCATGTCATCAAGGCCAGCTCGCTACGGACTTTTGTCGAGGTGGCGAAAGTCGATCACCTGATTTACAAGGCGGAAATCTACAAGGTCTTCATGGGACTCTCCGAGAAGAATGCCGCCGATTTTTCCAGCCATACCGCCTGCCGTCTCGGCAAATGGTATTACGAGGGCGATGGCAAGGAGCTGTTTGCCAGCTATGCCGGCTACAAGGAAATCGAAATGCCGCACAAGGCGGTACACGCCAGCGGCAAGGATGCGGTGGAGCGCTACCGCGCCGGCGATTTCCTGGCCGGCTTGAATTCCGTCATGGAAATGGAGCACGCCAGCCGTGAAGTCCTCGAGGAGTTGGAAAAGCTTGCTTCGAGCGGCGAAACCGGCATTGAGTTGTTTTGACGAGGGCAGGATGAAACCCGGGTGCAAAGCGCCAGGCAAGTCCCATAGGTTCTGTTTAACCTAAAAAACGTAGTTCAACCACGGGGAACACGGGGAGATGCTGGGATTGCAGCGAGGCATGCCCCCCCCGCTCACCCGGCGAGTGAACAGTCAATCTCTTTCAACGGGATGTTTCCCCAGTTTTTCCCTGTGTTCCCCGTGGTTCAAATAAAGAATTCAGGTGTAATAAATGGTTACCCTCGCTACTTCCCCTTCAAAATCCCTTTACGGCGATGCCGAAAGCTGGATTTCCTGGCTGGAGGCCTTGCCCGCCGGGTATCAGGCCGACGATCTGGCGCTGATCCGCGGCGCCTGTGAATTTATCGCGCCGTTATACGCCGGCCAGTCCTTTCTGGGCGAAACCAGCCTGATCCAGCATGCGCTCGGCACCGCCGGCATCGTCGCCCAGTTGCCCCTGGATGCCGGCGCCGTGGCGGCGGCGGTGCTGCACGCGGCGCCCGATTGTCTGGATGATGCCGCCGAGCAATTGGAAAAACGCTTCGGCAAGGATATTGCCGGATTGGTCGACGGCGCTTGGCGCATGCGGCAGATTCTCAAAGTCGGCGAGGTCGGCGCTTTCGAGGACGAAAAGGCAGGCCAGCTCCATATCGAAAGCCTGCGCAAGATGCTGCTGGCGATGGTGGAGGATATCCGCGTGGTGCTGCTCAAGCTGGCCGAGCGCACTCATGCCCTGCGCTGCGCCGCCAAGGCCGAAGAGGAGGAGCGCCGCGCCGTGGCGCGGGAAATCCAGGATATTTACGCGCCGCTCGCCAATCGCCTCGGGGTGTGGCAGATCAAATGGGAAATGGAGGATTTGTCGTTCCGCTTCCTCGAACCCGAACTCTATAAAAAAATCGCCAAGCTCCTCGACGAGAAGCGCGTCGATCGTGAAAACTATATCGCCGAAGTGACTGGCCGGCTCAGGGACGAGCTGCGCCAGGCCGGCATTGCCGCCGAGGTAAGCGGGCGTCCCAAGCACATCTACAGCATCTACAAGAAAATGAAGTGCAAGGGGGTCGGCTTCAGCGATGTCTACGACGTGCGCGCGGTGCGGGTGCTGGTGGACACGGTGGGCGACTGCTATGCCGCGCTGGGTATCGCCCATAATCTGTGGCAGCCCATTCCGAAGGAATTCGACGACTACATCTCCCATCCCAAGGGCAACGATTACCGTTCCCTGCACACCGCCGTGATCGGGCCGGAAGATAAGGCGCTGGAAGTGCAGATACGCACCCACGACATGCACCACCACGCCGAGCTGGGCGTGGCGGCGCACTGGCGCTACAAGGAGGGCGGCAAGGGCGATGCGCGCTTCGAGGAGAAAATCGCCTGGCTGCGGCAAATCCTCGAATGGAAGGACGATGTGCGCGATGCCGGGGAAATCCTCGAGCAGTTCAAGACCGGCCTGTTCCAGGACACGATTTACGTGCTGACGCCGCAGGGCAAGGTGATTGCGCTGCCTTCCGGCGCCACGCCGCTCGATTTCGCCTATCATTTGCACACCGATCTCGGCCATCGTTGTCGCGGCGCCAAGGTGGACGGCAGCATCGTGCCGCTCACCACCAAGTTGGCCAACGGGCAGCGCGTCGAGATCATCGCCGCCAAGCAGGGCGGCCCCAGCCGCGATTGGCTCAGCGCCAGCCAGGGATATGTTGTGAGTTCGCGCGCCAAGGCCAAGATCCGCCATTGGTTCAAATACCAGCATTACGAGGAAAACCTCGCCCAGGGACGCGATGCCCTGGAAAAAGAGGCGCACCGGCTGGGGCTGACATTGCCCAATCTGGAAAAATTCACGCAAAAATTCGGCTTCGACAAGAGCGAGGATTTTCTCGCCGCCATCGGGCGCGGCGATCTGACCGCGCGCCAGGCGGTGGCGGCCATGCAGGAGCCGGCGGAAACCCGCCAGGAGGAAGCGGAATGGCAGCCGGGGCGCGCTGTCGTGGCGAAATTGCCGAGCAGCATCCTGGTGGAGGATGTCGGCAATTTGTTGACGGTAATGGCCAAATGCTGCAAGCCGCTGCCGCCCGATCCCATCGTCGGCTTCGTCACGCGCGGGCGCGGGGTGGCGATTCACCGCCGCGATTGCGTCAACGTCCAGCGTCTCGACGAAGCGGGACGCGAGCGTGTGCTGGCGGCGGAGTGGGGCGCCAAGGCGGGCTTATACGAAGTGGATATCGAGGTCGAGGCATCCGATCGCCAGGGACTGCTGCGCGATATTTCCGAGGCGATCACCCGCGAAAAGGTCAATGTCGTCGCCGCCAGCACCTTGAGCAGGGGGCAGCGTGCGGCGCTGGGATTCACTCTGCAAATCGGCGATCTGAGCCAGCTTGAACGGGTGCTGGTAAAGGTTTGCGAAGTGCCGGGGGTGAGCGGCGCCAAGCGCCGCTAATCTATTTCAGAACCACGCGGTTGCGGCCGCCGTGCTTGGCGTCGTACAGCGCCTGGTCGGCATTGTTAATCATGGCGTCGAGATTTTCGCCGAGGGTGTCGGTGACGCCGATGCTGATCGTCATGCGCAGCTTGCCGTTCTCGGGCAAGGGGATTTCCAGCGCCTCGATGTCTCGCCGCAACTTTTCCAGCAGTTCGACCGAGGATGGCGGATTCACCGCGAGGATACAGAATTCCTCGCCGCCCATGCGCGCCACCAGGTTTTTTCCGCCGAAGGTGGCGGATAGCGCTTTCGCCAGGCCGACGATGGCGAGGTCGCCGATGTCGTGTCCGTACGTGTCGTTGACCTTCTTGAAGAAATCAATATCCACCATGGCCACGGAGAGCCGGCTCTCGCCGCGTTTGGCGTTGTCGAACAAGGCGGCGCCGGTATCGAACAGGTAGCGGCGGTTGAAGAGCTTGGTCAGATAGTCGCGGTTGGCTTGATCCTGAATGGTCAATATGCTGTCCAGATGATCCATGCAGTTGTTGATGCGGCCGACGAATTCCTCGGCCAGGAAAGGTTTGCGCACGATGTCGTCGGCGCCCGCCTTGAGGAATTTCACTCCCAGGAAGGTGTCGTCCGAGCCGGTCAGGCCGACGATGGCCATCCTGGAGGAGGGGAAGCGCGAGCGCAATGCCGCGGTTAAATGAACGCCATCCATTTCCGGCATTTCGTAATCGGTGACGACCAGGGCGACATCCTCCATCCTTTCCAATTCCTGCAAGGCCGCCTTGCCGTTCACGGCTTCCAGAACCTGGAGCCGTTGGGTACCCAGTATGGCCTTGAGATAGGCGCGGAAGCTGGCGCTGTCGTCCACCACCATGACCTTGCGCGTCATGTTGCGCAGGGTGCGCTTTACGCTGCGCTGGACGGTTTCGATCGAGCCGGGATTCTGCTTGATGACGTAATCGACGATGGGTTTGACCGAGATGCGTTCGTGCATCTGTTTGTCCATGTTTCCCGTCAGCACGATGGCGGCGACGCCGTTGCTCAATACCAGATCGACGGCCTGGCCGTCGGGAGCGTCGGGCAGGTTAAGGTCAACCACGGCGACCTGGTATTGGCCGCCGCGCTCGGATAACAAGCGTTCGCATTCGGCGAACGACGCGGCGTAGTCCACCGGGAAATCGACGCTGGATTCGATGGCGGCCTGCACCACCTTGCCGATGGCGAGGCTGTCGTCGATAACGAGAATTCGCTGGTTTTGCGGAGTGTTTGGGGTCATGGCGGGTAAAATACCGTTTGGGTTCAATCAACCTTGGTTTCGAGTTTGGGCAACTGTATGTGCCAGCGTATCGCCGACAAGCGTATCGCCACGATAAGCAGCATGGAGGCGATGCTGGCGACGTAGTGCGGTACGCCGCTGCGCGACAGCCCGATCATCAGCAAGGCGCCGGCCAGCGAGGCGGTGGCGTAGATTTCGGTGCGGAAGATCAGGGGGATTTCATTGCACAACACATCGCGGATAATGCCGCCGCTGACCGCCGTGACCACTCCCATCAGGGCGGCGATCAGCCAGGAAAAACCCAGTTGCAGGGCGATGCCGGTGCCGATTACGGTAAACAGCGCCATCCCCACGGCATCCGGGATCAGGAAGAAATTGACCGGCAGGCGCATCCGGCGGGCGATGAAAAAGGTGACGGCGCCGGCGCCCAGCGCCGAAGCTACATAGGTTTCGTCGGCCACCCAGAACACCGGCAGCCTCCCCAGCAGCAGGTCGCGCACCGTGCCGCCGCCGACGCCAGACACCAGCCCGACCACCAGCGCGCCGAATAAATCCATTTCCTTGCGCCCGGATTCCAGGGTCGCGGTAATGGCGCAGACCGCCACCGCGCAGATGTCCATCAGATAAAAAAGGTTCATTTACAAAGTGATCGGTGCGATAAACGGAGGTGGTGGAGGTGGGGGCGAGGCCTTTCCTGGCACATGATCCCCAGTCCCTAGCCCCTAGAGAATATAGAAGTTTGAAAGTCGCGACAACTTGGGTTAGAATGCTCGCTCTTTTAGGCGCGTAGCTCAGCTGGTTAGAGCATCACCTTGACATGGTGGGGGTCGTT